>NZ_JBCHVC010000005.1:0-379916 GCF_039023495.1 Erwinia magellanica
CCAGGGCTTCAGCTACAGCTACGACGGGGCGGGCAACGTCAACGGCGTGGTGGCCAGTGGCGCCGAGTACAATGTCGATTCCAGCACGGCGGCCAGCAAGCTGCGCGTTCCGGCTATTACCGGCCTGGATGACGGCGGCTATATGGTGGTGTGGGAAGCGAGCCTGGGCGGTACCTGGACGGTCTACGGTCGTCAGTACGATGCCAGCGGCACGCCGGTTACGTCGGAAATGGTGCTGGCGTCCACCAGCCTGAACGCTAACGCCCTCATTCCTGAATGGGAGCCGTTACCGTCGGTGGCGGTGCTGGAAAATGGCCAGGTAGCGGTTACCTATACGATAAAAGCGACCGGCTATGACGTGGGCGTATCGGTTTACGATCCGTCGAGCCATGCGGTGGTGAGCAGCTTTGTCGTTAACGAGACCCTGGCTAACAATCAGGCGTCACCGGCGGTCAGCGCGCTGGATAACGGCAACTACGTGGTGACCTGGGACTCGAACGATAACAGCGGGCCTGACCAGAGCGGCTTCGGCGTCTGGGGCCGCATCTATGCGGCGGACGGCACCGCGCTGACCAGCGAGTTCCTGATCAACACGGCCACCGCCAGCGATCAGCATATGGCGAGGGTGGTAAGTCAGGCAGACGGCAGCTTTGTGGCGGTGTTCCTCTCTTCAACCGACACGGCGCCAGGCGCAGGCACCAGCGGTATCTACGCGCAGTACTTTGACGCGGCGGGTAACAAGGTGGGTCAGCAGATGCAGATCAACCAGCTGACCTACGGCGAGCAGGTGGAGGTGGACGCCACCTTCCTGACCGGCGGACAGCTCTACGTTACCTGGACCGATCAGGGTGTGGGCGACGGCGACGGTTCGGCTATCAAAGGTCGCTTAGTCGACCTGAATGAGACGCTGGGACTGACACCGGATCGCGGGGCAACGCATATTGAGTATCAACCTGCGCAGTACGATCTCAATGGCACCGCTGGCAATGATTTACTGGATGCACGTGGCGCCCACTCCGTTGATGCGAAGGAAGGCGATGACACTATTGTGATCAACAGCACTAACTTCAGCAGCGTTGAAGGCGGAGAAGGTCACGATATGCTGGTCTGGAATTCTCATAACGATTTAGAACTCGGCACGGTATCGGGCAAAATTAGTGGTATAGAAGCTATTCATATGGGTAATAACACGGCGCAAACTCTGTTTATCAGCGCCAGTGATGTACTCGAAATCACTAAAGATAATGGTGATGAAGCGAATACATTACATATTACCGGTGATGTGGCTGGCTCTGACAGTAATGGCGCAAATGACACCGTTAATATAAATAAAGAGGAATGGACGGTCTCAACATCGCAAACCGAAAATGGTGTTAATTATGATGTTTACACCAATAATGATGACACTACCGTCAAGCTGTTAATCCAGCATGGCTTAAACGTTATCTAACCTCCCAGGCGGTGGCTTCGGCTACCGCCCCCTTTTTTAGCTTGAAAGCAGAGGCTGCCTTTCTGCATCCGCTTTCACCAGCTTTCTGACGCTGGCGGCGGCCCCGTCTCCACAGATGAAAGTGATGAATAAATCCATTCATTAAGGATTAAAAATCTATATATGCCATTTTGCAGCATTAACGTTGCCAAATGACACTTTGGGCGGTTACAACAACCCCGTCGCAGGATCGTTAAGGCGACAGGATAAATAGCCAGTCCACTTCACTTTTTATTTTTGAGTTAATTATGAAGAAGACTTTTTTTTCACCAGAATCAAAATACCCGTTGCGCCGGATAATAGTGGCATTGCTATTTTTGAATCCTGTATTAAATGCCCACGCAACGGACTTTATTGAAATGATACGCATGACCGCGGATCATCCTTCGGTACGGTCGGCATTATCGACCAGTGCCGGTGCATATTATGATATCGAACAGGCGAAAGCAGCGAACGGCTTTCAGGTCAGTACCGGTATCAGCGCGGCAGGCTATTCCGGGCAGCCAGGTTATGAAAATAATCCGCTATCGCCTCATGTTTCTGTCAGTAAATTACTTTACGACCATGGGCGCACCGATGCCAGCGTCGCCGGTAAACAGGCTGCTTATTCAATGCAGCAAGCGCAAATTAATGTCACGCGCGAAAACCTTAATCAGCAGGTGCTTTCACTGTTCACCTCGGCTGCGACTAACGCCAAAGTAGTTGGCGTGCTGGATAAAGAGATCGCCGCGCTGCAAGACCTGTTAAATCGGGTTCAGACCATCGCTACTATCGACAGCGGCCGCGCCTCGGAAATCAACCAGGTCGCGACTCGTCTTAATGCGGTGATCGCCAGCCGCGAAATGAGCTACACCACCTACCAGCAGGCGCAGCAACAGCTCAGCGCACTCCTCAATAATGAGATCGTCCTGACACGCGATCTGCCCGATCTGAAAAAAGCGGGTCTGTTGCCCGCCTCGCTGGCGCAGGCACAGCAGGTGTTAAAGGAAAATCCCAGCTGGGCAGTTTCACGGCAACGTAAAGAAGAGGCGAAAGCCGCAGTGGAACTCGCCTCAAAGTGGAACAGGCCGAAATGGAGCGTGCAGTTAAGCCTGGACAGCCCGAAGCGCAACGGTGAGATGGAGCCGTTTAAAGCCGTTACGTTACAGGTAAACAGCGACATTAACCTGTGGGACGGCGGCGCTGGCAGAGCGAACGCCAGAGCTGAAACGCAACGACTGATCGCCGCCGAGGCGGAGCAGGACGCCACGCTCCGTACCTTAAAACAGCAACTGGATCAGCTTTGGGTCTCATTACCGCTGCGCGAGCGGCAGATTAACGCCCTACAGAGACAGTCGGAAACTGCGCTGAAAACCTGGAAAGCGGGAGAAGTCCAGTTCTTCGCCGGTCAGCGTCCGTTAACCGATTTGATCTCTTTCGCCACAGATTACTACACCAGCCTGGCAAGCTATCAGGAGCAGCAAATGCAATACCTGGCAGCCCAGTGGCAGATTGTCGCTGCGCTGGGGAAAACCAGTGAGCTGGCGCAGAAGGTTAATTCGCTTCCTGCCAACACCATTCAGGCCGTGCGCTAATTCTGCCCGAAAAAAACCGAACAGCATGCCTGGCGGCAGGGATCTTTTTACCGCCGGGCCAGGACGTATAAGCCGTCCAGAGGAGCAATACCGTGACTGATATTCATTTTGAGCCTGCTGGCTCTGTAGCAGATGTTGAAAAAAGCGCTATCCCAGTGCCGCCGCCAGAAATACAGGAGACCCTGCTGGTCGCGCTGCAAAGCGCACTGCGGCTGTTTGATGTTCGCCTGACCCTGAACGCCTTACGCGCGGATATGCCCGCTTTTCCTCCGCATGAAGATATTGCGGCGCAAAACCAGTGGGCGCTGCGCGCGCTCCAGAGCCGCGGCATCAGCGCAGCCTGGCAGCAGATTGACCTGATTGATGTGAAAAGCTTTGTGCTGCCAGCCATTATGCGGCTGGAAACCGGATACTGCGTATTAACGCAGTGCAGTGAAAAGCGCTGCGCCATTATCGATCCCGCATTGGGCAGTCAGCCGGTTGAGGTCGATTTTTCGCGTCTTGCCCAGCATTATAGCGGCGAGCTGTTGCTGCTACGGCCAAAATCTTACCTCGACCATCGTGCCGATGACATTGTGCGCGTTGGGGAAGGGCACTGGTTCTGGCATACCTTATGGAGCTTTAAACGCTACATCTATGAAGCCGCCGCGCTGTCGGTAGTGATCAACCTGTTGGTGCTGGCGATGTCAGTGTTTACCATGACGGTCTATAACCGGGTACTGCCCAATCAAACCTACGTCACGCTCTGGACCATGGCTATCGGCGTAAGTCTGGCGTTGCTGTTTGAACTGGCTGCCCGGCTGGGCCGCGCATGGATCACCGATCGCGCCGGGAAAAAGATTGATCTGGTGCTGGGCGCGCAGCTGTTTCGCCATGTGCTGAAAGGCAAAATGACCAACCGCGCGCAGTCCAGCGGTGCTTTCGGCAACGTTATGCAAAGTTTCGACAGCGTTCGTGAACTGACCACCTCGGCGGCGCTTACCACCGTCGCAGACTTACCCTTTGTTTTACTTTTTCTGGTGGTTATCCATCTGGTGGCCGGGCCGCTGGTCTGGTGCGTGATCCTGATATTGGTGATTATCGTGACCATGGTGCTGCTGATGCAGATCCCGTTGAAGCGTCATGCCGAAGAATCGATGAAAATCGGCAGCAACCGCTATGGCCTGGTGATCGAATCGCTGGATAATCTCGAAACCATCAAAGTGCTGCGCGCTGAAAATCTGGTGGCGTCCAAACACGATGTCGCCAGCGTTAAACTCTCCTCAGTGAACATGAAATCACGCTTTCTCGCCACCATGGGTTCCAGCGTAATTCAGACGACCCAGCAGTTCGGCACCGTCATTTTGCTGGTCTGGGGCGCTTATCTGGTGGGGGATGGCGACATCTCCATGGGGGGCATTATCGCCACCATGACGCTGATGGGGCGCGCCATTATGCCGATTGCGACACTGGCAGCGTTAGGACTGCGCATTCAGCAGGCGAAAACCTCGCTGGAAATTCTCAATAAAGTAATGCAGGCCCCGACCGAACGTGAAAAAGAGAAAGTCTATGTGCAGCTCCCGCAGGGCAGCCAGACCGAGATCGTTTGTGAAGGAGTAACCCTGCGTTACAAAGACGATCTGCCTGCGGTGGTTGAGCAGCTGGATCTCCGTTTCCGCCAGGGGGAACGTGTCGCTATTCTCGGCAAAATGGGCAGCGGGAAATCCTCCCTGCTGCGTCTGCTGGTAGGCCTCTATCCGCCCACCGCAGGTACCATCACTGTCGCCGGCGTGGATATCGGTCAGGTGGAGCCAGTGGAGTTGCGCAGTCGTATCGCGCTGGTGAATCAGGAGCCGCGCTTTATGTTCGGTTCCCTGCGCGACAACCTGGTCATGGGCGCCCCCTACGCCAGCGATGAGGAGCTGATAGCGGCGGCGAAAATGACCGGCGTCAGCGAGATTATCGCGGCGCATCCAATGGGCTTCGGTATGCCGGTCAGCGAACGCGGAGAAAACTTCTCCGGCGGCCAGAAGCAGGCGATAGCGCTGGCTCGTGCCATCCTGTCGCGCCCGGATGTGCTGCTGCTGGACGAGCCTACCTCTGGGATGGATATGGGGTCGGAACGCATGATCCTGAATGCGATCATCCCGGCGATGGAAGGCCGGACCGTGATTATTGTGACGCATCGCCCGGCGGTTCTGAAGTATGTCGATCGGGTCATTGTGATGGATGAGGGCGTCAAGGTCGCGGATGGTCCGCGAGAAGAGATTATCAGCCTGTTAAATAGCGGGAAGATCCCGGCTGCCTCAGTGCTGCGCGCCGCAGCCAAACCTGCTGGCGTCGAGATCAGTGCAGAGGCTCCGCGCCACTCTGGCGAGGTGACAGCATGAGCAATTTATCGAAAGGCAATAAACGTAAAGAGCAACGCGTGACGGAATACACCGCCAGCGAAATGGTGCTTGCGGCGCGTCAGGATCGCTGGGAAGGCTGGCTCTATATCGCCTGGGGCGGCGTGGCGCTGATGGTGCTGGTCGTGCTCTGGGCAGCCAATTTCAATATTGAAGAGGTGACCACCGGTTCGGCGAAGATCGTGCCCAGCTCCCGGGAGCAGGTTCTGCAAAGTCTGGAGGGCGGTATTCTACAGGAGCTGATGGTGCATGAAGGCGATACCGTTGATAAGGGGCAAGTGGTAGCGAAAATAGATCCGACACGGGCCGAAGCTTCGTTTCGTGAAAGCGCTAATCGCCTGCTGGCGCTTAAGGCCCAGGCTGCGCGTCTGGAAGCTGAGGCGACCGGCAGCAAGCTGGTCTTCCCACCTGAGGTTATGGAGGCGCCGGAATTAGTGGCGCGTGAAACTGACGCCTGGAAGCTGCGTAAACGCGCGCTGGATGAATCTATTGCAGGCTATCTGAAGTCAAAAGCTCTGCTACAAAAAGAGCTGACGATGGCGCGCGAACTCTCAGCCAAATCGTTGCTCTCCAAAACCGAGGTGCTGAAGCTTGAGCGGCAGGCCAACGATGCGGAATTACAGATTACGGAGCGACAAAACCGCTACCGTAATGAAGCCAACGATGAGCTTTCAAAGGTCGATGTCGAAATGACCAGCCTCCAGGAGACCGCGCTGGGCCGTCATGACACCCTGGAACGCACCGAGGTACGCACGCCAGTACGCGGGATCGTTAACAGCATCAAGATCAACACGCTTGGCGGGGTGATTCAGCCTGGCGCGGCCATTATGGAAGTGACGCCGCTGGACGATCAGTTGCTGGTTGAGACCCATATTCGCCCCTCAGATGTCGCTTTTCTGGCTCCAGGCCAGGAAGCCGTGGTGAAAATTTCCGCCTATGACTACTCCATTTATGGCGGACTGAAAGGGCATGTACAGAGTATCAGCCCCGGCGCCCTGAAAGATGAGGAGAGCAAAACCGCAAGGCGGCCCGGCGCAGATGACACCTACTATCGCGTAATGGTGCTGACGGAAAACAATACGCTCACCAAAAGCGGCAGTCAGGAATTACGGGTGATCCCAGGGATGACCGCCACGGTCGATATCCGTACCGGCGAGAAGAGTTTACTACAGTATCTGCTACGGCCCTTGCTGCGTGTACAGGAAGCGTTCCGCGAAAAGTAACTGTGGCCGGAAAGAAAAAGCACGCTTTAAGCGTGCTTTTTTATGCCCGTTTCAGAGGCCGGAAATAAGCCAGACAGCGCTGGCTTTATGGTAAAGGGCTGGGTTACTTCAGAATATAGACACGATCGACGTCAATTTCAGTCCGGCCGTTGTTATGGTCGATTTCGCCGCTGATCCGCACCTTTTTGCCCACCAGATAGTCGTCATCGTCATCATCATCGTCAACGTCAATGCGAATGCGCCCGGTAGAGTCCTGCAACCAGTAGTTATCATCATCTGCCCGACTGCTGACAGTGCCGGTAATCGACACGTGACGATCGTCATGCATTTCTTTTGCCTCCGCTACGGTAACTTCCTGACGGGCATAAGCCGATGACGAGCAGAGCAAGGCCAGCATAATCCATAAGGTTTTTTTCATTAACTACTCCTTTTGTTAAGAGAAACAATTCCTGTTTTTGCCATAAAATCAGAAGCTAAAACGATAGCCTGCATTAACCTGACGCTGATTGAAGCGTTCGCCGTCCACCATATCCGCTTCCAGGAAGAGGGTATGATTACTCATCCGCGCGCTGACGCCGATGCCGTTATTCCAGCCGTTACCCTGGAAGGAGTGCCGCTCCTGAGAGCCATTCAACGCGTATTTGGCATCGCCGCTGTATTCACGCATTACGCCGGTTTTGATATAGGTGTTGAGTTTGTAATCGCTCTGGTTAATCTCATAACCTGCCAGCACGCTGGCGCGGCCCAGCAGAGATTTGTAACTGGAGAGGTCGATATTCAGGCCGTTAGAGGCGCGCAACGAAGTGCCATCCTGATGACCTGCGGTGAGTTGTAACTGAGGTTCCAGATAAAACCCCGCCGCATTGTCAGAGAAGCTGAATTTTTTGCCCGCTTCCAGTGACGCGCTGACGCCGGATGAAACGCCGTTGCCGGTCACGCGGTTATTCTGGGTATCAGTAACATTGAACTGATTGCGCAGACGGTTGATTTTCACCACACCATCCAGATAGTAACCGGCATCATTCAACCAGGTGCTGTAGAGACCGAAACTCTCAGATTTCGTATCGCCGTCACCATTTTTATAGTGGGGCGATCCTTCCGTCACGCCCATAAACAGACCCAGATAAACCGGCAATTCTTCAGACAGGCGTTTATCAACCCCGAACTGATAGCCGGTGTAGTTCATGCTGAAATTACTCATTTTGCCGCTGGCAAAGCCGCTGAACCGGCCATCCATACCGCGCAGCCAGACATTTCCATCGGTTTTACCCTGACGAACATCGCCCATACGCTGCAACAGCGTCTGGGTTTCGGCATAGTTCATCAGATAGCCGATATTAAGGAAATTAGCGCCCGCATTAGCCGTGCTGGTGATCACCCTGCCGCCGTCCGGCTCTGTAGGTGGGGTGGTTGAGCCGTTAGCTGGTGCGGCAGGGAGAACAGCGCCACTACTATCAGCTGGCGTGAAGCCGGTATTATCTGTCGGCGTGGCGGCACTATTATCAGCTGGCGAAGCAGGTGCAGCTCCGGCATTATCCCCAGGCGCTGCTGGCGTATTCTCCGGAGCCGGAACCTCTGCGGGTTTCGGCGATGAGAGCACCCAGTTGGTGCCCTGTTTATTAACGGTATAAACATAACCGCCCAGTTCAACGTCTGAATTACCCCTGAACGTCGCAGTACCATCGGGTGTTTCGACCAGGGTCAGCACTTCGTCGCCCGTGGTGACCGCACTGCCGCGGTTCTGAATAGTCAGACCATAATCACCGGCGCTGCTCTCTGTCACCACCACTTTATCGCCAGTGTTGTTGACGCCATCGCCCACCAGATCGGTACGTAATGAAAAGTCCCCGCTGCCGCTAAGCCTGGCGATGGTCAACGTGGAATAGGTGTCGTTGTCGGTCGCCGCAGAGAGATCTACCAGCGAGTTGCTCATTTGCAGGTCATCGACGTTGGAGGTTTGCGCAACATTCCAGGTGCTATCGGTGAGGTTAACGTTTAAATGGCCGCCGTTGACATTATCGCTGACGGCGCTACCGGACCAGATTGATCCGGCAGCCAGGCTAAGATCGATTAAGCCGCCCAGAGATTCTATGCTGCCGGTGATATCCATTTTCCCGTCGGCACTGATGACGCTGGGCGCAAAGCCCTCATCGTGTTGGGTAGCCATCGCTATGCCAGCCGGAGAGCCCATATCTATAGTCAGATCGCCGGTCAGATTGACCTGGCTGTCGGTCCCGGCATAAACGCCGACAGAACTGCCGGAGCCGGTAATGGTCAGCGCGTCGCCGTTGATTACCCCCCCGTCACTGGCCCAAAGCCCCATGTTTGTAGCGACCCCATTAGTTATGGCGATATCACTGTTTTGTAAGTTTATTACCGCACCAGTTGACTGCGCCGATACCCCATAACCCTGGGCTGACTGTACCCTGTTGCGCTCCTCTGCGCTGCCGAAAAAATTAACGGTCGCACTCTCACCCATCGCCACAATACCGCCGGTCTGCACGGAGGAGATCACGCTACCAGGGCCGATATTCGCCACGCCATTCTCACTGACTGACAGGCCAGCGGAGTTGGCTCCTGAAGTGCTGATAGTCAGATGGTCGGCGGTTAAATCGCCCAGACTCTGGATGCCATCTGAGGTGTCGCCGCTGGTAATAATGGTGGAATTACTGCCCAGATCGACCGTACTGTTGGCCTGAATATTGATACCCTGCGAGCCGCTGCCGAGGGTATTAATGGTTAACGCATTAGCCTTCAGGTTGGCAGCACCGTCAGCCGCATCGCCAGTCAATGTATCAATCTGTATTCCGTGACTGTTGGTGCCACTCGTCTGTACACTACTGTCATCGCCGATATCGGCATTGCTGCCATAGCCGTCTATATGCAGCGCCGTGCCGTTATCACCCTGAGTCGTGATTTGCAGCGTATCGGCCAGCAGCGTGGAGGCGTTACGGATCGCTACCCCTTCAGACATGCCGGGGGCAACGATATTAACTGACGAGTCTAATCCTAAATTGGCGCTGACTTTATGGCCGCTTAACTCAAGGCCAGTCGCTGTGTTACCGGAAACGTTGAGAATTAATTTATCTGCGGTAAAACGACTATTATCCGCCCTTAACAAAATGCCTTTGGCATAATTGCCGGTATCTTTAACGCTTACCGTTGTACCGCTACCCGCTGCGACCGTACCTGCTGGCCCTTCCGGAACAATAATGCCGTAGAGGCCATCGCCAGTTGAAGTATCGGCAATCAGCGTCGTCACATCCCCTAATATAATCTCGCTGCCTGACTGACTGCCTACCATAGCAGCACAGACCATTCCCGGCACAACGCCCATGCCGCCGGCAAGTAATAACGCTTTTGCAATTCTACTCAACTCAAATTTATTGTTCATACCAGTAACTCTTCCGTAAGATTTTAGTGATGAGCCAAAGCTGTCCGAATAGACATTATGAATAGTAACGGCTATTAAATGCAGCGCATCGGCTACTCTGGCAAATACAAGCCAGTAAATTTCTATTATTTCCAGTGATTATCTCAGGCCTGGAAAGTAACAGGATTATGCAGGGGGGTGTTCAATTATGTAAAGATGGTGCAAATGTTTTGTCTATTTCTCCATTGAGAAGAAAAAGCGTCAGGCAAAGGTAATTTTCATTAAAAATTAAGAGAATGCGGTTATTGCAAACGAGGAATTGCTGTTAATTTTATTAACATGCATTCTTTTTTGATAATGTTTATTTAGGCTGATCCCCTCCGCTGTGAACAATAAAGGATAAAAACAGAGGGATCGTTGAGGAGAGGTTAATTCATTTCGCTATAAAGTAAGGCGCTCTTCTCCCTTCGTGTAACCATCGGCCGGTTATTGATAAACGCCAGCGCGTGGCACCAGGGTCATGAAGGGAGAATGTCAGGATGGGAGTGAGGCTGGCAGGCCGATATCTGCGCCGGGCCAAAGCACTTAAGCCGTGCTGAAACAAAACAAACTCAGGAGTGTTACTGATGAGAATGAAGAAAACTACTGCCATGCTGCTGCTGACGGGACTGCAACTCTCCGCCTGCGCACAGCACCCATCGGCAGCAAAAGTTTTAAATATGCATAATCCCGCTACAGCCTGGTGTCTGCATGTGGGCGGCAAGCCTTCGCAGATTAAAACAGAGGCAGGCGTAGTGGGCTATTGCACTCTTCCTTCAGGAGAGTTAATTGAGCAATGGGCGCTTTATCATCGGGATCATGCCATGTAAATTCCACTTCTCTCTGACGCCGATCCCGCCATCTTCAGCCTGTCCAACCAGAAGCAACATCCGTTTCACTTCTCAACAAGCTCATCGCGGGGAGAACCACAGCCCCGCATTTTTTTGTTAAACACCTCTCCTGCAACGCGCAAAGGGAGGAATAGCGACTGGAAGCGGGCAGTAATGCGACGGGGCAGGCATCTCCGTAAACAGCCTCTGAGCGTCGATCAGGCATCAGCGCGCTTTCCATTATGTGCAACGAACCTGTCAGTAAAAGAGTGTTCAGGCACCGTCCGGGTTAGCGATCGCACTCTCCCAGCGGAGAATTAATTATTTTCCTCCTTCTAATCTGTTTGTCAGGAAATATAAAAAAGAGTGTTGCTTTATAATCATTTCAGCCTGAAGTTTACTTTATAATACATAAATTGACGCAAGGCGTTTTTATTGTGTCTGGCTGTGGTTTTAAATATTGTTTATTTACGCAAAATTTCGCGAAACAGACATTATGCTATTTTGGCAATAATGGCTAATTAACATATTTATAATATTCATTCTCTTTTGGGAGTGGTTTTAAATAACCAGAAATAACAGTCGGTTACTGGTTGTTTGTCGGTGAATTGATGGCGTTTTTTGATTATGATCAACAAACTTAATAAAGGTGAGTTTCTGTAAATTGCGCCTGTAATGGTATTCTCCTCTTAATTGTCCGTTGTTATTTTAATAAATGATAAACTTATGAGGATAGTCCATTGAAACATTTAGGCGGCGCGGCTTTTTGCTGCACTGTTTTTATCTGTACCAAATCCTATGCTGGTATTATGCGTCATGATATTGATGTTCAGGAATATCGTGATTTTGCAGAAAATCTGGGGAAGTATTCTGTTGGAGCAAAAAACATAGCGGTATATACAAAAGAGGGTTCACTGTCTGGCTCTCTGGATTTCACCATGCCAGATTTCGGCATGGTAGCGAATTATGGTTACAGTACCCTGGTTGCGCCCTCCTATGTCGCCAGCGCTCGCCATAACACCGGTTATAATACGGTCGGCTTTGGCAACGGTGCGCAATATGGTGCGACCTACAAGTTGATTAACCGCAACGAATCGCTTTTATCTGATGTCGATTTTCATTTGCCACGCCTGAATAAAGTGGTTACCGATGCCGCCCCCATCGGCACAGTGGAAAAATCAGAAATTATCAAAGGCGATACCTCGCGGTATAGCTGGTTTACCCGTCTTGGCGGCGGCACGCAAAGCCAGCTCAGTGAAGCGCAAACGGAACGCATTATACTGAGCGACGCCTATAACTGGGTGAGCGGGGGGACCGTGAATGCCGGTACGGTTGCCTTTACCTCCGGCTCGCTACAGGCGACCAACTACGGCCCTGATAATCCGCTGACCTCTCCGCTCTCTATCGGCACCATGGCCGGTGACAGCGGCAGCCCGATGATGGTGTATGACGAGCGGGATAAAGCATGGAAGATTGCTGGCGTCCTGCATGGCGCATATGTGGATGATGGCACCGGCTATGGCACAACCAGCATATGGGAGTACATCCCTGATGGCTATATCCAGAATATCTCTGAAGCTAACCGCTCGCCAGATGTCGTGGATAGCGCCGCAAACGGCACGCTTTACTGGAGCGATAAAGCGATAACGCAGCAGGGAACCCTCTGGTCATGGGCGGGGCTTGATAAAGCTTATGCAAGCGCTGCACCGGCAACAGCCAGCAATGCAGAGCTGGATGCCACCAAAGATTTGCGCTTCAACGGAGCAGGCGGGTCGATCAAGCTTAACGACCCTATCAACATGGGGGCCGGAAAACTCCGCTTTTCTAATAATTACACCGTAAGTTCAGCAGAGGGAATAAACGCCACCTGGGTTGGCGGAGGCGTGGAGGTGGATGCCGGCAAAGAGGTGCTGTGGCAGGTTAATGGTTTGGCGAATGATGCGCTGCATAAAATCGGCGCCGGAACGCTGCATATCAATGCCGCAGGTGTTAACGAAGGCAGTCTTAACGTGGGAGAGGGCACCGTTATCCTTGATCAGCAGGCGGATAGCGCAGGGAACAAGCGGGCTTTCTCATCGGTAACGCTGGTCAGCGGCCGTCCTACCGTGGTGCTTCAGGATGGTGATCAGGTGGCGGCCAGCGACATCTATTTTGGCTATCGCGGCGGTAAGCTCGATTTAAACGGTAATGCGCTGACCGCTAAAAAAATTAACCATACCGACAGCGGTGCAGTGCTGGTTAACCACCGCGCTGACCAGAACGCTACGCTCAACATCACGGGTTATACCTCCGCAGATGTCGCTTTTAATACCTTCTCCGGCAGTAATCCGAAGGGGACACCGGGTTCAATTTATGTCTACAACAATCCCTATACCAAAGAGACCGAGTATTTCCAGCTAAACACCTCTTCTTACTGGTATTTTCCGTCAGATAAGAGTTCAACCCCAACCTGGACCTATCTGGGAACAAACGTTGATGCGGCGGTTAATTACCGCTTAACGCAGCTAAACCAACAGGTTTTCCGCGGCTTTTTTGGCGAGACGGATCAGAGTGCGGTGAATGGCGGCATGGACGTCACGCTAAAACCTGAGAACGCGACGGCAATAATGGCGCTGACTGGCGGCATGAATCTGAATGGCACGCTCACCGTCGAAAATGGCACGGCGATACTCTCAGGCCAGCCTGTTGCACACGCGGGCGGCACCGTCATCGGGGATGACTGGTCGACATCGCTGTTTAAAGCCAGCGAAATCAACGTGGGTAAAAAGGCGGCATTACAGGTTGGCGACTATGCCGGAGTCCAGGCTCGTTTTGTGGCGGATGAGTCTGCGCGTCTCGCTTTTGGCTATAACAATAGTGAAACAGAGGATGAAAAGAGCTGGCGCTGCTATGCCGCTATCTATCAGGACGCATCCTCCTGTAGCCAGCCGGTGCGTGACGCCACTGCCCTGGCGCTGCTGCCAGCCAGTGAAGTGACAGGCGATGTGCAGTTAGCGAATGATGCTTCGCTCTATCTCGGTAAAGTGAATTATCAGGGCGCTGTAACATCATCCGGCAACACACGCATGACACTGGATGCAAATGCTAACTGGGTTATGACGGACAACAGTCATGTCAGCACGCTGTATGCGCAGAAGGGGGCGAAGATTTCTATGGTGCCCGCGGGAAGCTGGCGTGCAAAAAATCTCGAGGTCGATTCGCTGGAGGCTTCCGGCCTCAGGCTGGTATCAGGGGTGAAACCTGCCACGCTGGAAAATGACAAACTCACTATTCAAACCTCAGCCAGCGGCGGCAATAACCTGCTGGATGTGAATCTGCTGGTGGAGGCCGGGGAAGAGGTCTCGCTGCAACAGGATATAGTGATGATCGATGCGCCAGCAGGCACTGCGCATGATTATTTTTCCTTCGCCAGCGGTAACAGCGGTTTCACTATTTACACCCCGAACTACCAGGTAAAAGATCAGAACGATCGCGTTTTATGGGTGCTTGAACATAATCAGACACAGCCCGAAACGCCGTTAGAGCCAGCAGTGCCGGAAACGGGTACTGATACGCCAGCGCAGGGCGACACCACGCCAGAAACGGGTGCTGATACGCCAGCGCAGGGCGACACCACGCCAGAGGCGGGTGCTGATACGCCAGCGCAGGAGGACACCACGCCAGAAACGGGGGCCGATACGCCAGCGCAGGAAAACACCACACCTGAAGCGGGTGCTGATACGCCAGCGCAGGAGAACGTCACGCCAGACAATGGTGCTGACACTCCGGCTGCGGGTGAGGGGAGTGAAGAGAAACCCGAAGCTGAAGCTCAGCCCGATGAGGGGGTTAATCAGCCGGTGTTCAATCCGGATGAGTGGTTTACGATTTATGATAACCAGCCGCTGATTCAGGATACGCGTGCGATGATGGCCTCGCGCCAGTACATCTTTAGCGAAGCCATCAGCCAGCTCTATAACCGAACCGACAGGCTGCGCGCTGCGCCGGAAAACAGCGGAGCATGGGCGACGCTGGAGCAAAGAAAAGGGGGGTGGCTCGGCCTGAAGGCCAGTGAGCAGATGCTGAATGTGGGCTGGGATAAGCTGAATAAGGCGCAAACTCTGGGTTTCAGCGCCAGCTATACACAGGGCGAAATCAAAGGTAAAGGCAAGGAAAACCACCGTCTGGCTACCGTCGGCGCGTATTACTCGTGGCAGTCGGAGAGAGGATGGTTTGTTGATGCCGCCAGCCGCTTTATGTACCTGAATCAGGAAATAACGCTGGATCCTGTACTGGATATTAACGGTAAAAAGCGCTCCAGCACCCTGTTAGCCGGAAGCCTGCGAAGTGGTTACCAGTTCAGCTTAGCGGATGACACACTGCTGATCTCACCTTTTATCGGGGTCAGCGCTGGTGTGCTTTCCGGTTACTCCCTGAAAGGTCAGGACGCCGAAGTCGCTCTCAGTTCAGCTAATCCATACTACGGAACCGGCGGAATAATGGTGCAAAAACGCGGAATTGGCGAAGAGCTGAAAAATGTCAATCTGACGGCCAGCATTGCCTGGCAGTACTCTCCAGGCAAAAACGGTTCAAAGACGACGCTTTCAGATCGCCAGTCAAACCGTGAGTATCAGGCCTGGTCCGATAATCGCTATCGCGCAAAGGTGGGCGTTGAAAGGGCGGTAACCCAAAATGTTTTGTTAAGCGCCGGTGTTGAGCGCAGTTTTGGTGGCACCTTTAAAACGGACTATAGCGGAGTAATGGGTATCTCTTATCACTTCTGAACAAAAAAGAGCATCACGTCAGGCAGAGTGATGCTCTCTTAGATCGGCAACGGAAAGTGAATGCCTGGATGAGGTTTCAATAGCAAATTAAAGGTCAGAAGCTTTTTAATTAATCTGCCGCCATACTTCTGCTGGAATGTCGTTATAAGTTTTATTCATTAACAGCTCCGCCTTGCGGTGATCGCAGGCACCTTCAAAAGAGCAGATGTCGCGCGAAGGAATTTTTTTACGCATATAGCTGGAGACAATATCGAGTATATCTTTGGAAGGACAGTGTCTTAACTCACTCAGGTAGTGGTGTTTGTTCATGATCTTCTCTCAAATTTATTAGTGAAATTTACATGCTGAAAGATTTTATCAACTCTGTGAATTTATGACTTCGGTAAGGGCTGAACATCTTTAACGGGTACGGCATCGTCTCCGCAGATGTCGGTATTTACCGCTTCTGCTTCGTTGTTCAGAAGCCATCGCGTAAACCATTAATGATGTTCCCCTGCTGGAGTGATGACTTCCAGACTCTAAAACAAGGCATATGGCCTGATTTTGAAAATTATCTGAGCCATGACAGACAACCTCTGGTTTCAAACCGAATCTCTCTGTAGAAATTAAAAAATCAGTAGACTTTCAATAAGCCGACGCCAGATCAGCTGGCTGGATATAATAAATCGTCGTTGTCGCGACTTTATAGTTATTAGCACCAATAAGATCAAGTGTGAAAAGAGTAACCCGATGGCCGAATTTTACCCGCTAAAAGTTTTCAGAAATAACATTTATGTGAAAATGGATTTTCACGCTTACCTTTTCTCATTGTAAGTCATTGAGATATAATGCTTATTTCAAAAATTGAAGGCAGTGTGATATTTCTCTGTCACTAACAAAATGACAGCAAACCTGTAACTATGGTCACCATGATGATCAGATAAAAAAACTCTGTTTAGTGATGGTTGATATAAACGGCACAGAAAAATTCACCGGTTATTTAGGGGCTTACAAGGTGTGAGCGGAGTCAAACTGAGCTGACAAGTTCAGCAGATGGATATGGCGGCAGGCAGCCTGAAGCGCTCCCATGCCAGATAAAATCGCAGGGCATACGCCAGAAAAGAGCGTTTATGCAAAATCTTTTTAAGGCACTACTGAGATGGCGAAAAAGATAAAGGACGCCAAAGCGTAGCAATGTAAACAGAGTGTAGCTTGCACCCTCTATCTTTGTTTATCGTTGGTTTAATAGCCCGGAGTTAAATTTAATCAGCAAAATAACTAATATCTGTCTGAATGGGTTACTGCCTGTAGCGTAGCCAGCAAGCCGTTCACCCGGAAATAACGGAGTGAAAACATGAAATGCCAATACAGAAATGAAGTGCGCAGCCGTACCTGGCGATTAATAGTGATTTTCTGCATCCTTTTCTGGAGTAGTATCGGTCTCTTATTTTTCATACTGCCACGATAATGCCAGAATGTTATTTTTATATAGCTAAAACAGGCGATATGTCTGTCCTGGCCGGGACTGTAAGGATAAAAGGGTACTGGCTGAACAACATCAAATAACAGCCAAATGCGCTTTGCGCTGACATAGTGCCTTCCGGACTGGTCTTATTTTTTCTCTTCCAGAGTCATCACCCCTTACCCATTGTTCTGGGTCTGTCCTGATACAACTGTTCCGCCAGCCATGCCCTGCTCCCCGTTACCTGGCTTCTTAGCCAGCCAGGCCCGCTGTTGTTCGGAAGCGCTTTTTAAACTTACCCTAAACCAAATTATCCCGATCTGTTTCTTTAATGTTAAACGCAATTTTCTCTTGTTAAGAATATCAAAAACTCTGCCGTTGATTTAATTTAACCACTTGTTTAACAGCAGTTTAATGAATAAAAGAGACTGGGCGCTCTGGCGCATGAAAAAGAGGTGTTAATTTCATTAACATTGCGCTTTTTTTTGGAGTTGACGATTGTGGTCACTGTTTTTAGAATTCAGCTCCTCAAGTTAATATAAAGAGAGTTATGCGAAAATGAAAAGCAACAGAGAAGTACATTACGTGCCGGGGGATTTTTCTCTCTCAAAAGATCGCCTGATGATGAAATTAAAAAATGCCTCACCACACCTTGAAGATCTGGTTAACTTTCTGAAAGTTAAACCGGGTAATTCACTGACTGCTGCCGATTATTACTCTGTTCGCGCAGGAATAAAACGCTTTTTATTTATTTATGATGATCTGAAGCAGGACTATTCTTCATTACGTGAATTACTTTCTGAGCTGGACGCCATTCTGAATTAACTCTGCGTATTAAAATTTAAATTAAAATAACAGGAAAATATCTATGCGTTTTTCCGGAATGACCGTTTTCGCTGTATTGGCCTCTGTTTTTGCCACCTCCTTTTTTATCTCTCATGGAGTGAGTGCGCAGCCCATGCGGAAAATTTATCCCACTGCTTCTCGGGAGGAGAGCGTGTCAATAATGCACGCCTCCGCTAGCGAGCATCTTCTGAAGCAATCGGGGATGGAAAATGCTCCTGTACATAAATCGAACAAAGTTGTCGTGACGCCGTCCTCTTATCTCAGCGGCTCTGGAAATGTACCCAAGCTGCGGCGGATCTCTGTCCGGGGGAGTTTTCCCAGTGGCCACGAGTTGCTCTGTTACTTCGTTTCTGAAGCGATACCATCGATTAATGAAACTACTGGGCAGAACACTTTTAAAATTGCCATGGCTAATCGAATCAAACAATGCTTTTTGATGATGATTCAGGAAGTAAACGGATGGCGGACGGGATATCTGAATATGAGCCTGGCGTGGTAAATCACAGTGAGGTAAAAGAGTTACGCTTCTGGTAAAGGTAAAGGTAAAGGTAAAGGTAAAGGTAAAGGTAAAGGTAAAGGTAAAGGTAAAGGTAAAGGTAAAGGTAAAGGTAAAACCTGGCGCGATCGGAAGGGGATAACGTAACTGCAACCAAAACCATAAACTGTTCAGAGAAGAGTCTGTGGCTTTGCAGTGTATTATTTTCTCCGGGGTCGGCACCCTTTCTCAAATCAGCGTCATGCCAGGCTTCAGAAAAACACTGAAAGAATATATTCAATTTCTGTTTGCAGTTTTTTTAACTCATCAAAGTACTGTTTGCAGGAGTCACTATAATTGTTACGCAGACACTCTTTAAGTTTTTCATAGATAAAACGATAGGAGGCAGAGTCCAGACTTTTACTACAAACATTTTCTAAAAATGCCAGAATGCAACTGCACTCTACGAAGCCATAAAACTCCATTCTTTTAATCAAATATTCGCGGTTTAGCGTATCAGGGCTGGGAAGGATCATGATTCTCTCCTGCGAAAATTTTCTTTATGAAATTATCCAGGCTGGCGTGTAAAGGCGCCAAAAGGACAACGTTAAACGAAGAGGGTATGCTAGTGAATTGCGCCTGAAATGAAATATTAAATCGCAAAAAACCGATAAAATAGGGTTTTTATCTGTTAATTAGATGGTTGCAGGAGTATTTAACTGATTCCTTAGGGTGCAAAGCGCCCGGCAATCTGACCACTATTGGGGTAGCCGTCATGAGTATCCTGCCTGATGAAACATTCCAGCTATGCAAACAGCTAATATCCGTTCTGTTTGTTTTCTTTTTTCCTGTTCATTCTGTAATGCCGGCAGCAATTTATCAGATCTTTCCTGTAGAAGTAGTGTGACGCTTGAGTTTTTTACCTTCCCGCCAACCAACAAATTTATCAGATGATTTTCAAAATGGTAAACAACTTCACTTTAATGATTTTTCATTATGAACACGAATCAGCAGGGAAACTGAAAGCTATGCGCTATTGTTGCTGGTTTTTCCTCTGTTGCCGGAGAAAATTGAGGTCTTATTGAAAAAGTGTTGCAGTAGTATGGGCAATCATTGTCGGGAAAGAATTTTGATATAAGCAACGACAGAAGCTGAGCTTTGCATCACTTTAAGGCGGACTTAATAACAATCCGTCAGACAGCGTAAAGCGCACACTATTTTGTACAGGCATGGCGGATACAGATTTACCCGATACCAGAGCAGCGTCAGGTGTTAAGAAACACCCCATGCCAGCAATTGGGAGAATGAAAATATGGCAGACATCATTGATGAGGCGATGGAAGCAATTGCCCTGATGGAAGGTTTAGAGGTGGAGGTTATTCGCAGTCGGTTAAGCGGCCCTGGTTGCGACATTTGTGAACATTGTGGTGAGGAGATCCCTCTGGCGCGGCGCCAGCTTCTGCCTTCGGTAACTACCTGCATTACCTGCCAGGAAATTCAGGAGCTTCGGGAGCGAATCGGACAGGCAGGGCACGCCGGCAGGCAATGGGCAGTGGATAATTAGAGGCTACAGGGATTGCTGACAGAATGGCCCCGCTCAGAAGACGCACTCTCGCTGAGATGACGTAAAAGACGTTTTACTCATTATTGAACATAGCCGATGTCAGCCTGGCGGGGTTTTTTATTATCACTAAAGTCTGGGCAAAGGCTGTCTGCAAAACTGACAGAGACGAAATCCTGCTGGTTTTGTGTCTGGCCGGGTTTCAGGTCAGACTCTATTTAGTAAAATGGCACTCGGTATTGCAGATTTTATTTTTTATAAAACATAAAATTAACGATAGTCGTGATCGCAATTTTCAAACAAAATACGATAAATATGCTGCACAATGTGAGTTAAAAAACCCTTATAGCCCTCTCTTTCCTTATGGAAAAGACATTGCGCCGTATCGATAACTGCCATCATATGTATCTTATGTAAAGTGAACATCAAAAACGCAATGCCTGCTACAGTCCAGATAAGCAACAGGGGATTTAATTTTTTCAGCAAACTAAAACTATATATCCAGTCTGTAAGCATTGAGTAGGGGCAAAATATGAATAGCGGAAGAGGTAACAAAAATATTACCATTTAACCTAATGGCTGTGTCACTTAGTTATAGTAATACATCCATTTTAAGTTTCTTAATAGAGGATGCAGGTTAATTATTTGAGTTGATAAGGTAAGGAGGTTAATCTGTAATTAAGAAGTTGATGTATGTTAAAGTCAGAGGATTAATGTAATTTAACTTTGCCAATACATTTACCCTGAATCTTTTACAGTAAATTATTCCCTGACTCCCATTAATATTTTCCTGCCAGTCAGCTGTGGCGCGTTTTCCGTGTGCAGAAACCATTAAGTAAATAGCGGAGGAACAGGAAGGAGACTTAAAACTTTAAATTGATAAAAAGGGGATGCCGTCCGGCAGGCCGGAACAGGAGGAGATCGCTTGCGGAAAATAAAAATTTATTACTGTATGTAGCCGGGTAGGGAAAATCAGGATGTTGGCTGGAGCGGGAACAGCCGGTGGATGATAAAGACGCGCATACAGCCGCTAAACTTACTCTGGGCTGGGATGATAAATCAGTGGCTGTCAGCCTTAACAAACAGTCAGAACTGAACTTTTGACCGCTCAGGGCATTCCCGTCATCGCAGGTCAAAAATCAGCAGTTGTGATGCCAGCGGATGCTGGTGAGGCCTGGCTAGCTAACCTTTCCCCGCGTTCTTTTAAGCTACTATCCATGACTCTGCCGGAATGCTAATTACGCCTTATCTTGCGATAAGCATCATCACAACGGCGGTAAATTTATCACGTTGAACTTAAACCTGCTGCCAACGGTAACGTCGGTAGATGTAATAAAAAAGTTATCATTTACCAAAGAATCAAGTTTAAGCCGCATTGATGGCAGATGAGATACATTAATCACTCTCCACAGGTTAATAATAAAGGTAAAGGACAATATGAAGAAAACGTGGCTGCTTCTGCTGACTTTTTTGCTCAGCGGATGTATCGACCCTGTACCTGGTGGCCTGCATCCCGAGGTAAAAGTGGCCTATTTCAAGGGATCTAAGCAGGCAGTGGAAAATTGCCTTTATGATTCAGCTAATAGCCAGCGCCTTTCACTGATCCCAGACGATCCTTTGCCCGGTGGGAGCGATCGTTTCCACCTACAAAACAGCCGCCTGGAAAACGTTGCATCACTTGATGTGTCTGATTTTGGTGTTAATCAGACCAGCGTTGATTTCTTTTATGCTCCGCATATACCTGAGCTTTATGCAGCGGTATCGGCAATGATCGCGCATTGCAAAAAGTAATGCTGACCCATACAGCCGGAATTGCTCTCCGCTATCGCCGGAAAGCCCGTATAAGACCTCTCCAGGTGTGCATTCCTTTATTCGATCTTTCCCTTTGAAAACACCCGCAACTTTTTACGGATTGCGGGTGTTAATGACGTTTATTTACTCGCTTAAGCTCTGAATGTTCAGCAACCACTGTCGCCTGTTCAGTCAGCGCTCAACAGTCAGTTTATTTGGGCAAAGCGTAAACCACCACCTGATCGCCGACCTGATCTTTCAGAATGGTATTGCCTCCAACCACAAACGCCACATACTGGCGCCCCTGATACTCATAGACAGAGGGGTTGGCCACGGCTGGCGCTTCGACCTGATCGGACCATAGCTCTTTACCGCTCTTCAATGAATAAGCCCGCACTTTGGCGTCCATCGACGCGCCAATAAAGATTATGCCGCCTGCGGTAACTGCCGGGCCGCCGATGGTGGGAGATCCCCAGCTTTCCGGCATGAAAAAGCCGTACTGTTGAGATGCGCCAACCGGACGTCGCCATTTCACGTCGCCGGTGTGCATATCAATCGCCACGAGTTCGCCAAACGGTGGCTGCCAGCACGGCATGCCCAGCCAGTTATTTGCCACGTCCAGGCGCATACCGTAAGGTGCGCCTTCCTGAGGGGAAAAACCGCTTTCATTACCCGATCCTTTGTCGGCTTTGTTGTAATCTTCACGGCTATACAACTTCAGGTACTGCACGATATGCGAGGTGTTCACCACTGCAATCTGGTTTTGCGGATCGAACGCCACGCCACCCCATTGCACACCGCCGGCGCTATCGGGGTAGGTCAATGCGCCCTCGCCTTTGGTGGTTGGCGGCGTGTACATACCCTCATAGGTCAGCTTATCCCAGAGACGTGAACACTGACCGGCACCCACAATATTCGCCAGGGACCAGATTTTCGGTTTTTCAGACTGATCCAGCAAAGGTGCAGGTTTGGTCGGGAAGGGCTGAGTCGGTGACAGTTTCTCGCCCTGTACTGAGCCGTCGCCTTGTGGAACCGGACGCTCCTCAATTGGCCAGATATCCTCACCTGTCAGTCGGTTCACCACAAACAGGAAACCCTGTTTTGTGGCCTGGATCAGTGCCGGGATCTGCTTTCCGTTGACCGTAATGTCCATCAGCGTCGGAGCAGAGTTGATGTCGTAATCCCAGACGTCGTGATGCACCCACTGTCGCGACCAGACTACTTTGCCGGTATTCACATCCAGCGCAGTGGTGGAGGTGCCAAGCGGAATGGCATCAACACGATTGCCACCCCAGTAGTTAGGTGAGGGTGAGGATACCGGCAGATAAACTAATCCGTTCGCTTCGTCAGCTGACATGTGGGTCCAGACGTTGGCAGTGCCGGTGCGCTTGCGAATGTCGGCGGGAATGGCTTCAAACGTCCATTCGCGTTGCCCGGTTTCAGCGTTGATTGAGAAAACGGTGCCTGGAGGTGCTTCGGCGTACGCCCAGTCTTTACCGGCCCAGCCGATGATCAGATGGTTGCCGACCACGGTGGGCGGTTGCAGGAGCGACAGGGGATATTTTGCATTCAGGGTATTCCACTGGTCGACGTTCAGTACACCCTTATCCGCAAACTTTTCGCACGGCTTACCGGAATCTGCATCCAGCGCATAAAGTTTGCCATCAACGGTACCCATATAAACGATCTTCTGACAGGCCTCTCCAGCAACTGGATTTTTTGCCTGCCAGTAGGAAACACCACGGTTTTTCAGTACTGGCTGCGTCAGCGCTTCGCGCGGGGCTTTGGTATCGTAATGCCATTTTTCCTTGCCAGTACCGGGATCGAGCGCAATCAGCCGGTAAAATGGCGTGCCGATGTAGACAGTATCGTTGGCGAAGATGGGCGTTGCAGACCAGACGGTGGCAGGCGTTTTACCTTTCCCATCAGAGACGTCGCCGGTATGAAATTCCCAGACCTTCTCCAGTTTACTGACGTTATCGGCAGTGATCTGTTTGAGTGGGCTGTACTTCTGGGCATTGAGCTGGCCATGGAAGCTGTCCCAGATCGCTTTTTCCGGCACCAGCGAAGTACCTGTATGGCTGGCAGCCTCCACCTTCTGACCCGCGTGTTCAGATGAAGCCTCTTCCGTGGTGTGGGTTGTACCTTTTGCCTGCTGATCGGCGGCATCCACATTAAGCTCTTCCTGCGTTCCTTGCGAAGCTTCAGCGGCTTTATCTTCTGCCTGTAATGTGAGTGGCGCCATCAGCAGGGTGAGTGCCATGATGCTGGTTTTCATCAGAGGGTTCTTTTTATCATTGTGCACGGGCGGCTCCTCAGGCTCTGACGGATTTATTGTTACGGGCTGGATTACGGCTCATGATAATCAGCCCGATCAGGCCCACTACCATCGCGGCGGTAATCACACCTTGATGAAGCAGCAAAGCAGCAAAACCAATGCCGGCCAGCACTAAAAAGGCGATCACTCTCCAGAAAATAGGTGCGCCGCGGCCTGAAGAGATGCGCAGAATAAACGTCAGTAACAGCAGAAACAGATTAGCGATCGCTACGCCCAGCGCACCAATAGAGCCAGTAACGCCCGTTAAAGGTGTCAGCCAGGCATATAACGCCACCCCGAAGCCGATCGCTGCTGCCAGCAGCAGCAACAGGCTTCCCAGGCGTGAAGATTGAGAAAGCACCATATCAGGTAATCCCCTGTAAGCAGAAAATAGTGAAAAAAGCAGCACCTGTGAATGCATGAATGCCATACAGTCAGGATGCTAAGTAAGTGCTCACTGCATGAATGGCAAAGGAACATACAGGCGAGCGCAGTGAAGTATAGAAGAGGATAGTTCACTTATTTTGCGTATGTTGCAGAGAGTCTCAGAGAGGGAAATTCACGAAAAGAATCATCGCGTTTGGCCTGAAGTTAATGCAAAACCCTTGTCACCAGCCCTTCGGACGGGCGCTGGCAGAGGAAAATTGACGATATGGACGGGAATAAAACAGGAGGTTAATTCATCTCTGGCGCTGACCCTTTGTCACGGTATGAATCTGCCCCTGCCTTAATCAATGAAAAGTAGTGCGGTGTGGCTTATACCCTTTGTGCCCTCTTTGGCGGAGGGATCATGACGCTGAACGCTGATCCTTCCCTTTTTCTGTTACCTTTAAGCAGCCCCTCTGACGGCGGAAGGCCAGTTAAATCTGCACTATTTCGATTGACCTGATTCCATCGACTAATGACCTGAGAGCATATCACGGCCTGTTCCCTTCTCATCTTATAGTGACCCCACTCGCATCCATCCTGCCGGACAACGGTGAAGGCGGTGGATTAGCCCTGAAATCTGATGAATGACTGGAGCAATCAATGAAATTAACGCAAATCCGCAATGCCACGCTTGTGCTGGAATATGCTGGTAAAAAATTTCTTATCGACCCGATGCTGGCAGAAAAGGAAGCCTGGGAGGGCTTTGCCGGCAATGCTCGCCCGCACCTGCGTAATCCTATGGTTTCCCTGCCGGTGACTGTGGAAGAATTACTGGCTGTTGATGCCGTTATCCTGACGCATACTCATACCGATCACTGGGATGAAGCGGCACAGCAGGCTGTACCCAAAGATATGCTTATTTACACGCAGAATGAGAGTGACGCGGCGCTGATCCGTTCTCAGGGTTTTCTCAACATCCGCGTTCTCAAAGATGAAAATCAGTTTGTTGATGGCCTGACTATTTATAAAACGGACGGTCAGCACGGCAGTAACGAACTCTATGCAGATGCGCAGTGGGGTGAACTACTGGGTGATGCATGCGGGCTGGTCTTCACACATCATGCTGAAAAAACGCTCTATATTGCGGGTGATACCGTCTGGGTTAAACCTTATGCAAGAAGCCTGCAACGCTTCAAGCCGGAGATTGTGGTGCTGAACATCGGCTATGCGGTCAACGACCTTTACGGGCCGATTATTATGGGCAAAGAGGACGCGCTGCGCACGCTTAAGATGTTGCCGACTGCGACCATCGTGGCTTCTCATATGGAATCGATTAACCATTGCCTTCTGACCCGCGCGGAGTTAAGGGCGTTCACCCAGCAACACGGCATCGAACAGAATGTCCTGATCCCAGCAGATGGCGAAACAATGGCTTTCTGATAAGCCACTCTGCCTGTGAGGGATAACATGCCATTCCGGCAGGCCACCTGTTATCCTTTGGATAATGACATTCAGCGCTTTAGCTGCCGGTGAGCTGGTGGTTATCATTTAGGGTAAGGTTAACGTTATGTCTGCTCTGACGGTCGCCGTGATCGCCACGGCCGGATTCAGCCCGTTTCACTTTTCCGTGCCCTGTATTCTTTTCGGGCAGGCAATGCCGGAGCCGGGTTTATTCCGTGTAGAAATCTGTGCGGAAAAACCCGGCGTAGTCTTCTCTGATATTGGGCTTTCCATCAACGTGGAACATGGACTTGAGCAGCTTGACGTTGCCGATATCATTATTGTGCCTTACTGGAATCATCCGGAAGAAAGGCCCTCCCAGGCACTGCTGGATAAGCTGATAAGCGTATGGCAGCGTGGTGCTGAAGTGGTGGGCCTTTGTTTAGGAACTTACGTACTGGCCTATTCAGGCCTGCTTGATCAGCACCGTGCTGCAACACACTGGGAGTATGAAAAGGACTTCACCGAACGCTTTCCTGCCGTTCATCTGGACAACAACTCACTCTATACCAGCGATGAACGTCTTATTACCTCTGCCGGTACTGCCGCCGGTATTGACTGTTGCCTGAACATCATTCGTGAACATTACGGATCGGCAATTGCCAATCGGGTGGCAAGAAGAATGGTTGTCCCACCTTACCGCGAGGGCGGGCAGGCGCAGTTTATTGAACGCCCGGTCCCGGTATCGACGCGGGACAGCAAAATGAATGAGCTGATGGAATATTTGCGCCGCAACCTGGATAAGCCGCACGATCTCGACTCACTGGCTCGATTTGTCAGTATGAGCAGGCGTACCCTGACGCGTCATTTTATCAAAGCCACCGGCACTACGATTGGAGAATGGCTGAACGCGGAGCGTCTGCAAAGAAGTCAGGAACTGCTTGAAACCACGGACAGCAGTATAGAAAGCATTTCCGGCATGGTCGGGTTTCAGTCGCCCATCTCATTTCGCCAGAGTTTTAAGGCGAGATTCAGCGTCAGCCCAAGCGAATGGCGTCGGGCATTCCGTGGTCCTGCGCCTGTTGATCAGCAAAAGGCCAGGGAGAAAGCCAGGCCATCAGTGTCGTGAGTCCCCCTTGCTCCGGCTGGCAGAAACTAACGAACTGGCTTCTTCTTTAACTTCAATTTCAAAATGGTTTGCGGTTAGTTTTCTGAACGATAATAAGTTGCCCGCGAAAATCTCGTTTTATTTATCACGGCTTTAACTGATATTGTAATGTATAAATTTCAGGGTATCGCTGTTTTATTATGTGGTTCTATTCGGAGCCTGACGCCAGCAGTCATAATATTTCTTTCCTGGCCGCATTATTTATCGCATGGCATGATGCAGGCGAGTTAATAATAGGAGAGGGGGTAGCCTGAAGCCATACATATTTTCCTGGTCATCAGACCGGGAAAAGAAGCCCAAATTATCCACGGCCCCCCCTGGCGCCCACAATTTTTATAAACGCCTGCACCTGCCGTTGCTTGTGGGCAGAGAACTTACAAACGAGCCGCAATGACTTCATCAGCTCTGGTTCTTCAGGTTCCGGCGGACGAGCAGTCAGCACCAGGCATCCTTTCATTACCCGCACATCAGCCACTCTCCCGGCATCAAAGCCAGCTTCAGCCAGCCATTTATCTTTCATCGCCAGCGAGGGGATTTATTCATAATCTGGAAAGGTCCTCGCATAGCTTACTTTTATCCGGCGTACTGCGGAACCGGTGACTTATTTTGCTGCTACTTCTGCATTACAATCTTGCTCAGCCATGATAACTACTCCTGATAGTTGTTGTGGTCAGCGGTGTGAATGTGTTCCCGCACATTCGCATCGAGATTAAATTATGCTGTAATTATACCCAGCTGATAAAGACGACCCACAGATAAATTAATTTTCGCGAAAAAATCAAAAGGTAATTTTCAAAATTAATGCAACTATAGGATTGTAATTACATTAATAAATTAAAAACTGCCACTTGATAATATTATGAAATCGTTAAGCTTGTTTTTAAAGATTGGGGCGCAGATGCTTAGTAACCTGCAAATCTGCGCTCTTAACTGAAAATAAAATTACTTAAATGTATCATTATGTCTCTATCGCCCTCACTTCTCGAGCTCTAAACTTTCCATCACTTCTTCTCACCAAGAAATGATAGAGTGGTATTAGGCTTGTTTTCAATGTCTATACAGTTGAAAGTATTTCCCGATGGGTGACGAAGCGTAGAAGTTTTGCTAAAAATAGTGGTTTCCTCAATCATTCTTTTTTTTATTTGCTGATAGTCAGTGGTCGGGCAGATAACCTTAACATTACTATTCTGAAAAATAGCATAGCCTTCAACCCATACGCTGCCTGCGTTTGTATATTTTATCAGCCAGCGCTCCTTCAGCCAGTTATCGGGATAATCTGCAGGGTTGACTTTAAATATACTTTTTTGTTCGCTTTTTAAACCGGCTAATGTCATAGCATAATCATTTGCTCGTGTGATAAAACCTGGCGCAATGCTCATTGTCAGATACATTATAATTATAAATGCAAGAAGATAGGGGAGGATGTTTTTTTTGCTGAAAAAAGGCCGCTTGCTTTTTAAGAAGTCATAGGTTGCTGCCATTAAAATATAGCAAGATATAAGGTATAAAAATATTACCACAAAACGATAAAATCGGTCTATTCCCGACAAACCTGCCCTATTGTAAATAAAAAATAAAACAATCATGAATGCAAAGTTTATAATGATGCATCTGGAATAAATTTTCATTGTCTCCCTCCATTCACAATAGAAAAACTGGATGGCGAAAAAAATGATGTAACCACTTATGATGTAAATAAAGAGTCCTAGAGCGGTTTCACTGTCAAAAACACCTGTTATAGCAAGAAAAAGGCTGATGAAGAAAGAGTGCCTTATAACTGCTGTATCAGTCTCCTTTTTTGCTAAAAATAGGGTGGAAAAGGAATAGGAAAGAGTAGGTAAAAGCAGCGTAATGAAAAAGCCAAAAATGATGATAATCAGCGCAAAGGATATAGAAAGCAAGGTAGAGGGTGTCGTGAGCATCGAGGGCAGCAAAGGCAGATGATCAATCCGGTAAAGGTAGAACCAAAGATTCAGAAATCCCATCAGCACCGAGAATAAACTTATCTTTGCAAGATTCTGAGTTAGCCAGACACCGATGTCATAAATATTTAAATGTTGAGGTTTCTTACTTTTATTCATCCTGATCTTTTCAATTTTGTTTTTATTCACGCCCCGTATCCCTCAGTATCCATTACGTTAGTTGCTATCAGCACAATTTATTAATTTAATAGATAAATTCATTCTTGATAAACAGACCATTCAGCCAGCATTCCTTCGATCTGCATGGCCGTTTGTCGTCTGTAATCCAGATATTTTTAACAGCAATATTTCTCATCTTTTCAGTGAGCGTTTGAAGCTGCCGCTCATCCATATCAGTAAACACCCGGCCATCCTTTTCCCGTTCTCCACGGCCGTACTTAAACGACAAATACCAGACGCCACCCGGTTTCAATGCTCGTGCCAGCAGCGCCATTACTTCAGGCAACTCTGTTTCAGGTACATGCAGCAGTGAAGCGCAGCACCAGATGCCGTCGTACTTCGCAACCGCGGTCATCTCCTGAAAACGCATTACTTCAACCTGTCTGCCGGTTAACTGCCTGGCGCGTTCAACCAGCTCCGCAGAAGCATCAAAAGCTTCCACCTCAAAGCCCAGATCGCTGAAGGCTCTGGTATCGCGGCCCGAACCGCAACCGGCATCAAGGATCTGCGCACCGGGCTTCAGGTACGCCAGAAACGGTTCGTACAGGGCGGACATATCCACGTTCACCGTGTCGTCGTAAAAACGCTGTGCGTTCTGCTGATAGTAGTCGTCGTTCATCAGAAAATCCCGTCTCCCTGTGCGGTAGGTTCCCATTCATGCAGCAGTGTGTTTTTCGCTGTCTGCCAGCGCTGCTGCAGGAAGTTATGCCGTAGTGCTGGCGTGTTGCCAGTCTGTCGGATCAAGGTTTCACGCAGAGGAAGGTGGCTGTTAATGAAATACTCGTTACGGTCATGCAGGCGCTGAAGCAGTTTTGTCGATGGTATCCGGGTGAACTTTCCCTTAGCACCACGGTTGCAGCTTTGACAGGCCAGAACAAGGTTCCAGACGCCATCCAGATTGCTGATAGCTTCATTAAGCGTGAATGGCAGAAAGTGGTCGACATCGGCAAGATTTTCTTCTGCCATCACTACGCTGACGGGGCGGAAACAGTAGAAGCAGCAGCCTTTCTGGTAACCGTTCAGGCTGTCACGGCAACTGGTAATATTGATGCGCTGATTGTTGCGACGGCTGAACAGCATCTTGCTGTCGTCATCATATTCCACCGCAATCAGGTTACGTGAAACACCCATTGCCCAGGCTTCCTCAACCAGTCGCCAGCGCGCATCGGTTTCCTGTATCAGGTTCGGAAATTGATTGTTTTCTGTCAGGTAATAATAGTTGTCGGTGAGGCGTATGCCTTTTGACATTTTGCGTTCATCCAGAAAGAAGCGCTTGTCGATCTCAGCCTGATTAACGTTATGAAAAGCATTAATCACTGCGGCAAAACCGAGTTTAACGGTAATCCCCGTCAACTGGTCTTCTGTGATATCACTGTTGTTGAACTGTAAGCAGGCATCCAGGAACTGGCTTCGCTGGCTGGTGATCTGTTTAGGTGCCAGCTTAAGATGTGCGCAAATATGGCGTGCAAAAGGAACCGCCAGCGTTTCAAGGGGGATCAGGTCATTATCTGGTTGCTTCAGGTCATACAGCGCATGAGCCAGAGCAAATTTGTAAGATGCGACATTCTTGCCAAAAAGGATCACCCCACGCCAGTAATGTTCCAGCTTGGGATCGGCCTGATAGAAACGCATAATAGTCCTGTTTTGTGAGGCGGCTCGAAAGAATCGGAGTTACGCGATCACATAACAGAATGCATGGATTGTAAATCAAAAAATGCCTCCTGAACGGAGGCACAAAAACTTCAAATTTAAATGAAATGGATAGCTATTTTATCTCAACAGTGAGCTCAGGCGCGCCAAAACTCATCAGCTCCGCATCAGAAGCAGAGAAGTAACGCCGCCAGAAATCCTCAAGCTGCTGCATGATCTTACCGGAGCGATAGTTATTTTTGGCTGAGGTATCTATTAACCCGGCACCTGCCACGTAAACACTGGCACCCTTAAAATCAGCAATCAGCCCCTGTTTGCTTACTCTCTCCAGCTCTTTCTCGGGCGCTATCAGGCGGATCTGGTTATTACTATAAAAGCTGCCAAAAGCGCTGTTTTCCAACATATCCGAGATCAAAATAACCGATTTCTGTGGAGCCGGATCGCTTTTAAGATCTTCAGCGATACGATGCAGGCTGTCGATGATTTCACTTTTAGCGATGCTGTCCCCTTCTGCAGCGAAGCTGCCCGCCATCAGTTTCCCGATGCCCTGATCGAAAAACTGTTTTTGCTTTACCAGGCAGGCATCAAGGTTTTTAAGGCTTTCCATACCCATATTGTTACGTGCATGCTGGTCGCTAAACAGCGCCTCCAGTCTGCCGTCGAACACCCGCTTGAGGTAGTTGTCCTGTAACAGAGCTGAGAACTGATACAGCACCACACGGTCGCCGGGCTGTACGTAGCGGGTAACGTGCTGCCAGATGGATTTTTTCAGCGCCAGAGGGACTTTTACCGTCTGGTCGATAACGATCACCAGCTCACGCCCGCTCTCCGCAGGACGTTGCGCATCCAGCTTTGCATAGTGATAACAGCTGGGAATATCGTTACGCTCGGCAGCATGCGTGTACCACGCCAGGCTTAGCAGTATCAGGGCAAGCCCTCTCATACTCCCTCCTTCGCCCGCGTTTTATTCAGCAGCTGCTGTACACGCTGACGCTTCAGTACCGCTTCCAGCGACAGTCCCTGATCTTCCGCAATCAGCGCCAGGTCTTCCTCATCTAATCCCACGAGATCACCAAGAGAGTTAATGCGCTCCTTGTCGTTGTCGCTGGCTGCCAGAACCTGAACCGCTGCGGCCACTGGCGCTTCTGTTACAGGAGACACTGGAGGCAGGTCCTGAACCTGTTGAGGTTGGACAGGTGCTTGCTGGGTAGCAGACGCATAGTTAGCGTTCTTCAGATGTTCGCTCAGTTCGTGGTCGGAGCGCGCCTTATCACGAATCTTACCGCTAACGAAGTCGTTGAAGGTGGGAAGTTCATTAAGCTGCTGACTCTGGCTGCTGGTGCGTTTCATCATCAGGCGGTTCTGCAGCGCGCTCAGTTTTTCCTGTGCATCGCGTTCTACACGCTCACGCCGCATGCTGTGCCAGGCAGAAAATTCCTCAGAGCCACTAAAATTACCGGCATATTTTGCCGCCATTTTAGATTCCACCCCTGCAAAGGAGCGGTAAAGACCAATTAAAATACCAATCAGCTGTACGCCTACAAATATCACCGAAAGAATAATAAAGGTCAGCTTGGAAGCAAATACGCGATTATTGCCAATCTCTTTGGTCGCCTGGCTGTCTGCTTTAGCGTTATCCGCTACCGCATCCGCAGGGAGATCAAAAGGCGAACTTTGCGTATCCATTGTCTGACTGAATGGCGTGCCGTTAACGACCTGAGTCTCTATCGAATCGATGGTGGCGGCACGAACAAAATAGGCGCCAACAGCAAAGAACAGGATCAGCGCAAGTGCAATAGCCGTAGCCCAGTACTGAGGCTTAACGTGCACATTGGTACTGATGCGATTAAGCATCTGGATGTAGTTCGGCTGATCGTCGTCAAGGCGCGTCTCTTCCAGCGACAGACGGGCATTTTTTGAGAGGCCGACAGCATTATTGTTATGGCGGGCATCTTCATACCAGTATCGAATTTTTTTGAGCAGGCTGTTTTTATGCAGCTCGGCACCCATTAAATGGGTAGCTGGCACCAGCACCACGCCAATCAGAACGGAAATCACTACCGCTGAAAACTCAGCCTGGTTGGCAGAGATATTGTTGGCGATGAAAGGTGAGAGCACCAGGGCAAAGATAAAGGCTTCCAGTAATACCAACGCAACACTACAGAACCGCAACACCGGCCCGGTAGGCTTGCGTCCACGCTCATCTACTTTATTCAGATAGTTAACGCAGCGCAGATAGAAATCAGCATTATGATTAAAGGTTTTATAATGCTGCCAGTATTTAGCACAGAGCGCTTCTTCTGCGGGATACCAAAGTTTTCCGCCCGTGCCGGTTCGGCGTGGTTCATTACTGCGCGACAAGCGCGCAATGAATCCCATTACCGGAAGGGTGCTGAACAGATTCAGGAAAAAATAGCTGACCTGCTCCCACCAGCGAATAAAAACAATGACCAGGACCAGCAGCCCCACTAATGGCCAGAAAATATAACGGTAAAGGGAGATCGCTTCCGCGATGCTCTGGAAAAGTTCCATTGTCTGTTCCTTGATTAACTACGGACCGGGTGATAACCCGCCATATAAGCACTGTTATGGTTTGAATAGAAAAGCTGTCCCTGCTGCGCTTTCGTGGCGTTCTTCGGCACCAGCAAATCGATACAGGAAAGCGGCTGCTCGTTGCTGGCTGGCAGGTAAACCCGGTAAAGGATATCTTCTTCACCTTCCCAGGCATTGGCAACGGCGGCGATTGGTGCATCTGGTTTACGGTTACCGCGGGACTGATAATTTTGCGTGATATACACCTTTGGATTAGCTTCCACAGTGGCATTGTCCGTTAACACCTTAACGGGGGAGAGGGTAACCAGATGGTTGTTAACCAGCCCCGCCCAGGCGCGCCCATTCATACCTGCGTAATATTCTCTGGTCTTATGGCTGTCCAGCGCTTTACCGCTGGCAAGGTTTTTGGCTTCACCAGCCACACGGGCGTTATCTGCAAGACAGCTTCCTGTCACCGGACTAGCGTTCGCCTCAGCTATCAGGCTGAATCCACGGCTGCGTGGTTTGAGATTGGCAGCAAGTGAGGCAGTAGAACGGCTAACGGGCTGACCGCCGAAATCGATCCAGTTCTTACCGTTAGCAGGCAGGGAAGCGGTCTGCACACTCTCTTGCTTACTGGACGTCGTAACCGGGGTTCGATTAGTGGAAGGACCGGAAGGTTTGGCTTTTGTAACAACAGGGGCCGTTTGCCTTGATGAACTGACTGATTTTGTAGATGAGACAGAAGATTGCGTGCCGTAACGCAGATAGGCGAGGTTACTGCCTTCCTGTTCAACTCGCTGTTTCAGCAAGGTTTCATTCGCCAGACCCACAATTTCTACACGACGGTTAGCCGAACGGCCACTGGCAGTAGTATTGTCAGCGACAGGACGGGAGGAACCAGCACCCTGATAATAAAGCCGCTGAGGATTCAGGCCTGCCTGCTGAAGGACGCGGCCAACGCTTTGCGCACGATTCTCTGAAAGCGTCTGATTCCAGTTGGCATTGCCGGTAGCATCAGTGTGACCAACAATCAGTACCACGCCATTTTGATCATCTTGTTTCATAACGGAGGCGATTTTTCTGACCTGGCGCAAACCATCCACTGAAAGCTGAGCACTGTCTGTATCAAACATTCCACTGTCTTCAACCTGAGCCACAATACCTACAGCCTTTTTGCCGCTGCCTGCCTGCGCCTGTAATGAACGGGTAGCAATGGCGATGTGTTCTTCCTCGGCAATTTTGGCGAGTGCCTGCTCACGATTTTGCCAGGCATTGCCTGCCACACAACCTGCTAACCCGCCAACCAGTCCGCCGGCAATCGCTTTACCAGCATCTTTGGTGAGTAAATAAGTGAGGCCTCCACCCAGTGCCGCCCCGCCAATACATCCTATAGCAGTACCATAATTAGAGCCGGTTTCATGCAGACTTGCGCAGCTTGAAGACAGCATAACTATTGCGGTCAGTAAGCTGATTTTCCCTAAATTGTGGCGTTCCACTTTCTCTCCTTTTTCCTTGTCTATCCCAAAAAGCAAAAGTCCCCTGGTCTCATCCACAGTAAAAGGATTGAGTCAAAACAGGGGTAATCATTATTTTATAAAAATAGCGCTCACGGATCCCGGCCAGAACAACATGCGGGGCTTCTGTAAATTACCTTTTCAGGTTATAGCTGAAACTTTATAATTATCTGCATTAACTCAAACTTTACCGGATATAACGCCAGCGCAGCCCTGTTTTCAGGCAGAATAATTGGAATATTATTTTTTCACAGGCACCCGAAAGGATATGGTGTGAATAATAACGCACGGTTACTGTCCAACCTGCTGAGAACAAATCACATTATTGCCAGAGCCTTAACGTATGTCCAGCAATTAGCATCTCTTAAAATGAGACGGAAGTCTGATGAAGATGGGTAAGCCTACTTGAGTGGGGAGAGGGGAAAAAATATTTTGCCATTTGTCTCTGTGAGGACTTACTCAGGAAAGTGAATCGAAAATGCCCCTGAAACAAGACCAGAAAGTTTAATGCCTGCGTTGAATGCATTCAGAATGAGTAAAATTAAAGTATTTTGATTACTGAATATCAGTGCGATAAAGCTCAAGGTGCTAAACAGAGCTATTGCCAGGAATCATTGCATGTCCCCCCAAAATCACCGTCGTCCCCGCAAGTACCCCAACTCTCTCACAGGCCAGCCCTGTTCAGGAAAAACCGAAAGGCGGATACCGTACAGATGGAACAGCGGCGTAAACAGTTGTTCATCTTTTACCGCTAATACTTCCAGCTCCAGCAACAGCAGATCAAGCTCATCCAGCAGGCCGGTATGCGGGTTAGCCTTGAGCGACTTCATCCGGCGTTTCAAAAACAGCGCCAGTTCGTGGAACATCTGACCGCTGTCGAGGTGATGCTGACCCAGAAGCTCCCGGCTGCGGGCGTAATAGTCATAGCAATTTACCCCCAGCCACACCTCGGTAACCAGGTTACCTGCCAGAAGCAGATCGGGATGCGGATCCAGACGCATACGCGGCAGAATGATGTTCACTCGCTCCAGCATGCCGGTAATAAAGTGCTGACGCGCCAGCAGGGAAGAGCCGTTTCGCTCCATCTCCTTCACAAAGCGCAGCAGCTCACGCACGCCCGAACGCACCGCCCTTTGGGCAATCCAGGCGGGGCGCTTATTGCGGATAAGAGCAGTGATGACCACCGCAATAAGGATGCCGGTCATGGAAGCGATCGCCGTGTTAATGGCGCCAGGCAGGTCGGGTCTGAGGTGGTGACTCATACCAAGCAACCCCGGGATCTGAATGGCGGCGCTCAGGCCGATCATATTGGTGGCGGGGTTGGCAATCACCAACCCAAGCGCGAAAAGCCCCGGAACCAGGCAGAGCATCAGACCTTCAAAAGTGATGGCCTGCGGGATCAGCACCGCCACGTAGAGCACGCTGATAACAATAGAGAGCAGCGTCCCTTTAATAAACAGCTTCATCGGGTTGCCCGGCGTATCTGCGCTGGCGAAAAAGGAGCTGAGGATTGCGGCCATCATCGGTGCGGAGGCACCTTCCCGCCAGGCGGTGCCCATCCAGAGCAGACAGGCAGCAAAGGTTGCCAGAAAAGAGGTCGTGGCGGAGAGCAGCACAAGGCCGGTGTCAGTATGAGGACGCGATCGTTCCTTACGGGCGAGGCTGGTATCGCCCGATAAATCGCTGACCAGATGGTTCACGCTCTGATAAGCCCCGGCGATGCGCACAAAATCGGCAAGGCGCTCAAGCAATCCCGTTAACATCAGGCATTCGCTGGCGGGCAGCGCACCCTGCCGCCAGGCGTTTTTGAGATCTCGCTGACCGGCTTCAAGGGAAGCCTGAATATCCAGGCTTTCCCTGGCCTGTTCATCAGCGTTCAGCCACAGCAAAAACTGCTGAAAGAGCAGCGCTACCGCTTCGGGAAAACGAATATTCAGCTGTGCCATCTGGTGCAGACGGCCTTCAATCGCTATCAGCGTCGGGATCAGATAAGAGAGATGCCGGTACTGTACGCTGACCAGACGTATCAGCCTGCGCGCTGCATCTCCCTCATACACGCAATGCGTGATCAGCGTCTCGACCTGCTGCGGATACTGCGCCATACGGATCAGGATCTCTTCCCGCTCCGGTGCCGACTCTTTAGTAATGCCGTTCAGGAGATCGCTGCACAACCTGCGCCCGTTCTGATACCAGACGGTGACGCTCTGCTCCAGCAGGCTGCGCATCGAAACGGGCAGCAGCAGTCCATGGATCATGCTGCTACAGGTGACGCCAAGCGCAATCTCTTCAATACGCGAAATCACCGTCCCGGTAATAGAGAGCGGTTGGGTAACCGAGGGAAAACCCATGATAGCCGCGCTGTAACCCGCCAGCATAAACACATAGCTTTTGGGCGTGCGGTCATGCAGTGACAGATAGAGGCAAAAGCTCACCCACAGCGAAACGCACAGGCTGAAGAGCATGGGAGACTGCACGGTTTCCGGGTAAATCAGAAAGATAAAAAATCCGCCCAGCAGGGTGCCCAGCAGGCGAAAGAGCGATTTGGAAAAAGTAGAGGCAGAATAGAGCTGGGAAGAGACGTAGACGGTGGTCAGCGCCCAGGCTGGTTTATCCAGATTAAGTTCAAGCGAGAGATAAAGAGCAAGAAAAGCGGCAAGACAGGTCTTTAATGAAAAAAGAACGGCATTCTTCGAAAACCACTGCATGACAACTACCAGAGACGCGCTAAGTGCGCAGCATCCTGCCAGAACAGGCGCTCAATTCACGGTGATTACTACGACAAATTGTTTCGTCATAAAAATAAATATTCCCGCTGGGTGATTAATGATGGTGGAAACTGTACAGGCAATCTTAATCCGCAACAGAGGCGACTATAATCAATAGTGCTGCCTGGAGAGTTTGTGCCAGATAAAACAGCAGCATGCAGCTTGCGGATAACATCTGAACTATTAAACTTGTCTATGATAATTATCAAGTGCATGTCAGTTAGCGAGCAATAAATAGCCGGCAACCATAAAAAATATTCGTGGCGGTTCCTGCATGGCTGAAGGAGTAAAGAGTGAATATGCGACATTCTGTTATTGCGATGGCGTTGCTGCTTGGGGGAGAAAGCGGGGCGCTGCTCTCCTCATCAGTATGGGCAGCAGGCAGCGAGCCAGCAGTGACAGCAACGCCAGGGGAGGCAACACCGGTGAAGATAAAAAATACCGTAATCGGCCAGGGCGCGCCGAAAATTATCGTTCCCACTACGGGTAGCACGGCGGAGCAGGTATTAGCTCAGGCTAAAGCCATTGGTGAAAACCCCGACGCAGATCTGATCGAATACCGCATTGACTACCTGGATTTCGCTACCGATGCAGGCCGGGTCGCTGCTCTGGGAAAACAGATTGTGGCAGTGGCAAACGGCAAGCCGCTAATCCTGACGTTCCGCACCCAGCCTGAAGGCGGCAAGCGTAAAATCAGCGATCAGGAGTACGGGGCACTGTACAAAGCGCTGATTAGTGAGCACTTTATCGATGTCCTTGATCTGGAAATGTTCCGCGAGCCGGAAGTGGTGCAGCAGATCCTTGCGGTTGCCCATAAGGCCGGGATCAAAGTGGTAATGTCCAGCCATGACACCAGGAAAACCCCGGAAACGGCGGAGATGGTAGCGCGACTCCGTAAGCAGGATCGGATGGGGGCAGACATCCTCAAAATTGCGGTGATGCCGCATGATGCCAGGGATGTGCTCAGGCTGCTGGATGCCACGAACCAGGTGCGCGAAAGCTACTCCAGCAAGCCGCTGCTGACGATGTCGATGGGCGGGCTGGGCGCAATCACGCGGCTTTCTGGCGAGGTGTTTGGCTCCGATCTCACCTTTGGTATGACCGGCGAGTCATCTGCGCCAGGCCAGATTGAGGCGAAGTCACTGCGTCAGGCACTGGCGACTGTTAACACCGCTATCAAAGGCGAATAACTTTCGCTGCACTTTTCTGGCCGCTGGATCAGGTGCAACAATGCGGCCGGGCTTCCGCCCCATCCATCGTCTGACTCTGGAGAAAACCCATGACGCTTTTCAGCTTAGAGAATAAAAGAATTCTGGTGACCGGCGCGGCTCAGGGCATCGGCTTTACCATGGCGCGCGGCCTGGCGCAGCACGGCGCTGAAATCATCATTAACGGCACGTCACAAGAGCGGGCGGAAAGGGCGGCGGCAACGCTGCGTGATGAAGGCTTTACCGCGCATACGGCAGTGTTTAACGTTGCCGATCCGCAGGCAGTGGAGGCCGCGATTGAGAAAATTGAGACCACTGTCGGGCCAATCGACGTACTGTTTAATAATGCCGGCATTCAGCGCCGTCACCCTTTTACCGAGTTTCCGCTAAACGAGTGGAATGAGATTATTGCCACTAATCAGACCGGGGTGTTTCTGGTTTCCCAGACCGTGGCGAAGCGGATGATCGCCCGTAACGCGGGCAAAATCGTCAATATCTGCTCCATGCAGAGCGAGCTGGGGCGCGACACCATCACGCCTTATGCGGCAGCAAAGGGCGCGGTGAAAATGCTGACGCGCGGCATGTGCGTGGAGCTGGCCCGTTACAACATTCAGGTTAACGGCATCGCGCCGGGCTATTTCGACACGCCGATGACCAAACCGCTGGTGGATAACCCGGAGTTCAGCGACTGGCTCTGCAAACGCACGCCCGCCGCCCGCTGGGGCAACCCGGAAGAGCTGGTTGGCGCGGCGGTGTTTCTCTCTTCAAAAGCCTCTGACTTTGTGAACGGGCATCTGCTGTTTGTCGATGGCGGTATGCTGGCTGCGGTTTAACCTGCAAGGGGGTAAAGGGCAGGTCACTGCATCATGGTGACCGTTACTCTTGAAAGGACAGAAACCCGCCACAGTTTCTGCGGAACGTCGCTGGTTTGCGCAAACCCGGCGCGCTGGCGTGGCTTTTTCGCTATGGGATGGCTTCTGCCCGAAGACTATTCTCTTGCACTACCACAGGCCTGATCCCAGCAGAAACCAGGCCCTCCAGGTTGGCTCAGTAAAGTTGACGATAAAGTTCGGTAATTTCCGCCAGGGTTGCTTCACGGGGATTACCACCGGTGCAGACATCGTCCAGCGCGGCCTGTGCCAGGGCGGGGATATCTTCCTCTTTCATTCCCACATCACGCAGCCTGGCTGGAATACCTACATCCGCAGAGAGCTGCTTCACCGCCTGCACGGCAGCGGCACGCACTTCATTCAGATCCATGCCGCAGACTCTGGCTACGCCCATTGCGCGGGCAATATCCCGGTATTTTTCCCCAGTGAACTCCGCGTTCCATGCCATAACGTGCGGCAGAATGATGGCGTTAGCAACGCCATGAGGAACGTTGTAAAACGCGCCCAGCGGGTGCGCCATGCCGTGTACCAGCCCCAGCCCGACGTTCGAGAAGCCCATGCCCGCGATATACTGGCCCAGCGCCATCTCTTCCACCCCTTTCGCCTCTCCGGCAACAGAAGCCCGCAGCGATCGGGTGATGATCTGAATCGCTTTCAGGTGCAGCGCATCGCTAAGCTCCCATGCGCCCCTGGTGATATACCCTTCAATGGCATGTGTCAGCGCATCAATGCCGGTGGCGGCTTTCAGGGCGGGCGGCATGCTCGCCATCATCTCAGCATCAATAATCGCCAGGATGGGGATAGCGTGCGGATCAACGCAGACAAATTTGCGGCGGTTCTCTTCGTCGGTGATCACATAATTGATGGTGACTTCCGCGGCCGTTCCGGCAGTCGTGGGGATGGCAATAAGCGGTACGCTGGCGTTGCGTGTAGGCGCAACCCCTTCCAGGCTGCGCACGTCAGCGAACTCGGGATTATTGATAATAATGCCAATCGCTTTGGCGGTATCCTGCGGCGAACCACCCCCCACCGCAATCAGGTAGTCCGCACCTGAACTTTTGAACAACTCAACGCCTTGCTGCACGGTGGCGATAGTGGGATTGGGCACCACCTCGTCATAAATGATAAAAGGCAGCTGATGCTTCGTCAGCAGGGCGGTAACGTTTTCTACCACGCCCGCTTTGATAAGGGTTTTATCTGTTACCAGCAGCGCTTTTTTAAAGTTTCGTTTCGTTACTTCATTCACGATTTGCGAAAGAGATCCGGCGCCAAACCAGGCGGTTTCGTTCAGTACCATTCTGTGTTGCATATTTGCTCCTGCGGAAGGTTTTTATTTTTTTAAGAGAGGTCGCAGGGAAATATGCGCAGGAACAAGCGAAGGAAGTATTGATAAAGATCACTCCGGGACGAGATTTCCCGTCCCGAAGAGGTCAATTTGCGGAATTAAAGCAGAGCCAGAGTCAGCCGAATTTGCACCATACGCCCTTATTCTGGCGTTACTGAGTGCTTATCATTAGCTGGAGCAGAAAACTTTACAGCACTGTTTCCGCAGCGGTAAGGCTTATTCCGCTCCGCTATTTCGCTCAGTTAATTAGCCATAATGCTTGCCGCAAGCTGCGCGCTGTCCGGCGTATTGCCAATCAGTTCCGTCAGCAGATTATTCACCCCATCGCTCATGGGCGTGAAGCGCGTCTGCGCGGAGCGGGTCACCACTATAAATACGCCCACGCTGTACTGCGGCACCATCGCCATATAGGTAATAAAACCGCCGCCGCCGCCGGTTTTCTGAATAATTCCCGGCCTGCCGCCCTGCGGAGCCATATAAACCCATCCCATGCCCAGTGCAGACGCTTTGCCTGGCACATCCATACCGATAACCCTGGTCAGCTGGTCACGCTGATAAATCATGGTCTGAATACGGTCTGCCTGTGCAGTGCGGGGATGTATGTCAGAAGAGAGGAACTGCTGCATCCAGCGGCCCATATCCTCCGGGGTAGAGTAGACGCCGCCGCTGCCGATGGCAGCCAGCGTATTCAGGCACGGGCTGGCGCCTTTTTCGGCCACCATCAGGCGACTACATTGATCCGGAGAGGGGGTAAAGGTGGTGTCTTTCATCCCCAGCGGGCGGGTAATCTCTCGTTGCAATAGCGCGGGATAAGATACGCCCGCGGCTTTAGAGAGCGCATCGCCCAGCAAGTCAAACGCCAGGTTGGAGTAAGCGGCCTGGCTGCCCGGCGCGGCCTTCAGTTGCGCGCTCTTCAGCCAGCTCCAGCGCTGGCTGTATGTCGGCCAGACAAACACCGGGCGATGCGGCTTGCCACCGGGCTGTTCGCGGGGAAGCCCGCTGGTGTGGGTGGCAAGATTAATCAGGCGAATAGTCTGCCCGGCATAGCTGGGGACGCTGCTGCCAGAGGGAGCATATTTACTCAGCGGATCGTCAAGCCTCACCACGCCCTGCTCAGAGAGTTTGACTAACAGCTCGCTGGTCAGCAATTTCGTCAGGCTGGCGATCCGGATAACGGAATCTTTTTGCGGGCGAACCTTACTGCCCGGACGGATAGCGCCCTGGCTGGCAAACACGCGCTGGTTGGCATCAATGGCCACCATCGCCATGCCGGTCGCTTTGGTGTTATAGAAGATGTTCTGCGCGTAGCGGTCAACAATCTGGGACGCAAGCAGCGGATCGGGTGCGGTTCGTGCGGCCAGTCCACTGAGTGGAGTCACAACAACGAGCAGGGCCAGCAAACGGTGAAGAAAGGGTTTCAACGTGCGTACATCCATCTGAATCAGGCTTAAGATAATTCGTATAGTAATCTGTTTTATACCGGCTTCCAAAGGCATCGGCACGGTTTTTTTGCGCTTAAGCATGGGATGCACAAACGGCCGTTTCCGGCCGTTTGTTAACGCTTTTCTATCTGACTGACTCAGGCTGGTAAGGCGTGCGTGTCGTTTACCTTAAAGACGCTGATCGCCAGAGAGAGCTGTTCCGCCTGCTCCTGTAGCGACTGGGCTGCCGCCGCAGACTGATTGACCAGCGAGGCGTTCTGCTGCGTAACCTGGTCCATCTGGGTTATAGCCATGCTGATCTCATCAATGCCGGTGCTCTGTTCCGAGCTGGCAATGGAAATCTCGCCCATAATAGAGGTCACGCTTTTCACGCTGGTCAGCACTTCTTCCATGGTAGTGCCCGCTTTAGCAACCTGCCTGCCGCCTTCATCCACCCTGGCAACCGAGTCCTGAATCAGCTGCGCAATCTCTTTCGCCGCTGAAGCGGAGCGTTGTGCCAGGCTGCGCACCTCGGAGGCCACCACCGCAAAACCACGCCCCTGTTCACCAGCACGCGCCGCTTCCACCGCTGCGTTCAGTGCCAGAATATTGGTCTGGAAGGCGATGCCGTCAATCACGCTGATAATATCAACAATCTTCCGGGAGGAGCCGTTGATCATATCCATTGTGCTGACCACCTGTTTCACCGCGTCACCGCTCTGGATCGCAACTTTAGAGGCAAGCGCGGCCAGTTCGTTAGCCTGGCGGGCGTTATCCGCATTTTGCTTCACGGTAGAGGTCATCTGTTCCATTGCGGAGGCGGTCTCTTCCAGTGAGCTGGCCTGTTGCTCAGTACGGGAAGAAAGGTCCATGTTACCGGCAGAGATCTCGCTGGAGGCGGTGTGGATCAGGTCAGTACCGGAACGCACTTCGGTAACAATACGCAGCAGGTTCTCATTCATGTTTTGCAGTGCCAGCATCAGCTGACCGGTTTCATCGGTAGATCTGACCTGGATCACGGTGCGCAGATCGCCCGCCGCCACGTTTTCGGCAATGGTCACGGCTTCACGCAGCGGCTGCACAATAGAGCGGGTCAGGAAGAAGCCCAGCAGGAACGCGGCGACCACGGCAAGTCCAGAGAAGATCAAGGTGATCTGGATGGCGGTATCGCCTTCCGTGTTGGCAACTGCACCTTCCGCCACAAGCTGGCTGGACTGGGAGTCGGCAAATTTGCTCGCCAGATTAAGAAATGTATTTTGCGAAGGCGTCATTTTTTGCAGTGCAAATGCAGCCGCCTCATCTGCGTTGCCTGCTCGGATCATCGCGATCAGCTCCGTTTTGGCCTTTTCAAAAACCTGAGCGGCTTCAATAACGTCCTGGATTTTCTTTTTGCCTACGGCTGTTGTCTGCAACTGAGCAATTTTATCAATGGCCTGAGTGGTTTTTTTCGTTGCGTCTTCAAGCTGGCCGTAACGCTTGACGTTAAATTGTGGGCGCGTGGTATCGATCACCATCCCGCGCAGATACTTTATCTGTTCATTCACGCCGTCACGGACGTCAAAAGCAAGGCGGACTTTAACGTAGCGGTCGCTGACGATACTGTCTACAGCGCTGTTTATGTTGTTGATTTTCAATACTGCTGTTGCGCTCACGATAATCAAAAGCAGGATCACTAAACTGAACGCTGCGCCGAGGCGAACCCCGACCTTCATATTTTTCACAGATGCCATCACATGTTTCCCTCTAAGATAGGGCTTGCTGTTTACGCCCCTCGAAGCCCTGTAAATCGGCAGCGGGGGCGAAAACTTGATGAAAATCTGTGAAGCAGTTCTCAATTTATTCGGTGGCGGTAACCTGCATGCTCACCAGGCCGATCCCAAGTTTGCGGGCAGCAAACCCGTCCACTGCGCCTTCAGCGGTCTCTTCCGGTGCGGGTGGCTGGATCACAATGGTTCTGGCCTGGCCTGGGTTAGTGAAATGCACTTTGACCGTGCTGTCACCGTTGCTGAAGGTGATTTTCTGGGTCATGTCCCCCACTTTTATGCTGAACGGCTGCTGGCTGTTTTTGCCGAATGCCCGCGCGGTCAGCGTCAGATCGAAGCTTGCTGGCAGAGGTTCCAGATACTGCACGGTGACTTCAGGAAGCAGATTGGCATCGGACCAGCGTCCACCCCAGGGTTCGATAAAGGATAAGCCGGTTACTTTTTGCACCTGTTCAGGCAGGCCCGGCAGGCCAAACATAATGCGGTCCGCGGTGTAGCGCAGGTCATCATCGCTGATTCGCAGCCGTGTGACCGCCTGCTGGTAGCGATCGTCGCTCTGCTTGCCGGTCTGGCTGAAGGTCGCTTTGCCCAGCGTGAGGCCCGGTTTAACCTGCTGGATCTGCGGCAGAGCGTTCAGTGTTCCTTCCGCTATGCACAGGTTCGGGTTCAGCTCCAGCTTCTTATCCCAGACGTCGCCCATCTTAAAGCAGCGATCGATCCAGACAAATTTCTCGTCGGGGGCAAATTTTGCCAGCTGCTGTTTCAGCGGAGCCGCCAGATAGACATCAAACTTTGGCTCAATTTTATTGGGCATCACAGAGAGCAGGAGCGGCAGCTTGAAGTGCACGCCAGAGAAGCTGAAGGTATTTTTGTCGGTATCAATTTTGTAATCTGAAATCACCTTTGGGAAATTCCACAGTTTGATGACGTCCGGCTTCCACTCGTTTATTTTCTCTTTGATATTAAGATAGGTGGCGGCCATTGAAGTGGAAGAGAGGCTGCTGCGCCCCAGCCCAATAAAGTTGTCGCCGCCCATCGCATCCAGCACGGTTGCGCCATTATCCAGCGTGCTGCGTTTAACCGGGATCACTTTGCTGCTGACATTATCCCCGCGCACCATAAAGAACAGGTCGCTGCGGTTATGCTGGTTGAGATATTTATAAGCGGTGTTATTCATCGCCAGATGGTCAGAGCTGACCACAATAATCGTATTTTTAAAGTAAGGGGTAGCCTGAATGCGCTGGATCAGGCGCGCGATATGCTCCTGGCTACAGGCCACGGCGGCAAACGATTTATTGGCCTGACCTTCATACGGATAGGCTTTGCGCTGGCAGCTGCGCGAGATAAAGCCATCGGGATGATGGGTATCGACGGTTAGCGCAAACAGCGAAAAAGGGCGGTTCTTACGGGCAAGCTCCAGATATTTATCAAACACCACATCCAGCACCGTGTCGTCATACCAACCCCAGTCGTTGCGGTAACTCTGGTCTTTCACCACGCTTTTCAGTTCGTTCAGGCCATAAAGATGATCAAAACCGTGGGAAGAGAGAAACAGATCCTTACCGGCAAAGCTCAGGCTGGCGCCCTGATAAAAGTAGTTCTGATAACCGGACGACTTCAGGATATCGCCCAGGCAGACGTTTTGCGGGTAAAAAGTGGAGAGCGAGCTGGAGGCGTTGCCATCAAAGGGAGCAAACAGGGGAATACCGCATTGCGAAGCCACCATCCCGGCGATGGTGTATTCCGTGCCGGGCAGCTGTTCCGTATTACTGAAGTCTGTGGCGTTGTTTTTAATCTGGTTCAGCTCGGGTGCCAGACCCGGAAACGCTTTTTCATCAAAATAGGTGCGCTCCAGGCTCTCGGCATAGATATAGACCAGATTGGGCTTATCACCCTGAATCTGTTTCCCCGGCACTTTATAATGGGTGTAAAAGTCTGAGTTGCCTTTTCCAACCTGCGATTTAATCAGGCTGGTAACCTGCTGATAGGCGGGGGTAGTGTTAATAGAACCCAGCGCCAGGATCACCGCTAGCAGACTATAGAACTGGCTGGTACTATGCCCTTTACGCAGGCGCAAAACCCAGGATAAAAATATAAACAGCAGCACCAGAATCACAATAAGACCGGCCGCAGGCAGAATATATTTACTGACCCCCGCACCGCTCAGGCTGCTGGTAATGGTGTAAATAACCGCGTCGTTAATTCCTTCACCGGTAAAATAATTGCTCGCCAGCAGAGAGGCATTAAGAATGATATAGATGCCTAAAAACAACAAAATCGCGGTAAACCAAAGTTTGTTCCTTCCCGCTTTCCAGGTGTAAAGCGTTACCGAAGCAATAAACAGTACCAGCGAAAGTAATTCTGAACCCATAAGTTATTTTTATCCTCAAACTGGCGCGATCCCCGTCCTGTGCCGGTGAAAGGGGGAAGATCTGCGCGGAATAAGCCAATTTAGCGCAGCGAATTATCCCTGGCAATATTGGGGTGGCACAGAAAAATGTCACCGCATGGCCATTTCATTGCAGTCTGTTTACACTTTGTTTAACTTTGTATGAGTTGTACATCGAGGAAATTAACCTATTACAGCGGATTTGTTCGCCCGAAAGGACCTGGTATCAGGGAGAGCGTGCGCTCATGGCTGGGGAACTCTTTTTATTGTTAAGTAAAATTAATAGGGTGGTTCGCTGGCTGAACAGCTGGTCAGATGCAGGAATTCAGATTTAAGTCACACTATACTGCGGGTAACGTCAGGCCTTTTATCTCGCCGCCAGCCGTGGGCGGTTTTAAAGACGCGCCAGAGAGGGAGCGAGGCGAACTCAGGATGGCGTTAAAAGCCTGCCAAGCCCATGCCGGGCAGCCAGACGCGCAAGGGTTTCCGCAACATGCTGTTTCGCATACTGAGAAGACCAGCTACGCTCCTGCGCCAGCAGTGCAGCCACCTCTTCAACCAGCGGCAGGGTGAGCTGGCCGCTGACAGCAAGGTGCGTACGCCTGATCAGCAAATCCTCCAGAGTCTCTACCTGTTCATACCTGATAAGGAAGCGCAGCTCGTTCTGGCTCCACTCCGGGTGGGCCTGCAACAGCGTGTCGGGTTGCTGCTGCATAAAAGCCATTACTGCTTGTGCACGCGTACCGTAGCGGGAGAGTAACTGAGCAGTGCGCAGCGGTGACAGCGCATAGAGGCTGCTCTGCTGCTTTATCCACCCCTGCCTGCCTGCGGCACCCGGAAAATGACTGCCGCCGCCAATTGGCAGCTCCACGGTGCTCACTTTCCGTTTTTCCCCCAGCAGCTTCAGGACCCGGTCAGCGGCTTCTTCACCGAAACTGCGGAATGTGGTCCATTTGCCTCCAACCAGACAGAGCGTGGTGAAGTCCCGCCCGGCAAGAGGCGGCAGCAGGATTAGCGAGTGGTTACGGGATATCGTACCGTTGACAGTAGCTTCGCTGGCGGGCAACGGGCGCACGCCGCTGAAGGTATAAAGCACATCTTCCTTACTCACCTGCAAAGCGGGGAAAATAAAACGCAGGGAGTCCAGAATATAGTTCTGCTCCTCTTCTTCACACACCACATCCGGATTATCTACCCGTATATCGGTTGAACCAACCAGCACATTGCCGTACCACGGGAACATAATACAGACCCGCCCCTCCTGGTTTTCGTAATAGACCATTTCGCCATCCAGCATCTGCAACAGCGCCGGACTGCGAATAATCAGATGTGAGCCTTTGGTGCCGCCAATCAGTTTGTTGGGGGGCAGGGCGGGGCTTAACGTGCCGTTAAGCTGATCAATCCAGGCGCCGGTAGCGTTCACCACAACATGGGCCGCCAGGGTGAACGTTTCGCCGCTTTGGCGATCGCGCAGGGTGAGCTTTTCGCCGTCGCACTGCTCAAGGCTGAGATAATTCAGCGCCAGGGCATTGGGCGCCGCGCGTTCAGCATCCTCAATCAACTCAAAACCCAGGCGTTCCGGCGCGGCGATCCACGCATCATAATAGGCCGCGCTGTATTTCACCCACCTGGCAAACCCTGGCCAGCGCTGCTGCGTTTGCTGCTGATTATGCATCTGATGCCTGGGCATGGTGCCAAACTGGCGGGACCAGGTGTCGTAAAGTGTCAGTCCCGTTTTAACCACCAGGGCGCCGCGTCGGCTGGGCTGGTCTGAAAGCTGCAAAAAGCGTTTGCCGGCATTCAGCAGCCCGCCGGTCCGGCTGCCAATGGGCAGGGTAGTACGCAAAGGCGCAACGTAGTGTGGAGCATTTTTCAGCAGCCGATCCCGCTCCTGAACGGCCTCTTTAACCAGTCCAAACTCACCGGTTTCCAGATAACGTAATCCGCCATGGATCATACGTGAAAGTGCCCCGCTGGCTGCCTGGCACCAGTCATCTTTCTCCACCATCACGACCGGGACCCCCTGCAAAGCCAGCTCACGAAAGGTGCTGATACCGTTGATCCCTCCGCCAACAATCAGCACGGGCACGCGGGTAAGTTGGCGGAGCCGCGCCAGGCGCGCACTACGTCCTTCTGGCTTTCTGCTCTCTGATGTCATGCCTTCCTCCCGATCGACGAGCCTCTGTGAGGTATAGCCAGGCAAGGGGAGAACACCACTGTTGCGTTGCAAAAGTGTTAAGTGGAACGGCAGGGGCCTGCGGGGATAAAAACGTAAAACCAGCGGAGCCAGAGGCAGACAACAGGCATGACATAAATCAAATACCGCACAAAATGGCCATATTTGTGTGCATTTGCGTCAAAGGACATATTTTCTTAAGGATTATGTAAGAAAAACCGCACAAAAGGGTCATATAAATTTACGTTTTGACATGCTTCTCGGGCTACTATCTCACCCGGAAAATCTAAGACTATTCTTATCAGGGAATTATAATGTTAACAAAAATGCGCGTTTTAACTCAGGCCATTGGTCTGGGGCTGCTGGTGGGCAGTGCGTCGTTTGCCGCTCATGCTGAAATTACCGTTCTGAAAGCTGACCCTCAGGCTGGCGACCCGCTCAGCCGTCTGAACTTCACTGTTGGTGGCAGTATTCGTCCACAATTCAACAATCTGACAGGCGACGGGGATAAAGGTTCCTATAAGCGTAACGGTTTTGATGGCGGCACCCGCTTCCGTTTCCTGGCGGATTACTACCTGTTTGATGATGTAAGCTGGGTGGGTTACTACGAGCTGGGCGTGAATATTCCGGCCGTGCTCGGCTGGGACAACCACCATGCTGACGGCGCGAACAACACCAGCCGCCGTATGCTCTATACCGGCTTCCAGAGTAAAACCTGGGGTAAGCTGACGTTTGGTCAGCAAAACAGCGTTTATTACGATGTTGTTGGCGCAAAAACCGATATCTGGGACTACGATATGTTGGCGCAGGCACCGGGTAACGGCATCAACGGTGATTACGACGGCTCCTATCGTTCCCGTAAAATGCTGAAGTACAAAAACACCTTTGGCGATGCTGACGTCTATGCTTCTTACCTGTTTGAAGACAGCGAATATCTGCCGGGCAACGGCCTGCGCTACAAGCGTAACGGCGGCGGTTCGCTGGGCGTGGATTATCACCTGACCAAAGACCTCACCTGGGGCGCGGCCTGGAACTATACCCGTGCCGAGATACGCAACCCTGGTAACGATGATTCAAAAGCCTACGACCAGAACATCTATGGAACCTCCCTGAGCTGGAAACCAGACAACTGGACCTTCTCGGTCGGCGGCGGTTACTACGAGAACTTCCTGACCACCAAACGTGTAGACGTGGATAACTACTTCGCTGGAGATGCGTGGGGAGTCGAATATCTGGCCGGTTACACCATCCCGGTTGGGCAGTATGGCCTGAAAACCTTTATGCCATACGTTATGGGTGACCGTCTGGAGTACATCAGCGGTCGTGATTACCAGCGCATCGATAACGGTGTAGGCGTGACCTTCCAGCTGGATTACGGCTTCCGCGTCGATTACGAGCACGTGTTCACCTCCAGCACCGACAACCTGGGTGACATGAACCTGGTTCGTCTGCGTTACGACTTCTGATTTCCTGAACGCCGCAGGGAGCCATTTTCTCCTCACGGTTAAGCGAAACCAGCAACGCTCCGGCCTGCGCCGGAGCGTTTTTATTCAGCCAGTGCGCCTGCTTCCTGCCCTGAAAAAACGCTGCTTCATCACCATGCACATAAGCGTGCTAAGCCATCTCGGTTACAAATCGCCAGTCATATATTGCGCCACGCCGTTGCCAAAGCTCCAGTCACCTTTGCTGTTAGTGATAAAACTGATCATCACGTCGCTACCTGAAATACCGCAGCTCTCTTTCAGCTCCCGGCACAGCTCCGCCATAAAGAACTGTTTCTGCTCGTCGCTGCGTGGACTGGTGAACACCCGAACCATAACCAGGTTATCGGTACGCGTCAGCCCCAGGCCGGTATCTTCAAAAACCATCTGATAAGCTTTGTTTTCATGAACAATCTGGTAACGATCGCGTTGCGGAACCTTAAACGCAGTCAGCACCGCACGGTGAGCGGCATCCAGCAACGTTCTCATCTCTGATTCTGAACGACCCTGAATTACATCAAATTGCAGTAATGGCATATCTTTCCCCCTGATTTCAGTTAAATCCACAGAGAGAACAACAGACTATCTGCGGCTATGTTGGAAGCCACTTTACGGTGAATAAGCGGTGGGAAAAAGCGCTATACTTGAATTGATTATTTACTATAGTGAACAATAAATGAAAGAGGCAAAGCGTGACGCCCTGTGGGTACACCTGCATTGGTTGACGATACTGGCTGAGCAGGGGAGTTTTACCGGGGCAGCAGAAAGGCTTGAAGTCAGCAAAGCGGCCATGAGTCAGAAAATTAAGGAGCTGGAGCAGTTTGCCGGAGTGCCTCTGGTGACGCGTACCACGCGCAGCGTGCGGCTCACCAGCGCGGGGGAGAAGCTGGTAGAGGAGCTACGGCTGCCTTTCGCCCAAATCGAACAGAGCTTTTTCAGCGTGCGTGATTCCGCAGGCCCGCTGCGCGGCTTAATACGCGTTACGGCACCCGTAGCTTTTGCCCGTCAACAGCTGGTTCCCCATATCACCGCGTTTCTGCGTGAGCACCCGCAGGTTCGCGTGCAGTTAGAAGTCTCTGACCGGCTGGTTTCTCTGGCCAGTGAAGGCTTCGACCTGGCTATTCGTCACAGCGACACTTTGCCGGAAACGCACGTTGCGCTTCCGCTTTGCGCCACCCGCGCTCAGGTGGTGGCGTCGCCCGCTTATCTGGCTGAACACGGATTTCCGCAGACGCCGGAAGAACTCAGTGCTCATCAATGTCTTTATTATCCCCGAGGTACTGAAACGCCCCGCTGGACATTTACTGCGCTGCAAGAGGGGCAGGCAGCGGTAACGGTCAACGTTTCCGGCCCCTTTGCGACCAATAACAGCGAATCTATCCGCGATGCCGCGTTAGAAGGGCTGGGGATTGCGCTTTTGCCCGATTTCAGCGCGCGGTCTGCGCTGCGCGAGGGGCGACTGGTGGAAATATTGCCTGAATGGCAAACAACAGGGGCCTTTGCCACCACTTTGTATGTGGTGCGCCCCTGGTCTGCTCAGGTACCCCGAGCCGTCAGCACTTTTATCCACTGGCTACGTCAGGCTTTTCAGCAGAACTGAGCGGCTTTCTTTGCATAACGGGATTTATTTTCCATAATAATCCCCGTCATGCCTCCACCTCACGGATGCTCCCCGCTACGCTGTCGACACAGAGGGGAGTTGAGGGCGGGCTATTTCATACTGGCTGACCAGCCGTAACTGAACAAGGAGCAAACGTGAGCGAGACCGATGAACATACGATAACGGATATCCTGGCACCGGGATTGCGCGTGGTTTTTTGTGGCATCAATCCCGGTAAATCCTCTGCCCATACCGGCTTCCATTTTGCCCATAAAGGGAACCGCTTCTGGAAAACGATCTGGCTGGCGGGCTTTACGACCCACCAGCTGAAGCCGGAACAGGAACAGCAGCTGCTGGATACCGGCTGCGGTATTACCATGCTGGTGGAGCGTCCCACCAGGGAAGCCACTGAGCTGTCGCGTGACGAATTGCGTGAAGGGGGCAGGACGCTGATTGAGAAAATTCAGATCTACCAGCCCTATGCTTTAGCGGTGCTGGGTAAACAGGCATGGAAGCAGGCGGCCAGAGTCAGCAAGGTGGAGTGGGGCAAACAGCCGCATACCATCGGCGAAACGGAAGTGTGGGTATTGCCCAACCCCAGCGGGCTGAACCGCGCTTCTCAGGATAAGCTGACGGCTGCATATCGTGAGCTGGATGTGGCGCTGGCTGCGCGAGGCCGCTAACTCGATGCTGTCTGGCCGTCAGGCTGCATATTATTGTGTGTTAAAGTACCCCTGCTCGTTAAACTTTAGTGCCTTGCGTTGATGCTACTCGCAGCAATGGCCCTGGTGAAGCAGTCTGCTGGAGCAGGAGTTTCCCTGGCGTCTTTATCTGCGGTGCGCAGCTTCAGAGGGATTAGCCTTCCACCAGTTGATGAGCCAGGCGATTGTGTTTCTCAACGATCACCGGTACATCTACGGTAGTCACCTTACCGTTATCCACCACCACGCGACCATTGATGATGTTGTAAGCAACCTTACCTGGGTTACAGAACACCAGTGCGGAAACCGGATCGTGTTGCGCGCCAGCAAGACCAACGCCTTCCAGGTTAAACACCGCAATATCCGCCATCATGCCCGGTGCCAGCGCACCAATGTCGTCTCGATTGAGGTTTTTCGCACCGCCAAGGGTGGCGATTTCCAGCGCTTCACGTGCGGTCAACGCTTCCGGGCCGAAACCCACTCGTTGCAGCAGCAGAGCCTGACGCACTTCGCCAATCATATCGGAGCTGTCGTTAGAGGCAGAACCGTCCACGCCCAGACCCACGTGCATGCCAGCATCCAGCATAGGGCGCACTGGCGCGATACCCGAACCCAAGCGCATGTTGGAGCAAGGGCAGTGAGCAACACCAGTACCGGTGCGGGCAAACAGCTTCATGCCGTAATCATCAAGCTTCACACAGTGCGCATGCCATACGTCGTGACCGACCCACTCCAGATCTTCCACATACTGTGCCGGCGTTTTGTTAAAAGTCTTTTTGCTGTATTCGATATCGCTGACGTTTTCCGCCAGGTGCGTATGCAGGGAAACACCGTGTGCACGGGCAAGCTTCGCGGAATCACGCATCAGCCCTTCGCTGACCGAGAACGGTGAGCAAGGCGCAACCACTATGCGGATCATCGCGCCGCGTTCAGCGTCGTGGAACTGCTCAATCACGCGCTGAGTATCTTTGAGGATGAACTTCTCATCTTCAACGATAGAATCCGGCGGCAGGCCTCCCTGCTTTTTGCCCACGCTCATACTGCCGCGACAGGCATGAAAACGCATTCCCATCTCCTGCGCCGCTTCAATACTGTGATCGAGCTTGATGCCGTTCGGGTACACATACTGGTGATCGCTGGAAGTGGTACAGCCTGAAAGCATCAGCTCTGCCATTGCGGTTTTGGTCGCGATTTTCATCATTTCCGGGGTCAGTTTTTCCCAGACAGGATACAGTGCGGTCAGCCAGGTAAAAAGTTCTCCGTCCTGAGCAGCAGGTACTACGCGAGTCAGGCTCTGATACATATGGTGGTGAGTGTTAATCAGACCTGGAATAACGATATGACCTCTCAGCTCGATAACTCTGTCTGCCGTTTGCGGCACTTCGCTTTCCGAACCGACGGCAACTATCGTATTGCCTTTGATAAAGACGCAGCCGTTTTTTATTTCGCGCTTGTCTTTATCCATGGTCACGACCATATTTGCGTTTTTCAGCAGCAGCGTCTGACTCTGAGACGCAACAGAACCTGCCGCCTTATCGCCATTAAGGGAATAGAAAAGTTTCTCTTTTGCTGTCGTCGGCAATGTAGCTAATAATGGGGCCAGAAAAGGTGTTTTAACTAATAAGCGACGTAGCTGATCCGGTTGTTTATCCATCATGACTGCTCCTTGTTTTAAATAAACTGACCAACTGATTTTTAATGATCCCTGTCAGATGCAGATCTGAGTATACCTAATAATGGAAACTGTCTGTCCGAAATATTAATGAAGGCAGTGAGTCGTGAACCAAAACGTTTATTTCTGACTGTTGGTACAGTGCCTGGATGCAACAGATCTGCAACAGGCTGGGCCAGAAGATACCCTGTTGTTGCACTGGAATCAGGTCTGGCTGTACCGGATGGCAAACTATCAGGTAAAGTTAAAGGTACAGGGAGTGGGATAAAGTATGTCGCGCAAAGGAAACGGCGTGGATAAGGCGGTGAAGGAGAACTTATTTAGTACGCAGAAATCGGAATGTTTTTACCTGACTCAGTTCAGCAGTATCAACGAAATGAACAAGGCGACAGAGGACTCTGTCCATAACAACAATAACGAACGGATCAGACTGAAATTAAAAGGCCTGAGTTCGGCAGAATACCAAACCCAGGCCCTTAAACCGCTTAACATGAATTGCCCAATTTTTGGCAGGCAGTTCAGGCGGTGCTTTTTAGCTGCTCAGAACGATTAATCGTCCAGGAAGCTACGCAGTACTTCAGAGCGGCTTGGATGGCGAAGTTTACGCAGCGCCTTCGCTTCAATCTGACGGATACGTTCACGCGTCACGTCAAACTGTTTGCCCACTTCTTCCAGCGTATGGTCGGTATTCATATCAATACCAAAGCGCATACGCAGCACTTTCGCTTCACGAGCGGTCAGGCCAGCCAGCACGTCGTGCGTGGCAGAACGCAGGCTCTCAGAAGTGGCAGAGTCCAGCGGCAGCTCCAGCGTGGTGTCTTCGATAAAATCACCCAGATGCGAATCTTCATCATCACCAATCGGCGTCTCCATGGAGATCGGCTCTTTAGCGATTTTCAGCACCTTACGGATCTTATCTTCCGGCATCAGCATGCGCTCGGCCAGCTCTTCCGGTGTCGGCTCGCGGCCCATTTCCTGTAGCATCTGACGAGAGATACGGTTGAGCTTGTTAATGGTCTCAATCATATGCACCGGAATACGAATGGTGCGCGCCTGGTCAGCAATGGAACGGGTAATCGCCTGACGGATCCACCAGGTGGCATAAGTTGAGAACTTATAACCACGGCGATATTCAAACTTATCAACCGCTTTCATCAGACCGATGTTACCTTCCTGAATCAGGTCCAGGAACTGCAAGCCACGGTTGGTGTACTTTTTGGCAATGGAGATAACCAGACGCAAGTTTGCTTCAACCATCTCTTTCTTCGCACGGCGAGCCTTGGCTTCACCGATAGACATACGACGGTTGATGTCCTTAACCTGCTCAATTGTCAGGCCGGTCTCTTCTTCAATCTGGCCAAGCTTCATCAGACTACGCTGCACATCTTCAGCGACATCTTTCAGTTTTTCAGACCAGGGCTTGTTCATCGCCAGAGCTGCTTTAAACCAGGTTTCGCTGGTTTCATTGCCGGTAAACAGGGTGATGAAGTTTTTCTTCGGCATCTTACAGATTTCAACACAGAGCTTCATGATCAGGCGTTCTTGCGTACGAACGCGGTCCATCATGGTGCGCATGTTGTTTACCAGGAAATCGAATTGCTTCGGCACCAGGCGGAACTGTTTGAATACGTCAGAAAGATTCTGAATTTCGGCAACGGCATCGGCGTGACTGCGGCCTTTCGCTTTGATAACGGTACGCGCTTTCTCGTACTGAACGCGAAGGTCGTTAAACTTCTCGCGCGCCAGTTCCGGATCAATGCTGTTGTCATCGTCAGCAGTGTCGTCATCTTCTTCATCTTCATCTTCGTCGTCATTGCGCTCTTCTTCAGAAAGCTCAGACCCTACGTGTGTTGCTGTAGGGGCGATATCTGCTTCAGCGTTAGGATCGACAAAGCCGGTGATCATATCAGAGAGGCGAGCTTCGCCTGCTTCAACGCGATCGTACTGCTCCAGCAAATAGGTAATCGCTTCCGGATATTCAGCAACGGAACACTGAACCTGGTTGATACCGTCTTCGATGCGTTTAGCGATGTCGATTTCGCCTTCGCGCGTCAGCAGTTCAACGGTACCCATTTCACGCATGTACATGCGAACCGGGTCAGTAGTACGTCCGATTTCAGATTCAACGCTGGATAACACTTGAGCAGCCGCTTCGGCAGCATCTTCGTCCGTGTCGCTGCTGTTTTCGTTCAGCATCAGATCGTCGGCATCAGGCGCTTCTTCCACAACCTGTATGCCCATATCGTTGATCATCTGAATGATGTCTTCGATCTGATCGGAGTCGACGATATCTTCCGGCAGATGGTCATTGACCTCGGCATAGGTCAGATAGCCTTGCTCTTTACCACGGGTGACAAGAAGCTTAAGCTGTGACTGCGGGTTTTGCTCCATAAGACGGTATCCACACTTCTGTTAAATTAGATTGGTGTCGGTCAGCTATGCATGATGCCAACAATAACAGTGAGGGCGTTGGATTTTTGCCGCTGCCCATCGAAGCGGCTGCCAGGCTCGACCTGGCGCATATTCGGCACTTAAGCCGCTAGAATTTTTGTTTGACGCTATCTTGCTTGTCATTTTGAACGCTGGCAGCGTCCAGACTGACCTGGCGATATACGCTTTTAAATGTATTAAAGGCTACAGATATCAGCTGGTTGAGCCGGGTTTTTTAGCGAACTCCTGGTTTAAATACCAGTATTCCCGGCGCTCATTTGCATCCAGCCCATGCGTCCTTTCTCTGGCAATTAAGAATTCTAAGCGGCGTTCCAGCGCCGCGTCATACATGCTGGCCAGCGAGTCCTTAAACATGGTTTCCACTTCATCTTCTACGATCATGTGGTTCCAGGTGGCCAGAGTTTCAAGGCTCTGGCTAAATTTTGTTCCACGGTATAACTCTAGTAGCTGTCCGGTGGTCAGGCCAGGATGAGCAACGCAAGTGCTCACTAACTCAACAAATAGCGGAAAACCCGCCAGCTCTGACGCCTGTAACCCTTCAAGTGGCGGAACCATTGCCGCCAGCGACGGATTCTGTATCAGTAACCCAATCAGTATACGCATGGTGGTGCGTTTAAGCTGCGGCTGCTGCGGCGGTTTCGCGTTCTCGCTCTGCTTAGGCATCAGCTTATCCAGCTGAGTATCATCCAGAATGCCCAGCTTGCTGCCCAGCGTCTGCCGCAAATAGATGCGTAACGTTTCACCGGGAACCTGACTGATCAGCGGCAATGCCAGCGTACTAAGCTGAGCGCGACCATCCGGTGAACGCAAATCCACCTGCGGCAGCAGCGTATCAAACAGGAAAGCGGAGAGCGGCATAGCCTGCTCCATCCTGGCTTCAAAAGCCTCTTTCCCCTCTTTACGCACCAGCGTATCCGGATCTTCGCCATCCGGCAGGAACATAAAGCGTAGTTGACGACCGTCATTCATGTAAGGCAATGCGGTTTCCAGCGCCCGCCATGCTGCTTCCCGGCCCGCTCTGTCGCCGTCGTAGCAACATATAACGTTATCGGTCGTGCGGAAAAGAAGTTGAATATGCTCAGGCGTGGTAGAGGTTCCCAACGACGCAACGGCATAATCGATGCCAAACTGCGCCAGCGCCACCACGTCCATATAGCCTTCTACCACCAGCAGCTTCGCCGGTTCAGGATGCTTTTTTTGCGCTTCATAGAGGCCATACAACTGCCGGCCCTTATGAAAAATATCCGTTTCCGGCGAGTTAAGGTATTTCGGCACTCCATCGCCAAGCACGCGACCGCCAAATCCTATCACCCGCCCGCGCTTGTCGTGGATCGGGAACATCACCCGTTCGCGGAAGCGGTCGTAACTGCGGCCCTGGTCATTAGTGACCAGCATACCCGCATCGATCAATGCCTGACGATCGTCCTGATTGCGACCAAATCGCTTCAGGGCGTTATCCCAGCCGGCGGGCGCGAAGCCAATAGAGAAATGCTTGATGACATCGTCACTCAGACCACGATTAGCGAGGTATTCGCGCGCGCCTGATGCCTGACTCTGAGAAAGCGACTGCTGATAAAACTCGTTCAGGCCGCCCATCAATTGATAGAGACTCTGGCGCTGATGGCGCTCAAGCTGGCTGGGGCCAGTGCCGCTTTCATAGGGCACTTCAAGGCCGTAAAGCGTAGCCAGCTCCTCAATGCTCTCCACAAATTCCAGACGATCGTAATTCATCAGGAAGTCGACAGCATTGCCGTGAGCGCCACAGCCGAAGCAGTGGTAAAACTGTTTTTCACCGTTCACGGTGAAAGAGGGGGTTTTTTCGTTATGGAAAGGACAGCACGCGTGATAATTCTTGCCCTGCTTCTTTAACTTTACGCGCGCATCGATAAGATCCACGATGTCCGTGCGTGCCAGCAAGTCATTGATAAATACACGTGGAATTCGTCCAGCCATAAGCCCCGGTTTATCAGCTCATAAACGAGAACAAGCCGCGCATTCCTTCCGGAAAGCACGGCCTTCTTAACTACTTACTTATCTGTATTGCGTGAGGGCGAACCCTCAAAGATTAGTACAGACGAGTACGGCGTGCGTTTTCGCGAGCCAATTTCTTCGCGTGGCGTTTAACAGCAGACGCTTTAGCGCGCTTACGTTCGGTAGTCGGTTTTTCATAAAACTCACGACGACGAACTTCAGCCAGAACGCCTGCTTTCTCGCAAGAACGCTTGAAGCGACGCAGTGCTACGTCAAAGGGCTCGTTTTCACGTACTTTAATTACCGGCATGTAACTCTCACCTCGATAAATTCGGTTTTGTTGCTGACGTCGGTGCCAGCTTGTTTCAAAATGGTGCGGAATTTTACTCCAACACAGGCCGCGTTGTAAAGCACCATAGCATAATGTCACCAACAGATGCGCCTGTGCCACTGCCGGTTTTTTTCAGGCGAAGGAGTATACATCAATGCAGGTGCGGGCGCGAAAATATTTTCCTCTGCATTATCAGGCAGTCAGGCTTTAAAGTGCAAAATTGGCGGCTCCAGCCTGGCCTTCATGCTACACTGCGCGCCGCAAGAATGAGGTAAAAAAGTCATGCGTGTACTCGGAATTGAAACATCCTGCGATGAAACGGGGATCGCCATTTACGATGAGGCGGCCGGTTTACTCGCCAATCAACTTTACAGCCAGGTTAAACTGCACGCCGATTACGGCGGCGTAGTGCCGGAACTGGCGTCGCGCGATCACGTGCGCAAAACGGTGCCGCTTATTCAGGCTGCTCTGCAAGAGGCGGGATTACAGGCGCAGGATATTGATGCGGTTGCCTATACCGCAGGGCCGGGCCTGGTCGGTGCATTACTGGTCGGCGCCACTATTGGTCGCTCTCTGGCCTTTGCCTGGGATGTGCCGGCTATCCCGGTACACCATATGGAAGGGCACCTGCTGGCACCGATGCTGGAAGAGAACCCGCCGAACTTTCCTTTTGTGGCGCTGCTGGTCTCTGGCGGCCACACCCAGCTTATCAGCGTAACGGGTATCGGCGAATACAGCCTGCTGGGCGAGTCCGTTGATGACGCGGCTGGAGAGGCGTTCGATAAAACGGCGAAGCTGCTGGGGCTGGATTATCCAGGTGGCCCGCTGCTCTCTAAGATGGCGCAGGCTGGAACAGAAAAGCGTTTTGTCTTCCCGCGTCCGATGACCGACCGTCCGGGACTCGATTTCAGCTTTTCCGGCTTAAAGACGTTTGCAGCTAATACCATCCGTGAAAACAGCGATGATGCTCAGACCCGCGCCGATATTGCCCGCGCGTTTGAGGATGCGGTGGTTGATACGCTGGCGATCAAATGCAAACGCGCGCTGGAGCAGACCGGCTTTAAACGGCTGGTGATTGCTGGCGGCGTCAGTGCTAACCGGACGTTACGCAGCAAAATGGCTGAGGTCATGAAAGCGCGCGGGGGCGAAGTCTTTTATGCGCGACCTGAGTTCTGCACCGATAATGGGGCAATGATCGCCTATGCCGGGTTGGTTCGTCTGCGGGGCGGTGCTCATGCGGAACTGAGCGTCACGGTGCGCCCACGCTGGCCATTGGCTGAATTGCCAGCTATTGCTTAGCCTGTAAACAGAGCTTCCTGCTAAGCGCCTGATGAATCCTCATCGGGCGTTTTTTATTTACGGCATCATCTGCTTGTTCCTGCCTGCGGCAGCTCACTCAACTGGCCGTTTTTCTTTCTTCTTCTTCTTCCAGATCTTTGTTTCCTGCCCACGCCATAAACGTTGAATATTGTCATGGTGGCGCAGCAGGACCAGGCAAGAGAGCATCGCGACAGGGAAGGTTAACTGGGGTTTAAACCACCAGACGTAGAAAGGCGCAATCAGGGCGCTGATAATGGCACCCAGCGAGGAGTAGCCGCTCAGCAGCACGGTGAGAAGCCATGTCCCGGTCATTAACCCGGTTAAATCCCAGCCGATAGGCGCAATGGCACCAAAAGCGGTCGCCACGCCTTTGCCTCCCTTGAAATGGAAAAAGAGAGGATAGATGTGGCCCAGGCAGGCGGCAATGGCGATAAGGCCCAGGTAAAGCGGAGAGACGCCATAGTGGTAAGCCAGCCAGACCGGCAGCATGCCTTTAAGAACGTCAAATACCAGCACCAGAACCGCAGGGATTTTTCCGCCAATGCGCAATACGTTGGTGGCGCCAGGGTTTCCTGAGCCATTGAGGCGAGGATCGGGCAATCTGAACAGACGGCAAACCAGGATCGCGCTGGAAATGGAGCCGCACAGATACGCGAAAAGAATCATACCAAGCGCGAATACACTCATAACACCGTTCCATCCCTTAGGGGTCGTTTTGTTCTCATCATCTGTGGATAATACGCATAATCCGCCGGAAGTGGTATCCGGCAACCACAAAAACAGAGACCAGCATCATGGATATCGTATTTATAGAACAACTGTCGGTGATCACTACCATTGGTGTTTACGAGTGGGAACAAACGATTCAGCAGAAGCTGGTGTTCGATGTCGAAATGGCCTGGGACAATCGCCAGGCGGCAGCCAGTGATGATGTCAGTGACTGCCTGAGCTATGCCGATGTCTCTGAGGCCATCATTAATCATGTAGCGGGGGGCAAATTTGCCCTGGTTGAACGGGTGGCTGAAGAAGTCGCCTCACTGCTGCTGGCGCGTTTCAACTCACCCTGGGTGCGCATAAAGCTCAGCAAGCCAGGCGCAGTGGCGCAGGCGGCTCAGGTTGGCGTTATCATTGAACGCGGGACTAATCCGAAATAAATTCAATGTGATTGCCATCACGACGAAACCAAACCACATTATGCTCTGTCTTAAGGTTGGCCTGATATTTGTCAGGCACAATTTGGCGGGTGCGTGAAGCAGCCGCCTTTTTACTGGATTTAAAACGGATAGGGGTAGATTTGATGGCAGATATTCATCAGCTATGGGTGGCAGCAATACTTGGCATTGTTGAAGGGTTAACAGAGTTTCTCCCTGTTTCTTCCACCGGGCACATGATCATTGTCGGTCATCTGTTGGGATTTGAGGGCGATAAGGCAGAAACGTTTGAAGTGGTTATCCAGCTTGGCTCGATCTTAGCTGTGGTAGTGATGTTCTGGCGTCGCCTGTTCGGTCTGATTGGCATCCATTTTGGCAAAGTCCCGCACGAAGGCACAGGTAAAGGCCACCTTTCACTGATCCATATCCTGCTGGGTATGGTACCGGCTGTGGTGGTTGGTCTGATTTTTCACGACCAAATCAAACAATTATTTAATCCCATCAATGTCATGTATGCGCTGGTCGTCGGCGGCGTCCTGCTGCTGGCGGCAGAGTACCTGAAGCCTAAAGTGCCGAAAGCGGTAGGCATTGATGACATGACTTATCGTCAGGCGTTTATCATCGGTTGCTTCCAGTGTCTGGCGCTGTGGCCGGGCTTCTCCCGCTCTGGTGCCACTATTTCTGGCGGTATGCTGATGGGCGTAAGCCGTTACGCGGCGGCTGAGTTCTCCTTCGTCCTGGCGGTGCCAATGATGATGGGCGCAACGGTGCTGGATCTCTATAAAAGCTACGGCTTCCTGACCATGGCCGATTTCCCGATGTTTGCCACAGGTTTCCTGGTGGCCTTTATCGTGGCGCTGATCGCCATTAAAGTCTTCCTGAAGCTTATCCAGCGCATCTCCTTTGTGCCTTTCGCTATCTATCGCTTTATTGTGGCGGCAGTGGTGTACATGATTTTTGTCTGATTAAACGCTTCTTTCCGAAGCCGGCTCCTTTCAGGCCCGGCTTCGGAAATGCCTTAAAGCTGCTGTTGCTTCCAGTGGGACAAGGCGGCAATTCTTCTTCTGGTTAACTCTTCTCTGACCTCCACCCCTTTAAATCCGCCTGCAACCACCTCTTTTGTAGATACGCCCAGGGCAATTTCAAACGCTTTACGCAGAATATCCCCCTGAGGATAGGCATTATTTTCAAATCCTGTGCGTCCACGGGCGTCCGCTTCACTGGTCAACGCGATTTGCTCCACGCGGTGCGGCTTTCGCCAGGCATCAATGCGATCAAAGAGCGCGATCAGCGTTTCCGGGCTTTGACGTTCAATGGTGTGCACCACATCGTGAAACTCGGTTACCAGCAGTGCCAAATCACGGATGGCGTTGGGGACGCGAAGACGCTGGCACAGGGCTGCCACTAAAGGCACGCCCGCCGGGCCGTGACCATGATGGCTGGGCCATTTTTCAGGCGGCGTCAGCGCCTTGCCGACATCATGAAACAGCGTGGCAAAGCGGACATCTACCTCCGGGCTGAGCTGGGCAGCAATGGCCAGCGTCATCAGCGTATGGATGCCGGTATCAATTTCAGGATGCCATTTCGCCGGGGCAGGGACGCCGTAAAGATTATCCAGTTCCGGAAAAAGCACGGCCAGCGCGCCGCAGTCCCGCAGCACCTGAAAATAGATCTGAGGATTGCGGGTTTCCAGCGCTTTTTCAGTCTCTTTCCACACGCGTTCCGGCGTCAGCGTGTTCAGCTCACCGCTCTCTGCCATCCAGCGCATTAACGCCTGGGTTTCTTCGGCGACCACAAAGTTGAGATGGGCAAAGCGCGCCGCAAACCTTGCCACGCGCAGCACGCGCAGGGGATCTTCCTGAAAAGCCTGAGAGACATGCCGCAGCTGGCGTTGCTGGAGATCGGCACGGCCCTGATAGGGATCGTAAAAATGGCCCTGTTCGTCCTGAGCAATAGCGTTAATGGTCAGGTCGCGGCGCTGTAAATCCTGCTCAAGAGTGACATCTGGCGCGGAGTAGCAGACAAAGCCGGTATAACCGCTGCCGCTTTTCCGCTCCGTCCGGGCCAGAGCATACTCTTCGTGGGTCTCTGGATGCAGGAAGACCGGAAAATCACGGCCCACCTGCTCGTAGCCCAGGTTCTGCATCTCTTCGGGTGAGGCACCCACAACTACCCAATCTTTGTCTTTGACCGGCAGATTTAACAGTGCATCGCGTACCGCGCCACCGACAAGGTAAGTCTTCACTACCGCGCTCCTGATCTGTTTGTTTCATGCATCATACTTGAAGTGTAGAACCATCCCAACGTTGTGCGGCCATCACTTTCCTGAAGGCATGCCAAAAAGGGCATCAACGGATGCCCTGAAATATTGCCCGTACGGATCAGTTCATCCAGCGATCTTTCTTTTTACGGCTTGGGATCATGTGCGGCAGTAACAGGCCTAACAGCAGGCCCACGCCGGCCACGCCGCCGCCATACATAAACCATTGCATAATGATGGTGCGCTGTTTGTCATCCAGCTGAACGTTGGCGGCACTCACTTTTTTCTGCGCGACCACCAGCTGATTTTTCAGCTTTTGGTTTTCCTCTTTCAGGCTGTTAATCGCCCCATCGCTGCCCGCTACTTTCTTCTGCATCTCGGCAGTACGTTGGTTCCAGCTGCCATCAATGTTGGCCAGCTTGTCAGTGAGATCTTTTACCTGCTGCTCCAGTTGCGGCACGCGAGTCCGCAGGCTTGGCTGCTGGCTGAGCTGCGCTTCAGGGATCCAGGTTGTGCGGCCATTGGCATCGCGGATCTGCGCATAATGCGTGCTGTCGTTGGTTTGCAGCAGGTCAACCTGCTCGCCAGCATTCAGGGTGCCAACCAGGCGGAAACTGTCGCTGGGGCCACTACGCACCCAGGTAGAAAGCTCGTCGGAGATATAGCGCTTCTCTTCGGCATGTACGGATGCTGCAACGCTAAAAGTCAGTAAAGTGAGGCCAATAAAATGTATTTTTTTCATTCGATGTCTTGTTTACGTGAATCCTGGACAAAAGTAATGGCACAGTCTGGAGCTGGCTCGCATAAAGCTGAATGAGAACTTTCCTGGTCTCTGGCCCGTGCGAGGCGTGGCGCGAAAGCATAATAAAGCCGAGACAGCCACGGCGATTCTGCATTACTCTTCACGTCATATCTGACCGATTTGGCTCGCCGTTTCCTGCTGCTCAGGCGCAATGAAACAGGCAGGGAAATCAGGTCAACACTCCATTTACCGTACCGCTAATCATCTGATCAAGAAAATATGACCATCGAAATCGAAGTAAAGTTCATTGCCACACCAGAAGCCGCCAAAAATCTGTCCGCCCGTCTGGCGGGCTTGCCCCATCAGCATACGGCGCCGCTGAAGCTGACCAACATCTATTTTGAAACGGCAGAGAGTCAGCTCCGCCGTTGGGATATGGGGCTGCGCATCCGAGGGTTTGATGACCGCTACGAAATGACGCTGAAAGCGGCGGGGCAAACCCTGGGCGGACTGCACCAGCGGCCAGAATATAATGTAGAGATTGAAAAGCCAGAACTGGCGCTTGAACGCCTTCCTGCCGAAATCTGGCCTGAAGGGTGCGATCTCACGGCGCTTCAGCAGCAGCTTAACCCGCTGTTCAGCACTAACTTTGTTCGTGAAAAGTGGGTGGTTACTTACAAGGGAAGCGAGATAGAGGTTGCTCTCGATCAGGGTGAAGTTTGCGCTGGTGCCTTAAGCGAGCCGCTGTGTGAGATTGAGCTGGAGCTTGTAAGCGGAGAGAGAGATGACCTGCTGGCCTTCGCCTCGGAGCTTACGGATCTGGGCGGATTACGGTTGGGTAGCCTGAGTAAGGCCGCCAGAGGGTATGCGCTGGCCAGAGGCAATCCTGCCCGCGAACTGCGGCCGCTCACGGTGATGAAAGTCAAACCCAAAGCCACGGTTGAAGAGGGGATGCTGGCTGCCTTTACTCTGGCGCTGAGTCAGTGGCAGTATCATGAAGAGCTGTGGCTGCGTGGCAACAGCGCTGCACAGCATGAAGTTCACCAGGCGCTTGAAACGCTTCGTCAGACATTTTCGCTGTTTGGTTCGCTGGTTCCCCGCAAAGCGAGCAACGAGCTACGTCACTCTCTGACGGGCCTGGAGGAGGCGCTGCTTGAAGAGCAGGTGCAGGCGGAATCGCTCTGCTTCAGTCCGCTCTCCCTACGTACCCAGTTGGCACTTACTAACTGGATAGTGACCGAGCGCTGGCGTGGGTTTATCGATGCGAAAGCGGATGCCAAATTGCAGGGTTCGTTCAAGCGCTTCTCTGACATTATGCTGGGCAGGATTGCCGCCGATTTAAAAGAGACCTTTGCCTCAGTACGGCAGATGAATGAGTATCAGGACAAACTGACGCGCCTGCATCGCCAACTGCTGGCGGCACGCTTGCTGGCAGGCGCATACGACGCTGCGGCCGTGGAAGCCTGGATGCAAAGCTGGGAGCAGCTGGCGCAGGCGATTGCATCGGGTCAGGAAGTCTGGCTGGAGAGCCACAGCCGACAGGCGCTGAAACAGGCGGCTTTCTGGAAAAACGGCACGACTGCTTGATCGTGCGTAGGGGTCATGCCGAATAACCGCAGATAAAGCCTTAATCAACGCGTTAACAGGGAGTTTTTATGTTGCCACCACCTTTACCCGCTTTGCCCTCTTCACTGGCCCAACTGACTCAACAACTCAGTCCGGAAATGAGCGCGCTGAGTCAGGCAGAACAGGGCGCCCTGGTTTTCAGTGATTTTATGCTGGAAAACCTGACGCGGCAGCCAGAGTGGTGGCAGCAGTTGCAGCAGCAGCCGCCACAACCTGCGGAGTGGCAACACTATCCCGCATGGCTGACGGAAAAGCTGGCAGAGGTGACGGATGAGAATGGGTTGATGCGGACGCTGCGGCTGTTCCGCCGCCATATGCTTACCCGCATAGCCTGGATGCAAACGCTTGCTCTCAGCAGCACAGAAGAGTCCCTGAAACAGCTTAGCGAACTGGCGGAAACGCTGATTGTCGCCGCGCGTGACTGGCTGTGGCTGGCCTGCTGTCGGGAATGGGGTACGCCGATGAATGCCGCCGGGGAGCCGCAGCCTCTGCTGATCCTGGGGATGGGCAAGCTGGGTGGCAGAGAGCTGAACTTCTCCTCGGATATCGATCTGATCTTTACCTGGCCGGAAAACGGCACCACTGCCGGTGGCCGGCGTGAGCTGGATAATGCCCAGTTTTTCACCCGCCTTGGGCAACGCTTAATTAAAGTGCTGGATCAACCCACCGCAGAGGGTTTTGTTTATCGCGTGGATATGCGTCTGCGGCCATTTGGCGAGAGTGGGCCGCTGGTGCTGAGCTTTGCGGCGCTGGAAGATTACTACCAGGAGCAGGGACGTGACTGGGAACGTTATGCCATGGTCAAAGCACGACTGATGGGCGGCACGGAGGATCGCTGGAGCCAGGAGCTGGAGCAGATGCTGCGGCCTTTTATCTATCGCCGCTACATCGATTTCAGCGTTATTCAGTCCCTGCGCAACATGAAGAGCATGATTGCCCGTGAAGTACGGCGGCGTGGCCTGACAGATAATATCAAGCTGGGCGCGGGCGGCATCCGCGAAACAGAATTTATCGTCCAGGTCTTTCAGCTTATTCGTGGTGGTCGTGAACGCTCGCTGCAACTGCGTTCACTGCTCCCCACGCTTCAGGCGATTGGCGACCTTAACCTGCTGCCGAAAGTACAGGTGGTTCAGCTGGAAGAGACTTACCTCTTCCTGCGGCGTATGGAAAATTTGCTGCAAAGCATCAGCGATGAACAGACGCAGACGCTGCCAGCTGACGATCTGAACCGTGCCCGGCTTGCATGGGCCATGGGGGAGGAGAGCTGGAAAACGCTGACAGCGAAGCTGGAAAATCACATGGCAGCAGTTCGCGCTATTTTTGACGATCTCATTGGGGATGATACGCCAGAGACGGGCGGCAGCGTTGAGGCGGATGAGTATGGCGTGCTCTGGCAGGATCGGCTGGAAGAGGCCGATCTCATCCCGCTGGTGCCTCACCTTGAAACCAGCGCCCGGCAGCGGCTGCTTCAGGTTATTCAGGACTTTCGTCAGGATGTGGACAAGCGCACCATCGGTCCACGGGGCAGGCAGGCGCTGGATCAGCTGATGCCCCGCCTGCTGAGTGAAGTCTGTCTGCGAGAGGATGCGGCAGTGACGCTCAGCAGGCTGACGCCGCTGCTGCTGGGCGTCGTTACCCGCACCACCTATCTCGAACTGCTCACTGAATACCACGGCGCGCTGAAGCACCTGATCCGCCTGTGCGCCGCGTCGCCGATGATAGCCAGCCAGCTGGCACGGTATCCCTTGCTGCTTGATGAGCTGCTGGACCCGGCCACGCTTTATCAACCCACGGCAACCGATGCCTATCGTGATGAGCTGCGGCAATATCTGCTGCGTATCCCGGAAGAGGATGAGGAGCAGCAGCTTGAAGCGCTACGCCAGTTCAAACAGGCGCAGCATCTGCGCATTGCCGCTGCGGATATAGCTGAAACGTTGCCGGTGATGAAAGTGAGCGATCACCTGACCTGGCTGGCAGAAGCGATGATTGAGCAGGTGGTACAGCAGGCCTGGCAGATGATGGTGCAACGCTATGGACGGCCTTCTCATCTGGCTCACCAGCAGGAGCGCGGTTTTGCCGTGGTGGGTTACGGTAAGCTTGGCGGCTGGGAGCTGGGCTACAGCTCCGATCTGGATCTGGTCTTTCTGCATGACTGCCCGGCGGAGGCGGTCACCGACGGCGAGCGCAGCATTGACGGGCGGCAGTTCTATCTCCGTCTGGCACAGCGCATTATGCATCTGTTCAGTACGCGAACCTCCTCAGGCATTTTATACGAGGTCGACGCCAGGTTACGCCCTTCCGGTGCCGCCGGGATGCTGGTCAGCACTTTTGACGCCTTCGATGATTATCAGAGAAATGAAGCCTGGACCTGGGAGCATCAGGCGCTGGTGCGGGCGCGGATCGTCTTTGGTGAAACGGCGCTGAGCCAGCGCTTTGACGAGATCCGACGCGGCATTCTCTGCCTGCCGCGGGAAGCAGAGAAGCTGAAAACAGAGGTGCGGGAAATGCGTGAAAAAATGCGCACGCATACAGGCAATAAGCATAAAGGGCGCTGGGATATCAAAGCTGACCAGGGAGGAATTACGGATATTGAATTCATTACGCAATATCTGGTCTTACGCTTTGCTGCCAGCGAAGCAAAACTCACGCGCTGGTCCGATAACGTTCGTATTCTGGCGCTGCTGGCCAGCGATGGCCGAATCAGTCAGCAGGAAGCCCAGGCCTTAACCAATGCCTACACCACGCTGCGTGATGCGCTGCACCATCTGGCTTTGCAGGCGCTGCCGGGTCACGTTCCCCTGGAAGCTTTCAGTGAAGAGAAAGCGGTGGTAAACAGCAGCTGGCAACGCTGGTTTGGTGAGTGAGCGTTTACAAGTGAGTACCCGTGACGCAGTGCGCGCCTCAGCCAGCTGGCAGGGTAAGCGCTTATTCTCTGCTTGCAGCGTAAAGATGCAGGTAAATGTGCGGGATAGCCAGCTTATGCTATCATCGCGCGCACTATTTTTGACTTCAGCCTGGAGTGTCTGGAATGAAAATTACGCTGCCCGATTTTAACCGTGCAGGTGTTCTGGTTGTTGGCGACGTGATGCTGGATCGCTACTGGTACGGCCCAACCAGCCGCATCTCCCCTGAAGCCCCGGTGCCCGTTGTGAAAGTGGATAACGTTGAGGAGCGTCCGGGCGGCGCGGCTAACGTAGCCATGAATATCGCTTCACTGGGCGCGGGTTCCCGCCTGGTGGGGTTAACAGGGATGGATGATGCAGCGCGTGCGCTGGATGCGACCCTGAGCGGCGTCAAGGTTCAGTGCGACTTTGTGGCGGTGGCGACGCATCCCACCATTACCAAGCTGCGTATCCTGTCGCGTAATCAGCAGCTGATCCGCCTGGATTTTGAAGAGGGATTCGAGGGCGTGGATCCGGAGCCTCTGCATGAGCGCATCCGTCAGGCGCTGCCAACCTCTGGCGCGCTGGTGCTCTCAGATTATGCCAAAGGCGCGCTGGCAACCGTTGAGCGCATTATCCAGATTGCCCGTGAAGCGAAGGTTCCGGTGCTGGTCGACCCGAAGGGCACCGATTTTGAACGCTATCGCGGCGCCACCATCCTGACACCCAATCTCTCTGAGTTTGAAGCGGTGGTGGGCAAGTGCAAAGACGAAGCGGAAATTGTGGAGCGTGGTATGGCGCTGATGGCGCAATACGATCTCTCGGCGCTGCTGGTTACCCGTTCTGAGAATGGCATGACGCTGCTGCAACCGGGCAAAAAGCCGTTCCATCTGCCCACTCAGGCGCAGGAAGTTTACGATGTGACCGGTGCGGGCGACACGGTAATTGGCGTGCTGGCGGCTGCTCTGGCGGCGGGGAATACGCTGGAAGAGAGCTGTTTCCTCGCTAATGCGGCTGCGGGTGTCGTGGTGGGTAAACTCGGGACATCAACAGTTTCTCCAGTTGAACTGGAAAACGCCATTCGCGCCCGCCCGGAGTCCGGCTTTGGCGTAATGGATGAGGCGCAGCTGAAAGAGGCCGTAGCCCTTGCGCGTCGTCGCGGCGAAAAAGTAGTGATGACCAATGGCTGTTTCGACATTCTCCATGCCGGACACGTCTCCTATCTGGCAAACGCCCGCAAGCTGGGCGACAGGCTGATTGTGGCGGTAAACAGCGATGCTTCCACCAAACGCCTTAAGGGAGAAAGCCGTCCGATTAATCCGTTAGTAAACAGAATGATTGTGCTGGGTGCGCTGGAAGCGGTTGACTGGGTGGTGCCTTTTGAAGAGGACACGCCACAACGGGTGATTGCTGATATCCTGCCGGATCTGCTGGTCAAAGGCGGAGACTATAAGCCGGAAGAAATTGCTGGTAGTAAAGAGGTGTGGGCTAACGGCGGCGAGGTTCGGGTACTGAACTTCGAAGATGGCATTTCAACCAGCAATATTATTAAAGCGATTAAGTCGAAGAAGTAACCCTCCTGCTTCAGTGACAGATAAAAAAAGGGCGATCTCAGATCGCCCTTTTTTGCATCCTTCCAGCCTGCTACTGCTTATCTTGCGTATCGATTGCGTCTGTTGGAGTAAGCGGTGAAGCTGGTGCGGCTGAATCCGTTGCGGCTGCGGGAGAAGCCGGAGCCGCAGAAGCGTGCGTTGAAGCCGGCGCCACTGAAGAGGTAGAAACCGGCGCAGCTGAAGAGAGAGGAGCAGCAGCGGATGAGTCTGTTGCCACAGCGCCCCGGCTTTCCAGTTCCGCAATACGCTGTTCCAGCGCGGCAAGTTTTTCACGGGTGCGCAATAACACCTGCGTCTGCACATCAAACTCTTCACGATTCACTAAATCCAGACGAGTCAGCTGTGACTGTAGCGTCTGACGAATTTTTTTCTCAACGTCGCCGCCGAACTCACGGATGCCTTTAGGCATAGACTCGTGCACCTGGCGGGCGAGTTGTTCAATTTTTTTCGGGTCAATCATAGCGGCATCCTGATAGCGGCAAAGTTTCTCTAAGTGTAATGCGATAATCCAAAAGGATAAACCAGAAATCCCTAAAGCGGAAACAGGCCAAACGAATCGCACATTTTGTTCGTTGCCCAGATTTTTTATCGGCGTTATAGTAATCAGGCTTATTCTCAGGGCGGGGCGAAATTCCCCACCGGCGGTAAATCAGCTTTGCTGAAAGCCCGCGAGCGCTTCAGACCTGCCGGTCTGAAGGTCAGCAGACCCGGTGTGACTCCGGGGCCGACGGTTAGAGTCCGGATGGGAGAGAGTAACGTATCTGGCCGGGCCTGCGCCCGCCTCGCCGTTATTTTTTGTCACTGCATGACACTCCTAAGCACGCCCTGATTCTGGTAACCCATACATTTTATAAGGTTTTATTACCATGAATCAGACGCTACTTTCTGAATTTGGCACGCCGCAGCAGCGTGTGGAACGGGCTATCGCAGCATTACGCGAAGGGCGCGGTGTGATGGTGCTGGACGATGAAGATCGCGAAAACGAAGGCGATATGATCTTCGCCGCAGAGACCATGACCGTTGAGCAGATGGCACTGACCATTCGCCACGGCAGCGGCATCGTTTGCCTTTGCCTGACTGAAGAACGTCGTCGTCAGCTTGAGCTGCCGATGATGGTTGAAAACAATACCAGCTCTTATGGTACCGGCTTCACCGTTACCATTGAAGCGGCTGAAGGTGTGACTACAGGCGTTTCTGCCCGGGATCGTCTTACCACTATCCGCGCGGCAATCGCTGACAATGCTAAACCTTCCGATCTGAACCGTCCCGGTCATGTGTTCCCGCTTCGCGCCCGCGAAGGCGGCGTTCTGACCCGTGGTGGCCATACCGAAGCCACGATCGATCTGGTTACGCTGGCCGGTTTCAAGCCTGCTGGCGTGCTGTGTGAGCTGACTAATGATGATGGTTCGATGGCACACGCGCCGGAAGCTATCGTGTTTGCTAAACAGCATGATATGCCGGTGGTAACTATCGAAGACCTGGTCGCTTACCGTCAAAATGACGAGGCGCGTCGGGCAGGTTAAGCCACAGAGCATAAAAAAACCGGGCGCTGTTTGCCCGGTTTTTTTTCGTCTCAGCTCAGGCCACTGCTTTGCAGCAGCGTCAGGCTTAGCCCCATTACCGACATTCCACACAGGACGCCATAGCTGGGGTTACTGTGCGGATCGATCTCTTTAGCCAGCGGCATAAGTTCATCTACAGAGAGCGCCACCATGATCCCGGCAACGGCAGCCATGATAGCGCCCATGATCACCGGTGAAACCAACGGCCCAAGCAGCCAGAATGCCAGCAGCCCTCCGACGATCTCAGCCATGCCGGAAACCCCAGCCCAGAAGATCGCTTTGCTCTTTGAACCCGTAGCGGCATACATCGGTCCGGCCACGGCAACTCCTTCAGGAATATTGTGGATAGCCACCGCTAAGGCGATGCCCAGCCCCATTTCAAGGTCACTGCTGGCGGTCACAAAGGTGGCGACACCTTCCGGAAAATTATGCAGGCTGATCCCAAGCGTCAGCAGAATAGCAGTACGGCGCAGGTTGGCTGGCGGCTGATTTCCTTTCAACAGATCCTGTGGATGCTGATGAGGCAGCAGTCGGTCCAGCGCAAAATAGCCAAGCAGACCCATCACAAACATGCCGTAGCCCAGCACCGGCGACATCCCTTTGGCGTGCAGTGCCGCAGGTAACATCTCCATCAGCGAGATCAGCAACATGATCCCAGCCGCAAAACCCAGTGCAAAGGCCAGTACCCGGTTAGATGGTTTTTGCCCGACCACACCCAGAAAGGCGCCGATAAAGGTTGCGCCACCGGCGAGTAAAGTCAGTAACAAAGGCACGGACATGGTGACCTCCTGAAAGAATAAATAAAGTATAGCCTTTGCTATACCTTAGCAAAAAACAATCAGCAGGAATGTCAGGAATTGTCTGGGAAGGTCATTCAAATTTCCTGATGATCTTCGTCACGCTTATCCGGGTTCATCGCCCGATAAAAGCGCGTAGTGTAGCGCTCATTAAGCCGACACCTTCAGGGGATTATTATGAGTCAGTCACGTATGCCCGCACTTTTTCTGGGTCATGGCAGCCCCATGAATGTGCTGGAAGAGAATGTCTATACCGAAGCCTGGCGTGAGCTGGGGAAAACTTTACCGCGCCCAAAAGCGATTATAGCGGTATCCGCTCACTGGTATACCCGTGGCACTGCGGTCACCGCCATGGAAAAGCCCCGCACGATCCACGATTTTGGCAATTTTCCCCAGGCGCTGTTTGATACGCACTATCCAGCCCCCGGCTCGCCAGATTTAGCCAACGCGGTAGCAGAAGCTCTGGCTCCCTGTGAGGTGCATCTGGATCGGGAGTGGGGTTTCGATCACGGCGCCTGGGGCGTGCTGATCAAGATGTACCCTGAGGCAGATATCCCAGTCGTACAGCTCAGCATCGACGGCACCAAACCGCCTGCTTACCATTTTGAACTGGGCCGTAAGCTGGCCGCTTTGCGTGAGCAGGGCATTATGATTGTGGCGAGCGGCAATGTGGTACATAACCTGCGGATGGTACGCTGGCAGGGCGAGGCGGAACCTTATGCCTGGGCAAGCTCCTTTAATGACTATGTGCGCGAAAACCTGAACTGGGAAGGAGAGGCTGAGCAGCATCCGCTGGTGAATTTTATGCGCCATGAGGGTGCCGCGCTATCTAACCCCACACCAGAGCACTACCTACCGCTGCTCTATGTGCTGGGTGCGCGGCTGCCTGGTGAATCCGTTTCTGTTCCCATCGACGGAGTGGTGATGTCCTCACTGAGTATGCTCTCTGTGCAGGTTGGATAGTGTAGGGCCAGACAGATAAGATAACCACGGCAGGGCTGGGGAATATCCGGGTCGGGCTTTGAGGCGGAACGGGTGAAAATAGCGTTCCGTTTTCGCGGGCTGAGTCCGGTTGTGTGCCGGACTCAGACAGGGCAGAGGATCCTGTTCTTCGGGGTCAGACAGGCTCTGCTTCTTTCAGTCGTCCAGGCCCGTTCTTATTCAATAAACGCATGGGGATAGAAGCGGGAGAGATCCTGGGTGATCAACGCGCGATCTTCGCGCAGACCAATACCAGCAGGCTGATCGTCAATCAGCCAGCTGCCAATCAGCGTGTAGCTGTCGCCAAATTTAGGCAGCGGATGGAACTGCTGCACAATCATCCCTTCCTCACCATAAGGCCCATCTGCACGGGCAATTTCCTGCCCCTTATCCATAATGCGGATATTGGCGCCTTCCCGTGAAAACAGAGGCTTCACCACATAGCTCTCCATGTGCGGGACTTCATCTTCAGCAAAATAAGCGGGCAGAAGATTAGGGTGGCCAGGGAACATTTTCCATAACATCGGCAGCAGCGCTTTATTCGAGATAATGCTTTTCCAGGCCGGTTCCAGCCAGCGAACGCCTGCGTCTTCCAGCTTGGTTGAGAAGACCTCTCGCAGCATGAACTCCCACGGATAGAGCTTGAACAGATTGCTGATAACCTGATCCTGTACGTCGGTAAACTCGCCTTTTTCGCCTAAACCAATCTCATCAATAAAGAGAAATTCGCCCGGCAATCCCGCTTCCGTCGCACAATCCTGTAGATATTGCACCGTACCGCGATCTTCATCAGTATCGCGACAGCAGGCAAAGTGCAGCAGGCCAAAGCCATGCTGCTGATGCAACGCCGCAAAGCGCTCAATCAGCTTCTCCTGCAAACTGTTGAACTGATCGCTGCCTGGCGCAAGGTTACCTGCGGCAAGCTGATCTTCCAGCCAGATCCACTGGAAAAAAGCGGCTTCATACAGCGACGTTGGCGTGTCCGCATTGTTCTCCAGCAGTTTGGCATCGGTCTGGCCATCCCAGGCGAGATCGAGGCGGGAATAAAGCGAAGGCTGAGTGGTCTTCCAGGAGGCGCGAACAAAATCCCAGGTGTGTTTAGGAATGCGAAATTTGGCGAGCAGCTCTTCGCTGTTCACCACTTTGTCGACCACCTGTAAACACATCTGGTGCAGCTCGCTGGTCACCTCTTCCAGCTTCTCAACCTGCTGAAGCGTAAACTGGTAGTAAGCGTCTTCACACCAGTAAGGCTCACCGTGCATGGTATGAAAACGAAAACCGTACTCAGTGGCTTTCTCACGCCAGTTTGGGCGCTCAGCAATGGCAATACGCTTCATAGCCCTTAGCCCCCGTAAGAGCGGCTGGAGCCGGAAGCGGCGCTGCTACGCTGCATAGAGGTCTGTTTTGCCACGCTTTCGCCAAAGCCACCACGGGTAACGGTGCTGGTCGTCGCTGGTTTTGGTGCCAGTGCGGTTTTTGGAACCGTCATGGTACGACCAGGTGTGGCCGTGCCGAAGCTTTTGCCGCTGGCATCAACAAACTTACCGTTAGCCGGGCTGTTTGGCGCGCGAGAGGTAAACAGCGGCTGCTGAGCACCCATGCCGCCTCCCATCATGCGGCCCATCATGTAACCTGCCATTAATGGCATCCAGAAGCTGCCGCTTTGCTGAGATTCTGCGTTAGTGGTTCCGACACCCGCCTGAGCAGGTGCCTGCTGGCACTGACCTTCACCGAATTCTGCCACGCAATCCTCGCGGGTGGCGTATTTCGGTGCGGTTTTCTCCGCTTCTTTTTTGGCGTTATTAAAAGCGGTCGTACACTGTTCACTCTTGCCTGGGTTGGCGCTGGAGCAGTCGTCCGCATTTTGATACATGGTGACGGTTTCATCCGATTGTTCACAACCGGCAAGCATAAATACCGCAGTAACCGCTAAGGCGACCGGGGTTAAGTGTCGTGCGCTCCAGCTTTTGCGAAAGGAGGCATGATTAATTTGTTTAGTCCGTTTCATCACGTTCTGTCCTGTGCCCAAAGGTAACTGACAGAATAGGGTAATAGCGGTGGAAAATGAAGCGACGGGGGCTGTTGGGAGGGGGATCTTTACTTAGCTATACGTTTGATTGTGAAGGGGCAGCCGATGCTGCCCCTCAGAGATTACTTAGCGAAAGGATTACGGTTGGTCTGGGCCGGTGCGGTGCTTTGTGCCGCAGGGGTAGCAGATGGCGCAGCATCACCATTATTAACCGAGGCATTTTGCTCAGGCGTTTCCGGCGCTACAGCTTCAGGCGAGGTAGAAATATCCTTGCCCAAACGCGCATTCAACGCCAGCAGATCCTGCTCATTAAGCGTACCCAGCGCAGACTTGATGTTCAGCTCATTGATCATGTAGCTGTAACGCGCATCAGAGAGCTGCTGCTTGGCACTGTAAAGGGTAGAGGTAGCATCCAGCACATCAACAATCGTGCGGGTACCAACCTGATAGCCAGCCTCCATCGCATCCAGTGAGCTCTGTGCAGAGATCACGGCCTGACGGTAAGCTTCGATGCTGCTGATAGAGGCGTTCACGTTATTGAACGAGGAGCGTACGGTCTGTACGGCCGAACGGTGCGCGCTCTCTAACTGCTCGCTGGCAGAGACGTAGGAATATTGCGCCTGTTTGACCTGAGAGGTGACCGCGCCGCCGCTGTACAGCGGCAGAGTGAAGCTCAGACCAACCTGGTTAGACCCGGTAATGCTGTCTGCGGTAGATGAGGTCTGGTTTGCCCGGCTGCCGCCATATTTGCTGTTTGAGAGACCGGTAGAGGCGGTCAGATCCAGCGTTGGCATATGGCCGGTTTCCGCATAGCGGATCTGCTCACGCGCTAAATCCTGCGATAAACGTGCAGACAAGACGTTGAGGTTGCGGCTCTCCGCCTCTTTCAGCAAGGCGTTAACCGGCTGAGGTTTTTCCGTTTTGAAACGTTCAACGTTCAGCGAGGCGAGACTTGGGTAATAATTACCGGTGACCTGACGCAGAGTCTCTACGTTATTATCCAGGTTATTACGGGCAGTCACTTCGTTAGCCAGTACGCTGTCGTACTGTGCACGGGCGTTCTGCACGTCGGTAATGGCGACCAGACCCACGTTAAAACGTTGGGTTGTCTGGTCTAACTGGCGATAGATCGACTGTTTCTGCGCTTCAATATAAGAGAGCGTATCAATGGCGTTCAGCACGTTGAAGTAGGCAGTCGCGGTGTTAAGGATCAATGTCTGCTGCGCGCTCTGATAGGAGACGTCCTGAATACCAGCCGTTTTCTCCTGAAGCGTCAGCGCGCGCCATTTTGACATATCAAAAATGGTCTGAGTCAGTTGAAGAGAACCGCTGGTGGTGTTGGAATGCAGGCCGCTACTGTCGCGATAACCGTTGTTATAGGTATAATCAGCACCCAGGCCTAACTGCGGCAGCAACGGGCTGCGGGATTCGTTAATTTTCTCAAATGCCGCATCACGATCGGCCGCAGAACTGCGCAAATCGGGGTTAGACAGCCGGGCCTGTTGGTAAACCTGCAACAGGTTTTCAGCCTGACTGGCGACACTAAAGCTGCCCAGGCTCAGACCAATAAGTAAAGGGAGCAGTTTGTTCATTTGCATTCCTTGTAGTGCAGCAAAATTGCTATGGTAGCACTGACGTAAGCCAAAAAATTATCGCCGATTCTAGCAGAGTAAACGGAACAGTGAAGTTGGCTGAAAGTGCCATGTTGCCCTAATTTACTCAAATAATTCATTAAGAACCACATTCTCAGCGGATTCGGGATTGCATTTCTCGTCTTTGCCCTCATCAGGAAAGGAGCGGCCCCAATGGAAAACAGAAAAAAATACCCAGTGACTTTCACTCAAAACGATGTAGAAATTATTGCACGAGAGTCACTATATAACGGTTTTTTTTCGCTCACCCGCTACTGTTTTCGTCACCGTCTCTTCAGGGGCGGCTGGAGCGGTGAAGTTAAAAGAGAAGTCTTTGAGCGCGGAGAAGCCGCCGTGCTGTTACCCTATGACCCCGTACGGGATGAAGTGGTCCTGATCGAACAAATCCGCATTCCCGCCTTTGACAGCAGTCAGACACCCTGGCTGTTAGAATTAGTCGCCGGTATTGTGGAGCCAGGTGAAACGCCTGAGGATGTGGTACGGCGTGAAGCGTATGAAGAAGCTGGAATTCATCCGGCGCGCGTGAACCCGGTGCTGAGCTATCTGGCCAGCCCCGGCGGCACCAGCGAGCGGTTGCATATTCTGGTGGGAGAAGTGGATGCCAGCGTGGCGCAGGGAAACCACGGTCTGGAGGAAGAGAATGAGGATATTCTTGTCCATGTGGTCAGCCGCGAACAGGCTTACCAGTGGGTGGAAGAGGGGAAAATAGATAACGCAGCCTCTGTCATCGCATTGCAATGGCTTGAGCTGCACCATAAAAAATTACGAAGCGAGTGGAAATCCGAATGATAAAGCGTTACGTCCCTGACTTTCCTGAAATGATGCGCGTCTGCGAAACCAATTTCGCTCAGCTGCGTCGCCTGCTGCCCAAAGAAGATCGGGCGGAAGAGTCAGTGACCTATCAGGTTAACGGGGCCAACTATTCGGTCACCATCCAGGAGTCGACGCGTTACACCACGCTGGTCGAGATCAAGCAAACTGCCCCCGCCGTCAGCTACTGGAGCCTGCCTGCCATGTCCGTCCGGCTCTATCATGATGCCATGGTGGCCGAAGTGTGTTCAACGCAACAGATCTATCGCTTCAAAGCGCGCTATGATTATCCTAATAAAAAGCTTCATCAGCGTGATGAAAAGCATCAGATAAACCAGTTCCTGGCTGACTGGTTGCGCTACTGTTTAGCACATGGCGCGATGGCCGTACCGGTTTGTTAAGGCTGAGCTGGCGTTAACCCTAAGGATTTTGATTGGAAAGCCTGCTAAAACTTCCTGCGGCGAATGGGTCCAGGATCAGGATTTTACAGATCACGGATACCCATCTCTTTGCCGGTAAAGACGAAACGCTGCTGGGTGTAAATACCTGGGCCAGTTTTGACGCGGTGCTTCAGGCGATTTCTGCCAGCCCGCGTCACTACGACCTGATTGTCGCAACGGGCGATCTGGCTCAGGATCATACGGTCGAGGCCTATCAGCATTTCGCTGAGGGTATCGCACGGCTGCCTGCCCCTTGCGTCTGGCTGCCGGGGAATCATGATTTCCAGCCTGCGATGTTCACTACGCTTGCAGAAGCGCAGATTGCCGACGAAAAACATGTGCTGATTGGCGACAGCTGGCAAATTGTGCTGCTGGACAGCCAGGTGTTTGGCGTCCCGCACGGCATGCTGAGCGACTATCAGCTCGAATGGCTGGAAACCACGCTGGCGATGGAGCCGCACCGGCATACGCTGGTTTTGTTACACCATCACCCTTTGCCTTCCGGCTGTACCTGGCTTGACCAGCACAGCCTGCGTAATTCCCATATGCTTGAAGCCGTATTGCAAAACTATCCGCTGGCGACCACGCTGATTTGCGGCCACATTCATCAGGATCTTGATCTCAACTGGAACGGGCGACGGCTGCTGGCGACGCCATCCACCTGCGTGCAATTTAAACCTCACTGCACCAGCTTTACCATCGATTCTGAAGCGCCCGGCTGGCGCTGGCTGGATCTGTTGGAGGATGGCAGGGTAGAGACCGAGGTCGAACGGTTGATCACAAGGGCGTTCAGTCCCGATCTCGATTCGGAAGGTTATTGATCGTGGCGACGCTACTCTATCTGCATGGCTTCAACAGCTCTCCGCAATCGGCGAAAGCGACGCAGTTTCGTGAATGGCTGGCGGAACATCACCCGGCGCTTAATCTCTTTGTGCCTCAGTTGCCCGCCTTTCCGGGGGAAGCGGCTATCGAGCTGGAAAACTGGATCATGTCTTGCGCAGGGGAAGATATTGGGATTGTGGGATCTTCCCTGGGCGGCTATTACGCCACCTGGCTCTCACAATGCTTTGCCTTACCAGCGGTAGTGGTAAACCCTGCGGTGCGGCCTTTTGAGCTGTTAACCGATTACCTGGGCCACAACGAGAACCCATACACCGGCCAGCAATATGTGTTAGAGTCACGCCATATTTACGATCTGAAAGTGATGCAGATTGACCCGTTACCGTCACCCGATTTGCTCTGGTTACTGCAACAAACGGGTGACGAAGTGCTCGACTACCGACAGGCCCTGGCGTATTACGAAGCCTGCCGTCAGACGGTCGAAGAGGGCGGCAATCATGCTTTTATCGGATTCGAACGCCATTTCTCCCCGATCCTCGACTTCCTGGGCCTCTCCGGCACCTGAAGCAGGCCGCGGAGAGTGACCACTCATTTTTAGCCACCAATCAGATTCTTACGATGACTCAATCCAGCTATAACGCTGACTCCATTGAGGTTCTCAGCGGCCTTGAACCCGTTCGCCGTCGTCCGGGAATGTACACCGACACGTCACGTCCAAACCATTTAGGCCAGGAAGTGATCGATAACAGCATTGATGAGGCGCTGGCGGGCCACGCCAGACGTGTTGAGGTGATCCTCCATGCCGATCAGTCGTTAGAAGTTATTGACGACGGGCGCGGGATGCCAGTGGATATCCACCCCGAAGAGGGCGTGCCTGCCGTTGAGCTGATCTTCTGTCGCCTGCATGCTGGCGGCAAATTCTCCAATAAAAACTATCAGTTCTCTGGCGGCCTGCATGGCGTGGGGATTTCGGTAGTGAATGCCCTCTCCACGCGCGTGGAAGTCACCGTCCGGCGTAATGCTGAAGTCTATGAAATGGCTTTTGAAAACGGCGACAAGGTAGAGGATCTGCACGTCACCGGCACGGTTGGCAAACGCAATACCGGCACACGGGTGCGCTTCTGGCCGGACGTCAATTTCTTCGACAGCCCACGCTTTTCTGTCTCCCGTCTCAGCCATCTGCTGAAGGCCAAAGCGGTGCTCTGTCCGGGCGTGGAAATCATCTTCAAAGATCGCGTGAATAATACCGAGCAGACCTGGTGTTATGCCGATGGGCTGACTGATTACCTCTGTGAAGCGGTAAACGGCTTACCCACGCTGCCAGAGAAGCCGTTTGTGGGCGCCTTTGCCGGAGATGTGGAAGCGGTAGACTGGGCGCTGCTGTGGCTGCCGGAAGGGGGCGAGCTGCTGACAGAAAGCTACGTCAACCTGATCCCCACCATGCAGGGCGGCACGCACGTCAACGGCCTGCGTCAGGGGCTGCTGGATGCAATGCGCGAGTTCTGTGAATATCGCAATATTCTGCCGCGCGGCGTCAAGCTCTCTGCTGAGGATATCTGGGACCGCTGTGCCTATGTGCTGTCGGTAAAAATGCAGGACCCGCAGTTTGCCGGTCAGACCAAAGAACGTCTCTCTTCCCGTCAGTGCGCCGCGTTTGTCTCCGGCGTGGTGAAGGATGCCTTCAGCCTGTGGCTGAACCAGAACGTGCAGGCGGCTGAAATGCTGGCGGAGCTGGCTATTTCCAGCGCCCAGCGTCGCATGCGTGCGGCGAAGAAAGTGGTGCGTAAAAAGTTAACCAGCGGCCCGGCCCTGCCCGGTAAGCTGGCTGACTGTAGCGCTCAGGATCTTAACCGCACCGAACTCTTCCTGGTGGAAGGGGATTCCGCAGGCGGATCGGCCAAGCAGGCGCGCGATCGTGAATATCAGGCGATCATGCCGCTGAAGGGTAAGATCCTCAATACCTGGGAAGTCTCTTCGGATGAGGTTCTGGCTTCGCAGGAAGTGCACGATATTTCGGTGGCGATCGGCATCGATCCTGACAGCGAGGATATGAGCCAGCTGCGTTACGGCAAAATCTGCATCCTTGCGGATGCGGACTCCGATGGTCTGCATATCGCCACGCTTCTCTGCGCGCTGTTTGTTCGTCATTTCCGTACGCTGGTGAAAAATGGTCACGTCTACGTGGCGATGCCGCCTCTCTACCGTATCGATCTGGGTAAAGAGGTTTACTACGCGCTGGATGAAGAAGAGAAAGCGGGCATTCTTGACCAGCTCAAGCGCAAAAAGGGCAAGCCTGGCGTGCAGCGCTTCAAAGGGCTGGGCGAGATGAACCCGCTTCAGCTGCGTGAAACCACGCTTGATCCCAACACCCGTCGCCTGGTCCAGCTGACCATTGAAGATGATGAGGTGGAGAAGACGATGGCGGTGATGGATATGCTGCTGGCGAAAAAGCGCTCGGAAGATCGTCGTAACTGGCTACAGGAAAATGGCCATACGGCAGAGATTGAAGTGTAACAAACGGCCTGTAGTATGAGGGGCCGCGTACGTTTAAGCAGGGAAGCTTAAACGGGCTGATAACACCGTAAGACCAGGTAAAAAGTTTCCACGAGGACCTATGCCACACTCACCAGAAGATAAAAAACGCGCCCTGAACAGAATCAAACGCATTCAGGGACAGTGTGAAGGTATCCAGCGCTCGCTTGAAGCGGGAGCCGACTGCACGCCTGTTTTGCAACAGATTGCCTCAGCGCGTGGGGCGATGACGGGGCTGATGACCGAAATTCTGGAAAGCTATATCCGCGATGAATTTGTGAAGCCGGGCGAGCAGGGGCCGAATGATGAAGAGATCGCTGTGCTGCTCAGCCTGGTCAGGTCATATACAAAATAGTCCTGCCGGGATTTTTCGTGCGGAGCTGTATACCCCCCACCCCTATATCATGTATAGTCCCCCCCATTATACCGTCTGACTGAATTATCCTGGAGAACATGATGAAATCCCGTGCTGCTGTCGCTTTTGGTCCCGGAAAACCGCTTGAAATTGTTGAGCTGGATGTCGAGCCGCCTCGCGCGGGTGAAGTGCTGATCAAAATCAGCCATACCGGCGTCTGTCATACTGATGCCTTTACCCTTTCCGGGGAGGATCCTGAAGGGTTGTTCCCGGTGGTGCTGGGCCATGAAGGGGCTGGCGTCGTGGTAGAAGTGGGAGAGGGCGTCACCAGCGTTCAGCCCGGTGACCACGTAATTCCTCTCTATACCGCAGAGTGTGGAGAGTGCCTGTTCTGCAAATCTGGCAAAACTAACCTCTGTACTGCCGTACGCGCCACGCAGGGAAAAGGCGTGATGCCGGATGGAACTACCCGTTTCTCTTATAATGGTCAGCCGATCTATCACTACATGGGCTGCTCAACCTTCAGCGAATACACCGTTGTGGCTGAAGTGTCGCTGGCTAAAATCAACCCGGAAGCGAACCACGAGCACGTCTGCCTGCTGGGCTGTGGCGTCACCACGGGAATTGGTGCCGTGCATAACACAGCAAAAGTTCAGCCAGGCGATTCGGTGGCAATCTTTGGTCTGGGCGGAATTGGCCTGGCCGCTATTCAGGGCGCCCGCCAGGCCAAAGCTGGCCGCATCATCGCCATTGATACCAATCCTGCAAAATTTGAGCTGGCGCGCAAATTTGGTGCCACCGACTGCATCAACCCGAAAGAGTTCGATCGACCCATTCAGGAAGTCATTATCGAAATGACCGGCTGGGGCGTGGATCACTCGTTTGAATGTATCGGCAACGTCAACGTGATGCGTGCAGCGCTGGAGAGTGCTCACCGTGGCTGGGGCCAGTCGATCATCATCGGCGTGGCCGGAGCAGGTCAGGAAATTTCAACACGCCCCTTCCAGCTGGTTACGGGACGGCAGTGGAAGGGTTCTGCTTTTGGCGGCGTCAAAGGGCGTTCTCAGCTGCCGGGCATGGTTGAAGAGGCGATGAAAGGGAATATTGAATTAGAGCCGTTTGTCACGCACACCATGGGGCTGGACGACATCAACGACGCATTTGATCTGATGCACGAAGGCAAATCCATTCGTACCGTGATTCGTTATTAATTCCTTTCTTTTCTGGCGCTGCCTGGGTGGCGCCATTTCTTCTGCACTGTTCTCATCTTCCCTGTCTGCCTGCACTTTCCCTGGGTAAAATCGATCCTGCTATCACCGGCCCTTGCCACAAGTCTGGCCGACGCATTCAGGTAAAAAAGCCCGGCAGAAACTGAGATATACTGCCGCGACCTTCCTTACTGCTAAGGCTATCCTTGAAAATTACGCTTGAAGAGTTGCGAGCCTGGGTTGTGGTGGTAGATACCGGTTCGATAACGGCTGCGGCAGAGCAGCTAAGCCAGACCACATCCGGCATCAGCCGCGCATTAAGCCGGCTGGAGAAAAAGCTGCAAACCACCCTGTTGCATCGCACCACCAGACGGATTGCGTTAACGGAAGAGGGGCATATTTTTCTTAAACATGCCAGGGAGATCCTCCGTTCGGTTGAAATGGCTGAAGAGCAGATAGCGCACCGGCGAGAGGTGCCGTCAGGTCGTTTGCGGGTCAATGCCGCAACGCCCTTTATGCTGCATGTGATTGTGCCGCTGCTGGACGCTTTCACCAGCCGCTATCCGCTTATCCAGCTTGAGCTTAATACCGATGATGTGATCATCGATCTGCTTGAGCAGCAGACCGATATCGCTATCCGCATTGGCGAGCTGAGGGATTCAGGTATTCATGCGCGGGCGCTGGGCAGCAGCAAGCTGAGATTGCTGGCAAGCCCCGATTATCTGGCAAAATATGGCACGCCAGCCAGCGTGGCGGAATTAGCTAACCATCGTCTGATTGGGTTCAGCAAGCTGGATCGCCATAATATCTGGCCGGTATGGCAGAGCGAAGGCGAGCTGCTGCAAATCACGCCCACACTCTCTGCCTCCAGCGGCGAAACGCTGCGGCAAATGGCGGTATATGGTCAGGGGATCGTGCGGATTTCTGATTTTGTCAGCAGGGAAGATCGCGCCTGCGGAAGGCTGGTGCCGGTGTTGGAAGAGGTAACCCACGAGATGCTTCATCCCATCCATGCTCTCTATTACCGCAATACCACGCTCTCACTACGCATCAGCTGTTTTCTGGATTTTCTTAGCGAGCAGATCGCCAGCAAAGAGATTCTTTAACCCGAAGCGCAGCAGATAGCGGCAGCGAAATGTCGCCCGTTTCCGGGCGACAGATAACATTACCGTACCAGATGCAGGAAGTGCAGATGCTTCTCGTACTGATCAAGAATGTCGTGAATAATCTGTTCCTGCGTCCAGCTCATCACGTCATAATCCTGGCCACCCTCTTTCAGATGGATCTCGGCCCGATAATACTTGTGCTCTTCATCGCGCTCTTCATCTTTCAGTCCCACCAGGGCGAAAGCGGGCTGAATGTAAGCCCTTAACCGGACTTCATAAACAAAGTTCAGGTCATCGCCTAAATCGACCTCAAACCGCATCCGGTTATCATGAGAGTCATCAATTGAAGAGCGGGTATTTTGCTTAGCCAGCTCCGCTTCTACCATCACCATAGCGGGTTGAATCACCTCGCCCATAAAGCGTTTCACCTGCGAACGCTTCGGGAAGTAGGCGATATTACGCAACCGGCGTTGCCAGGAAATAGGGTTCCGTGAAGCCGTTGGCGCGATAGTTGTCATCTGCTGGCTGTCACGTTTGTAGGCATCCACCCTCAGAGCCTTTAATAACCCATATATCGATACCAGCAGGATCATTGAGAAGGGCAGGGCACTGGCAATCGTCACCGTTTGCAGGGCTTTCAGGCCACCAGCCAGCAGCAGAGCAATGGCGACTACGCCCATCATGGCAGCCCAGAAAATACGCTGCCATAGTGGCGTCTTGTCTGTCCCGCCGGAAGCCAGCGTATCCACCACCATGGCGCCCGAGTCAGCGGAAGTCACAAAGAACACTACCACCATTGCCATGGCGATAAAGGAGAGCACGTTGCCGAAGGGGAAATGCTCAAGGAAATTAAACAACGCCAGCGCGACATCATTTTGCACCGTATCAGCCAAATCGCGCGCGCCTTCCGCCACAATCAGATGGATAGCGCTGTTACCAAAGAAGGTCATCCAGAGCAGCGTGAAGCCGGCAGGCACAAACAGCACGCCAGTTACAAACTCACGAATGGTACGCCCACGCGATACGCGAGCAATGAACATCCCGACAAACGGCGACCACGAAAGCCACCATCCCCAGTAGAGCAAGGTCCAGCCACCCAGCCACTGGGTTGACTTTGGCTCGTAGGCATAGAGATTAAACGTCTTGCTGACAATTTCCGAAAGGTAGCCACCCGTATTTTCCACAAAGGATTTCAACAGCAGCACGGTCGGGCCGAGCGCGCCGACCAACACCAGCAGTAAAACAGCCAGTCCCAGATTCAGCTCAGAAAGGATGCGAATGCCTTTATCCAGGCCGGAAACCACGGAAAGCGTCGCCAGACCGGTGATCACCACAATCAGGATCACCTGCACCGTCATGCTAACAGGCAAACCAAAGAGATGGTTCAGCCCGGCGTTGACCTGTAAGACGCCATAGCCCAGCGAAGTGGCGACGCCAAACACAGTACCAATGACGGCAAAAATATCCACAGCGTGCCCAATCGGGCCATAGATCCTGTCACCGATGATCGGATAGAGCGCTGAGCGCAACGTCAGCGGTAAGCCGTGACGGTAGCTGAAGAAGGCGAGAATCAGCGCCACGATAGCGTAAATAGCCCAGGCATGCAGTCCCCAGTGGAAAAAGGTCAGCCGCATGGCCTCTTTCGCGGCCTCTATGGTTTCAGGGGTGCCAACCGGGGGAGAAAGATAGTGCATCACCGGTTCGGAAACGCCAAAGAACATCAGCCCGATGCCCATCCCTGCGGAGAAGAGCATGGCGAACCACGAAACATAGCTGAAGTCGGGTTCAGCATGATCCGGCCCCAGCTTGATATTCCCGTAACGGGAGAGACCAAGATAGCTCACGCTGAGCAGGATCAGCGCCACAGCCAGAATATAGAACCAGCTGGCATTGGTAAAAATGCTCTGTTGAAGGGCTTCAAATTTACTGTTTGCCAGTTCCGGGAACAGCGCCGCGAAGGCGACCAGCAGAATAATCAGCGCCGCAGAAATAAAAAAAACGGGTGGGTTAATTTGGCTCTTGCGAGCCGGTTTTTCAATGCCTTGTTGGCTCATCATTTCGCTCTCATCCCACAGTGAAAATAAGCACGCTAACAATTTTAAAAAGAGTAGTCAGCGAAAAAGAGCGATAATTCTACAACAGAACAAAATGGATCCGGGGAGCAGAAGGCGTATTTACATTTACTTACAGAGCGCGAACCTTTTGTCTGGAGAAAAACCATTAAAATACAATGTGTTGAGTTGTTATGCGGGCAGGGTCATTTAATCACGACTATTTATTATCAGCGCAAAAAAGTTCAGCATGATAATTAACCTTGAGGTCAATAAGGTTATTTTATGTTGACAGATTAGTCACTCTGAATTGATCGTTTTTCGCCCTGCGGCAAAGTAGTGGCTTAAAAAAAAGGATTTAACTCGGGCTAAAAATTCAAGGCGGAATATAACTATTAATGGTGTCTGATTCCTCTTACAGCCAATTCACTTAAAAAATTAAATAATCAACAGGCCAGGGATGGCGGCATAAACGGTACATATCCAACGTATTTTTAAAACGCAGACAGGGCGGCATCGCTGCCGCCCTGTGAGGCTTATTTTGCCGGTTCCAGCACAAAAATCTTCACCTCCACCACATCCTCTTTGATGTTGGTGCGATGCGCTTCCATATGTGCAGCCTGCTGATGCTGCTCAAGATGGCGCAGAGAATCCCAGTGCTCAACCATAAAGATAGAGTCGGGTGAGTTTTGCTTCCACGGCACCTGAGCCTGATGATCAAGCAGCGCCTGGTAGCTGCCGCAACCCTCCTCCTGCAACACCGTTGGTGTCACTTTCTCAATTGCCTGCATAACGGCCGAACGGCGGCCGGGCTTAACGCAAATTTCAGCGATCACGGTGAGCATACTTGTTCCTTAACAGGGTTGTGGTCTGATTAGTTAAGCAAAGATTTCGCTCAGATGTGTCCGATAGCGTGCGATATCGGCAGGAATATCAGGCTGCTTGATCACATCGTTACAGATAAAGGTCGGTAAACCTTCCATGCCCAGAAACTGGTTAGCCTTATGGAAGTGCAGATAAAGACCATCCACGCCAACGCCTTCAAAAAACTGTTCCGGATCGGTAAAGGCCTGTAATGGCGCGTTCCAGGTCAGGGAAAGCATATATTTTTTGCCCTGAAGCAGGCCGCCGGAGCCATATTTTTTGGCGGCGTCCGAACGGGTACGTCCATCGCTGGCGTACAGAGAACCATGCCCTTCAGTAAACACTTCATCAATGTATTTTTTCAGGATCCATGGCTCGCCCATCCACCAGCCCGGCATCTGATAAATCACGGTATCCGCGTCAAGATACTTCTGCACTTCATCTGCCACCACATAGCCATCGTCAACGACGGTGATATCAACCTGATGGCCCGCATCACGTAAAAAAGAGGCGGCAACGTCTGTTAACGTATGGTTCAGTTCTCCTTTGGAGTGGGCAAACGCTTTTCCGGCATCAATGATAAAAATCTTGCTCATACTCTGTACTCTCCAGTTCATGAAATTAATGCCAGTCTACGCGCGAGTGCCGCGCATAAAAATGTGCTATTGATCACAACACTTTTGCTTTCTGCGCAATAATAGGGCGGCAAAGGGTAGGATTTGTCCTCTTTAACCATGAGACCAACAACAATGATAAAAACAGGGATTGCCGCCTTACTGCTGGTGGCGGGCGGCGCCAGCGCTCAGTCACATCTGGACCGGGTGCTGCAAAGCAAAGTGCTGACGGTATGCACCACGGGCGACTACAAGCCTTATACCTTTCTGCGCGCGGATGGACAGTACGAAGGCATCGACGTGGCAATGGCGCAGTCGTTAGCGAAAACGCTGGGGGCAGAGGTGAAGTGGGTGCCAACCACGTGGAAAACGCTAACGCCAGATTTCCTGGCCAAGCAGTGCGATATCGCCCTCGGCGGCGTTTCGGTCACCCTGAAGCGTCAGCAGACCGCCTGGTTCGCCACGCCGCTCGGCACAGATGGAAAAATACCGCTGGTTCGCTGCGCCGATAAGGCGAAATACCGCACCCTTGAGCAGCTCAACAAACCTTCGGTGCGGCTGATTGAACCGGCAGGCGGCACCAACGAGGCATTTGTGCACAGCCACTTGCCGCAGGCTAACCTGACGCTGTTCCAGGATAACGTCACCATCTTCCAGCAGTTAGTGGATAACAAGGCCGACGTAATGATCACCGACGCCTCTGAAGCGCTGTTCCAGCAGAAGCATTACCCGAAGCTGTGCGCGGTGAACCCAGAGCAGCCGATGCAGTACGGCGAGAAAGCCTACATGCTGCCGCGTGACGACCTGAGCTGGAAGCTCTATGTTGACCAGTGGCTGCATCTGAGCAACGCCACCGGCGAGTATCAGCAGGTTGTCAGCCAGTGGCTGGCCGTCACCAGATAATCAGCAGCAGAGGCGAGACGGAACCGCTTTCTGCCGTTAGCGGGCATCAGGCAAATAGTCCGCGCAGGCGGAGGATCTTTCTGCTCCGCCTGAATCGCCTTTCCCACCACACTACCCTGTGACAGCACCCGCCCTGATAAGGTACTATCCTCGCCAAACGACCCCGATGTGGCGCGATGGATGCGCCGCGATGTGAGGAATAAAGAGTAATGAGTGACCTGACGCAGGATGGTGCAGAGCGTCGTGCCCTGCATAAGTTTACGGAAGAGGCCTACCTCAACTATTCCATGTACGTCATCATGGACCGCGCGCTGCCCTATATCGGTGACGGCTTAAAACCCGTGCAGCGCCGTATTGTCTATGCCATGTCGGAACTGGGACTGAACAACAGCGCTAAATTCAAGAAATCTGCCCGTACCGTGGGTGACGTGCTGGGTAAATACCATCCTCACGGCGACAGTGCCTGCTACGAAGCGATGGTGCTGATGGCTCAGCCTTTCTCCTATCGTTATCCGCTGGTGGATGGCCAGGGGAACTGGGGCGCACCGGACGATCCTAAATCGTTTGCGGCGATGCGTTATACGGAATCCCGCCTCTCTAAATATGCGGAAGTGCTGCTGGGCGAACTGGGTCAGGGCACCGTTGACTATATTCCCAACTTCGACGGCACGATGCAGGAGCCGAAGATGCTGCCTGCGCGCCTGCCGAACATTCTGCTGAATGGCACCACCGGTATTGCGGTGGGAATGGCAACGGATATTCCGCCGCACAACCTGCGTGAAGTGGCAAAAGCCGCTATCAAACTGATTGATTCGCCAAAGACCACGCTGGATGAGCTGCTGGATATCGTTCAGGGGCCAGATTATCCCACCGAGGCGGAGATCATCACGCCGCGCAACGAAATTCGTAAAATTTACCAGAGCGGACGCGGCTCCGTGCGCATGCGTGCGGTGTGGAAGCGGGAAGATGGCGATGTGGTGATCACCGCGCTGCCGCATCAGGTTTCTGGCGCCCGCGTGCTGGAGCAGATAGCCGCGCAGATGCGCAACAAAAAGCTGCCGATGGTGGAAGATCTGCGCGATGAGTCAAACCACGAAAACCCGACGCGGCTGGTGATTGTGCCGCGCTCCAGCCGCGTGGATATGGACCAGGTGATGAACCACCTGTTCGCCACCACCGATCTGGAAAAAAGCTACCGCATCAACCTTAATATGATCGGCCTGGATAACCGCCCGGCAGTGAAAAACCTGCTGGAGATCCTCAGCGAGTGGTTAGTCTATCGCCGTGATACGGTACGCCGCCGTTTGCAGCATCGTCTGGATAAGGTGCTGCGTCGCCTGCATATCCTTGAAGGTTTGCTGGTCGCGTTTCTGAACATTGACGATGTGATCCATATCATTCGCACCGAGGATGAGCCGAAGCCGGTACTGATGTCCCGTTTTGAGCTTAGCGAAACCCAGGCAGAAGCGATCCTTGAACTGAAATTACGTCACCTTGCCAAACTGGAAGAGATGAAAATTCGCGGCGAGCAGGATGAGCTGGCGAAAGAGCGTGATAACTTGCAGGGCATTCTGGCTTCAGAGCGCAAAATGAATACGTTGCTGAAGAAAGAGTTGCAGGCAGACAGCGACACCTATGGCGATGACCGCCGTTCACCGTTGCGTGAACGTGAAGAGGCGAAAGCGATCAGCGAGAGCGAGCTGGTGCCTTCTGAGCCGGTAACTATCGTGCTGTCGCAAATGGGCTGGGTGCGCAGCGCCAAAGGGCACGACATTGACCCTAATGGCCTGAGTTACAAAGCGGGCGACAGCTTCCGTGCGGCTGCCAGAGGCAAAAGCAATCAGCCGGTGGCGTTTATCGACTCCACCGGACGCAGCTATACGCTGGATCCGCTGACGCTGCCTTCGGCAAGAGGGCAGGGCGAGCCGCTGACCGGCAAGCTGACGCCGCCGCCGGGTGCCGTTATGGAGCAGGTGCTGATGGAGGCGGACGACCAGAAATTGTTGATGGCCTCCGATGCGGGTTACGGATTCGTCTGTACCTTTAGCGACCTGGTCTCCCGTAACCGCGCGGGTAAAGCGCTGCTCAGCCTGCCGCAGAACGCCAAAGTGCTGACGCCGATGGCGATCTACCATGATGACGATATGCTGCTGGCGATCACCGCTGCGGGCCGGATGCTGATGTTCCCGGTGGGGGATTTGCCGCAGCTCTCCAAAGGCAAAGGCAACAAGATTATCTCGATCCCATCTGCCCAGGCGGCCTCTGGCGAGGATGCGCTGGTTTGGCTGCTGCTGCTCTCTCCGCAGACTTCCGTCACGCTGCACGTTGGCAAACGTAAGCTGACGCTTAAGCCGGAAGAGTTGCAGAAATTCCGTGCCGAGCGGGGACGCCGCGGTACGCTGTTGCCACGTGGCCTACAGCGTATCGATCGGGTTGAGGTTGACGGCCCGGCCAGGCCTTCAGCGGGTGAGAGCGAAGCGTAACGACAGGCCAGCCGCTACAGAGGCTGGCTAACCCTGTGACAGGCAGTTGTTTCGCTAATTCAGGTATACTTTAACGGTTATCCGGGGACTGGGCCGCAGTCCTGCCTCCGGTCAGGTTGTCGACTGCTCAGCAAACGACGGCCTGCAAAGAGTCTGAAAGCCATAACGAGGAAGTGATGCTCGCAATTATACGTTTTTTTATCGTGGTGATTTATTCCATCCTGGTGTGTGTGTTCGGCTGCATTTATTGTCTTTTCAGCCCGCGTAATCCCCGCCATGTGGCCACCTTTGGCCACCTTTTTGGTAAGTTGTCGACCGTGTTTGGTTTGAAGGTAGAGCTGCGTCGGCCTGAAGGGGCAGATAACTACCCCAACGCTATCTACATCGCCAATCACCAGAATAATTACGACATGATTACCGCAGCCAAAATTGTTCAGCCCACCACGGTAACCGTGGGCAAGAAAACCCTGCTGTGGGTGCCCTTTTTTGGTTTGCTCTACTGGCTGACCGGCAACTTACTGATAGACCGGGATAACCGCGCAAAAGCGCACGGCACCATTGGCGAACTGGTTGAACAGTTCAAAAAGAAGAAGATCTCGTTCCTGATGTTTCCTGAAGGGACACGCAGTCGTGGCCGGGGCCTGTTGCCGTTCAAAACCGGCGCTTTTCATGCCGCTATGGCAGCCGGCGTGCCGATCATTCCTATCGTAGTCTCTAATACGCATGACAAAATAAAACTTAACCGTTTTAACAATGGTCATGTGATTATTGAAATGCTGCCGCCGATCGATACGGCAGCATTTGCCGATCAGTCGGTGCGTAAGCTGGCTACCCATTGTCGTGAATTAATGATGGCGAAGCTGGAAGCGCTCAACGCAGAAGTGGCCGAACGCGAAGCGGCAGATAAAAAATAGTATTCGCCGGTGGTCTGACCGGCAAAACCAGCACTCCTTACAATCATAAAAAAATGGATAGCAGTCCGGCAACCGGGCTGCGTTTTACCTTACGGAGTTTTTATGTCATTCAGTCGACGTCAGTTTCTTCAGGCTTCGGGGATCGCGCTTTGCGCGGGGTCATTGCCGATTGATGCGCTTGCCGCCGGGCCGGGTATCCCCTTGCCGGTTCCGCCGCTGGTGGAGTCACGACGTGGACAGCCTATTTTTCTGACGTTGCAGCGCAGCCACTGGTCCTTCACCGGCGAAGGCAATAAAGCGCAGGTCTGGGGCATTAACGGCCTCTATTTAGGGCCTACGGTGCGGGTCTGGAGCGGCGATGACGTGAAGCTGATTTACAGCAACCGGCTGAACGAACCCGTGGCGATGACCATCAGCGGCCTTCAGGTTCCGGGGGCGCTCTCCGGCGGTGCGCCAAGAATGATGTCGCCAGGGGTGGACTGGTCACCCGTGCTGCCCATCCGTCAGGCGGCGGCAACCTGCTGGTATCATGCCAACACGCCAAACCGCATGGGGCCGCATGTCTATAATGGGCTGGCGGGGATGTGGATGGTAGAAGATGAAGTCAGCAAGGCGCTGCCGGTGCCCAATCATTACGGGGTGGATGACTTCCCGTTGATTATTCAGGACAAACGTCTCGATAATTTCGGCGCGCCGCAGTATGACCCGCCCGGCAGCGGTGGCTTTGTAGGGGATACGCTGTTGGTGAACGGTGTGCAAAACCCGTTTGTTGAAGTTTCGCGTGGCTGGGTGCGCCTGCGCCTGCTTAATGCCTCTAACTCGCGCCGTTATCAGCTGCAAATGAGCGACAACCGTCCCTTTAACGTTATCGCCAGCGATCAGGGCTTCTTACCCGCCCCGGTCGCGGTGAATCAGCTCTCGCTGGCACCGGGCGAACGGCGGGAAATTCTGGTGGATATGAGTCAGGGCGATGAAGTCTCTATCACCGCAGGGATGGCGGCAGGGATTGTCGATCGTCTGCGCGGCCTGTTTGAGCCTTCCAGCATTCTTACCTCTACCCTGATCCTGACGCTTCGTCCCACCGGGCTGCTGCCGCTGGTGACCGATAATCTGCCGATGCGTTTGCTGGCAGATCAGGTCATTGATGGCAGTATCAGCCGGACGCGTGAATTCAGTCTGGGCGACTCGTTGCCGGGGATTAATGGCGCGCTGTGGGACATGGAACGCATCGACATCCAGGCGCAGCAGGGCACTTATGAACGCTGGATAATTCATGCCGATCTGCCGCAATCCTTCCATATTCAGGGCGTGATGTTCCTGATCAAGAATGTGAACGGCGCGCAGCCGATGGCGGAAGATCGTGGCTGGAAAGATACTGTCTGGGTGGATGGCACGGTGGAGCTGTTTGTCTCCTTTACGCAATCTTCTGCCGACCATTTCCCCTTTATCTATTTCAGTCAGACGCTGGAGATGGCCGATCGCGGCTCTGTGGGGCAGCTGCTGGTTCAGCCTGCACTCTGAGGAGGGACGGGTATGAAGAGACGCGAGAAAGAGAGTCAGCTTCTCTGATAAGAAGCTGAGAGAAGGGGCAGACAGCCTGCCCCTGAAAGAGAGATCAGTTCAGCTCTTCCGGATTCGGCCCCAGACGGTTACCTTTGTCCAGCGAGGCAATATCGCTGATTTCCGGTTTTTCCAGACGGAAGTCAAACACCTTGAAGTTCTCTTCAATACGCGATGGCGTGACCGATTTCGGGATCACTATCAGTCCGCTGTCCAGATGCCAGCGAATCACGATCTGGGCTGGGGTTTTGCCATATTTTTTGGCCAGGTTTTTAATGATCTCCTGATCAAATACCCCTTTTCCGCCCTGCGCCAGCGGGCTCCAGGATTCAGTCTGGATCTGATGCATGGCATTCCACGCATGCAGCGTACGCTGCTGGAACATGGGATGAAGCTCAATCTGATTGATTACCGGACTGACGCCCGTCTCATCCAGCAGACGCTTAAGATGGGATTCCTGGAAATTACAGACGCCGATGCTTTTGGTCAGCCCCTGTTTTTGCAGTTCAATCATCCCTTTCCAGGCTTCAACAAAGTTATCTTTTGCCGGACATGGCCAGTGCATCAGGTAGAGATCCACACTCTCCAGCTGCAATTTTTTCAGGCTGGTCTCCATCGCCTGCTCTGCATTAAGCTGATCGTCATTCCACAGCTTAGTGGTAACAAAAATGTCATCGCGGGCGACATCCGTTTCCTGCAACGCCTGACCAATACCTTCTTCGTTTTTATAAATCGCGGCGGTATCAATAGAGCGATAGCCTACCTCCAGCGCTTTCACTGCGGCTTTACGCGCGTCATCAACGGTGGCCTGCCAGACGCCAAGCCCAAGCTGCGGCATCATGTTGCCATCGTGGAGTTTGATTATTGGTTGATCTGCCATGATATCTCCTTTGCAACGAATGAACCGGCACCTCTGTACCGGTTAGTGAAACTAAGTCTAGTTGAGATTGCCGTACAGCCTGGAAAATCTTGTCAGTAGAGGAGGGGAACGGCACTGCCATTCTGGCTTTCGCCATTGCTAAAGTTCGCCCGCCCGCCCGCTACGTGCTTGCCCAAACCTCCAGAACACTGGAGAATAGTGGCCTGATTCGGCAGGATAATATTCAGAAACTTCTGAGTGGGAGAAGAGAACATGGATCGCAACGCACTTTGTACGCAGCTGGCCAGGCAGGTGGTGCATATGGTGACCTCCGGGGCTTCGCCTCTCGCCTCTCTGCCAGACGTTCGTCTGATTTATGCCGATCGGCCCAGCGGACGCACGCCTGTTCTCTACTCATCCGGCATCGTAATCCTGTTTCAGGGACACAAAACCGGCTATCTGGGAAACCATGTGTTCAACTACGATGCCACGGAATATCTGATGCTCACCGTGCCGCTCGCCGTGGAGTGTGAAACCTTTGCCACGCCGGAAGCGCCGCTGGCGGGGATCCTGCTCAATGTCGATCCGGTAAAGCTACAGGATTTACTGATCGATATCGGTGACGACGAGAGCTTCCATCCGCAGCCGCAAACGCGGGGGATCCACTCCTCGCCGCTGACGGAAGAGATGCTCTGCGCGGCGGAGCGGCTGCTGGATGTGCTGGCGAACCCGCGGGATGCGCGCGTGCTGGGGCCGCAAATTGTACGGGAGATGCTTTACCATGTGCTGATGGGGCCTTGCGGCGGCGCGCTGATGGCGTTAGTCAGTCGGCATACGCAGTTCAGCCAGATAGCCCGTGCGCTGCGGCGTATTGAGCATCACTATACGGATAACCTGAGCGTTGACCTGCTGGCCGCCGAGGTCAACATGAGTGTCTCTGCGTTCCACCATAACTTTAAGGCTGTCACCAGTACCTCGCCGTTGCAGTATCTGAAAAGTTACCGGCTGCACCAGGCACGCATGCTGATGCTGCACGAAGGGTTAAAAGCCAGCGCGGCGGCGATGCGGGTAGGTTATGAGAGCGCTTCGCAGTTCTCGCGGGAATTTAAGCGCTATTTTGGCGTTACGCCGGGTGAAGAGGCGATGCGGATGCGTCAGTCGGGATAGTTATCAGGCCGGACAATCCGGCCTGTTTTATGCCGATTTTTTGCGCCTGAAAACCAGCAGCAGGCTGCCAAAGAGTCCGGCGCAGAGCAGCACCAGCGGCAGGATCATCAAAATGGCCATCACCTGATCTTCATGGCGTTTAATAAAGGGCACCTGGCTGATGGCATAGCCCAGCGAGACCAGAATGCCGACCCACAGGGCGCCACTCAGCCAGTTGAACAGCTGAAAACGGCCATTCTTGAGGCCAGAAATCCCCGCCATGGTAGGCAGAATAGTGCGGACAAAGGCGAGAAAACGGCCAACGAGCAGCGCCATTAACCCGTGGCGGTGGAACAGATTCCAGGCGCGCTGGTGGTACTGCGCCGGAAGGTGCATCAGCCAGCTTTTTACCAGGCGGGTATTGCCCAGCCAGCGGCCCTGCAAATAGCTCAGCCAGCAGCCCAGGCTTGCTGCCAGCGTCAGAATGAGCAGAGTCGGAATAAACTCCATCACCCCTTTTGCAATCATCGCCCCCGCCAGCAGCAACAGGCTGTCGCCAGGCAGAAACGAGGCTGGCAGCAGGCCATTTTCCAGCAGCAGAGTAGTGAACATGATCCCATAGACAATCCAAATGACATCCGGATTGGCCAGCGCCGCAAAATCCTGATGCCACAGCGCCTGAACAATCTCGTGCAATACACCCATTTCATTTCCTGTTTACTGCGGTTATCTGTCGATTGTACGCGCAAAAATCCCGCCACACCTTGATCGCAGGCGCGGATGCCGCGCCGTTGAACTTCTGTTTAGCTTATCTGACCGGCAAGGCGATCAAAGCCTGCGGCCAGATCCTCAAGTAAATCGTCGACGTTTTCCAGGCCAATATGCAAACGTACCAGCGTACCGGTGAACGCCACCCCCGTTGCTGGCCGGATTGCCGCCAGTTCTTCTGGCTGATTGGCCAGAATTAATGACTCATAGCCGCCCCAGGAGTAGGCCATGCTGAAATGCTCAAAGTGGTCGAGATAGTCAGCCAGCTGCCTGTCGGTCAGCCGCGCCTTCAGGACAAAAGAGAACAGGCCGCTGCTGCCGGTAAAATCCCGTTGCCAGAAAGCATGCCCTTTACATTGCGGCAGAGCAGGGTGGTTAACTACGGCCACTTCCGGGCGGTCGGCCAGCCAGTTTGCCACTTTAATGCTGCTCTCTTCATGCTGACGAAGACGGACCGCCAGCGTTCTCAGCCCCCTGCTGGCCATATAGGCAGTATCCGCATCGACCATCTGCCCCATCAGATAGGAGTTTTCACGCAGTTGCGGCCAGCAGCGCTCGTTGGCGACCGCTGTACCAATCATCGCATCTGAGTGGCCAATCAGATATTTGGTGCCAGCCTGAATGGAGATATCGATGCCAAACTCCAGTGCACGGAACAGGATCCCCGCCGCCCAGGTGTTATCGATCATGATCACGGCATCTGGAGCTTTGCTGCGAACGGCGGCCACGATCGCCGGGATATCCTGCACCTCCATAGTGATGGAAGCGGGGGACTCCAGGAACACGACGCGAGTAGTGGGCTGCACCAGTTCGGCAATTTCCGCCCCCAGGCAATGATCGAACCAGGTGGTTGAGACGTTCATTTTGCTGAGGATTTTAGTACAAAAATCCTGAGTTGGCTCATAGACAGAGCCAGCCATCAGCACGTTGTCGCCCGCCGAGACGAAAGCCAGGATTGCATTGGCTACCGCTGCCGCGCCACAGGGATAAAGAGCACAGCCTGCGCCGCCTTCCAGTTCCGTCATCGCTTCCTGTAGGGAAAAGTGCGTCAGGGTGCCCCGGCGACCATAAAAAAGCTCGCCATCGGCACGGCCAGCCGTGCAGCGTTTTTTCTCTGCCACGCTGTCAAACACCAGCGAAGAGGCACGCTGGATCACGCTGTTTACGGATCCCTGGGTGTAACGTTTACTGCGCCCGGCGGCAATCAGCGCCGTTTCAATTTTTTTACTGGTCATCAGAAAGCTCTGTCTGCAAATAGCGGGATTTTCTTAACGTTAACACGCCAGGCGCCAGCGGGACATTGCGGGAAGGAGAGAGTGAGAAAGATTCCGTAAAAAGCGCCCTGGAATGCGGTAAATCAGTAAATGTGCAAAAAATGTTACCCGGAAAGTAAATAGTAATGATAACCACTATCAATTCAGCACTGATTTGGTATGATCCGCACTGGTTTTTTTTACCCGTTAATGACGTTGGAGACAGAGCGTGACCAATAATTTGATGCAGACGGATCTCTCCGTCTGGGGCATGTACCAGCATGCGGACATCGTAGTAAAAGTGGTGATGATCGGTTTGCTGCTGGCGTCGGTCGTGACCTGGGCAATCTTCTTCAGCAAAAGCGCTGAACTGAGCGCGGCTAAGCGCCGCCTCAAGCGCGAGCAGCAGGCGCTGGCTGGCGCTCGCTCGCTGAAAGAAGCGGCTGAAACCTGTGCCACCTTTAAGGCCAACAGCCTGACCACCCGGCTGTTACAGGAAGCGGAAAACGAGCTGGAGCTTTCTGCCGGCTCAGATGACAATGACGGCATCAAAGAGCGTACCTCTTTCCGTCTTGAGCGTCGTGTTGCCTTCTTCAGCCGTCATGCTGGCCGCGGTAACGGATTCCTGGCGACCATTGGCGCCATCGCGCCGTTTGTCGGGCTGTTTGGTACGGTCTGGGGCATCATGAACAGCTTTATCGGTATTGCACAGACGCAGACCACTAACCTGGCCGTTGTGGCGCCGGGCATCGCCGAGGCGCTTCTCGCGACGGCTATTGGTCTGATTGCGGCTATCCCTGCGGTGGTTATCTACAATATCTTTGCCCGTATGATCGGCAACTACAAAGCTTCCATGGGCGATGTCGCGGCTCAGATTATGCTGCTGCAAAGCCGCGATCTGGACCTGGCTGCCGGCGGCGCGCAACGTGCGCCAGCACAGAAACTGCGGGTAGGATAAGCACCATGGCTATGCGATTTAATGAAGATCTTGAAAGCAACGGCGAAATGCATGAGATCAACGTCACGCCGTTTATTGACGTGATGCTGGTGCTGCTGATTATCTTTATGGTCGCCGCGCCGCTGGCTACCGTTGACGTTCGCGTTAACCTGCCTGCCTCTTCCAGCGCCCCTCAGCCGCGCCCTGAAAAGCCGGTCTATCTCTCTATCAAAGCGGACAAGCAGCTCTTCATTGGTAACAATGCGGTGACGCCAGAAACGCTGGTAGAGACGCTGAATGGGCAGACGGAAGGGAAAAAGGAGACCACCATTTTCTTCCAGGCCGATAAGTCAGTGGATTACGAAACGCTGATGGGCGTGATGGATAAGCTGCGTCAGGCGGGCTATCTGAAGATTGGACTGATGGGAATGGAAACCGCCGGGAAGTAATTCTCGTCTGTTGAAGAAGGGGCCGGTATGCAGATACCGGCCCCTTTTTTATTACATCTGCACTGCCGTAGCACCGCTCTGTTTGGTCTGATACTGCTGGATCAGGCGTTTGATGATCATCGTGCCAATCAGACCGCATACGGCGGCAAAGGTCAGCCAGACACCGGGCATCGCTTTATCCCCCGTGGCGTGGATCAGATAGCTGGAAATCGCTGGCGTAAAGCCGCCGAACAGCGCCGTCGCCAGACTGTAAGCCAGGGAAAAACCGGTAGCCCGGACTTCAGCTGGCATCACCTCCGCCAGATAGACCACCATCGCGCCGTTGTAGCTGGCGTAGAGGAAGGAGAGCCACAGCTCAGCTTCCAGCAGGTGCGAAAAGGTTGGGGAACCTACCAGCCAGTGCAGTACCGGCCAGGCGGTGGCAATCATCAGCAAAGTAAAGAGGATCAGAAGCGGACGGCGACCAAAGCGATCTGACATTGCGCCCATCACCGGCAGCCAGAACAGATTAGAAATCCCTACGCATAGCGTGACGAAGAAACTCTGCTTGTCGCTCATCATCAGTACGGTTTTACCAAAGGTAGGCGTGAACGCGGTGATCATATAGAACATCACCGTGGTGGTGACGACCATCAGCATACCTGCCAGCACCAGCGCCCAGTTGCTGGCAACAGAACGGACAATCTCTCTCATAGAGGGATGGATTTTACGCTGGCTGAACGCTTCCGTCTCTTCCAGCATGCTGCGGATCCAGAACAGGAAGGGCACGATCAGACAGCCGATCACAAACGGAATACGCCAGCCCCATTCGGTGACCTGATCTTTTGCCAGCAGATGGTTCAACGCCAGCCCCAGCAGGGCGGCAAAAATCACCGCAACTTGCTGGCTGCCGGACTGCCAGCTGACAAAAAAGCCTTTGCGGTTCTCTGGCGCAATCTCAGCGAGATAGACCGACACGCCACCGAGTTCGACGCCAGCAGAGAAGCCCTGGAGCAAGCGGCCCAGCAGGATCAGGATGGGTGCAGCGGCTCCCAGCGTGGCATAGCCAGGCACCAGCGCAATAGTTAACGTACCCATGGCCATCAAACCCAGCGTCAACAGCAATCCTTTACGGCGACCATGATGGTCAATGTAAGCGCCGAGCACGATGGCACCGAGAGGCCGCATCAGGAAGCCGGCACCAAACGTCATCAGCGTCAGCATCAGCGAGGCAAAAGGGTCATCGCCGGGGAAGAAGGTTTTGGCGATGGCGGTAGCGTAGTAGCCAAATACCATGAAATCGAACATCTCCAGGAAGTTACCGCTGGTTACGTTGAAGATGGTTCTGGCAGAGCTTTGTGGTTTCTTTTGTGGCGTGGAGGGAAAAGTCACGGCAGTTCATCCTTTAGGGTTTTCTCCCGTTTTAGCCTGCCGTCAGGGGTTTTAATGTGATGCCGATCACTCTTAAGCCTGAGATGCGGATACCTATTCGTAACAAATAATTAACAATATGATTGGATGGCTGCACTCAGCCACCAGCAATAAACGGGGTTCCGCAGGGCTGTGCTGAGCAGAAAGAGGTCAGGCCCCTTTCTGCCGGGCTGGTTAAAACGAGAGATCCACAACCACGCTGTCGCTGTAGCTGCCTGCCACGGGCGTGCTCTGCGTGGTGAGTATTTGCGCCGTGTAGTTAAACGTGCGCGTCAGGCCATCCGTACTGATGCTGTTAGCGCCGCTACTGGAGGCTCTCTCTGTGCCGGTGGGACCCCAGCGGGAGGTGGTGGCGCTTTTATAGATCTCATAGGCCAGCAGGTTGCTGCCGCTGGCCATATAGCGCTGCGCGCCTACCGCGTGGCTGCCGTTGCTTATCCCTACGGTGTAGGTGCTGCCTTTGGTGCAGATAACATTAATGGATTGCGAAACGGTATTAAAGCTGCTGACCAGCGGTGCGCTGCCAAAGCTGATATTGGGGGCGGTGATAGTGGTGCAGTCGTTAGTAACGATAAGCGTGGTGGTGATGGGAACCGTGCCAGACCCTGACTGTTGACTCCCCAACAAACATAATCCTAACGCGCCGATGCCCGTACAGATGTTGTAGTTCACCAGAATATTCAGCGTGACGGTATAAGTTCCGGCGGCCACAACCTGACCGGGAACCGTTCTGAGATAGAGGGGAATAGAGAAGTTTTGCCCTCCGCCCAGCCCTAAAAGATTAAGTAATTGCGCCTTGCTGTAGGTTGTGGCCGTGCCGCCAACCGACAGCTCGTTGCTGCATGCAGTATTAGTACAAACCTGTACCGGGATCGCGTCCGTGCCGGTACTGATAATCTTCAGCGTGCCCCGCGTTCCGCTGAAGAACGTGGCGCTTGCCAGCTGGAGCCTGACATAATCTGTCGAGAGCAGGGAAAGCACGCTGCCCGCGCCGCAGTTCACCAGCACGTTGGCGGTAGTGGCGCTGGCGCTGGTGTTAATGGCAAAGGAGCTTGCGGTGCCAAAATTTGCCGTCGCGGAGGGGAGCGTACAGGCCGCCCGACCCGGCAAGGTAAAGGCCATTAATAGCAGCAACAGCAGGCCGGAGAGCAATTTTTTCATGGTGGCGTTCCTGAAGAGGGATCGGGAGAGAGAGAACAGGTCAGGGGACCGTAAGTTTCCAGCGATTTCGGGCGTCCACCGGGCACGGTCAGCGCCGCCTCACAGTGGCGGCCATCCGGCGTTTCAGCCCTGAACGGATTCTGGCTGGAGAGATTTTCCATCCAGGCCAGACCATCCCAGCCGACATATTCGGTCGCCTGACCCTCACGGATTATCTGCGTGGAGACCGGCAGCGGCTGACCGTTCTGATCGTGCAGGATCACGCTGGCGGCACGCAGAGGCTCCACCGGGAAGTGCAGCAGATAGCCACTGTCGCGCTTAACCGCAAAGCGCTGCTCAACGTGGGAGGTGGTCATATCGGCAGGCAGATCCAGCGTATCGATATCATATTTGGCCGGATACCAGGAGCTGATGCCGGGCACCAGCAGATAGCCCTTATCATCCGTATGGCCCATCAGCTGGTTTTCATAGCGAACTTTTATATTGGGGTAATCCGTTTTCACCAGCACGAAGGCGTCGGTGACCTGATTAGCCGCAAACAGGCTGCCATCCATCAGCACCACCGAGCCGGTAATATCGGCCCATTCGGTACTGTATTCATCGTCGCCATAAAAGCCCGCCGAGGTTTCGATATTATTATTCCGCCAGCTCAGGCTGCCCTGACGATAATCGCTGCCACTGCTCTGATTCGCCCAGGAGGCATCCCAGGCCAGCCCGCCCTGAGAAGGCATCGCGCGGGAAGCCGTGATGCGTTGGGACGTGCCGCCCTGCTGATCCCGCTCCAGGCTGACGCTGGCGGTGCCCAGATCGCTGAAGGGGATCAGTAACGAAATAGCTCCTGACCATTCGCCCTGCTGCTGGTCACGGCTGGCGGAGAGATAGAGGCTGCTGTTGCCCCACAGGTTTTTGCTCCAGGAGAGATTCCACAGCTGCGTGCGGTCGCCGGTGCCGCTGGTAATATCGATAAAGGCCGCGCCGAGGCTGCCGTACTGATTCAGTGAGAGGCTGGCGCTGTACTGGGCGCTGCGACGGCTTAGCGTATATTCCGTTCCGGCCACGCCGCTGTTCCTGTCGCCATACAGCGCCAGATTACCGAACCCTGCGGAGCGCACGATATGCTGCGTGCCGACGCTGAAGCGACTGTTGTTATACTGATAGCCCCAGCTGTACTGGTTGCCATGCTCGCCCTGCATCTGGCTTTGCGTTAAAGCTGCATTAATGACCCCCAGCGAGCCGATGCGTAACTGGCCTCCGGCTCCCCCCAGCGCCAGCGACTCTGCCCCTTCGGCATGACTCTCCAGCGTCAGCCAGTCATTCAGGCCATAACGATAAGAGCCGCTGACCGCCCCCGCGCCATAGTCAAAATTCTTTAAGCCATAATTTTCACGCAGGGCGCCCGCCGAAAAAGAGAAGTCAGAGAGGCCTGGCTTGAGGAGTTCGCTGGATACGTAAAACGGCAACGTGGTGGAAACCCGACGGCCTACGGCATCCGTCGTGACCACCACCGCATTGCCCGCACCGTTAACAAAAGGCATATTGGTCAGCGACCAGGGGCCAGGCTGAACGCTGTTGGTGCTGTTTTTGTAGCCATTGACGAACAGGTCTACGGTGGAGGGCACCGCCGCCTGCCCGGAAAATGAGGGCAGGGGATAGGTGATCAGATCGGGGCGTATTGAAAAGTCCCGCCCAATCCGGACTCCGCCCAGCCTGACGCTGTTACTCCAGGAGAGCGAGTCGGTGGTCAGGTCTCCCACCCGCCAGCTCAGGGAGTGGTTCTCGTTCTGATTGCTCCACCAGGTGTCATAACGCAGATACCCCTCATCCTGAGCGCCGGGCGTACCGGAAAGCTGCTCCTGATAAACCCCATTAGTGGCAAACTGCCCCTGGTTGCCAAACAGGCGGAATTCGTTCCAGGCGGAAAGCCGCGTGCCGCTGGCGGAGGTATGGCTGGTATAGAGATCGTAATTGAGCAGCGCGCCAGGCGTGGTTCTGCCGGGATAGCGTGGGCCATTACTCTCTTTGCTGGTCAGCGTCTGTTTTGGCAGCCAGGCTGGCGGTACGGTCAGCAAAATACGTTGCCGGCTCTGATCATACACGGCCTTTACCTCCGCCATCGTGGAGACATCCATCATTGATGAGGTGATTCTGGCAGTGGGGATCCCGGCGCGTTGCAGATCGCCCGCCCGCAGCAGATAGTGGTTGTCCCGAAACTCAACCGGCACCACCTGCCCGCTATCCTGGTCGTTCACCACTAACCCCAGCATATACTGCTGCTGCTGTTGTCCCGGCGTATTCTGTTGCGGTGGCGGCGGTAAAGAGGAATAGGTTTCCGCGCTGCCTGTCACAGGGAGCAGGCAGCTTAAAACGCCGGTAACAGCCAGGGAGCAGCGTCCAACAGACGCAAAGCTTCGCCTGCTCATGGCTTAGTGTGAAGAACCGGTGCTATGCCAGCTTTTATTATTTTCCAGCTGTGCGCTCAGTTCAGAGCGGTTGGATACCGGGAAATTAACAGGGAAAGTATTGCTGGAGTTCGACAGTACGTAGCCAAACAGGCTGTTAGAGAGCTGCCTTCCTCCTAATGAAACCTTGCTCAGCCTTGCATGTCCTGAGCCGCTGTTGGTGATTTTAATGGCCGAACGGCCGCCCTGATTAACCACTTCCCAGCTGAGTTTAGGGCTGGCTGAATCCGCACTCAGCCCCTGGCCATAAGTAAAAAGCGGAACCGAATAACGCATCTGGAAGTTGAGACCAGCCTGGTCTTTGCCCGGCGTCTGCGGCGTCGGGATCTCATCCAGCAACACCCGGTAGGCCACTTCCCGGCCCGGCGGCGGCGGCGATTGATTTATCAGACGAACCAGCTGCTTCTGGCCCGGCTCAATCCTGACCAGCGGCGGGCTGGCCACCACGGTTTGCTGAGTCTGATACTGCTCCTGACCATTCACCTGTTGCCAGGTGAATATCCTTACCTGCATCAGCGTGGTGGCTTCACCGCGATTTTCCAGCCACAGCTCAGTGGCTTTATCGCCGCTGTGGATTTTCGGGTCAATGGGCCAGATAAGCACGGAGTTCCCCGCCCTGGCCGGAGTGAGAATTACCCAGGCGAGCAGCCCCAAAAGCAGGCCACTAAGAAGTCGCATCTTCATGATTCAGTCCTTTTCAAATCCCTGTTTTACCAACTCAGCGTCACGGTTAGCGTGTCGCTGTAAGTCCCGGCCCGGTTAACTCCGCTTAGCTGCAAAAGACCGTAAATGGGCAGGGTAATGTTATTCGCATTGCTGTAGGTCAGCGCCAGATTCTGGTTGACCGGAATGGCACTCGCCGCGCTGTGCGTGGCGCTGGTATAGAGCGTATAGGCGACCAGATCGCTGTTATTCGCTACTTTCAGATTGCGGCTGGTGCCGTAGTTGCCGCCGCCGTTGATGCTCATGTTCAGGGTTGTGCCGGGAGTACAGGCCAGATTAATGGTGGAGCTTTGAACATAACTGGCGCTGACCGAGCGGCTGCCTACACCGGGTTGGGTGCCGAAATCCAGCGAGCCAAACACCCCGGTATTTGTTCCGGAAACCAGACAACCATTCACAACGGTAGCGCTTACCTGAAAGGTTTGCGTGGGCAGCGACCAGCCCGGATAAGAGATGCAGAGCATCATCAGGCCCAGCGCGCCCCTCACCCTCCCTGGTCGCATTCCCCATTCCGTCACGTTATATTCTCTGCCTTTTCAGTCAGTAATTGACGGCGACGTTAATGGTGTCCGTGTAGGTACCAGCCGGAATAGCGGCATTGAAGCCCCCGCCAGTGATACGGCCATAGATGGGATAGTTATCGCCATTCACCGGATCTGTCGTGCCGGTGTTGGCCAGGTTGGTGTTGTTGGCAATAGGCGTGGTGTAGGAGGTTGTGCCGTACAGGGTATAGGCAATACCTTGCGTGGCGTCGCTGCCTAATACCAGATAACGAGGCTGTGCGGTGACGGCGCCAAACACCGTGGCCGGTGCGGCATTGCTGCTGGTAAGCTGAACATTATAAGTCTGCCCGGTAGTACAGCGGACAAAAATACCGTTTCCCAGCGAACCGACAAGAGTGGCATTCAGCGTATCGAAGGTCGCGGCGCTACTACCAAAGTCTAAGGTACCGAAGTTGACGCCGGTGGTGGCAGACTGGCCATTCACCAGGCAGCCGGTAGTAAGCACCAGACGGGCGTTAATAGTTCCCGTGGTGGTGGCGGCAAAGCCAGAAGAGACGACGCCGAGGCTCAGGCCACAGCCCAGCAGAAAAAGCTTCATTTTCATAACCAATCCTTACTGATTAGACAGATGAACGTGCTTTTTCGCCTGATGTGAAATTAATATAAGTGGGGCTAAATTAAACAGCTAAAATAATCGATCTCTATCACACTAAATGGCTTTGCCGGGGCTTCAGACATTTCAATTAACAGTTTAGTCTTATTTTTCTTTACTATAGATCAGCATGGACCTTACAGAGAAGCGAAACGCAAAAATAAAGCTTATGAATTACTGAAAAAAAAGCAAAATGGTCGGCAAGCCTGCATTCATCGGTCATAAGGATTAAATTGAGAGTAATCTTATTTAAGACTTCTTAAAAAAAAGAGGCGATGCTATGTTCGTGCGCAGATGTCAGTAAGTGGTAAACGATATAAATGGCAGGGATATCATTTTGTTAACCGGGTTTATTATCACGGCCTGTTGGCTTTATTTTTGAGAGCGTAAAGTTGGCTGTTCTTTAGCCGATACCGTGATCGTTGAAGGCGGATTTTTTCAGCAGTTTTGTTTAACTACACGGCGCCAGAGATGGCATCAGCACCCGAGATTTTCCTATGCTTATGAGCTCCTACGACCAGCTGCTGGTCATCGTATCCATTTTTGTTGCCTTCCTGGCTTCCTACACCGCGCTGGATATGGCGGGCAGGGTAGCCACCTCTACGGGCAAAGTTGCTCAAATCTGGCTTATCGGCGGCGGATTCGCTATGGGTGTTGGCATCTGGTCGATGCATTTTATCGGCATGCTGGCAATGAATATGGCAATGGTGATGAGTTACGATCCCACCTTAACCCTTGTCTCAATGGTGATTGCCGTGGCGGCCTCTATCTTTGCGCTGTGGATTGTCTGTTATGGCGAGTTACCGCTTCACCGGCTGATGATTGGGGCACTGGTTCTGGGGGGGGGCGTTGTCGCCATGCACTATACCGGCATGGCTGCACTGATGTTTGAGCCGGGTATCGTCTGGAACTGGAACTGGATCATCCTTTCGGTGGTGATTGCCCTGGTCGCCTCCACCGCAGCATTATGGCTGGCGTTTAAGCTTCGTCAGGGTGGCAGCAGGCTGGCCCTGTTGCGCGCTGGCGCGGCGATGGTGATGGGCGCGGCGATTGCAGGGATGCACTACACCGGTATGGCTGCGGCGTCATTCCCCATGGGGAGCCAGGCAACGGAAATGGGGGTTAACAGTAACTGGCTGGCGGTAGTGGTGGTGGTGGTCACGCTGTCGATTCTGGGTATCACGCTGGTTGTCTCCACGCTGGATGCGCGGCTACAGGCGCGGACATCGGTGCTGGCTTCCTCGCTGGCTGATGCTAACCGTGAGCTGGCGCAGCTGGCGCTTCACGATAATCTTACCCGTCTGCCAAACCGGATCCTGCTGGAAGACCGGCTTGACCAGGCGATGAGTAAAGCCTTGCGGGAAGGCACCTCGTTTGCGTTGATGTTTATGGATCTTGACGGCTTTAAGGCGGTAAATGACGCTTTTGGTCACCATATTGGCGACAATCTGCTGGTCGGCGTTACCGACAGGATGAAAAATCTGCTGACAGGGCATCATACGCTGGCCAGGCTTGGCGGTGATGAGTTTGTGCTGCTGGTGGAGATCAACGACCCCAACGATGCAGCCAGCGCGGCTGACATGCTGGTGAAAGCTATCGACAGGCCGTTTGTTATCTCCCGCTATGAGCTGGTGGTGTCGCTGAGTATAGGCATTGCCGTCTTCCCTGGTGATGGCGAAGATGAACGCGAGCTGATGTTCAATGCCGATGCGGCGATGTACCACACCAAAAATAATGGCCGTAATGGCTACAGCTTTTTCCAGCCCTCAATGAACACCCTTGCGCAGAACCAGCTTCAGCTGATTAACGATCTCTGGGCTGCGCAGGAGCATAACGAACTGCGTCTGTTCTATCAGCCAAAATTCTGTGCACCGCAGGGGCCAATTGTCGGCTTTGAAGCGCTCATTCGCTGGGAGCATCCGCAGCGCGGCCTGCTGACCCCGGACTTGTTTCTGCCGATTGCTGAGAAAACCGGTCTGATTGTCAGCATTGGGAACTGGGTGATCAATGAAGCTTGCCGCCAGCTGCGTGTCTGGCATCTACAGGGCAACCCGCACTGGTCGGTAGCGGTTAACCTCTCCGCGCTACAGTTTGAGCAACAAGGGCTGGTAGAGACGGTGGTGAAGGCGCTGGAGACCCACCATATTCCTGCGGAATTGCTGACGCTGGAGGTGACCGAGACCACCGCCATGCGCGACCCGGATGAGAGCATTCGTATTCTTACCCAGCTTACCGACCTGGGCGTGAAGGCTTCTATTGATGATTTCGGCACCGGCTACTCAAGCCTGTTGTACCTGAAACGTCTGCCGGCAAGCGAGCTGAAGATTGACCGGGCTTTTGTGAACGAACTGCAAGCGCACAGTGAAGATGCCACCATTGTCACCGCCATTGTTGCCCTGGCGCAGACGCTGAATCTGAAAGTGGTTGCCGAAGGGGTGGAAACGCTGGAGCAGCAGGCTTTTCTGACCAGTCTGGGCTGCAATTCGCTACAGGGTTATCTGCTGGGGAAGCCGATCCCGCCCGATCAGGTTCCTGGCCTGAAGCACTACGTCGGTGGCACGGAGAGGGAAGTACTGCCTTCGCTTAAAAAAGAGCAGGCAGCGTCGGTGCCGGGCGCTGTTTAATCTGCCGCATCACACCTATAATAGTCGCTGGATACCCGACCTGGATGTGTAACAGTTTTGGCTAAATACCAGCAGCTTATCGATCGGCTCCAGCAGCAGATTTCTCAGGAAATCTGGCTGCCTGGGGAAAAACTGCCCTCCCTGCGTGAGCAGGTGGCCCTGAGCGGCATGAGCCTGATGACGGTGATGCACGCCTATCAGGTGCTGGAGAGCCAGGGCTGGATCCAGTCCCGTCCGCAGTCGGGCTACTACGTTGCTCCGCGAGCAGAGTTCCTCAGCCAGCCCGCCAGCCACCAGAAGGTGCAGCTGGCGGAATCGGTGGATATCAACGAATTTATCTTTAATGTGCTGCAAGCCTGCCGTGATCCCCACATCCTGCCGTTTGGCTCCGCCTTTCCCGACCCCGAACTCTTTCCCCAGCGCCAGCTTATGCGATCGCTCTCTGCGGTTTCCCATACGCTTAAACCAGCCGATGCGCTGAATAACCTGCCGCCCGGTAACGAAGCCTTGCGCAAAACGCTGGCGCAGCGCTATGCCCTACAGGGGATTCAGGTTTCGCCGGAGGAGATTGTTATCACTAACGGCGCAATGGAAGCCCTGAATCTGAGCATGCAGGCGGTCACGGAGCCTGGCGACTGGGTAGCTATTGAGAATCCCTGCTTTTATGGCGCACTACAGGTCATAGAACGGCTGAAGCTGAAGGCTGTGGCTATTGCCACTGACCCGCAGCACGGCATGGATCTGGATGAGCTGGAGCGGGCGCTTGAACGCTGGCCCGTTAAAGCGTGCTGGATGATGACCAACCAGCAGAATCCTGTCGGGCATACGCTCAGCAAAGAGAAGAAACAGCGGCTGGTTTCGATCCTGTCGCAGCATCAGGTAACCCTGATTGAAGATGACGTCTACAGCGAGCTGTGGTTTGGCAGTGAAAAGCCGCTGCCGGCGAAGGCGTTCGAGCAGCAGCAAAGCGTGCTGCACTGCTCTTCATTTTCGAAAAATCTGGTAGCGGGTTTTCGCGTTGGCTGGGTGGCGGCCGGGCAGCATGCTCAGCGCATCCAACGCCTGCAACTGATGAGCACGCTCTCTACCAGCGCGCCGATGCAGCTGGCGCTGGCAAATTATCTGATGACCCGCAGCTACGACAGCCATCTGCGCAGGCTGCGGCTGGTGCTGGAGCAGCGGAAAAATCAGGCGCGGCAGTCGCTGAAGCGCCACCTGCCGGGTGAAGCCAGAATCAATGATTCCCAGGGCGGCTATTTCCTGTGGATTGAGCTGCCACGGCAGGTCAACACCACTGAACTCTATTACCGCGCGCTGGATCTTAATATCAGTATTGCGCCCGGTAAGATGTTCTCGTCTGGCGAACAGTACGCCAACTACTTCCGCTTTAATGCCTCCTGGGAGTGGGGAGAGGTGCAGGAAGCGGCAGTGGCTGTTTTAGGCGGCTTGATAGCGGAGATGCTGTAAGGGCGACCCTTCGCCACGACGTGGCTCTCACTTCATGAAGGCTTTCAGGAAACAGGGAGATCAGGGCCAGCAGGCTGGCCCTGGCAAAATCAGACGGTAGAGGCGCGTCTCTGACCCCATGTGAGGTGGTAGACGTCATAAAAATCGACTTTACCCTTCAGTGAAAGCAGCTTTTTAATGCCCTGTTTAACGGAGTCGGTCACTTTGCTGCTGGTGAGGATCTCCTGCACCGCCTGCTCGGAAAGCGTACGGTCATAATACCATTCGCCGTTGTAACAGACGCGCAGATCCAGGGTATCGATATCCTCAAACCGGTAGCGCGGATTGACGTCCAGCAGCATCAGGACGCTCATCAGCAGGACAAAAATCGTCGCGCCCCAGAAGGCAGGCCAGCCCAGGAATTCCGTGGTAAAGATCAGCGCCACGGTAAGCGCATAGCAGACATACATGGATGCCCACAATCCGGGATGGTTTTTAAGAAAAGTAAAGCTAAAGCGCGGCTTGTTATCACGCTTCTCTTCGCGGTTTAACGTGTCGATCTCGCGCAGTAATATCTGTTTTACATCTTCCATCTTTTTCACCTCATTCGTGACTCTCACCAGTAGACCACAAAACGCAAACCTTGAGCAGTCACAGTTATTCTCCATCTGGCTATAACAGTTTGCCGCTTGCTTTTATAAGCCAGCAGAAACCAAAACGTTTCTGAAACCGATCGGGAGCAGCAGGCGGGAGCCATTTAGCGTAATTTGAGTTAAGTCCCGTTAAATTAGTGAGTTATGTGATCGCCCCTCTGCGGGTGACGTTGCAAATTCTCTATTATTTGCCACAATTGATTAACACTTTCACCCTGCAGGAGACGGCGTATGTTGTCGCAATCTGGTTGTATGCTTACTATGATGTCGTTTGCCGCCGGAACCTTCGCGGCCGGAACCTCTACCAATCCACAATATATGACGTTTCAGCCTGCCAGCGGCGTACCCAATAATCCCCTGCCGCTGATCATCTATCCTCAGGTCGCCTCTGAGGAAGTGGAAGATATGGCTCGCTTTTTTGAAGACCTTTTCGCCAGCCATCAGTGGCTGCCACGCTGGCGCTATCCGGTTTTCCCCTATACCCACTATCATCCCAATACCCATGAACTGCTGGGCATTGCCGCGGGTTGGGCGCAGATCCTGTTTGGCGGCGAAACGGGCAGGGCAGTGACCGTCTACGCGGGCGATGCGGTGCTGATCCCGGCAGGCGTGGGCCATCAACAGCTTGCCGCCAGCGAGGACTTCTTTGCCGTAGGCGCTTACCCTCGCGGGATGCAGCCAGAAACCCGGCGTGAAGAGCAGGAACAACTTAACCAATCTGTGGCAGAAATCAGCCGCGTGCCTATGCCTCAGCACGATCCTATTACCGGCGGCGAAGGCGCCGTCACCGAAATCTGGCACCCGCTGGAAAGCCACTAATCGCCTCACTGAAACGCACTGTTATGGTGCGTTTCAGCTTCCTCGCGCCGTTCCTTCCACCACGTTACGCCTCACGATACCAATACGGCTCAGCAAGATGTTGAAGCCGCAGCAGACTTGCTCTCCACTGGCCAACTGGCACGGTTTGTGCAGCTCCTTGAGATGCTCACCGACAGTGGAAGGGAAATCATGAATCAAGGCTATCAGGCAGCATCCCCCTTTTATGATGAAATGCTGCTGGGGAACGGTCAGCATCGCCCGCACTATCGCGACTACTGGCACTGGCTGCAAAAAGCCGATCGGGAAGCTATCGCCCGCAAGCGGGAAGAGGCGGAACTGCTGTTTCACCGGGTAGGTATCACTTTCAATGTCTATGGTCAGGATGGCGGTGCCGAGCGGCTGATCCCATTTGACAGCGTGCCGAGGATCATTCCCGCCAGCGAATGGGCGATGCTGGACAGCGGCATCCGCCAGCGCGTTCAGGCGCTGAACGCCTTTCTGCACGACATCTACCATGACCAGCAGATCCTTAAAGCGGGGATCGTTCCCGCGGAGCAGGTGCTGGTAAACGATCAGTATCAGCCCTGTATGCAGGGCATTAACCTGCATCGTGATATCTATGCGCATATCTGCGGCGTGGATATGGTTCGCAACAGCGATGGTGAATACTACGTGCTGGAGGATAATCTGCGCACGCCCTCCGGCGTCTCCTACATGCTGGAAAACCGCAAAATGATGATGCGGCTCTATCCGGAGCTGTTCGCGCAACAGCGCATTGCGCCCGTTGAACGATACCCCTCGCATCTGCTGCAAACCCTGCGGGAAAGCTCGCCAGTAAACGATCCGGTGGTGGTGGTACTGACGCCGGGCCGCTTCAACAGCGCTTATTTCGAGCACAGTTTTCTGGCGCAGCAGATGGGCGTTGAGCTGGTAGAGAGTGCCGATCTGTTCGTGAAGGATGGGGCCGTGATGATGCGTACCACGGCAGGCCCCTGCAAAGTAGACGTGATCTATCGCCGCGTGGACGATGCGTTTCTTGATCCGCTTGCCTTCCGGGCCGATTCGATGCTGGGGGTGCCGGGGCTGCTTTCCGTTTATCGCGCCGGGAATGTGGTGCTGGCAAATGCCATTGGTACCGGCGTGGCGGATGACAAATCGATCTATCCTTACGTGCCCGATATGGTGAAGTTTTACCTTGCGGAGGAACCGATCCTCAATAACGTGCCAACCTGGCAATGCCGCCGGCCTGACGAACTCTCCTGGGTGCTGGCCAATCTGCCAAAACTGGTGGTGAAGGAGGTTCACGGCGCCGGGGGGTACGGCATGCTGATTGGCCCGGTCGCCAGCCAGAAGCAGCTTGAGGATTTTCGTTCGTTGCTGATTGCCAGGCCGCAAAACTATATTGCGCAACATACCCTGGCGCTCTCCACCTGTCCCACTTTTGTGGAGCAGGGGCTGGCACCGCGCCATATCGATCTGAGGCCTTTTGCGCTCAGCGGCGCGGAGATCCGCCTGGTGCCGGGCGGGCTGACCCGCGTGGCGCTGACGCAGGGATCGCTGGTGGTGAATTCATCGCAGGGCGGTGGCACTAAAGATACCTGGGTTCTGGAGGATGACGCATGCTGAGTCGCACAGCCAGTGGCCTCTACTGGATGGCGCGCTATTTAGAGCGTGCCGAAAATATTGCGCGGGTGCTCGACGTGACCAACCGGCTGTCGCTGATGCCGGTGCGCAGCACCCATGACGACGAACTGCGCGTTCCGCTCACGCTCACCAGCACCGACGAGCTGTTCTGGACGCTGAATGACCGGCTGGCGATGCCGCAGCTGTTTAACTTTTTTGTCCTTGATGAGCGTAACCCTGGCAGTATTTTTTGCTGCTGGGAAGCAGCGTGGAATAACGCCCATGCGGTGCGCGGCAGCCTCTCCTCCGAGGTCTGGGAAAGCATAAACTCAAGCTGGATAGAGATGCGCAAACTGCGGCGGCAGGGCGTCAGCAGCACGGGTGCCGATGCCTTTTTTGACTGGGTAAAAGAGCGTTCGCACCTGTTTCGCGGCGCGATGTTTGGCACGCTGATGCGCGGCGATGCCATGAGCTTTATCCGGCTGGGCACGCTGCTGGAGCGGGCGGACTGTACCGCGCGACTGCTCGACGTCACGCACGCCCTTACCGAACAGGATGACGATTCGGTGCGGGAATATTACCGGCTGGACACGCTGCTGCGATCCGTATCGGCCCGCGAGGCTTATCACACCATCTATAAACAGGAGCTGGTCAGCGACAGCGTGAACGAAATGCTGATCCTGCGTGAAGAAAGCCCGCGATCCCTGCGATCCTGTATCGACGAGATCGCCAACCAGCTGAACCTGATTGGCGGAAACGGAGAGAATCGTCCCCGGCGGCTGGTGACCGTACTGGATGCCGGGCTGCGCTTTACCTCTTATGAATCGCTGATAGCCGAAGGGTTGCACAGCTGGCTGCGTCATTTTCTGGACGATCTGGGCACCATTGCCGAAAGCATTCAACAGACCTATCTGGAGGCGAAATGAAACTCGATATCGCGCATAAAACCTGCTTCAGCTATCAGACGCTGGTAAAGCAAAGCACGCAGTACCTGCGGCTGACGCCACAGAACTCGGTGCACCAGCAGATCCTCTCCTGGGATCTGGTTCTGCCGGAGCAGGCGATCTGTACTACGGACACCTATGGTAACGTGCTGCATGTGCTGACCCTTGATACGCCGCACCAGTCAATAGAAATTGAGGCGCGCGGGGTGGTGGAAATTATGGAAGATGAGAGGTCACCAGATCCCGACAGCTGTCTCTCACCGCTGGTATTTCTGCGTATCACGCCGCTGACCCAGCCCGACGCCGCCATTCACGATTTTGCTCTGCGCTATTTCCGGCCTGAAGCGCCGCTGGCAGCGCTGGAAAGGTTAATGGGAGAACTGTTGGTTAAAATGCCTTACCAGCCCGGCAGCACCACGGTTACCGACAACGCCGCGAAGGTCTTTGCCGCAGGTACCGGCGTTTGTCAGGATCACAGCCACGTGTTTCTGGCCTGCTGCCGCAGCCTGCATATCCCTGCTCGCTATGTGAGCGGATACCTTTATACTGATACGGTTGAACATGTAGCCACGCATGCCTGGGTTGAAGCCTGGGTGGAGGGCAGCTGGCACAGTTTCGACATCACCAATAATACCCGCAGCACGCGTCAGCATCTCAAGCTGGCGGTGGGCGTGGATTATATGGATGCCTGCCCGGTGCGGGGTATGCGGCTGGGTGGAGGCAGTGAAGAGATGTCAGCGGTGGCTGCGGTGCACCTGGTGAATTCGCAGCAGTGATAATTTTATCGGGCAAACTATGACTTACTGTGTGGCAATGCGTTTATCGTCAGGGATGATTTTTGTTTCAGACTCCCGTACCAATGCGGGCGTTGACCATATCTCCTCCTTCCGCAAACTGCATGTTTTTCAGCAGGATGGCGAGCGCACGCTGGTGCTGCAAAGCGCTGGCAACCTCGCCACCACGCAGAGCGCCCTCAGCCTGCTGCGGCGGGGATGCGAAGATGCCAAAAGAACCAACCTGATGAGCTGCCACACCATGTATGACGTTGCTCTGCTGGTAGGGGAGACGCTGCGTGGAGTGATTAAGCGCGATGGCGAAGAATTTGGCGGAACGCTGATGCTGGGTGGCCAGATCAAAGGGGAGGAGCCGCGCCTGTTCCAGATCTATCCTCAGGGCAACTTTATTGAATCCAGTATCGACACCCCCTATTTCCAGATTGGTGAGAGCAAATATGGCAAGCCAATCATCGATCGCGTCCTGCGTTTTGATACGCCGCTGGACCAGGCGATGCAGTGCGCGCTGATTTCCATGGACTCGACGCTGGCGAGTAATATTTCGGTGGGGCTGCCGTTAGATGTGATGATCTACCCGGCGGACAGCTTCAGCAGCGCTCAGCAGTACCATCTCACCGACAAGCATCCTTACTATTCCCAGATCCGCCAGCTCTGGAGCGCGGGCTTACTCAGCGTGTTTGCCCAGCTTCCGCCTTTACAGCTGGACGACTGATTCTCCGCAACAGCGACAGGCTCTCTGTTACGGTCACGCTGTTAGCGTCTGGCGCTCAGCAAGCTTGCTTTACTGCTATGGCCCTCAGCGTTTCTGGCTCTGCCCTTCAGGGCTTGCAGGCCTGCTGGCGGTCGTCACTGCTGGCCAGCCGCAAGAGCATGCGGTGGCCGATATTGTTGTCCCAGTTAAAGCTGTTCTGCAACACCACAATAGCGGTTTTATGCCTGATATCCATGCCGATATAGCTGGCAAAGCCGCCTATAAAGCCGGACTGATAGAGGATGCTCTGCCCGTTAAAATCATTGCTCAGCCAGGCCAGCGCGGAGGAGTCATAGTCCGGCTGTCTGAAACGCACAGTGGTGGCATCTTTAAAGGCGCTCTCCAGGCTGGCGTTGCCGCTGCCGTTCATATGAGCCGCAAGATAGCTCAGCAGATCGTTCGCGCTGGACCACAGTGAAGCGGCACCCACCATATAACCGGTAAAATGCCAGTCCGGCACCTGCTCTCCCCGACGAACAAATTTAGGCTGATCTCCCGCATGTCCCCGTGCGCGTGTCGCGTAGCCAGGCAAAATTTCAGGCTGATAGCCGGTATGGGTCATGCCCAGCGGGGCAATAATTTGCTGGCTGGCGATCGTCTGCGGCGTCTCTCCGCTTTGCCGGGTAATCACGTAATCCAGGATGGAGTAACCGAGATTGGAATAAACCACTTCGCGGTAGGCAGGACGGCGGAAATCCCGCAGATAATCCAGAAACTCGCCGCGATCCAGCTCGTCATAGAAGGGATGCCCGGTAAACAGATAATCACTGAGCCTGCTCAGCATATGCAGCGTGGTCATCTGTCGCGGCAGGCCGGAGGTATGGGTCGCGAGCTGTAGCAGAGTAATCTGCCCGGCATCCGCACTTAACGGCACCTCTTTACCGATTGTCTCACGCAGCGTACTGCTCCACTTCAGCTTACCTTGCGCCACCAGGAGAGCGGCGCTTTCCGCCGTAAACCCTTTGGTCACCGAGCCGACGGCGAACAGCGTGTCGCCACTCACCGGGATAAGGCGATCGGTATCAGTAAAGCCATAGCTGAACACCTGACGCTGGCCATTATGCAGCAATGCAACCACCACGCCGGGGGTGCGGTGACTGTTGATCAGCGGCAAAGCCAGCGCATCAATCTGCTGTTTCACCGCTATGTGGCAGGTTGCCACCAGGCTTGCCTGTGGGGAAGTATCAATACTGTTACTGGACAAGGATGCACAGCCGCCCAGCAGCAGAGAACAGCACAACAACAGAGGTTTAAGGGAAGTCATAATCGATGCCGTACTGATGATTTCGGTTGCCGCGTGCCTTTTAGCTTCATCAATATGACATCAGCGCGATTTTCCACGCCCGATTGCCCTTAATGCCAAAGATAAACGTTTGCAGGGGAATAAAATGAGTAGAAAAAATAACAATTTATATTGCGTGATATTTTACCCTGGCGACATTGTGTACGGCAAGGATAAGGCGCAATTCGTGCGGTAATTCTTACTTCTGCGCGAAAATCTTCGCCCAGGCGGAACGCGGGAGTGGCGTAAAATCCTCAATCAGCAGCGCGGCAGACAGCGCACGATTTGCCGGATCCCGCACCACCCGAGCCAGCGCGTCACGCAGATCCTGTAAATTTTCAGGCGAGGTCGTGGCGGCGGTAATCAGCGGCAAACCCGGCACGCTGGCCGTCTGGCCAATAATCTTTAACCCGTTAAGCTCATCGGGGAAATCTCGCTTCAGCAGCGCCCAGCTGACACAGTCGATAGCGGCAATATCCGCTTCGCAGCTTTGTAGCAATTGCAGAGAACGGCGGTGGCCGCCGGAGGCAACGGTTGCGGAAAAAAAGGCTGTACCGCCGGTGATTTTCATCAGGCTGTGATAGCCGGAGTAGGAATCTTCGCTGTTGAACACCAGTTTTCGTCCCTGAAAATCCGCCAGCGTCTGGCCGCTCTCCTGCTCCCGCACCGCTATCCAGCTGCGATAATTCGGCCCTTCACAGCCCGGCGCCGAGTAATGAAACGCGCCCACGACCTGGACTTCTGGCAGCCGTGTCATCAGCGGATAGCCGCAGGTCTGGCTGAGCAGCAGATCGTTACGTTGCCAGTGCGTTAACAGCGGATCGGGCCAGCTCAGCGTGTCAGCTATTGCCCCCGCGGGCAGTGCAGCCCGCACCTTCTGCCAGAAAGCTTCACTGTCCTGAGGGGTGAAAGGGTACATCGGCAGGGACGCTATCGTCATGATGCCTCGCTTAACAGGGGCTTTAGGGCAGTCGCCTTATGACGATGCCAACTTTTTTACCCGCTTATGGGATACAGGAAAGCATAGATACCAGGCGAATTTTGCGATCCTGTTCTACATGATAATAATTTAACTATCTGAAAATTAACTTCTTATTTATTTCATTACTCTAAGGCTAACGTTCTCACCCCCCGCTTTATTGATGCAAACCCGCCTGAAGCTCAGACTCCCTGACCAGACCCTTATGACAAATCAGGGACCTTACTGGAGGCAACTATGTTATCTGGACACTCGTCCACCCGAGCCTGGGACAGCCGCCGCAGCGAAAAACGGCGTCGCATCGACTCCCTGGGCCTCAGCGGCAAAGTGCTGCCGACTGACGATCTGGTGGCTATGCTCGAAAAACTGATCGCCCCTGGCGACCGCGTGGTTATGGAAGGCAACAATCAGAAGCAGGCCGATTTCCTTTCGCGCTCGCTGGCTGAAGTCAGCCCGGCTGTTATCCACGATCTGCATATGATCATGCCAAGCGTGGGCCGCAGCGAACACCTGGATATTTTTGAAAAGGGCATCGCCCGCAAGCTGGACTTCTCCTTCTCCGGTACGCAAAGCCTGCGTATCTCGCAGCTACTGGAAGATGGCCTGCTGGAGATCGGTGCGATCCATACCTACATCGAACTCTACTCTCGTCTCTATGTTGATCTGGCCCCTAACGTGGCGCTGATTGCTGGTTTCAAAGCGGACCGCAAAGGCAATCTCTACACCGGCGCAAGCACCGAAGATACGCCAGCGCTGGTTGAAGCCGCCGCGTTTCATGACGGCATCGTTATTGCGCAGGTGAATGAGCTGGTGGACGAGGAGTGCGATCTTCCCCGCGTGGACATTCCCGGATCCTGGATCGACTTTGTGGTGGTGGCGGATAAACCCTTCTTTATTGAACCGCTGTTTACCCGCGATCCCCGCCTGATCAAACAAGAGCATGTGCTGATGGCGATGCTGGCGATCAAAGGGATCTACGCCGAGCACCAGGTGCAGTCACTGAACCATGGTATCGGTTTTAACACCGCCGCCATTGAGCTGCTGCTGCCAACCTACGGTGAACAGTTAGGGCTGAAAGGCAAAATCTGTAAACACTGGACGCTGAACCCGCACCCGACGCTAATCCCTGCCATTGAAAGCGGCTGGGTCGAGAGCGTGCACTGCTTCGGTGGTGAACTGGGGATGGAGAAATATGTCTCCGCCCGCCCTGACATCTTCTTTACCGGTGCCGACGGCTCCATGCGTTCCAACCGCGCCTTCTGCCAGATGGCAGGGCAGTACGCGGTAGATATGTTTATTGGTTCCACCTTGCAGGTGGATGGATCGGCGAACTCCTCAACCGTTACCCGTGGCCGTTTATCTGGCTTCGGCGGTGCGCCAAATATGGGCCACGATCCGCACGGTCGTCGTCATGCAACACCTGCATGGCTGGCGATGATCAACGAGCCGGATCCGCTGGCGCGGGGTCGCAAGCTGGTGGTGCAGATGGTGGAAACCTTCCAGGCAGGGGCTAAACCGACCTTTGTCGAGAAACTCGAAGCCGTGGACGTGGCGAAAGCCTCCGGTATGCCGCTGGCACCGGTAATGATTTATGGCGATGACGTCACCCATGTGCTGACGGAGGAGGGCATTGCCTATCTCTACCGGGCGAAAACGCTGGAAGAGCGTCGGGCAATGGTCGCTGCCGTGGCCGGGATCACCGATATCGGACTGGGGGTGGATGCTAAACGCGTGGCACAGCTGCGTCGTGAAGGCAAAGTCGCCTTCCCGGAAGACCTGGGCATCCGCCGCACCGAAGCCAGCCGCTCCCTGCTGGCAGCAGGCAGCGTGGCTGATCTGGTGGAATGGTCTGGCGGCCTCTATAACCCGCCAGCGAAATTCCGGAGCTGGTAATGAGCAGACAACCGCAGTTTTCGCAGGCTGGCATTGAGCTGAAAGCTGAAAAACTGGCGGCTCTGGCTACCCGCTGCCTGATTGACGAGGCGCGCCTCAGCCCAAAACCAGGGCTGGTCGACAGCCGGGGCAACGGGGCGCATCTGGATCTGTCGCTGGCGCTGATGGAGCGTTCTGCCCACAGCCTGACCCATACCTTTTACGCGCTGGCGCTGCACTGCTGGAACCGTCCGGCGGATGTTGCGCTGCGGCAGCTGGTGGGCAGGCTTGGACGTGAAGGCGAGCAGGCGATGATGCAGGCGACCGGCGGCGTAAACACGCACCGTGGCGCGATCTGGGCGATGGGGCTGCTGGTCAGCGCCTGCGCGATGCTGGCAGGCGAGCGCGAGCCAGCACGGGTAGCAGAAAAGGCGGCGCAGCTTGCCAGGCTGCCCGACGACGCCGCGCCAAAAATGTTCAGCAAAGGCTTACGGGCTACCCAGCGCTATCGGGTGCCGGGCGCGCGTGAAGAGGCGCAGCAGGGCTTTCCGCATGTTATGCAGCTTGCCTTGCCGCAGTTGCAGCAGAGCCGCCGGGAAGGCGCCAGCGAAACGCAGGCCCAGCTGGATGCGCTGATGGCGATCATGAGTTCGCTCAGCGATACCTGCGTACTTTCCCGCGCGGGTGAAGCGGGTCTGCGCACGATGCAGCAGGGCGCAAGAGCCGTCCTGGCCGCCGGTGGCACAAAGTCTCTTGCCGGAGAGCAGGCGCTCCGCTGGCTGGATGCCGAGATGCTGGCGCGCAACGCCTCACCTGGTGGCGCAGCCGACCTGCTGGCCGCCACCCTATTTACAGACCGTTTAGGCGATCTCACTTTTTAAGAGGACGTTATGGAACAGATCACAATTTCCCTCCCGGCTTCGCGCCAGCTCAGCGGTAAAGCGCTGGCGGGCGTGGTTGGCTCCGGGGATATGGAAGTGCTGTTTGTTGCCGATGGCAGCCAGCAGCTGACCGTCACGCTGACCACTTCCGTCGATAACAGCCAGGCGCGCTGGCAGGCGCTTTTCAACCGTCTGGCTGAATTTGGCGAGCTGCCGGCTGGGCAGATGACCATTCACGATTTTGGCGCCACGCCGGGCGTGGCCCGTATCCGCATTGAGCAGGTATTTGAGGAGGTGGCTGATGCGTAACGACAGCAGCTTTATTGAACTGAAAGCCCGCCAGCGCGCGAAATTCTTGCTTGATGAGGGCAGCTACCGCGAACTGCTGGACCCCTTTGCCGGGATTATCTCTCCGTGGCTCGGCCCGCAGGGCATCGTGCCGCAGTCCGATGACGGCATGGTAGTGGCGAAAGGCACCATTAACGGACAACCCGCCGTGGTTGTGGCAATTGAAGGCGCGTTTCAGGGCGGCAGCATGGGGGAAGTCTCCGGGGCCAAAATGGCCGCCGCGCTGGAGCTGGCGGCAGAAGATAACCGTAACGGCATCCCTACTCAGGCTGTGCTCTGTCTGGAAACCGGCGGCGTTCGCCTTCAGGAAGCCAATCTTGGTCTGGCTGCGATTGCCGACATTCATGCTGCGATTGTGGATCTTCGTCGCTATACCCCAGTCATTGGCATTGTGGCGGGCACCGTGGGCTGCTTTGGCGGTATGTCGATTGCAGCCGCGCTTTGCAGCTACCTGATCGTCACTCGCGAAGCACGGCTGGGGTTGAATGGCCCACAGGTGATCGAGCAGGAAGCGGGCATTGAAGAGTATGACTCCCGCGACCGGCCATTTATCTGGAGCATGACCGGCGGTGAAGTTCGTTATCAAAGCGGGCTGGTTGACGCGCTGGTAGACGATGGGCAGCAGGCGGTGAAGCAGGCGATGAATGCAGCCATCGCCAGAGGCGTTCCGGCGCAGCATCGCACGGACAAATATGAGGACTTTTTGTCACGCCTGAGCCAGTTCGACACTTTAAAACAGGCCGACAGCGAACAAATCAGGGCGCTATTTGCCCGGGAGGATCAGTAATGAGCCAGAAAATCAGCCGTGGTGAGCAGTGGCTCGCCCTGCTTACCCACAATGCACCCCGCCTGAGCGGACTTTGTCCTTCAGTCCAGGTAGCGGACGGTGAAATTAACGGCCAGCCAGCGCGCTTTGTGGCCGTTATCCCCGACGCGCAGAACCACTACCCACGAGCCGCCAGAGGCGAGGTGGGCCTGCTGGAAGGCTGGACGCTGGGAAAAGTGGTCAGTGAAACCGTGGCGGAAGATGCAGACCAGCCCCGGAAACGCGCAATCGTGGCGGTTATCGACGTCCCAAGCCAGGCCTATGGCCGCCGCGAGGAAGCGTTCGGCATCCACCAGGCGCTGGCGGCAGCGGCAGCGGCTTATGCCAACGCCCGCCTGGCAGGCCATCCGGTGATTGGGCTGATTGTGGGTAAAGCGATGTCGGGGGCGTTTTTGGCGCACGGCTATCAGGCAAACCGGCTCATCGCCTTTAACGATCCCGGCGTGATGATCCATGCGATGGGCAAAGAGGCGGCGGCACGTATCACGCTGCGCAGCGTCGAGTCGCTGGAAAAACTGGCAGAAACCATTCCGCCTATGGCCTACGACATTGCGAATTACCATTCGCTGGGGCTGCTGGAAAGCCTGCTGGATATCAGCAATCCGGATGCGCCTTCCGCCAGCGACCTTGCCACCGTTGAACAGACGCTGGCCGAAGCTGTCACCACTGCCCGCCAGGATCCGGGTCTGAAAGATCGGTTAAAAGCGCAAAATCGTCACAGCTCTGCGCTGGTACGCGAGAAAATGCGCGCTGCCTGGTAGCGCGCGTTCAGCCACTAATAAGACAAACCTGCCAGGCCGCTTTTTGAGCACGCGGTTGCGTGCTCAGCAATACCAGCCTGAAAAAATAATAATCATCGCGCCTGTGCTTCTCCCAACTTCTACAGGTGATGTTATGACATACGTGATAGTACATGCTCTGGCACCAATCTTCGTCATTATGCTGCTGGGCTTTTATGCCGGTAAAGCGAAGATGGTGGACAATAAAAATGTGTCTCTACTCAATATTTTTGTCATGGATTTTGCACTACCGGCGGCGCTGTTTACCGCCACCGTCCAGACGCCCTGGGCCGGGATTGTCGGCCAGTCGCCGCTGATTGTGGTGCTGGTGCTGTCGATGTGGGCGGCGTATGCCGCGTTCTATTTTTTATGCATCAAAGTGTTCCATAAGTCACCGGAGGATGCCGCAGTGCTGACGCTGACGGTTGCCCTGCCGAACTATGCTGCACTGGGCCTGCCAATCCTGGGTAGCGTGCTGGGGGAAAGCTCCGGGACGTCACTCTCCGTGGCGGTCTCTATCGCCTGTGGATCGGTACTGATGACGCCGTTCTGTTTGCTGATTCTGGAGCGTGAAAAGGCGCTGGCGGCAGGTGGTGAACACAAATCGAGCCTGGCGATGCTGCCGGTGCTGATGTGGCGTTCGGTGACCAAGCCTATTGTCTGGGGACCGTTGCTGGGCGTGGTGCTTTCAGCGCTGGGTATTCGTATGCCTGAACTGCTGCTCTCCACCATCAAACCACTGGGTCTGGCTGCCACTGCGGCGGCGCTGTTCCTGACCGGACTTATTCTGTCGGCGCGTCAGCTGAAAATGAACAGAGCGGTAGTGGTAGCCAGCCTGACCAAACTGCTGATCCAGCCGTTAATCGCCTGGGGGCTGGTGCTGGCACTTGGCCTGCACGGTCAGATAGCGATTACCGCCATTCTGATGATTGCGCTGTCAGCCGGTTTCTTTGGCGTGGTGTTTGGTAACCGTTTTGGCGTCTCTTCGCCAGATGCGGAAGCGGCTCTGCTGATCAGTTCAGTATTGTGTATCATTACTCTACCGCTGTTTATCTCGTTAACTTCAGGAATGTAAAATGGTTTTCTCCCTTCGTGCGCACGATCTGGTCTGGCTTGCCAGCGCTCATGACCTCCAGGGCGAACTGCCTGAATGGGTCAGCAGCCAGTGGCGTTCAGCCTTGCCGCTGGTGGTGCGCCGGGACTGGGATGCCGGAGGGAGAATTCCGGTGGGTATCCGGGGATTACGCCGCGACCAGCGCGCGGCAGCCTGGATCTCAGCGGATGCGGTGCGCCGCTGCGTAACGCCGGAGTCGCTCAGCGAGAGTGCGCTTCTGCTGGGGTCTCCCTTTGTCTCCCTGCCGCCGGTACAGGCCGCTATCCAGCTTGCGCAGCAGCGCTGGGGCTGGCAGTGGGGCATTACCGGCAGCGTGGGCTATGCGCTGGCGACCGAGGTGCCGGTGATGCATGCCGCAAGCGATCTCGATCTGGTTCTGCGTTGCGACCTGCCCGTTGCGGAGCAGGAGCTTATGCGCTGGCAAGAGTTCACCCGGCATTTATCCTGTCGGGTAGATACCCAGGTGGAGACGCCGCAGGGCGCTTTTGCGCTGGCGGAATGGCTGCGTGAGGGAAGGGTGATGCTGAAAACGAACCTTGGGCCTCGCCTGACAGCACAACCCTGGATCGCCGGTGAAGCCGGGACTGCTGCGCAGCAATAAATAAGCAGCATGAGGAAGCCGGTGCATATTTAAGCGCCGCGTGAACAGCCTGAAGATGCCGCTAAAGGCTCAACCACGGAGAAACTGCGGATGAAAATTTTGCTCACTTTTCCCGGCCAGGGGCCGCAGCGCGCAGGCATGCTGCAACAGCTTCCGGCAGGGGACGAGATTTTACGCCACGCCAGTGAGGTACTGGGCGAGCAGGCGACAGCGCTGGACAGCGCCGAAGCCCTGCGCCATACCCGCGCCGTGCAGCTGTGCCTGCTGATTGCGGGCGTGGCGCATGCACGTGCATTACAGGATCGGGGGCTGTTTCCGGACATGACCTGCGGCCTGTCAATTGGCGCCTATCCCGCGGCGGTGATTGCCGGAGCGTTAAAGTTTGAGGATGCGTTGCGGCTGGTCTCTTTACGCGGTGAGCTGATGGAGCAGGCTTACCCCCACGGCTACGGCCTGACGGCAATTATCGGCCTGACGTTGAGCCAGCTGGAGCCGCTGCTGGATGAGCAAAGCTGGATCGCTAACATCAATGCCGAGCAGCAGCTGGTGATTGCCGGTAGTGATGCCGCTATGCAGCGGGTGGCCGAAAAAGCGTTGAGTGCCGGAGCGCAGAGAGTACACCGTCTGGCGGTAAGCGTGCCTTCCCATTGTGCGCTGCTTGCCGGGCCTGCGGAGAAGCTGGCAGAAGCGTTTCAGAGCATCACGCTCTCTCGCCCACGCACGGCTTATCTGAGCGGCAGCAGCGGCAGGGTAGTGTGGCAGCCGGAACAGATAGCCGACGATCTCGCCTTTAATATGTCGCGCACCGTACGCTGGCATGAAGCGATGATTGCAGCCAATGAGCGTGAAGTTCGTCTGGCAATAGAAATGCCGCCTGGGGCGGTGCTGACCGGGTTGACCCGGCAGGCCTTCAGCGAGGGAGAAGCCCTGTCGCTGGAACAGGGCGGAAGCGACCTGGCGCTGACGCTGGCTAAGCGACTCCGAAACCCGCGCTAGTGCGCTGGCGGCTGTACATCCTGCCCTCTGCCGCCAGGGCCAGCAGATTTGGATCGCGTTCGCGGTTACGTTCAAACACAATCGCCAGCGTTTGCCGCATCTGATAGGGCGCGGCAAGGTTCAGCAGCTGTACCGAATTCTCATATACCCGTTTCATCCTGCCGGGGATCAACGTCAGCCCCACGCCCGCCTGCACCAGACTTAACATAGAAAAAATATCGTTTACCCGCATCACAATATCAGGCTCGAATCCGGCGATATTAAATGCCTCTTTAAAGCCGTGATAGGTGGCAAACCCCTCAGCCAGCGCAACGAACTTCTGCTGACGAAAGTCCCGCAGATCGGCGGGGTGAGAGGTATCAAAACCCGACGCGGCAGGCGCAGCCAGGAAAATATCATCTTCAAACAGCGGCAGAGCAACAAAACGGTTAAGATCAATTTCACTGTCAGTCTGTGAAATCAAAATGGCGTCCAGAAAGCCCTCCTCAAGTTTACCGAGCAGCGCCTGGTTGGAACCCATCATTAAATCCAGCTCCAGATCGGGGCGGCGTATTTTCATCCCCATAATCAGCTGAGGAATGGTTTCCAGCGTCAGCGAATAGAGAGTACCCAGCCGTAACCGCCCCTGGCCCACCCCCGCCGTTTTGCGCGTCTCTTCAATTCCCCGCGCCATTAAACCCGTGACTTCCTGACTGTATTCGCACAGCGTATGGGCTGCGGGCAGCGGAACCAGGTTGCGCCCCTGATGGATAAACAGCGGACAGCGTACGTTCTCTTCCAGCGTATGCAGGGCGCGATGCACGCTCACGCTGCTGATCCCCAGCGCCTCGGCGGTGCGGGCAATGTTGCCGCGCTGCATAAAGGCCATAAAAATATCCAGCTTGCGAAAAGTAATATCCGCATCAATTTTCATCGTTCTGACCTGTGCGTTACCTGTACCAGCAAGAATAGTAGCCCGTTAGTCCGGTTGAGGATAACACCTTGATGCGGAAGGGAGGCAAACCTCACGAATGTGTAACCCAGATCAATTTGCGGCGCCCGCCGCGCATTGTGATCCGCCCAGGGCCACGGTTTACCGGATTCAGCGCAGGGAGATAACGTTAACTTCAGGCGCCCGCATCTTGCCAGACTGGTTCACAGGCATTGCCAGGGCGTGAAATCTCCACCGGATGAATTGTTAACAGTGGCGGGGATAGGGGCAAAATGAGGCGTAAATTTTGCGTAATTACGTGATACAGTCTTTTTATCACCCCTCAGTAAGAGAGCAGGCATGATGACGCAAACCGTGTCACTTCATCGCTATCAACCCCGTTTTCATCAGGGGGTCGTGGATCTGATCCTGCCGATCCAGACCCAGGAGTTCGGCATTGCTATCACCGCCCAACAGCAACCAGATCTTAATGAGATAGAAACATTTTATCAGCGCGGCATGGGCGATTTCTGGCTGGCCCTTGCGGGCGACAGAGTTGTGGGCTGCATTGGGCTGAAAGATCTGGGGCAGCAGCAGGCTGCTCTGCGCAAAATGTTTGTAGCCAGCGATTTTCGGGGCAAATCTCAGGGGGTGGCGAACGCGTTACTTAACACGTTGCTGGGCCATGCAAGCCAGCGCAAACTGGCGTCCATCTGGTTAGGCACGACCGATAAGTTTGTTGCCGCACACCGTTTTTACGAGAAAAACGGCTTCCGGGAGGTCAGCATAAGCAGCCTGCCGGAAGCCTTTCCGCTGATGGCGGTAGACAGTAAATTTTACCGCCTCTCTATGCCGAAATAGTGGTGCAGGCCGTCTGCGGATGGCCTGACGTTACCCACTTTTCTCCGCGTTTCCTTTGCTGGCACACAATCCCGCCATGCAGAGCGACAATCCCTCCTTGCCGATCAGCATCGTGCTGCACGGTGGGAAAGCGGACATAACGCATGGAGCCGTTACAGGCTTAACTATGCCTGGTATTGGATGGTGTCTGGACGACCGGCAGGGGGCAGATATAGCCACTTTCGTGCGCAGCAGTTGGGTCAATAACGCATCGGTGGTGAAAGCTGAACAGGTGAAGGAAAGGCGAAAAACGTCCCGACCTTGAGCATAAAAATCCTGATAAGCAGCGTAATCCTCAGGAGCAGGCGGTAAAACGGTCAGCGAGCAGCGGCGGGTAAAGTGCGGGAATGTGCTTTAAATAGCATCACCATAACCAGAAAAAAGGAGGCTTGCGCCTCCTTTTTACTGTTCAGCTTTGGCTGTGCTTACTGCCGCCTCTGTCAGGCGGGGAAGCCAGCGAAATTCTTAAGCCTCTGGGTTGCTGGTGCTGCTCATCTTCATCAGATCTTTATCCACAAAGAACATGCCCTGGCCACCGGTGCCCACCAGCGCCAGTTTATCCAGCACCGATTTGAACAGCTTCTCTTCTTCATGCTGCTCGGAAACATACCATTGCAGGAAGTTAAAGGTAGAGTAGTCCTGTGTGGTCATGGCCGCGTGAGCCAGTTCGTTGATTTTGCCGGTGATCAGCTTTTCATGCTCATAAGCCTGCTCCAGCACTTCGTTCAGTGAGTTAAACGTTACTGGCGGTGCAGCAATGCTGCCCAGCACCGGCATGGCACCGGTGTCGCTCAGGTAGCTGAACAGACGCTGCATATGCTGCATCTCTTCCACAGAGTGCTCATGCATGAAGGCCGCAGCCCCTTCAAACCCTTTATCCGCACACCAGGCGCTCATCTGTAAATAGAGATTGGCAGAATAAAACTCAAGGTTTAACTGGTCATTCAGTTTAGCGATCATATCGGCAGTCAGCATAGTGGCTCCATCAGGCAGGGAATAAATTTAAAAGAGTAATTGTGCGCATTATGCACGTCTGTTGCGGAAATAAAAACCGTTTGTTGGAATTATTATCTTATTATTTTAAGTGTATAACATTTTGAAACTTAAGTGATAATTATTTCGTGATGAATGTTACTTATTCCATTAGCCAAATGGTTTTGATAACCATTCTTATTGTTATTTGCTGCGGGAAAATAAATAATTCTCGCGCTGTAAAAAGCGTAAAAAATAGTTATTCCCTGATCCGCTAAGGGAAAATATCACGATTTTATCGTCACAGGATCGGGAATAGCCTGCGCAGTTTTCACCTGTAACAAGAAAATTGATCCCCTTAGGGCACGGTGTCGCTACCTGTCGCTTTGGTTTGGTGTTGGACCTGTTTCTGTTCCCTGCACAGGGCTGGCGATGATCCTGCCCGGCATGATGATCACCTGCTTTGCAGGCGGAAGCACCGGCATCTTTGTCAGTGCAGGGGGCGATTGTCGTGATGCGATGATCGGCGGGATCTTCCATGGCCTGTTTATCACGCTGCTGCCTGCATAATGGTTGTCGCTGTCAGGGCAAAAGGGGTTGGCCAATGTCACTTTCAGTGATTCAGAGATGATGGGCAGGGCTACTCTTTCGGCACCTTCCTGACTTCTTCCACTAACGGAGGCTCCAGGGATGCAGCAATTACCGCGATCGTGCAACAAGGCTTACCGGCGAAAGAGTGTGCTACTGCGCAACGAGCCGGAGAAATGCAGACAGGAGCGGCAGGATAGGGATCTTGCGATTGCCTGCCGGGAACAGAGCATGGCGTGCCAGGGCAAACCTGGTTTTGCGCAGGTTCAGTTGATGGAAGCCGGTAATGCGAAACGCCGGGCACGTTCACAGGCAAGGGATGGGGCTGGGGTGGAACGCCACTTCATTAAAATCGATAAAGTTATGCAAAACAAAGAGGCTATTCCCTCTGGATTTTAACGATAAGCGTGGATCGGCGCACAATGGCGCTCATTTTCCTGACGCCTGGGATAAAATCCGAAAAGTATTATTTTTCGATCTTGAATGGAAAAAATATTTTTTATAAAGCTTAGGGGAGTAACTATTTTAATTAATGCCCAACAGAATGAATTAGCTCGATATAAAATATAAAAAATATTGAACCTTTACGATTAAAACTCAATCAGCGTTTTCATTTCAGTGCCAAGACCAGTGGCCAGAACAGCAATAACTTCCAGCGTAGGATTACGTAAACCTCTTTCAATTCCAGAAACATAGGTCCGGTCCAGCCCGCATTTTAGCGCGAAAGCTTCTTGCGACAAGCCTGCCTGCAGTCTGAGTTGTTTAACTCTTTTTCCAAAAAGAATTTTGGTGGTGTTTAGCTTTTCCATGTGCTCAGCATTGCGCTTTGCAGTCTATTAGTCCACGGACTATTAGTCACAATTGAAAAATAACGTGATATGCTTGTGACTCATAGTCTACATGTATGACTTTAACCAGGCTAAAAGAGAGTCATTATGAATAATGAGGACTGGCACCCTGCCGATATTATTGCTGCATTAAAGAAAAAGGGGACAACGTTATCAGCGTTGTCCAGAGAGTCCGGACTGGCTTCTTCAACATTATCAAATGCTCTGCGGCGTCCCTGGCCTAAAGGCGAGCAGCTGATAGCGGCTGCGTTGGGCAGGCAACCACAAGAGCTCTGGCCAACCCGGTACAAAAGAAAAAAATAGCTCCGTGCCGGGTAGCTTTATTTGTGTAGCAGGCACGGCTCTGCGTTTCATGCTCGTTCTGAATTCCTGCTTCCTGCGTTAAGGATGTAAGTTTTTACTCATCCAGCGCACTACCATGCTGCCAAGTCCGGCCAGCGTCAGCATCACGACCACGCCCTGCCAACCTGCGAAGTCCAGGATCACGCTGCCAAGCGCCGATCCTGCCGCCATACCGATAAACACACCGGTAAACATCAGCGCATTCAGACGACTGCGCGCTGCCGGCTCCAGGCTGAAAATAATCGACTGGTGTGACACCAGCGTCGACTGGACGCCAAAATCAAACCCCACGGCAGACACCACGATCAAAGCAAGCTGGTAAGGCACGGGTAACAGCGGCAGCAGAAACATCAGCGCAAAGGAGAGGGTGGCAAGCGTAGTGCCGATGCGGGTCACCAGTTCCGGGCCGCGACGGTCGGCCAGTGAACCTGCGAGCGGGGCGGCCAATGCGCCTGCCGCGCCCGCCAGCCCAAACAGGCCTGCGGTAGCGCTGCCCAGATGATAGACCTCATGCAGCATAATGGCCAGGGTTGACCAGAAAGCGCTGAACCCCACCGAAAGCAGCGCCTGCGCCAGCGTGGCTCTGCGCAGCGGTTTATAATCTCGCCATAAATGGCGCATTGAGGCGAGCAGTGCCGGATAACTCATGGTGGTGCTGGCCGGGATAGCGGGCAGGCTTCGCCAGATAATCAGGGTAATAGTCAGCACCATGAGCGCTGCGGCGCCAAACATAGTCCGCCAGCCATAAAACTCCGCCACAAAGCCGCTCAGCACCCTGGAGAGCAGAATGCCCAGCAGAAGGCCGGTCATCACTGTGCCTACCGTTTTACCCCGGCTTGCGGCAGGGGAGAGGGTTGCCGCAGCGGGAACAATATCCTGAGCCATTGTTGCCGTGATGCCGACCGCCAGACTCGCCACCAGCAGCATAATAATGCCGCCGCTAAAGGCGCTCAGCAGTAAAGCCAGCGTCAGCAGAACGCCTTTCAGAATGATGATCCGGCGGCGATCGTGACGATCGCCCAGCGGGGCCAGCAGCAAAATACCCAGCGCGTAACCAATTTGTGTGAGGGTGGGAACCAGACCAACCGTACTGACGCCCGCATGCAGCTCGTTAACCAGGATGCCCAGCATCGGCTGGCTGTAATAGATAGCGGCGACGGCAAAGCCTGCGCCGGTAGCAAGCATAAAGACGGTGCGGCCTGTCAGACCTTTTTCCTGCAAAGTGGCGGTTTCAGCTAAGGACATAATGTAGACTCATTGAGTGATGATGGTCACATTTTTACCCTATTCTCCGGCAATGGGTAGTGCCCTGCCGGGTAAAACTGTTATACGCTGGATGCATGAAAGAAACGGCCTTGTCAGGCATTGACCGTATAGCGTTAATGCAAACTTTTGTTCTTATTGTCGAAGCAGGCACCCTCTCTGCGGCGGCGCTGCGTCTGGAAACCTCCCAGCCTACGGTCAGCCGGAGGTTGCAGTCACTGGAGCGACTGCTGGGGGTGAAGCTGCTGCAACGCACCACGCACGTGATGAAGCTGACCGATGATGGCGAGCGCTGTTTTGCCCACGCCAAAGCACTGGTGGAACAGTGGCAGGCAATAGAGGACGATCTGCAAGGTGCCGCTGAAGAGCCGAAAGGTCTGCTCCGGGTGCTGGTGCCCCATGCGTTTGGTCAGGATCAGATGATCGGGCCATTGCAGGAGTATCTGCAACGCTATCCCAAAATGCGGGTGGAGTGGATGCTCAGCGACAGGCGGCCGGACTTTATTGCCGAAGGCGTTGACTGTGCAGTGCACGTCGGCACGGTGACCGATCCTTCTGTGGTGGCGCTGCTGGTGGCGGAGATCCCGCGCATTGTGGTCGCCGCTCCACAACTTCTCGCTTCCGGTCTCGTTATTGAGCATCCTGCCGGGCTGGCAGAGTTACCCTGGGTGGCACTGAGCACTTTCTATCGTCAGCAGGTTACCCTGACCAGCGAGCAGCAAGAGACAGAGCATATTGCTATTCACCCTCAGCTGCTGACAGACAGTCTCTATGCCCTGCGCAATGCGATGCTGGCAGGTATGGGGGCGGGCATCGCCTCATCCTGGGCGGTGAAAGAGGATATTGAGCAAGGGCGATTACAGCATCTCTGCCCTGAATGGCATGCGGCGCCGTTGCCCATTTATCTGGTTTATCCTTACGCCCGCTTCTATCCCGCCAAGCTGCGACGTTTTCTGGAGATGATGCGCGAAGTGTTGCCGATTATCGGGGGCACGCAGGCACCGGAAAAATAGCTCGCCTCCCACTGCGCCCCTCAGACAACAAGTCACCCGACAGATCTCAAGCTAACCCGGCCCCATCAGCTGACAACAGGGCCGGAGCAAGCGATTAAAACGTCTCCCAGTTCCCCCCTTCAGCACTCACGGCCACTGCTTTACGTGGCGCGGCAGCTTTCAGCGTTTTTACCGGCTTGCTGACGGGCAGCTGCTGACCGATTTTGAATACCGCAACGGCTTGTGAAAGCCGGCTTGCCTGCTCCTCCAGCGAAGCGGAGGCCGCCGCAGATTCCTGTACCAGCGAGGCGTTCTGCTGGGTAACACGATCCATCTCTGTCACCGCCAGCCCAATCTGATCGATACCGCGGCTCTGCTCATCCGAAGCTGAGGCGATTTCGCCCATGATGTCCGTCACGCGTACCACGGCATTAACGATATCGTGCATGGTTTCGCCAGCGGTGGCGACCTGCGCCGATCCTGCATCCACGCGGCTGACCGAGGCCTCAATCAGGGTTTTGATCTCTTTTGCAGCCTGTGCGCTGCGCTGCGCTAAATTACGGACTTCACCGGCAACAACGGCAAAACCACGCCCCTGTTCGCCCGCGCGTGCCGCTTCCACCGCCGCGTTCAGTGCCAGGATATTGGTCTGGAAGGCAATGCCGTCGATCACGCTGGTAATATCGGCAATTTTCTTGGAACTGCCGGCAATTTCGCTCATGGTTTTCACCACGCCATCCACGACTTTACCGCCTTTTTCTGCGGTATCGGAGGCGCTTTTCGCCAGCTGCGATGCCTGGCGGGCGTTTTCGGCATTCTGCTTCACGGTGGCAGTCAGCTCTTCCATACTGGCGGCGGTTTGCTCCAGAGAGGCAGCCTGCTGCTCGGTACGGGCAGAGAGATCGTTATTGCCGAGAGAGATTTCACTGGCGCCGGTAAAGATGGCATCAGAGCTTTCGCGTACATGACCCACGGTAACAATCAGCGACTGCTGCATGGCGGTGAGATTGCTGGCGAGCAGCCCCATCTCGCTGCGGCCTTCCACCACCAGCGTATCGGAGAGATCACCCGCGGCGATGCGCTGAATATGGGCCAGAAGCTGTTTCAGTGGCGTCAGCAGCACACGTTTAATCACCATCCAGACGGAGATAACCAGCAGCAACAGCACCAGCACCACGGTAGCCAGTGTCCACATCATATGGGTGAACCCTGTCTGATTCTCTGTCATCCCCACGGCCAGCAGCTGGTTGTTCTGGTCGCGCCAGCGATTGTAGCTGTTTTCGAGGGCATCCTGAGCTTTCTGCGCATCCAGATTACCGTAAGCCTCGTAGTTATTGGCGCTCAGATACTGAATCGACATCTTCATCGTATCGAACATCTGCTGGTAGCTATCGCTCACCGCAGCAGCTAACTCACTATTCTGGCCGCTCTGTTGAGGTGCCTGCTTATAGCTGGAAAAGTGCTGGGCAGCGCCGTCCAGCGTGGTGCTGGCAGTGGCGAGCAGTTTGGTTATGCCAGCCAGTGAAGCGGGATCGGTCTGCTTCTTGAGGATACGGATGGCGGCACGGTTAATGGTAATGCGGGTTTTAAGCAACGTCTGTAAGGTGTCACTGAGCTTCCCCTGCTGCTGGGTCAGCACGCTGGCACGCACAAAGTTATTTTTATCCTGATTGATGGCGTTAAAGGAGAGGCCGCTGGAGAGCAGCAGCAACGCACTGAAGACGATCAACATAATGAGAATGCTGGTAACGACTTTAATATTTTTAAGCATGGTGCTTACTCTGTAAGGGAGATAACCTGGTAAAAAGGTTATCGGTACAAAGTGGCTTAACTTTAAGCACTCTCAGCAGCAAAATGAAGAGCGTTGTTATTGCTCACAAACCTGCTTACCGGCGCTCTGCACAGTTCTGTTTTCCTTTTACGGCAGGCATGGCTGAATTAATCAGCCCAAATCCAGCCCGAACTTTCTGTGGCTAACCGCCGGGAATAATGACGGAGTTTATCCGGGGAAAAAGAGGCAAAAAGGGAGGGGGAGAGGTCGGGTAAATTCAGCTGCTGTTGCTGCCAGTACGCCAGGCATTGTGCTGGAGTCTTAATTGCCTGGCCGGGAAGGGCAGCGATCGGAACAGCGGATTTTTTCTGTAGCTCTTCTTGAGTGAGATCAGCAATAACGTCGGGCATATCGCGGAGAAAATTCACGATATGCGCCCTAAGCTCTCTGCTGCTTAGCGTAGGAGACTGAAGCGCAAACAGCAGGCCCGCCTCTCCGGCAGAGTGATGATAACGGCAGCTCACCACATAGCCGATATTCAGCTCCACCCGCAGCCGCTGGAAAAATTCCGGCTCATAGAGCGCCGCCAACAGTTGCCATGCGGCCAGACACTCTGCTGTGCGGTCGATCAACGGACAGAACAGCAGCACGGCCGCCTCGTCGCCGGTTGTTGCCGCTGGCGCAGGCGGGGAAATGTTTGCCACTAAAGCAGCGCCTTCGCCCTCTCTCTTCACAACGGCTGGCCGGGCTTGCTGTGGCCACGCAGGGAAGGCTTCCGGCAGAGGCCCAGGCGGCCAGCGGGAAAGCAGCCTTGAAACCGCCTTCTGCAATGCTGCATCGCCGCCGTAAAGCGTGGCCTGCCACGGCATTCCCCTCAGGCTGGGCGCACCGTAACCGGCTGTCGGGGATATCTCTGCCTGGCTTGCAGCAACAGACTGAGGATCGTCGAAGGTGCTGGTCATCGCTTTCGCAGGTGAACTTATCAGCTCAGGCAGGCGGGCCAGCAACGCGCGGATAGCAATATCCGCCGACTGGGCCTGCATTGCCTGGTGGTAACGTCGTTTGCCCTGGGAAATCGTCGTCGGGGAGAGAGTGTTAAGTGCGTCGATCGCCGCTGCAAGCATGGTCAGCAACAGATCCGGCGGCGCGCTGAGCTGAAGCAGCCAGATACCCTGTTGTTGCGTAAAACTCAGCTCGCCGCCCTGGTGCAGAGCGTGGCCGATAACCGGCTGTAACGCCGCCTCTGCCAGCGCGGCGGCCTGGTGTGAGAAGAAGCCAGCCGCAGGATTGAGCAGCAGCACAGGCTGGCAGAAAGCAGGGAAATGCCTCAGCGGAGCCTGTTCATCGGGCAGAGAAGGCAGCCTGTTGGCTTCTCCGGCGGCATAAAACCTCATTTCCGGCGCGTTGCAAAGAGGGCTTGATCGCCAGTCGACAGCACCGCTATGCAGCCTGAAACCCTGCAACTGCACAGGGCTGGCATCAACGCGGGATGAGATCCAGAGTGTGGTCAGCTTTTCCGGCTGAAGCGCTGACAACAGCGCCTGCCACCGCTCCTTCAGTGGGACATCTGCCGTGGGGGGAACGAAACCAAAGGCGCGCGCCCGCAGCTGATCCAGCGCAGAAAGCTGCGCAAAGCGACGACGCGCCAGCCCCGCGTAATGAGTGAGCAGATCTTCATTCAGCATGGTCAGCTGCTGCACCCAGCGGCTGAACAGCGCCTCCACGACTGAAGGCGTGAAAACGGCTTCTGAGATCGATGTGCCACCCTTGCCGGATGCAGGTTTTAAGGCCGACAGGCTGAGCAGGGCTTCACTGATAGCCGGATCGGTGGCGTCACAGAGTTCAAACTGCACGCTTATAACCGACTGGCGTGGAGCGCGGTAGGGTTCAAGCAGCGTTACATCATCGGCCAGCCCCCACTCACGCAGCGTAGCAAGCAGGCTGCGTTCAGCCCTGTCCGTCAGCAGTTCGCGCAGCACAGCAAGCATTTCTGGCGTTCCAGAGAACGCAGCGCTGAGCTGAAGGCGCTCTGCGCTGGCGAGATGCAGACCATAATGGCGGGGCGAATTCAGAGTGAGCGGTTGAATTTCAGCTTCGCTGAGGGCAGGGGAAGAGGAGAAGATCGCGCCCACCTCTTCAGCAAGTTCAGCCAGCGCTTCAACGGACTGCGGCCCCTGAAGCCACAGCTCCAGCTTGTCAGCCCGGAAAAAGCGCTGGTGATAAACCTGTAAGGCCTGTTGCAGCGCCGCGTCGTCATCACCAAAGGCAGCGCGATTGCCGACATGAAACGCATGAAGAGGCTGAGGCGTGGCAAAGGCCTGGCTCAGCGCGGCTTCACACAGCGTCTCCGTATGGCGGGATAAGAGCCGGAACTCTGCATCAATGATCGCGGCTTCCTGGCGTACCGACTCCTGTGTCAGTAAGGGACTGGCGAGCATATCTGTCAGCCGCCGCAAGCCCGGCCTGAGTTTTTCCGGGGCAATGTCAAAGAACCAGGCGGTGTAGTGAGCCTGTGTAGTGGCGTTAAGCCTGGCACCGTTAGCTGGCCCCCAGGCCATCAGCCGCTGCTGATCCTGATACCCTTCGCTACCGGCAAACAGAACGTGCTCCAGCAGATGCGCCAGGCCAGGCCACTCACGCGGGCCGTCATGACTGCCGGCAGCAAGCTGGATCAGCGCGGCGGCACGGCTGGCGTCAGGATCCTGGATCAGGTTGACCCGCAGGCCGTTTGCCAGAGTGATGCGCCGCACTGCCAGCATTTTCAGGCGCCCGTTTTGAAGATCAGCTGGGAATTTGTGCGGTTGCGGAACTGAAGGTGGCTTATCTGCATATTGGTGCAGTTCGCCTGCTCGCGGGCCTCCAGGATCTTGCCGTGATGCGGAGATTTCGAGCAGACCGGATCGGTGTTGTCGGCGTTACCGGTCAGCATAAAGGCCTGGCAGCGGCAGCCGCCGAAATCTTTCTCTTTTTCTGAGCAGGAGCGGCACGGTTCCGGCATCCAGTCGAAGCCGCGGTACTTGTTGAAGCCGAACGACTCATACCAGATCTCCTGTAGCGAGCTTTCCAGCACCGAGGGGAACTGTACGGGAAGCTGACGGGCACTGTGGCACGGCAGGGCGGTGCCTTCCGGCGTAACGCTCAGGAAGATGGCTCCCCAGCCGCCCATGCATCCTTTGGGCCGCTCTTCATAATAATCGGGCGTGACAAACAGCAGGTTAGCGAGGTTGCCGCTGGCGGTCATTTTCTCGCGGTAGTGGTGCACCACCTCTTCGGCGCGGACAATCTGCTCACGCGTGGGCAGCAGACCTTCCCGGTTAAGCTGCGCCCAGCCGTAAAACTGACAGGTCGCCAGCTCCACATCATCCGCTTCCAGCTCAATGCACAGCTCAATAATGCGATCGATCTGATCGATATTGTGGCGGTGCAGCACAAAGTTGAGCACCATCGGGTAGCCATGCGCCTTCACCGCTTTGGCCATCGCCAGCTTGGTCTGGAACGCCTTTTGTGAGCCAGCCAGCGCCGCATTCAGCGTCTCATCGCTGGCCTGGAAACTGATCTGAATATGATCCAGTCCGGCTTCGGCAAAGGCATCGATCTTCTTCTCCGTCAGGCCGATGCCGGAGGTGATCAGGTTGGTGTAAAAACCGAGATCGCGCGCTGCGCGGATCAATTCCGGCAGATCCTTACGCACCAGGGGTTCGCCGCCGGAAAAGCCCAGCTGCACGGCGCCCATCTGACGAGCCTGTCTGAACACTTCAATCCATTGCCCGGTGGTTAGCTCCTTCTCCTGCTGGGCAAAATCCAGCGGATTAGAGCAGTAGGGACACTGCAACGGGCAACGATAAGTCAGTTCTGCCAGCAGCCAGAGCGGCGGATTGACCTGAGGATTAAGCTGGGTCACGGAAGATTATCCACTTTTGTTCGTAAGCCTGATTGAAAAACTCTTTTACGTCGTCATCCACGCCGCCAGCGTCAGGAAACTGGGCGTTCAGCCCGGCAATCAGGTCGGCAACGGAACGCTTGCCATCCACCAGCTGTAAAATAGCGGTGGCGCTCTCATTGAGTTTTGCCATGCCTTCCGGGTAAAGGATGACGTGGCAATCCTGCGCCTGCTCCCATTGCAGACGGTAGCCGCGACGGAAGGCGGGGATCTGCTGCTCGTTAATCACCATCACACTAACCTCTCTTTATGCCAGGACATCTTGTCGGTCACGGTGTGATAAGGCGGACGATGCAGCTCGTAGGCCATGCTCATCGCATCCAGCATGCTCCAGAGAATATCCAGCTTGAATTGCAGAATTGACAGCATCCGCTGCTGTTTTTCCACGGTGGTGCAGTAGGTCAGCGCCAGTTGCAGGCCGTGCTCAACGTCGCGGTTAGCCTGGCTCAGGCGGCCACGGAAATAGCCGTAACCTTCAGCTTCTATCCACTTGTAGTGCTGCGGCCAGCTATCCAGGCGCGACTGGTGGATCTGCGGCGCAAACAGCTCGGTAAGGGAGCTACAGGCCGCTTCCTGCCAGACTGCACGGCGGGCAAAGTTGACGTAAGCATCCACGGCGAACCGCACGCCGGGCAGTACCATCCGCTCAGAGAGCAAAACATCACGCTCCAGGCCCACCGCTTCGCCGAGGCGCAGCCAGGCTTCAATGCCCCCTTCACTGCCTTCCTGACCATCGTGATCCAGAATCCGCTGCACCCACTTGCGGCGGGTTTTCGGATCCGGGCAGTTCGCCATAATCGCCGCATCCTTCAGCGGAATGCTGGTCTGGTAGTAAAAACGGTTCGCTACCCAACCCTGGATCTGTTCACGCGTGGCCTGGCCGTTGTGCATCGCAATATGGTACGGGTGATGGATATGGTAATAAGCGCCTTTGGCGCGCAAAGCCTGTTCAAACGCTTCGGGCGTCATCGGCTCTGCGGGAAAATTATCTGACATCGTCTTCATCTCGTTAAAGGTCAATTACCATGCCGTCCCAGCTGACTTCAATGCCCAGCTGCGTCAGCATCTGACGTTCAGCGGACTCTTCATCCAGGATTGGGTTGGTATTATTGATATGAATAAGAATTTTACGCTCCGCCGGCAGTGAGGCCAGCAGGGCAATCAGCCCCTGCTCCTCTGCCAGCGCCAGGTGCCCCATATCCCGACCGGTGTTGCGGCCCACGCCGGTAGTGGCTAACTCATTGTCCTGCCACAGCGTGCCGTCAATCAGCAGGCAGTCCGCTTTTTGCAGCCAGCCCATTAGCTCGCTGTCCGGCTCCCCCAGACCGGGCGCATACATCAGCGTCTTACCGGTGCGGGTATCTTCAATAAACAGCGCGATATTGTGGCCAGGCAGCGGCTTACCCCGCCAGGCGGAGTAGGGCGGAGCGTTGCTGAGTAAAGGAATAGCGGTAAATTTCAGCGCCGGACAGACGGCCACAGAGAAAGCTTCACCCGGCGTAATGCCATGATGGATCAGGCCGCCGTTCCAGTGCTTCAGCATGGTAAACACCGGGAAACCGGTGGTCAGGTCATCATGCACTTCTGGCGTACACCAGACCTGGTGCGGACAGCCTTCACGCAGGCTCAGCAGTCCGGCGGTATGGTCAATCTGGCTGTCGGTGAGAATAATCGAGCCAATCGCCGTGCCGCGCAGCACATCTTTTTTAATCAACGCAGGCGTAGCGGCCAGCTGATGGGCAATATCGGGTGAGGCGTTGCACAGCACAAAGTTGATGCCGTCATCGCTAAGGGCTATCGAAGACTGTGTCCGCGCCGAGGTTTTCAGGGTGCCATTACGCACGCCCTGACAGTTTCGGCAGTTGCAGTTCCACTGTGGGAAGCCGCCACCCGCCGCAGAGCCGAGAACGTTAATCTGCATGTGTAGACCAGGAAAAGAGAAGAAGATGCCCACAGCAGGCCGTGGGCATAAGGGATTAACGGTTGGAGATGTACAGCGTCACTTCCAGACCTAAGCGTAAATCAACAAATTTAGGTTTAGTCCACATGGCGGGATCCTCTCAGTGTTAATGAAAAATCAAACGTTCTGCCCTGATAAGTTCGGCAGGTAATGCGCTTGTTGTCAAATATCGAAAATTTGGCGCACAAATGTTGCGCCTAAGCTTATACGATATCAACCCTGTAAGCAGCAGGGTTACCGGGGAAATGCGCACAAAATGTTCCATATGGTTCATTCACCCCAGGTTTTTCTCAGTACGGCGACCCAGTTGCGCCAGCAGATTTTTTCAATCAGCTTCGCGGAATAGCCTGCCGACTCCATGGCTTCGATCAGGCGCGGCAACCCGGCTACGTCCTGAAGGGCATCCGGCACGCTGATGCCATCAAAGTCTGAGCCAAAGCCAATGCGATCTTCTCCAAGGATAGCCATCAATCCTTCGAGGTGACGAAGTATCTGCCCCAGCGGCGTATCGCCGTCGCGTTTACCGTCGGCGCGCAGGAAAGCGTTACCAAAATTGACGCCAACAAATCCGTCGCTTTCTGCAATGGCACGCAGCTGAGCGTCAGTAAGGTTACGCGGCTGGGGACAAATGGTATGAACATTTGAATGGGTGGCAACCAGCGGTGCATTACTCTGCTCAGCGGTTTGCCAGAAGGCTTTTTCATTCATGTGGGAAAGATCAATCAACAGCTTTTTCTGGTTGCAGGTGCGCAGCAGCTTCAGCCCCAGCGGGGTCAGCCCTTCGCCGCTGTCGGGCGAGCCGGGGAAATTGCCGGTGACGCCGGTGCCAAAGCGGTTCGCCAGGTTCCACAGCGGGCCTGCGCTGCGCAGCCCGGCCGCTATCCAGCTTTCCAACTGGCTTAGCTCTTCATCCAGCGCTTCCGCCCCTTCAATATGCAGCACCATCGCCAGCACGCCCTGCTGGATGCACTGCTCAATCTCCGCTGCCGTGCGGCAAATTTTCGCGCCGCCTGCGCTTTCCGCTGCAATTCTGTGCAGCAAGGCGATTTGGGCTTCAGTGATAGCTAAGGGATCGTGCTGCGCCTCGTCATAAGCTTCACTGCCTTGCTTAACAAATTGCGCGGGCGGGACAAACACGGCAAAGAGTCCACCCGCAAAGCCGCCCTGACGGATGCGGGCCATATCCAGATGCCCCGGAAGAGATCCGTGCAGAAAACGCGCCACAGGGTCCTGTTCAGCCGGCAGCCAGAGGCGCAGCAACAGATCGTTGTGACCGTCAAAAACCGGCAGGCGTGGGGCTGGGGAAAGTTGGGTCATGGCTAATGGGCGGCTCGGTAACTTGCGGTGATTGACGATAATCTGCCAGCGATCATACGCATTTTTCACCAGTCTGCGTCGTTAAAAAGTGCGATGGCAGCCAGCCAGAACGTAAATTAAAGGTAAATTTTCCCCTGGCATAGCGGGATGCGGCATGCTGGCTTCAGGGCTGATGCGCTGTCAGGGCGCTAATGAGCCTGACTTCCTCTGTTCTTACGTGAAAGGAGCACCGTTATGGCCCGACTGACCGCGAAAGATTTCTCCCCTGAGCTGCTGGAAATTTACGACTATTACGTTCACGGCAAAATTAATAAGCGCGAGTTTCTCTCGCTGGCGGGTAAGTTCGCGGTGGGCGGGCTGACGGCCGCCACGCTGTTGACTTCCCTCAGCCCCAACTATGCACTGGCGGAACAGGTGGCGTTTACCGACCCCGATATCCTGCCTGAGTACATCCATTATCCTTCGCCAAACGGTAATCAGAGCGTACGCGGCTATCTGGTCCGGCCTGCCAAAGCCACCGGCAAGCTGCCCGCCGTGGTGGTGGCGCATGAGAACCGGGGGCTGAATCCCTATATTGAAGATGTGGCGCGACGGCTGGCGAAAGCGGGTTTTATTGCGCTGGCGCCGGACGGGCTGAGCGTGATGGGCGGCTATCCCGGCAATGACGAGAAGGGCCGGGAGATGCAGGCGCAGATCGACCCCACCAGACTGATGAACGATTTCTTCGCGGCGATAGAGTTCATGATGCAGGATGAGCGAACCACCGGCAAAGTGGGGATCACCGGCTTTTGCTACGGCGGCGGCGTGGCGAATGCGGCAGCCGTGGCTTATCCCGAACTGGCAGCCGCCGTGCCATTTTATGGCCGTCAGCCGCAGGCAAAAGATGTGGCCCGCATTAAGGCACCGCTGCTGCTCCATTACGCCGGGCTGGATACGCGCATCAATGAAGGCTGGCCAGCTTACGAGGCGGCGCTGAAAGCGGATAACAAGGTCTACGAGGCGCATATCTATCCGCAAGTGAACCACGGCTTCCATAATGACTCAACGCCACGCTATGACAAAAAAGCGGCTGAGCTGGCCTGGGAGAGAACGCTGGGCTGGTTTACTCAATATCTGGCCTGACGGTGGCTCAGAATGCGGGCAGGCAGGAAAGCCTGCCCGACTGGCAGAGTGCTGTTTTACTGGCGCTGTTGCACGCTAAACGGCAATCTGAGCGCTATGCCGCTGGCTCTGTTCTGCCCGAAGCGCGCCGGGCGTTTTGCCAACGGTGCGCTTAAAGGCCCGGCTGAAGGCGGCCAGAGAGCCGTAACCCAGACGCCAGGCGACCGTTTCAATCGCTTCGCCATCCCGTCCGATCCACTGCACCGCCAGCTGCATCCGCAGCTCCGTCAGATAACGTACTGGCGTCATCCCTGTCACCGCCAGAAAACGCTCGGCAAACACCGATCTGGAGCTGCCCATTTCCGCCGCCAGCTTTGCCACAGTCCAGTTTTTGCCGGGTTCCCGGTGCAGAGCAACCAGCGCTTTACCCAGACGCGGGTCGCGCAACGCCTGAAGCCAGCCCCCGGCATCGCCACAGCCAGACTCTACCCAGCCCCGCACGATAAACGAAGCCACTACGTCTGCCAGCCGGGAGAGGATACTTGCATATCCTGCCCGTCGGCCCAGCGACTCGCGCTCCATCGCCTCCAGCATCGGCTGCACTTCAGGGTATTTATGCATCAGCGTATCGGCCAGCAGCACCTCTGGCATCGCGCTGATCAGCATCTGCATACCGCCCAAATCAAACTCCATGCAGCCGCTGAAAACCAGGGCAGCGGGTTCATCCGGCGACTCCTGCGCACAGGCCTTTACGCAGCAAACGTTGCCGCAGACCGGCGTGCTGCTGAAAGCATGAACATCCTGGCAGGGGACATCAGGGGAGGAGAGCAACACGTGGTCAGTGCCGTGGGGCAGCAGCAACGCATCGCCCGTATTCAGTACATAGAGCCTGCCGCTGTGGGTGCGCAGCATCACCGGCCCACGGCTGACAAAATGAAACTGCGCCCGACCCGGCGCGCTGTCAAATCCTACGCCGAACGGGGCCGCCAGCTCAATTCGTCGGTACTGTACGCCCAGCAGGCGCATACCTGAGAGCAGTTCACTGGCAAGATCGTGCGTTTCCGCTGGCATAGTTTCTCTCTGTTCCGGACGAATAATCAATAATTACGGATTATACATCATAGACCATCCGGGGCGAGCCTTATAGGCTGTACATTCTTCACCTCCAATGGAAGCAAACCATGAACGCAGTACAACAGGCCAGTACGGCACAGGAAAAGCCCCAATGGGGCGCAGTATTTTCGATGGCGCTTGGCGTGTTTGGACTGGTGACGGCAGAATTTCTGCCAGCCAGTCTGTTAACGCCGATGGCCGCCAGCCTCGGCGTGACGGAAGGGGTGACCGGCCAGGCTGTCACCGTAACGGCCATCTTCGCGCTGCTCACCAGCTTTTTTAGCGCCTCTGCCACCCGCAAGCGGGATCGCCGTGGCGTGATGCTGCTGTTTTCGCTGATGCTGATTGTCTCTAATTTGCTGGTGGCTTTTGCCCCCAACCTGACCTTTATTCTGGTGGGCAGGGTGCTGCTGGGTATTGCGCTGGGCGGCTTCTGGACGCTGGCGGCAGCCACCACCATGCGGCTGGTGCCGGAAGCGATGATCCCGCGTGCGCTCTCCATTGTGTTCAGCGGCGTGTCGGTGGCGACTATTGTGGCGGCGCCTATGGGCAGCTATTTTGGTCACCTGCTCGGCTGGCGTAACGTGTTTGTTGCCGCTTCACTTATTGGCGTGGTGGGGCTGCTCTGGCAAATTGTTGCGCTGCCAAAAATGCCGCCGCAGCTCTCTGGCAGGGGCAGTTCGCTCTTCTCGCTGATGCGCCGTCCGGGCATGCAAACCGCGCTGCTGGCTATTATTCTGGTCTTTTCCGGCCACTTTGCCTTCTTCACCTATCTGCGTCCCTTCCTGGAGAGCGTGACTGGGGTAGGCGTTAACGGGCTTTCCGCCATCCTGCTGGGCTTTGGCGTGGCGAACTTTGCCGGAACGCTGATTGCGGGCGTGCTGCTTGAACGCAACCTGCACCGCACCCTGATTGCCATGCCGCTGGCTATGGGCCTCCTGGGCGTTGGCCTGGTGGTCATGGGTTCCGCGCCGCTGGTGGATGCGGTGCTGGTAGCGCTCTGGGGAATGGCGTTTGGCGCGGTGCCGGTTGGCTGGTCAACCTGGATTACCCGCACCATGCCGGATGAAGCGGAGAGCGGCGGCGGTCTGCTGGTCGCTTCCATTCAGCTGGCCATTACCATTGGCGCGGCAGCGGGCGGAGTGATCTTCAACGTTACCGGGGCGAAAGGGGTATTTATGGGGAGCGCAGTGGCTCTGTTAATTGCCACGCTGACCATTTACGCCGCCTTAAGAGCCAAACCTGTGATGGCATAAAGAGCGCTGTGCGGCAGCGAGAGACTTCTCGCTGCCGCAACAAAAAGTATTTCTTCCCTGCAACAAAATTCCTCTGCAACCGCTACTGCGCCTCAGGTCACCGGAACAGCGGCGCTATTTCTTGTCAATATGCCCCAAATCCCGCTCCGGGAAACAATAATTCCGCACGCGCTGCTTCAGCTCTTTGGCTTCCGGGAAGCCGCCATCGGTTTTGCGATCCCAGATGATCTGCTCATCAATTTTAATCTGATAGATGCCGCCGGTACCGGGCACCAGGCTGACGGAACCCAAATCCGTGCTGAAGGTGTGGAGCAACTCTTGTGCCATCCAGCCTGCACGCAGCAGCCAGTTACATTGAGCACAGTAGTGAATAGTGATGGCGGGTGCGGTTTTCATAGCAATGCCCTGACGCAGGAAAGGATCGCTATTTTCCGGCGGGTAGCCCGCTGGTGTCAAGATAACCCCAGGCGTTACGCTGGTTGAAATGTGAATAAATCAGCAAGGTTATTCATATACAGATCCTATCTCATTAGCATTCGCATTCTGAATCATCTGTGGAATGTTAACTCGGGCGCGGAATGCGCACTTTTTTCGCAACCACTTTGAACTGCGGTCGCAATGTCTGAGTCGATACTGATAAAGAATAAAGGCTGGCTTAAATGCGAACTTCTCAGGGCTTTATTAAAAATAGCGTGCTGTTTGGCCCGCTGGTTACCCCTGGTTTCAGTATCGCTGCTGAATCTTCCTCAGGTAAAAGCGGATTCGACCGCAGCGGCTGTAACATTCGTGGCCTGAAAAGCAACAGGCTGCTGCTGCATGAGGGTAAACTGGTGGCGAACGGCACGCCGGAAGAGGTGATGAGTAAAGAGACGTTGAGGCGCTGTTATCAGGCCGACCTTAACGTGCATCATCACAGCCGTGACGCGGTGCCGCAAATCGTGCTGCGGCGCCAGCCTTTTGATCCTTTGAATCAGACCGCCATCAGCCTCGTAAAATGGGGCGGCAGGCTGCTGACGGGTGTCCGGTCATCCTGCAAATTCACCTCAAGCTGAGGCAAAACCTTTTACACAGCGGCAGAGGCCGCAAACAGCAGCTCGGCGGGCTGCGGGCGGCTGAGCAGGTAGCCCTGTAGCTTGTCGCAGCCCGCTTCCGCCAGCGTCAGGCGCTGCTGTTCGGTCTCGACGCCTTCTGCGGTCACCGAGAGTCCCAGCGAGTGGCCCAGCTTGATCACGGAAGAAACAATAGTGTCGGCCTGCTCCTGAATGCCCAGCAGCTGGATAAAGCAGCGATCAATTTTCAGCGTGTCGACCGGGAACTGGGTAAGGTAGCTCAGGCTGGAATAGCCCGTACCGAAGTCGTCGAGCGCAATCCGGAAGCCTGCCGCTCTTAAAGTCTGAATGGTATGCCACGCCTGCTGGTGATCTTCCAGCATCACCCCTTCCGTCACTTCCAGCTCTATCTGCCTGGGATCCACGCCCTGCTGCTGCACAATCTCCTGCAAGCGTTCGATAAAATTGCCCGCCAGAAATTGCAGGGGAGAGACGTTCACCGACATACGCAGATGCGGGCAGCTTTTGGCGCGGCTGAGAGCCTGCTGCAATACCCAGTCACCCAGCGGAATAATCAGACCAGTCTCTTCAGCAATCGGAATAAAGTCAGCCGGTGAGATCGGCCCCAGCGTGGGGTGCTGCCAGCGCAGCAGGGCTTCTATCCCCAGCATCGTCTCGCCCGTGATATCCATAATAGGCTGATACCAGAGCGCCAGTCCCTGAGCGGTGTCCAGCGCCAGGCGCAGCGCCTCCGCCAGCTGCTGACGTTTCATCAGCGTTTCGCCCAGCACCGGCGTAAACATATGGCAGCGCCCACGCCCTTCCGATTTGGCCGCATAAAGCGCGATATCCGCTTTACGCATCAGTTCCTGCCGCTCGGTGCCCTGTTCTGGTGCCACGGCAATACCGATACTGACCCCAACCCACAGGCGATTGCCTTCCAGCATCACCGGCGTCGTGAGTTGTTCAATGATTTGCTGACAGAGCCGGACGAGCTGCTGCTCATTTTGCGGGTGATTCACCAGCACCACAAATTCATCCCCTCCCAGCCTGCCAATCGCATCTTCAGGATGAAGCAAGGCGGTTAGCCGTTTGCCCACCTCAATAATTAACTCATCGCCGATATGATGCCCGTAGGTATCATTGATCATCTTGAAGCGATCCAGATCCAGCAGCAGCAAGGCCACGCTGTCGCCGTCTGTCGCCAGCGTGCTTAACCGTTTGTTGATCTGTTCTCTCATTGCGGCGCGATTCGGCAGCCCTGTCAGGACATCCTGCATCGCCAGCCGCTGGGCATGGGCTTCACTGGCTTCCAGTTTTATCACTGACTCTGACAGCCTGAGTGAAGAGAACCAGAGGCGGCGCGTCATTTTGATGCCCATCAGCGTGATCGCCATCATCGCCAGTAACACCAGCGGCCCGGTCACCATCAGCATCTGGCTGCCAGGCCGCATGGGTTGCCAGGAAACGTAGCTGACCGGGATCTTAAGGTGAGATTGCAGTAAAAAACCGGCGCTGTTTAGCTGGTTTTCATCGCTGGGGATAAAGCGGAAATCGGTGACCACGCCACGGTGTTCCAGAAAATCGACAAAGCTGTAGTGCAGATAACGGATAAAAATAAGTTTCTGACCGCCGCTCTGCGGCACTTCGCCCAGAGCGACTTCCGCTACACGTCCGTTAAGACGAATAAAATCAGCGGTCACAGCAGGAGAGGAGAGGGAAGAGTGGCGATAAAGCGTTGCAAGCCAGGGAGAAAGTTGATGCTTAACGTCGAGGTAGTGATCTGATGCGACCTGTTTGCCCGCCAGCCAGGCCATCAGCGGCTGGTTTTCTGCATTCAGCAGATAGACTTCATCATCACCGGCAAGGGTATTAAGCCAGTAACCAAATCGCTTGCTGCCTTCCCGTAACTGAGCGGTGAGTTCAGGCCAGGCAAGCAGATTCTGATGTTGATGCAGATACTCATCCAGGTGCTGGGCAAAAATGTTTTCAATCACCTGCTGCTGCTTCGCCAGCGCCCTGGCATTGCTTTGGGTGGTTACCCACCAGGCGGTAAAAGCGCAGGCGAGAAACGTAAACAGGATCACCAGGATCATCGGCGTCAGCACGTTGCTCAGGAAGTGGCGCCTTAGCGCCTGGCCATGTTCGTTAATCATTTACTTTCCAGCAAAATCGATTCAGTCGCCATCTGAGACTGGCCTCACGAGGGTAAGACATTACCTCATTGTCGTTTATCGGCAAGTGATAACGCCTTCTTTAGTGGAGTTTTTTTATCGGGCGAATTTTGTTTTACCGTTGCAGGCAGGCGCGGGGTAAGCATTGGCGGCCTGAAAAGGCCGCGGGAAGAGGAATAAAAGCCAATAACAAGCTGAAAAAGCGGCTAACAGCTACAACAAAAGCGCTATTGCGCAGTGGCATTACTGGATGGATCGGCCGTAACCGGCATGGGGGCAACCTCTGGCGGCAGGAAAATATGGTCCATGATATTTCTGACCACTGGCGCCGCGGTCACGCCATTGATCCCTCCGTTCTCCAGGATCAGCGCCATGGCAACTTTGGGGTTATCAAACGGCGCAAACGCGGTGTAGAAAATGTGGTCACGCAGGCGGGCAGGGATCATTTTGGCGTTATAGACCTGGTTTTGCTTCAGGCCAAACACCTGTGAAGTTCCGCTCTTGGCGGCAATGCCATAGGACGCGGTGTGGAAATATTTATACCCCGTGCCGTTTGGCGCATTCGCCATACCAAACATCGCGTGGCGGATCAGGCTCCAGTAAGGTGAGTTCGCGTCACCAATCTGTTCGCGGGGCAATGTCGGTTGCCACAGCCTGACGTTCTTCCCCTGCTTCTGCTCATAAAGCAGATGGGGCTGGATCACTTTGCCGTTGTTAATCAGCGTATCCATCGCCTTCACCATCTGAATCGGCGTGGCAATCCAGTAACCCTGGCCAATGCCCACAGAGACGGTATCGCCCTGGTACCACCCTTTTTTATGCACTCTCTGCTTCCATTCGCGGCTGGGCAGCAGCCCGTTGTACTCTTCATTCAGGTCGATGCCGGTGGACTTACCGTAGCCAAACTGGCTGAGCATGGTGTGGATCCGATCGATACCCATCATAAAGGCGACCTGATAGAAAAAGGTATCTGCCGACTCCTCAATCGCCCGCGTCACGTCCAGCATGCCGTGGCCCGATTTTTTCCAGTCACGATACTTACGCTGTGTGCCGGGCAGTGTCCAGGTTGGCGCGCCAAAGAAGGTGGTCTGCGGGGTAATGACGTGCGTCAGCAGAGCCGACATCGCCATATAGGGTTTCACGGTTGAGGCGGGCGGATAAAGCCCCTGAGTCACGCGGTTAATCAGCGGCAGGTCTTTATTGGCTAACAATTCTTTATAGGCTTTATAACTGATCCCTTTTACAAACGGATTGGGGTCATAACTGGGGCTGGAAACCATCGCCAGCACCTCACCATCTTTTGGGTTTTCGATAAGCATGGCGGCACGCTGCCCGGCAAGCTGGGTTTCAACATATTGCTGAAGGTGCAGGTCCAGCGTTAAATAGAGGTTTTTGCCCGCCACGGGAGGGACTTCTTTCAGTACGCGGATCACCCGACCATGGTTATCCACTTCCACTTCCTGATAGCCGGTTTTGCCGTGCAGCACCGACTCGTAATAGCCCTCAATTCCCTGCTTACCAATATTATGGTCAGCCGCGTAATTCTCGCTGACTCCCTCTTTCTCCAGCCGTTTATAGTCGTTATCGTTAATCTTAGAGACGTAGCCAATCACATGTGCCAGGTCGGGGCCATAGGGATACTGACGATCTTCATAGCTGCTGACGTCCACACCGGTAAACCGGTACTGATTCACGGAAAAACGGGCGACTTCCTCATCAGAGAGTTCGGTTTTTAACACCACAGGTTTGTAGCGGCTGGCGGCATGTAACGCGCGGGTGAAGGTATCGATATCGTCGGCAGAGAGGTCAACAATCGGCGTCAGCTCTTGCAGCAGCGCATGCATATCTTTGACTTTGTAAGGGACAATTTCAATGTCATACCAGGTGACATTTTTTACCAGCGGAATGCCGTTACGGTCGTAAATCATCCCACGCGTTGGCGCGACAGGGATCATTTTGATGTCATTTTGATTGGAGCGGGTCTGGTAATAGTGGTTCTGCTCTATCTGTAAGTGGTAGAGATTAACAACCAGCGTGACAAATCCTGCCAGAACGACCCCAAAGGCGACCAGTGCCCTGCGAACAAACAGCTTTTCTTCTTCTGCAAAATCTCTGAATTTCATTAACGGACAATCGCATTATTTTTCGTCGTTTTGCCGCCACATGATAGAGATATCAGGGCAAATCACGACCTGAAAGATGCATATGCGGGCGCTAAAGTGTGACATTTATTAAAGATGTTTCAGAGAGGACACCTCACTCTCTTCTCAGGCCTTGCTGTCAGCAGGCTTATTTTGTGCAGGGCATTTGGTGCTACAGGAGGAGAGCATGAGAGCGGGTAAAATAGGCGTACGCTTTTTGCAATTCTACTACTGAGGACATTATGTCAGGGTTATTTTCCCCCTTTGAACTGAAAGACGTTACTTTACGCAACCGCATTGCGGTACCCCCTATGTGTCAGTACAGCGCCCAGGAAGGCATGAGCAACGACTGGCATCGCGTGCATTACAACAGCCTGGCTCGCGGCGGCGCGGGACTGGTTATTGTGGAAGCTACAGCCGTTTCGCCAGAAGGGCGCATCACCCCCGGATGTCTTGGGATCTGGAACGACGAGCAGGCAGAAAAACTGGCGCAGATCGCCCGTGAAATCAAAGCGGCCGGTGCCGTGCCGGGCATTCAGATTGGTCATGCTGGCCGCAAAGCCAGCGCCAACAAGCCGTGGGAAGGGGACGACCATATCGTCAAAACCGATCCGCGCAGCTGGGAAACCCTCTCGCCATCAGCCGTCGCTTTCGGCAGCAACCTGCCGCAGGTTCCTCATGAAATGACGCTGGAAGATATTGCCCGCGTGCGTAATGATTTCGCTCTGGCGGCTCGTCGCGCCCGTGACGCCGGTTTTGAATGGCTGGAGCTGCACTTCGCGCACGGTTATCTGGCGCAGAGCTTCTTCTCTGTGCACGCTAACCAGCGTCAGGATCAGTATGGCGGCAGTGCGGAAGGACGCGGTCGCTTCCTGCTGGAAACGCTGGATGCGGTACGCCGTGAGTGGCCGGAAAACCTGCCGCTGACCGCCCGTTTTGGCGTGATTGAATATGATGGCCGTGATGAAGAAACCCTGAGCGAAGCGATCGATCTGACCAAAAAGTTCCGCACCAACGGTCTGGATCTGCTCAGCGTCAGTATCGGTTTCTCAACGCCAGATTCCAACATTCCGTGGGGACCGGCATTCCTGGCACCCATTGCAGCGCGCGTCCGTCGCGAGGCCAACATTCCTGTGGCGTCCGCCTGGGGAATTGATGCGCCGCAGATTGCGAACCGCACCATTGAAAACGGCGAGCTGGATCTGGTGATGGTGGGCAAGGCGCACCTGGCTAACCCGAACTGGACCTATCAGGCGGCGCTGGCTGTGGAAAAAGAGCAGCCTTCCTGGGTGCTGCCAGCGCCTTATGCGCACTGGCTGAACCGGTATCGCGTCAGCGAGTAACGTTGTCGGGCAGGCAGCTGGCCTGCCCGTTTTTCATTACTCTGCCAGTTGCCGCATCACGCTAATCAAATCTGACTTCCCTTCAAAACCAATGCCCGGCAGTTCAGGCATCACGATGTGTCCCTCCTCAACGCTTACCGAGTCGGGGAAGCCACCATAAGGCTGGAACAGATCCGGATAGCTTTCATTCCCTCCCAGCCCCAGGCCCGCCGCGATATTCAGCGACATCTGGTGCCCACCATGTGGAATACAGCGCGATGGCGACCAGCCAAACTGTTGCAGCACCTCCAGCGTGCGCAGGTATTCACACAGGCCGTAGGAAAGGGCGCAGTCGAACTGCAAATAATCTCTGTCCGGGCGCATGCCGCCATAACGTAGCAGGTTGCGGGCATCCTGATGAGAAAACAGATTTTCCCCCGTTGCCATCGCGCCGGGATAGAATTCGCTAAGGGCGGCCTGAAGCGCGTAGTCGAGTGGGTCGCCAATCTCTTCGTACCAGAACAGCGGATATTGCCGCAGCATTTTGGCATAGGCGATAGCGGTTTCGAGATCGAAGCGCCCGTTGGCGTCTACCGCCAGCTGAGCCTGTGGACCAATTTCCTGTAGCACCGCCTCAATACGGCGTTGATCTTCTGCCAGAGAAGCGCCGCCAATTTTCATTTTCACCACGTTGTAACCGCGGTCCAGGTAGCTGCGCATCTCTTTGCGTAACGCGCCAAGGTCTTTTCCCGGATAGTAATAGCCGCCCGCGGCATAGACAAAAACGCGGGGGTTAGCTTTCACGCCTTTCTTTTCGGCCAGCAGGTGAAACAGCGGCATCTCTTCAATTTTGGCCACGGCGTCCCATATCGCCATATCCAGCGTGCCGACCGCCACCGACCGTTCGCCGTGCCCGCCGGGCTTCTCGTTCGCCATCATCAGATGCCAGAGCTTGTCCGGGTCGAAATTGCTGCCGGCGTCGTTCAGATAGCTGTCCGGGTCCGCTTCCAGCAGGCGGCTACGGAATCGTTCGCGGATCAGGCCGCCCTGGCCGTAACGGCCATTGGAATTAAAACCGTATCCCACCACCCGACGCCCATCACGAACCACATCGGTAACCACTGCTACCAGGCTGGTGGTCATTTTTGAAAAATCGATATAGGCGTTGCGAATGGGGGAGGCAATCGGCTGAGTAATTTCTACTACGTCGGTAATGCGCATGGTCTTCTCCAGGCTTCAGAAATAAGTCATTAATGGGGTGATTTGGATACCGGTGTCTTTGCTGCGGCAGCCCCGGGCGATTTCTGCTGCAAAATGATGGCGCGGGCTTTCGTTACGTCAAAGGTGTTGTCCCATTTGGCGATTGCCAGCGTGGCCACCGTGTTGCCAATCAAATTCACTACGGCACGCGCTTCGTTCATAAAGCGATCCACGCCAAGTAGCAGCACCAGTCCGGCAACCGGTACGGTGCCAATGGAGGAGAGCGTAGCGGCAAGGGCGACGAACCCCGCGCCCGCCACTCCCGCCGAACCTTTTGAGGTCAGCAGCAGCACGCCGAGCAGCACAATTTGTTGCATCCAGGAGAGATCGGTATTGGTGGCCTGAGCGACAAACAGCGCCGCCATCGTGAGATAGATGCTGGTGCCGTCAGCATTAAAGGTGTAGCCCGTGGGCAGCACCATGCCTACCGTGGCTTTCTCCACGCCCGCCTCTTCCAGCTTCATCATGATACGGGGCAGTACCGCTTCGGTTGAGCAGGTGCCCAGCGTGACAAAAATTTCATCTTTGATGTAACGCAGCAGAGGGATCAGGGGAAAGCCAGCCCAGGAGGCTATCGACCCCAGAACCACCACCACAAAGATCAGAGAGGTGACGTAGACGGCCAGCATCAGATAGCCAAAGGAGAGCAGCGTGGCGATCCCGTACTTGCCGATAGTAAAGGCGATGCCTGCGCCAGCCCCCAGCGGAGCAAGCCGCATGATCAGATTGATCATTTTGAACAGGCCCTGTAACCCACGATCGATAAAGTCGATCACCGGTTTGCCGCGTTCGCCGGTTTGCAGCATTGCAATGCCGAACAGTACGGAGATCAGGATCACCTGGAGCATATTGCCTTTGACGAAGGCATCGCCCAGCGTGACGGGAATGATGCCCATAATGAAGTCAACAATGCCGCCGCCGCTTTCCGCTTTATGCACATAAGAAGAGATGGCGCTGGCGTCGATATGGCTGGCATCAATATTCATCCCCGCTCCGGGCTTAAGGATGTTGACCACGACCAGACCAATTACCAGCGCCAGAGTAGAAACCACTTCAAAATAGAGCAGCGCTTTGGCGCCGGTTTTGCCAACCTTCCTGATGCTGCCCATTTTGGCGATACCCACCACTACGGTGCAAAAAATGATCGGTGCCAGCATCATTTTGATCAGTTTGATAAACGCTTCTGCAATGGGCTGAAGCTGGGTGCCCATGGCGGGAAAGAAATAGCCAAACAGCCCACCAATCACAATGGCTATCAGGACCTGGACGTATAGTTGTTTCAGCCAGCTGAAACGTGAGGGGTTTTGCATCACGCTCACTCCCACGGCTGTTATGCCGTTTTGTTAAAATAGAGTAGGGTAGTGGCACAACATGAGGCGCCGTATATGCCTTGTTACCCTTGAGAGTAGCGATGAGTGCGGCGGCAATCTAATGCCTGATAGGAAAGCTGTTATGCAAAACCGGCATCACCTGGATCTGACCTGGCTTGAAGACTGCGTTGCGTTGTCCGAATCGCTGAATTTCTCTAAAGCCGCAGCAGTTCGATATGTGACCCAGCCCGCATTCAGCCGCCGCATCCAGTCGCTTGAAGAGTGGGTGGGCACGCCGCTTTTTGAACGAACCCGTCGTGGTGTGCACCTGACCCGTGCGGGTGAACTCTTCTGTAAACAGGTTCCGGACCTGATCCGTGCGCTCTATGCATTACGCAGCGAGACGCTCGATTTGGCCGGGCAGGAGGTACCAGAGGTGGTTTTCTCCGCCACGCATGCCCTTTCATTTACCTTTTTCCCTGCCTGGCTGCGGAATAATGAAAAGATTGCCCGCTTTGGTGCGTTCCAACTGCTCTCTGACACTATGCGCGCCTGCGAGCGCATGCTGAACCAGGGCGAGACGCAGTTTCTGCTTTGCCATTATCATCCGCAAATGCAGCTTAACCTCGATATGGCGCGTTATTTCAGCGTTCGGGTGGGCACGGACTGGCTCAGGCCTTATGCCAGTGCAGTGCCGGGAAAAGAAGGCGAAGCGGCAAAACCCCGCTGGTCGGTGGAGAACAAAAAGCCGTTTCCTCTGCTCTCCTACAGCAAGGAGTCCGGGCTGGGGAGGATTGTCGCCAATACGGCGTCTGTAAACCGCAGAAAAAGGGGAATGGAGGTGGTTTTTACCTCCGATCTTGCTGCTACGCTACAGGTAATGGCGCGGTCGGGGGATGGTGTGGCGTGGCTGCCAGAGTCACTGGCGGCGCTGGAAGTCAGTAACGGCACCTTGTGCCCGGCCGCCAGCGAGCAGAGCGACCTCTGTATTCCGGTGGAGATCCGCCTTTACCGCCCGGCAGGTAAGCTGTCGCGGGCGGCTGAGGAACTCTGGACAATTTTCGTTGAGGAGCGGCTGTAACCTGCTGTTCCTTAAAGGATAGCGGCGATAGCGGAGCCGAGATGTTCTGTATTACCCTTTCCGCCCATATCGGGCGTCAGCGACGCTTTATTCTCACTGTCTGCCAGCACCTGCTCAATGGCTTTCACTACCGCTTCCGCCGCCTCAGGATGCCCAAGATGCTCCAGCATCATCGCACCACACCAAATCTGCCCTACCGGGTTGGCAATGTTTTTCCCGGCAATGTCCGGCGCGGAGCCATGCACAGGCTCAAACAAGCTTGGAAAGGTTCTTTCCGGATTGATATTGGCAGAAGGGGCGATGCCGATGGTACCGGTACAGGCTGGCCCCAGATCGGAAAGAATATCGCCGAACAGGTTACTGGCCACCACCACGTCGAAGCGCTCGGGGTGCAGCACGAAATGCGCGGTCAGAATATCAATATGGTATTTATCGACGCGCACATCAGGATAGTGACGGCTCATCTCCTCCACGCGGCTGTCCCACCACGGCATGGTAATGGCGATGCCGTTGGACTTGGTCGCTGAGGTCAGATGCTTTTTCGGCCGCTTTTGCGCAAGGTCATAAGCAAATTTCAGGATGCGGTCGGTGCCGGTACGGGTCATCACCGTTTCCTGTATCACTATCTCGCGGTCGGTGCCGGGGAACATAGTGCCGCCCACGCTGGAGTATTCCCCTTCAGTATTTTCCCGCACCACATAGAAGTCGATATCCCCCGGTTTAGGGTCGGCCAGCGGAGCTTTGACGCCAGCTAACAGCCGGACCGGACGAAGATTCACATACTGGTCAAACTGACGACGGAACTGCAACAGTGAACCCCAGAGGGAGACGTGATCCGGCACCACCTCGGGCCAGCCCACGGCACCGAAGTAGATCGCATCAAAGGATTTCAGCGTTTCAAACCACTCATCGGGCAGCATTTTGCCATGCTGCTGGTAATATTCCGCGCTGGCGAAATCAAACCATTCCCACTCAAAGGCAAAACCAAACTGGCGGGCGGCGGCATCCATCACTTTGACGCCTTCCGGCATCACCTCTTTACCAATACCGTCGCCGGGGATCACAGCAATTCTGTATGTTGCTAAAGCCATGTGAAAACTCCTTAAGAGAGCACCATTTATGCTGGATCTATTACAGCATAAAAGTGCGGGAGTCATATGGCCTGAGATCTGAAGTTCCCTCTTCTCCGGCACGCTTTCCCTGTTGAGCAGGGTTTCTGTTCAGAAAAAGAAGAGGTAAGAAGCTGCCCGATTAGTTGTCTGAATGGCGGCGGGACTGGATTTTATCTGGCAAAGGCAGCTCCCCTTCCTGTCTGGGGCGGCAACAGTGATAACAGGCTTTCACCTTTTTACCTACGCGCATCTGCGCCACTGTTAACGCCTGAGATACATCGTACAGGCTGCCAATAAACAGCAGCGTCTCTTTCGCCGGCATTGCCGGGCAGCCTGCCCGATGAAGCATATAAAAATCCATCTGATCGGCTCGCCGTGTAACATAATAATATTCGGCAGTCATCTTATCACTCCCGCTGTAAAAAGGTCTGAAGAACATGATGTTATTTTTTTTAGGGTTTGTTAAACAGGGATTATATATCCGTTGATACCTCTGTTGGCTTTTTACAGAATAAGCCCTTACCCGGCAGTTAAGCCTGGGTAATGTATGCGGGAGCGTCAGATTTACGTTACTAATAACTCAAACTTTATGTAGCGGAGAAAAAAGAGAGACTTTAGGAAAAAGCTGCGGCAAAGGCCTGGCAGGAAAGATTAATTATGGCTTCATTTCTGACGTTTGTTTCTGTTAGTCCGTTGTTTTTAACTGAATGCTAATGATAATTTTTACTGATGTACACGTTCTACTATACCCAGCCAAAAATAATAAAAAATTCAGGGTGAGGAGTAAAGTCCGGGCGTTTTTATCATTTTTAAATAATCATAACGTTTACCATTTGAGATAATAGTAAGGATTAAAAGCAGGGAAAAAGAAGAATTATCAATCTAAATATTTTTTATGATACATCTCCTGGCTGTAGCTGAATGGCGGCCCAATTTTTCACCAGACCGCCAGGGAGTCAGGATTTATCGGCAGGCAGCATGATCTTCAGGCAGCTCGTCAGCCCCTGGCGGGTCAGAGCCTGCTGTGCTGGCGTCAGAGCATAATAGCGTTTGCTGGCACCGCGCGCAGAGTTGCTGTCGAACTCTACTTTATCAAAGGCATAGGAGGCATTTTCATTCACAATCACCTGCTGAAGTTTCGTCATAAACTGCTTCTGACTGGTGGGTTGTCCAATGTCATTGATCATCACGCAGGCCGCAGCAAAGTAATGCGGGTTTTGCTTATGAGGCTTCAGGGCCAGGAAAAGGGCAATGGCGATAATGACCAGAATCAGTATGGCCAGCAGTTTAGTCTTCATATCTTTTGCTTCGGGCTGGAAAAATTTGCGCAGAGCTTAGCGTGGTGCGCCTGATGCTGCCAGAAAAATCTCGACTGGCTCACACTTCATTAACGCTTTGTTGCTGTTGGGGCAATTTGAGAGAACGCCATTATCAGAATGTGCATTACTCCATTTAAGCTCGCCTGTCAGTAAGGAAACTCCTGGGTAAAAAAGCGGATTAATCCATTCGCCTGGCACACATTCTTATTATTCCGCTTATCAATGGCCAGAAACCAACGCCTCTTTTCGCCGGGAAAAATTGTCAGCGCGGAAACTGCATGGGGATTGTTACTGTCTTTATGCCATGCCCTTCTCAGCGGCAAACCTTTAGTTTATTCATCACTAATCAGCTGAACAGAGACCATTCCCTGGCTGTTCATATTGCGAAAAAAGCCGGGACAAGTGCAATACGGGCAGGGGTTATATTTATTGCGTCTTGAGTCCGTTTTAAAAAAGAGCGTTTATTCCCCAGCGGGATTACTACAGAGAATGGGCCTCTACAGGCCCATTGATCTGTAGCGCAAGCGTAATCACCTGCTGCGTTTAAGTTCTCACTCGCAAAGCTGCTTCAATCTTATCCGCAACTTTCGTCACCACATAAGCAATCACCATATAGAACACCACGGCGATCAGGAACGCTTCCAGATAATAGAAGTTCAGGGCAGCGGTTAACTGCGCCTGGGCAAAGATATCGACCACTTCTATCGCAAAGGCCAGCGAAAGCGCCTTCATGATGACCATAAACGAGTTTGCCAGATCCGGAATGGCCGACACGATTATCTGGGGAAACAGCACGCGCCGGAACAGCTGACCATTGGTGTAGCCTAAGGCATGCGCCGCATCGGACTGACCAGAGTCAAATGAATTCAGGGCGCCTTTCACTACCTCCGCCTGAAACGCTGCCACGCAGGCCGTCAAGGCCACAATGATAATCACCCAGTTCGGCATTGAGTGCGCGTTAATCTCTATACCCACCAGCGAGCTTATTCCCTGCAATGCCAGAGGAAGGCCGTAATAGGCGAGGAAAATCACCACCACCATAGGGATGCCTTTGAAGGTGATCTTATAGAGTACAATCAGCTGGCGCAGCACAGGGATGCGTTTGTGATCGATAAAAGCAAACAGCCCACCCAGCAGCGTCGACAGAATGAAAATGGTCACCGCCATCGCCAGCGTGACCGGCACGGCATCCAGGATGCTCCAGAAATCTGGCAGCAAAACCTCAGTATCAAACATAGTCTCTGACCTCTCTCATCAGACGTTGGCCGTAAAGGTTATCTTTTTGACGGCCGATTTTGCGTTGTACTTCGCATGGCGAACCTCAAAGAAACGCACCAGCAGCCAGGCTACCAGGCAGAGCAGCGAGTAGAGAACGGCCAGCACCAGATAGGTGCCAAATTGATACTGGTTATAGTCGCGTTCCATGATCAAATGGGCGGTTGCCATCACGTCGGCAGCCCCGATGTACATCACCAGCGCCACGTTGTGGATCAGGTAAATAATCGAGTTCCCGTAACCCGGCAGCGCAATATGCACCGCCTGCGGACCGATGATGCGCGTCATCTTCTGCCGGAAGGTATAGCCCATGCTGTCAGCGGCATCATGCTGGCCGCGTTCAACGGCCAGAAAAGCGGGGCGCATCACCTCTGAAAGATAGCCGCCGTGGTAAAGGCTTAGCCCAACCATAGAGGCCATATTGGCGGTGAAGAATTCGTCATTAACGCCAAACTCTGCGGCAACCAGCGGCAAGCCATAAAAGGCAACAAAGAGTTGCAATACCACCGGCACGCTTCGGGCATAGGAGACGTAAAGGTCTGCCAGCTGGCTGAGCAACGGTATTCTGCGAACCCGCAGAGTTGTCGCTGCCAGCGCCAGAATAAATCCGCTGATAAGCGCGACAAACAGTATGGCGAGCGTCAACGGCAAAGCCGAGAGTAGCTCGGGAATCATGGTGGACAGATTCACTGGAAAACACTCCTGAACATCATTTCAGCTTTGCCGTTGCGTGCAACGGCAGGATTTCAGCAGACTGCATTACTTCATGTATTTGACGACATCTTCGCCAAACCATTTCTGAGAAAGCTTGTCCAGCGTGCCATCCTCTTTCAGCGCTTTCAGCGCCTTGTTAACGTCATCATTCAGCGCCTTGTTCTCATCTGATTTATGGATCAGTACATAGGTATTGTTGATGGAAACCGGTTCGCTCGCTTTGATCGCCAGCTTCTGGTTGTCGATAACGGTCTGTTCGCCCAGGTTTGAAGGCAGGATCAGCGCGTCATACTTACCGTTCTGCACCTCTTTCAGGCGGTCCGGATAGGGGATGCCAGCGCTGGAAGCCTTGATATTCACTTTGTAGTCCGGGTTTTCCTGCTGCCACTGAGTGACAAACTTGTAGACGCCACCGCCAGCCGTGACCGGCACGATATTCTTGCCGACCAGATCCTTAATGCCGTTGATATTGCTCTCTGTGCGGCTGTAGATCTTCATCAGGCTGGCGCCCATTGGGCTTTCCGGGATCAGGAACTGTTTGCTGCGGGCCGGAGCCTTATAGAAACCGCCGGTTGCCATATCATATTTTCCGGTCGCCAGGCCCGTTTCCTGCGCGATATCGGCCGCGCCGACCATCACGAATTTGTATTGCGGCAGTTTGGCGTTGACGGCTTTCAGCACCTCCGGCTCATAACCCTGCGGCTCATGACCGATAGCGCCCCAGGAGAGCGGCTTGGATTCGGCAGCGGTGGCGATTTTGATGGTGCGCACCTCGGCGCTAATGGCAGCAAAGCTGATACCAGCGGAAGCCAGCACCAGGCTCAGTACAGCCAGACGACGAAACGATGGAGTGATTGCAGGCATGTCTTGTTTTCCTTTTATTTTTAGATGACGCGTTCTGAATTAAGAAACTGCGCAAGTCGCGGCAGGGAAGGATTGTCAAAAATCCCGGCGGGCGTGTCCTCTGCCGCCACCACACCCTGATCCATAAACACGATGCGGTTGGAGATACTTTTGGCAAACTGCATTTCGTGCGTGACCAGCAGTGAGGTGATCCCGGAAGAGGTTACGTCTTTGATTACCTTCAGTACCTCGCCCACCAGTTCGGGATCCAGCGATGAGGTCGGTTCGTCGAACAGGATCACATCGGGCCGAACGGCTAACGCCCGCGCAATGCCCGTACGCTGAAGCTGACCGCCGGAAAGCTGAGAAGGGTAGTTATCCAGCTTGCCGGAGAGGCCGACGCGCTCCAGCTCTTCCAGCGCGATAGCCCGCGCTTCTGCTTTAGATTTGCGCTGCACCACGACCAGCGGGTCCATCACGTTTTCAATAACCGTCATGTTTTTGAACACGTTAAACTGCTGAAATACCATCGCCGTGCGCAGGCGGATCGCCTGAATGGCGTTTTTATCTGCATTCTGGTAATCCATTTTTATCTGGTCAAAAGTAATGCTGCCCGAAGTGGGTTTAGCCAGATAGTTAATGCAGCGCAGCAGCGTTGTTTTTCCCGTTCCGCTTGGTCCGATGATCGAGACCACATCGCCGCGCTTAACCGAGAGATTCACCCCCTTCAGGATCTGCGTGCTGCCGTAAGAAAGTTTAAGATCGTTGAGTTCAAGCATGTCAGTCATCCTGTTTATTTCCCGCTGTCGGCATGGCCGAGAACGTGCATCAGGCGGTTCGCCCAGCCGAAGATTGAGATGGCGTGGATCAGGTCGATGATTTCAACCTCATTCATTCCCACAGCGCGCAGCGAGGCGATATCTTCTCTGGTCGCCGTGGCGGGCGCAGCGGAGAGACGACAGGCGAAGCGGTAGATGGCTGCATCCCTTGGGCCTAACGTTTCCGGCTTGTTGAACCAGAGCGCGCTGACGACTTCATCGCTTTTGGTCAACTGCGCATGACGACGGGCATGCACCACGGCGCAATATTTACAGCCGTTCACTATTGAAGCGCCCAATGCGCCGAGTTCACGATCTTCACGTGCCAGACCGCCTTCAACATACATAATGGCGTTAAAAAGCACGGTGCGGGCAACGTAGCTTTCCGGGTCGTGCGCCAGTGTACGAACGTATTCAGAAATCTTCTTGCCAGAAGGCGTGACCTTCATCGCCTCAAGCTGATCCGGCGTAGCTTCAGCGACGTCGACAGGGGCGATATAAGGGTGCCAGGTGAGCGGCTTAAGGGTAACCTGCGGGATCATGCGGACCTCATCAGGCGTAAGCCAGCGGCTACGCGCGTCTGAAAATTCACGAAAGCGATCAGTTCAGATAGCGCGACGATCTGTGGATTATTCAGCCCTGCCTGCTCCAGCCGATTGATGTCGCTGGCCTGAGCCGCAATCGGCGTCAGGGTCACCAGGTCGACATGACGGGCGATAGTGGCCAGCGGCTCGTCCAGATCTTTTGCGCCACTGGCCAGCGCCAGCAGCGCTTCAGAGGGGGCGCATTCAGCAAGCTGCGCGTCATAGTCAGCAATCAGAACCGCATCGGCATTCAGCGCCGCCATGCGGCTGGCAAGCGCAATGCGTAACCCGTGGCTGAGGCCCTGGTCGTTGGCCGGACGCAATACCGACAGGCGGCACAGCTCTGCGCCTTCTACAAATTCTCTCCTGAAGCGTCGTGCGGCAAAAAGTTCATCATCCGGCGCAAGCCCGGCAGCCTTGTCTACTGCGTCAATCACAACGCGTTCTCCTGTTTTAGCAACGGGGTGGAATCCACCCACTCATCACCCTGAAGTTCCGGGGTACTGTAAGCAACCAGACTGGCGAAATGGCTCTCAACGTCCTCTGCAAACAGCGAGGCGGCGATCCCGCGAACCAGGCGATCGGCTCCGGCACTCACGGCCGGAATATCACCGGATACTTTGCCGTGGCTCAGCATGGCGGCATCATTAAAGCAGTGAATATGGGCCAGAAGGGGGCAACTGCCTGGCTCGCGCTCCTGAAATTCGAAGTCGGGGCCGAGATCGGGCGCTTCCAGCATGTTCTGCCGCGGCGCGCCCATTTCTGGCTGGTAGCGTTCATCCGCCCAGCTTTTGATATAAGGAGCCAGCGCAGCAAACTCCGGGCGGCCGCTGAAGTCATTGGCAAAGCCCGTTGCGGCAATCAAAAAGTCGTACCGGAAGCAGCCCTGGGTGGTGGCAATCTTCAGGCCTCCGGCCTCTTCACTCACCGATACGATGCCGCAGTCCAGCAGGAAGCGGGCATCAGGATGGCGGGAAACCCGCAACGTGGAGGAGCGCGGCGGCGGCGTCTGGGTGGCGGCGGTGTAATCAACAAACTTCCACTTCCAGCTGTCCGGGAGCTTATGCATACCGTGAACAACGCCCTGACTGCCGATGCCGGTCATTTTATTGATGCGCGGCATCTCTTTTCTGCGGATCAGCAGATCTACCGCGCCCGCGCCGGTTTCCAGAGCGGTTGCCGCGTTGTCCATAGAAGATGCGCCCGCACCGATGACCGCTACGCGTTTTCCCTTCAGCGCGTTGAAATCAATGTTATCTGCCGAATGCGCCCAGAATTTCTGGTCGATACCTTGCAGGAAGTCGGGAACGGCGAAGCCGCCTAATCCGGAACGGCCCGTTGCCAGAACCAGCCGGCGGGTAAGAACCCGGCCCGTTTCTGCGCCTGCAACAGTAAGCGCAATCAGATTGCCATACGGGTTAATCGCGGTGATGCGCACGTTGTTACGTACCGGCAGGTTGAGCACTTTGCGATACCAGACGAGATAATCCATCCACATCGCTTTGGGGATTTTATCCAGCAGCGCCCAGGCCTCTTTGCCCTGTTGGGCGGTGAACCATGCACGGAAGGTCAGCTGTGGCAGCCCCAGCGCCGGGCCGTGCAGCGTCTTCGGCGATCGCAGCGTTTCCATGCGTGCAAAGGTTACCCACGGCCCTTCCAGCCCCGCCGGAGCAGCGTCATAGGCCACCACGTTGCTTATGCCGCTCAGCAGCAGTTTTGCCGTAGCCGCCAGCCCGCACATCCCCGCGCCGATAACTACCACATCACGCACCGGCTCGCCTGCATGCTGCTGCTCTGGCACCCAGGATTTTGCCGGGAGTTCCAAAAAGTCGAGATCTTGCTGGAGTTGCGCCTCCAGCGCAGCAAGACCATGAGGCAAAGAGAGGGCAGGCTGAGTCATAAAAAATTCCCTGGCTTATGGCGAATCCGGGACGGCAGCAGGCAAAGCCTGACTCTGTCCATACGGGCAGAACATGGTAAAAACCGGCATCAAAATCAGGGCTTTTATTATCCCTTTAGTGCATTGTTCTGCGCTTATTATCTGGATAATGCATGATAGAAAAGCGTTTTCGCATAATCCGCTGCGCTCATAAAAGTGTCAAGCAGAGTGATTATTTCTTAGCCAATGAAATTCTTATATCTTATGCTGGAAAAAGCATAAGCCCGCCGTTGATGGCAGTAAAAAGGGCAGGGACGGCAACTCGCAGGGCGGGACATTGCCGTTAGCTGAGATAAATCAACGACTGGTAAGCGATTCATTAACCTCAGGTTTGTGCGTTAACTGCAAAGACGACAGCAGCAGCCGTTACTCCTGATTGATTAACTTCATCACCCGTTGATGCTCAGAGGCAGGCAGGCGCTGGAAAGCAGGGAGCAGGTTTGACGCCGCCTGTTCCAGCGCATCGACCAGCGATTGTGCCGCAACGGAAATCTGGCGGCCCTGCGGGGTGATCACCCCAAAGAAATAGGGGATCTCTTCCTCCAGCGTACGGATCGCGACTCCTTCCAGCGGCATGCCCCATGCGGTGACCGGTTCGAGAATTGCTACGCCAAGCCCGGCGCGGACGCAGGCAAGAATATTAGCGGAGGAGTTGGTTTCAATGGTTTCATGCGGGGGGAGTTTGCGTTTTTTCAGCACTTTTTCGAAGCGGCCGCGCAGACGTAAAGGGCTGAGAGGCACAATCATCCTTCTGCCCGCAAGGCTTGCGATCGAAACCTGCTCTTCTGCTGCTAAGGGATCGTCCTGATGCAGGGCCACCACGCAGCGAGACTGCCCAATCCAGTGCAGATCCACTGCGTGATGTTCCAGCGGCAGGCTGCATAATCCCACATCCGCCTCCGCGGTGATCACCGCGTGCGCAGCCTGCTCTGCGGACTGGCTGACAATCTGGATCTTGTTCTGCGAAGCCATCATTGCCAGCGCCTGGGGCAAAAGCCCGGCAGCTAACGCGGGGGTGGCAACAATACTCAACGGGCGGTGCTGCTGGTGGCCAATTTCGTCAGCCCGCAGGCGGATCTGCTGCAATGAGAGCAGCGCTTTTTGCACATACTGATGCAGTTGCAGGGCCTCTTCGGTGGGATGAATACGCGGGCCGTTACGGATAAACAGGGGGTAGCCCAGCGACTGCTCAAGCTCCTGTATCAGCCTTGAAACCGAAGACTGCGACCGATCCAGCGCCTTTGCTGCGGCAGTCACGCTGCCAGCAGAGATCACGGTGGCAAAGGCCTCCAGCTGCCGTAAATCCATATCGTGTAATGTGCTCATCCCGTCCCTAACTGATTGATAAATCCCAACAACAGTGTGGGAAACCTTTTTTATCATAATCAGAGCGGTGAGAATAAGCTACTGCGGGGGAAAGAGAGCAATGCTTCCGTTCGTTCAGCTTTTGGCTCACTTCTTGAAGCCTGGAGCAAAGCAACCAGAGTGCAAAAACTGAGAGGATCAGCCGCTCGTGTGACCGGAGGGCGGCGGACGGTGTGCTGTAATGCACTTTAATCTCGCTCCAGCATATCCAATCATGTCTTTCCTGCTTACCGGCATTTGGGGGTAACGGCAGGATAAAAATAGTCAGTATCCTGGTTAACCGTTGTTCATGCGTTTGCCCTGAACTCTCTTTTTGTCCCTTTTTATAAAAAACTAAAAATCAGATTTTTCACGCGGATGGGTGTTTTTTGTACAATTCAGGTTTCTGAATTAATCTGACGTTTTTTCGCACCCCTTATCCCATGCTAACTGCGAGGGTAAATTAAGAAAATTCTTGCAAATCAGTTTGATGAGAGATTTTTGCTAACTGCTGTCTCTGTAAAATTAAGTTACATTTTTTTATTTCCATCAGGAGGGTTAACCTTTTTACACTCCTCTCCGTGGGGTTTTGTCCGAAAAGGAAGCAATTTCAGATAAACCCTGAAAACAGGTGTCAGCTTGCTGGTGAATGGAATGTGCTCGCTTTTGACCCCGCTATTGGATTCGTGTCGGATGACGCGAACAGGGATGTATTCTGGCAAGGTAGCCTTTCTTATCAATATTTCACTGGCAATGACCCTTTCTGTTACTTCATAGAACAGGGATAGCCATGTCTAACTCCTATCAGTCCGAGATCCCTAAATCTCGCGTTAATATCCAGTTAAGCCTGCATACGGGCGGCGCTCAGAAAAAAATCGAATTACCCCTCAAGCTGATGGTCGTGGGGGATTACAGCAATGGCGCCGAGCAACGTCCGGTGTCGGAGCGTGAAACTGTCAGCATCAATAAAAACAACTTCGACAACGTGTTATCTGAATTCTCTCCCTCCGTAACGCTTTCCGTTGAAAACACGCTGGCCGGTGACGGCAGCGAAGAAAACGTCAGCCTTTCCTTTCATGAGATGAAAGACTTCGAGCCTGAACAGGTTGCCCGTCAAATCCCGCAGCTCAAGGCGATGCTTGCCATGCGTAATCTGCTCCGTGACCTCAAAGCCAACCTGCTGGACAACCAGGCCTTCCGTAAAGAGCTGGAAAAAATCCTGATTGACCCGGCGCTCAGTGCCGGGCTAAGAGCCGAGCTTTCTGCCCTGGCGCCGAAACAGCCATAACGGTCACGTGATTTAACGGATTAATTAAGGAGTGCTGATGTCTGTACAAAATGAGAATAGTGCTGGCGGCGCAAGTATGGTGCTGGAGCGGCCAGAAGCGGGCGGCGTGTATGCCTCTCTGTTTGAAAAAATTAACTTAAGTCCGGTCTCCGAGCTGAGCGCACTGGATATCTGGCAGGATGCGCAGGCGATGTCCGATGCGACCGCTGACGAACGTCTGACCGCGGGCATGCAGGTATTTCTGGAGTGTCTGACCAAAGCGGGTTCAAAAGTCGAAAAACTGGACAAGAACCTGATTGACCACCATATCGCTGAGCTGGACAGGCAAATTAGCCGCCAGCTGGATGCGGTAATGCACCATGAGGAATTTCAGAAAACAGAAAGTATCTGGCGTGGGCTGAAGTCGCTGGTTGATAAAACAGACTTCCGTCAGAACGTCAAAATTGAGCTGCTCGATCTGTCGAAAGAGGATCTGCGTCAGGATTTTGAAGATGTACCGGAGATTATTCAAAGCGGATTATACCATCACACCTATACGGCAGAGTACGACAGCCCTGGTGGAGAGCCGATTGCCGCCCTGATTTCTGCGTATGAGTTTGATGCCTCAGCGCAGGATGTCGCTCTGCTGCGCAATATTTCTAAAGTGTCCGCTGCCGCTCATATGCCGTTTATCGGCTCGGCGGGACCAAAATTCTTCCTCAAAGACTCTATGGAGGAAGTGGCGGCGATTAAAGATATCGGCAACTACTTTGACCGTGCCGAGTATATTAAATGGAAAGCCTTCCGCGAGACGGATGACTCCCGCTATATCGGCCTGGTGATGCCGCGCGTGCTGGGACGCCTGCCGTATGGCCCGGACACCGTGCCGGTGCGCAGCTTCAATTATGTGGAAGAGGTTAAAGGCCCTGACCACGATAAATACCTCTGGACCAACGCCTCGTTTGCTTTTGCAGCCAATATGGTGAAAAGCTTTATTAATAACGGCTGGTGTGTCCAGATCCGTGGGCCGCAGGCTGGCGGTGCCGTGAAGGATCTGCCGATCCATCTGTATGACCTGGGCACCGGTAATCAGGTGAAAATTCCGTCTGAGGTGATGATCCCGGAAACGCGCGAATTTGAGTTCGCCAATCTCGGCTTTATCCCCCTGTCGTACTACAAAAACCGCGACTACGCCTGCTTCTTCTCTGCGAATTCAACGCAGAAACCGGCGCTGTATGACACCCCGGATGCGACCGCCAACAGCCGTATCAATTCCCGTCTGCCCTACATCTTCCTGCTGTCGCGTATCGCGCATTATCTGAAGCTTATTCAGCGTGAAAACATCGGTACGACGAAAGACCGTCGCCTGCTGGAGCTGGAGCTGAATACCTGGGTTCGTGGCCTGGTAACGGAAATGACCGATCCGGGCGATGAGCTACAGGCATCTCACCCGCTGCGTGATGCCAGGGTAGTGGTGGAAGATATTGAGGATAACCCAGGCTTCTTCCGCGTGAAGCTCTATGCCGTACCGCATTTCCAGGTGGAAGGTATGGACGTCAATCTGTCACTGGTTTCCCAGATGCCGAAAGCGAAAGGCTGAGGCGAGGGTATCAGGGATGAAAATTTATCGCCCGTTATGGAATGAAGGGGCCTTACTGGCCCCTCAGCAGTTTCAGCAGCAGGCTGAGTGGGAGTCGTTTTCCCGTGCAGGGCTCTCCACGCTTATCAGCCCCTTTCCGTGGGGCGTTGAGCAGGTCGAACTCAATGAGGCGCTTCTGACATCCGGTCGGCTCCAGGCGCAGAGGCTGCGTCTGTGGCTGCCGGATGGCACGCTGATTGACACCCAAAACAGCGATTTGCCACCAGAGCCGCGGGAAGTGACGCTGCCAGCTTCGGGGCAAGCGGACAGTGTGATCGTTCTGGTGGCGTTGCCGGTGATACAGCCCGGCATTATCAATGTCCAGACGGAGACGGTGTCTGCTGAGCGTCCGCTGCGCTATCGCGAAGAGTGGGTAACGGTTCAGGATGCTTTTGGTCAGGAAGAAGAGCCGATGGCTGTGGCACGGTTTAATCTTGCCTTTCGCTTTGATCATGAAAGTAACGATGCCTGGCAGAGCTGTGCTGTGGCACGCCTGGTGCGGGATGGTCAGGGAGGCTGGCGCCAGGATCCTGACTTTATGCCACCCATGGTCATGTTCTCAGCAAGCCACGTACTGCGCGAGCGTCTGGTATTGCTTAACCGCCAGTTGCGCTCCCGTCGTCAGCGCCTGATGGCAATGCGTCGTGAAAGTAACGACCGGATGGCAGATTTTGCCGTGGCTGATGTGTCGCTGTTCTGGCTGCTGAATGCGCTGAACACGCACGCACGGGTTCTTTCCGAGTTTGAGCGTTACCCGGCCCGCCACCCTGAACAGCTGTGGACAGAGCTGGCACGTCTGGCTGGCAGCATGCTGACCTTTTCGCTGGATCGCGACCTGGATGCCATTCCAGGATATGACCACCAGGCGCCGGAAAACACCTTCCCGCCGCTGTTCGAGCTGATCAGCGAACTGCTGGAATCCAGTCTGCCGTCGCGTGTCATTACGGTGAACATGACCCGCCAGGACGAGCAGACCTGGAAGGCGGTACTGCACGATATTCGTCTGCGCGAAGAAGCCGATTTCTATCTTTCTGTCCGCTCAAATCTGCCTGCATGGCAGGTGGCAGAGAAGTTTGCCGAAATGGCAATGGCGGGGACCCCGGATGACGTCGGACAGATTTCCAGTGTGGCAATGCAAGGGATCGGGCTGATTCCGTTGAGCCGTGTTCCTGCGGCGTTGCCGGTACGACTGGAAAACCAATATTTCGTGCTGGATATGGAGAGCCGGGCAGCACACGACATGCTGGAGCAGGGGGTCTGTCTGTTCTATGTGCCGTCGCTGCTGGGCGAACTGGAGCTTGAACTGTTTGCGGTGCTGCGCTCATGAGAAACGATATCGATATCGACTGTCTGATGGCGGACACCTGGCTTACCGTGGCTCAACTGCGCCACGGGGCCAGAGCGCCTGATGGTCAGGCGCTCTATAAAAACTGCTGCGAGCAGGTGGAAAAGGTCAGGGATGCGCTGGAGCATGCCGGATACGACAGCGAGAGCATCATGCATATTTCCTATGCGCAATGTGCTCTGCTGGATGAAGCGGTGATGAACCGCAAACCTGCTGCGGTTTCGCGTGGATCCAACACGTCTGGCCCTGAGTCTGAGCAGGCCACTGAAGCCGATGCATCGCAAAAAGTGGAGGTTGACGAGGGGGCGAAAGCCTGGCGCGCCGCGCCGTTACAGGCCCGTTACTTCGGTTCTCTGCGTGCCGGGGGCGCCCTGTACGACCGCATCGCGGAGGTTTTACGTCAGCCCTCTCCGGTACCGGCGGTACTGACCTGCTATCAGCGGGTGCTGGCTCTGGGCTTCCAGGGGCAATTCAGTCTTTCCGGGGTGGGGCAGGAGCAGCGCGAAGAGATTTTGGCCTCCCTGAATAAACGCGTCCCGCCGCTGGAATCCGAGGTCTCGCTGGTGGTCCATAAGACCGGGAAGCGCCGTTACAGCCTTCTTCGTTCTGTGTGGTTCTGGATAATCCTGGCGGTGATGCTGACTGTGGCAGTCTGGGTCGGTGGTCATCTGTGGCTACAGGATCTGCTTCACCAGCAACTGCCGGAGCTGCACTGATGCGTAGATCTGCACAGCTACAGGCGCTATTTCCGGTGCTGATATGTCTGGCTGCGATTATCTGGCTGATCTGCGGGTTTCTGAAAGCCTCTGCACTGCTGAAAGGTGGCCTGATCCTCGTGGCCTGTATCACAGCGTTGCTGATTGCGCGCCGCCGTTATCGTCGTCAGCGCCCGGCGAAAGCGCAGCAAAAGAGCGGGATTTATCCACCAGAAGGATTCCGCGGGCCGGTTTTGCTGGTCTGTGGTTCTCTCAGCGACAACCTGTTTGCTGACGGGCCTTGTCGCGCTACCGCACAGGGCTGTTATCTGCAAGTAGGGACACCGGAGAGCCTGAGCGCTTGTGCGGACAGGTTACTGATTCGTGAACCGCGAATGGCCGGGCAACTGGTTGTTATGTTCCGCTTCCTGCCAGATTTACATGTGGACGAAGGAGCGCTGCGGGCCTCCCTGAAAGTTCTGCGTCAGCAGGTGAAACTGCTGAAAAACCTTTCCGGGTACACACCACCAGTGGTGCTGACGGGGGAGTTTTCAGGCCCCGAAACTCCGTGGATTGTGGTCCGTGGAAAAACGGCGCTGGTCTGCCCGGCTGATGAACCTGCTCTGACACTTGATGAATGGCGCCAGTTACAGGAGAGCGTGACACGTCTGCCGTATCTGGCGCAGGCGATGCGCCTTTTGCAGCAGGTGGTCGTGGATGAGCTGTCCAAACCGGATCGACTCTGCCCCTCAGTGGCACCGTTTGCAGTGGCGCTGCGTAGCGGATCAATCAGAAGCCTCTCTGACGCCCTGTGGCCGCAGTGGCTTTTCCGCCATTCAGCCTTGCTGCCGCCGCCGCAGGTTATCTCTTATCCTCCGTTGTGGCACTTTGCCGATCCGGTACTGCCCCTGCTGGCACCTTTTGCAATGCCGTTACAGGGTGGGACAACCGGGTGCCGGGTGGTTATGGTTCTGCTGCTTTGCGCGCTGACAGCAACAGGTCTGTCCGTTATGCATAACCACTCCCTTATCGGCCGGATCAGTTCTGACCTGGAGCGCTGGTACGCCATCCCGATGACGCATTACATCCCTAAAGCGGAGTCGCTGCGTGCCCTACAGCAGGATGCACTGTTGCTGGAGCGTTGGCAGCGCCAGGGTGAACCGCTGCGTTATGGACTGGGCCTCTATACCGGTGAGCGCTTGTGGCTGCGTGTTCAGCAAGCGATTGATACCTATGTGCCGCCGCCACCACCACCTGAACCGCAGCCAAAACCAAAACCGGTACCGAAAATCGTCCGTCTCGACAGTATGTCGCTGTTTGATTCTGGCAAATCTGTCCTGAAAAGCGGCTCCACCAAAATGCTGGTGAACTCCCTCGTGGGCATTAAAGCCAGACCAGGCTGGCTCATCGTGGTGGCAGGCTACACAGACAATACCGGCAGTCCACAACTCAATCAGAGGCTCTCCCTGAAGCGGGCCGAAGCGGTGCGCAACTGGATGCGCGACACCGGCGACGTGCCAGAGAGCTGTTTTGCTGTGCAGGGCTATGGCGCAAGCCGTCCCGTAACGACAAACGACACGCCGGAAGGCCGCGCGCTGAACCGCCGTGTCGAAATCAGTCTGGTTCCACAGGCCGACGCCTGTCGAATGCCAGGCAACACCAATGCGTCATTGCAGGATGATGACGTGCACGACTATGAAATGGAGAAATAACACATGGCTATTCCTGTTTATCTTTGGCTGAAAGACGACGGCGGTGCGGACATTAAAGGTTCCGTCGATGTGAAAGATCGCGAGGGCAGCATCGAAGTGGTTGCTCAGGATCACTGCCTGTATATCCCGACCGACAACAACACCGGCAAGCTGACCGGCACGCGTATCCACACGCCGTTCCTGTTTACCAAGGAGATCGACTCCTCCAGCCCCTATCTGTACAAGGCGGTGACCACCGGTCAGACCCTGAAGTCTGCTGAATTCACATGGTACAAAATCAACGACGCAGGCCAGGAAGTGGAGTACTTCAACACCAAACTGGAAAACGTCAAGCTGGTAAAAGTCGCGCCGAAAATGCACGACATCAAAGATCCTTCCTTCGAGAAGCATAACCACCTCGAGCAGGTCGAGCTGCGTTACGAAAAAATCACCTGGACCTACAAAGACGGCAACATCATTCATTCCGACTCCTGGAACGAACGCGCCACCGCGTAAGCCTGATGCGGATGGGGCGACCTGTCCGCAGTTTTCCTGAGTACCTGCCTGGCGGGTACTGAGTAAAACATCCCCTAACCGAGAAATCTGACCTGATGCGCTTTAGGTTCCATGCAACAAGGAAACAGCGATGGGCGGTAGCGTGCCTGAAGGTCCCCAGACAGCGAGTTTAAAAACATGGAAAACCCGGCAATTCTCCTGCGTCGTCTCAACCCCTACTGCGCCCGTGCCATGGAAGGGGCCGCCTCCCTCTGCCAGACCCGTGCGCATACGGAAATTCTGCCGGAGCACTGGCTGCTGAAATTGCTGGAGCAGGGCGAAGGTGACCTCACGGTGCTGGCACGTCGCTATGAATGGGATATGGATGCCCTGTGGCAGGATTTACTCGGCTGGCTGGATACGCTGCCGCGCTCCGTACGCCATCGGCCACAGCTGGCGGACAGCACTCAGACCCTGATGCAGGATGCCTGGATGCGGGCGTCACTGGGAGGTGAAGAGCAGATCCGTAGCGTACATCTGCTGATGGCCCTGGTGGATAAACCGAAACTGGCACGTTGTGACGGTCTGTGGCCACTGCTGACACTGGGCCAGCGTCAGCTGGAGCGTCTGCGGCCATTGCTGGATGCACAGTCCGATGAACGTCCGGAAGTTCAGCACGAAGCGGAGCTGGCGCAGAGTCACGGTGGCGAAGTGGAGTTTATAGGCCGACCGGTCGGGGCTGAAATAAAAGAAGGTGAACTCAACCCGGCGCTGCAAAACGTGCTGGATAAATTCACCCTCGACGTCACCGACAAAGCCAGAGAGGGCAAAATCGACCCGGTATTTGGCCGTGATACTGAAATCCGCCAGATGGTGGATATTCTCTCCAGGCGCCGCAAGAACAACCCAATTCTGGTGGGTGAACCTGGCGTGGGTAAAACTGCACTGGTGGAAGGCCTGGCCCTGCGTATCGCGGAAGGTAACGTGCCGGAAAGCCTGAAAACCGTAGTGCTGCGCGTCCTTGACCTCGGTCTGTTGCAGGCAGGCGCAGGCGTGAAGGGCGAATTTGAACAGCGCCTGAAAAACGTCATTGACGCCGTGCAACAGTCACCCACGCCCATCCTGCTGTTTATCGACGAAGCCCACACCATTATCGGCGCAGGCAATCAGGCCGGTGGCGCCGATGCGGCCAACCTGCTGAAACCCGCGCTGGCGCGTGGCGAACTGCGCACCATCGCCGCCACCACCTGGAGTGAGTACAAACAGTATTTTGAACGTGACGCCGCGCTGGAGCGCCGTTTCCAGATGGTTAAAGTCGACGAGCCGGATGACGAGACCGCCTGCCTGATGCTGCGCGGCCTGAAATCCCGCTATGCCGAACACCACGGTGTGCATATCACTGACGATGCGGTACGCGCTGCGGTTACGCTTTCGCGTCGTTATCTGACCGGGCGCCAGCTGCCGGACAAAGCGGTGGATTTGCTGGATACCGCTGCGGCCCGCGTGCGCATGAGCCTCGATACCGTGCCGGAGCCGTTAACGCGCCTTCGCGCGCAAATCACGGCCCTGGAAATCGAGAAACAGGCGCTGCTGGAAGATATTGCGCTGGGAGGCAGCATCCAGGGCGAGCGGCTGGCGGCGATTGAACAGGAAGAAATCAGCCTGTTTGCCGAACTGGATAAATGTGAGACGCAGTATGGCCAGCAGTTGTCGTTAACGAAGCAACTGCTGGAAACTCGCCAGGATACCTGCCGCCAGAGTGAAGCCCGCGACCTGCAACAGCAGTTGACTGGAATGCAGCAGAACAGCCCCCTGCTGTCGGCCGATGTCGAGACCCGCACCGTGGCCAACGTGATTGCCGACTGGACCGGGGTGCCAGTCTCCTCGCTGATGAAGGACGAACAGACTGAACTGCTTAATCTGGAAGGGGAGATCGGCAAACGTGTGGTGGGCCAGGATAAGGCTCTTAGCGCCATTGCGCAACGTCTGCGCGCGGCCAAAACTGGCCTGACGTCTGAGAACGGCCCGCAGGGCGTATTCCTGCTGGTCGGCCCGAGCGGCACCGGTAAAACTGAAACCGCACTGGCGCTGACCGATGTGCTGTACGGCGGCGAAAAATCCCTTATCACCATCAACCTGTCGGAGTACCAGGAGCCGCATACCGTTTCCCAGTTGAAAGGTTCGCCTCCGGGCTACGTGGGCTACGGCCAGGGCGGCATTCTGACCGAGGCGGTGCGCAAGCGCCCATACAGCGTGGTGCTGCTCGATGAAGTAGAGAAGGCCCACCACGATGTGATGAACCTGTTCTATCAGGTGTTTGACCGGGGCTTTATGCGTGACGGGGAAGGCCGCGAAATCGACTTCCGTAACACCGTTATTCTGATGACTTCCAACCTCGGCAGTGACCTGATTATGCAACTGCTGAATGAACAGCCGGAAGCCACCGAGGCAGATCTGCACGAACTGCTACGACCCATCCTGCGCGACCATTTCCAGCCCGCACTGCTGGCCCGTTTCCAGACCGTAATTTACCGGCCGCTGAAGGAGCACGCGATGCGTACCATCGTGCAGATGAAGCTGGGCCAGGTAAGCAAGCGCCTGCAACGCCACTATGGCCTGAAAACCCATACAGATGAAAGTCTGTATGACGCCCTGACCGCCGCCTGTCTGCTGCCGGATACCGGCGCGCGTAACGTCGACAGTCTGCTCAATCAGCAAATTCTGCCGGTGCTGAGTCAGCAACTGCTCACCCATATAGCCGCGAAGCAGAAACCACAGTCGTTACGCCTTAGCTGGAGCGAGGAAGAGGGGATTGGGCTGGAGTTTGGTGATGATGAAATGGCACACAAGCCATGACGTGTAATTTTAGTAAAAAACACAAGGGAGAAAAATGATGTTCCGAAAATTAGTCTTACTTGCTGCTGTTAGCATATTTACCAGTACTGCCAATGCAGGGTTGTTTGATTCCAATGATTTTAAATGTGGCAGGGATGATGCCGTTAAAGCGCTTGCTGAATATATCAAAGATGATGCATCAGCTTTGCTGCAAAGTGATTTCCTGACCAAAAGTAAATTCGATTATAACAAACCTGTTTCTGCCTATCAGAACATGCTGGACGGCATCACTGTCAACGTGAGTAATGCATCGACAGGAGAGGAGGGTAGCTATGGTCTTAATTGTACGGCCACGATTGCGCTGCAAATCCCTCAGGAAACACTGGATGTTGTCAGTAGCTCCCCTGATTATTTACGTTATGTCACGGGCGCGTACGGGAAAATCAAAAATGGCAGCGTAGTCTGGAGCGACGTCAGCTACAACGCGAAGCTTGCAGACAATAAAAAAGAGATTATTTTCAAAAATTTTAACAAAAATGATATTTCCGATGCGCTGTTTAATGTCAGCGTCTTAGCCGTAAATAAAGACCAGATTGTTAAAGCTCTGTCTCAGGATTCACTGGACGAAGCTCAATCCGCTTATAAAAATGCTGACAGGGAACTCAACGCAGTCTGGAAAGAACTGCCTGACTCAGCACGGAACGCGCTGAAAAAAGAGCAATTAGTCTGGGTTAATGAGAAAACCAAAAAATGCGGAAAGCTTTCTGATGCTTATTCAGAAGGCATTAATGTCAACCAACGAACTGGCATTTACCAGTGCCAGGCAAAAATGACAAATGAACGCATCTCTTATTTAAGCGGAAATAATAACTAAGCGGTATGAGAGGTCTGTTTATAACCTGTAGACAGGCCTCTGACATTCCGTGGGAATGAGGGGGACAGGATGAGTGATTCTGTAATTGCGATGGCAAAGGACAACATTGATGCGCTTCTGGGGATGTCCCGCTACAGGCTGGATGTTCACGCCTGCCCGCATTTTCTCGACGTCTTCAGTTTTCGGGGCGAAGAAAAGCTCAGTGAACCCTGGCACTATACCGTCAGAGTGACCTGTATTGCTGGTGACATTGCCAGTGACAGCGTGCTGCTTAAACCGGCGGCGTTCACATTTCAGACGCCGCTCTACAACGGGATGCCCGCTACGCCGTTGCGAACCGTCTATGGTGTCGTACATACTTTTCAGCGTCTTTCGACGTCTGCTGATGAAACGCACTACACGCTTAAGATTGTGCCGCGTATTGCGCTGCTGCAACATACAAAGCGCAGCGAGATTTATCTCAATCAGTCCGTAACGGAAGTGGTAGAGAACATCCTGCGTTCACATGGGTTTGAAGGGCCTGATTTTGAATTCTGTCTGTCGCAGTCTTACCCGGCGCGTGAACTCATTACGCAGTGGCGCGAAACCGATCTTGAATTTATTCAACGTCTGCTGGCCGAAGTGGGTATCTTCTGGCGTTTTAAAATGGATGACCGCCTCGAACAGGATGTGGTGATTTTTCAGGACAGCCCGGAACAGTATCAGTTTGGGGTTACCTTGCCGCTGATCGCGCCGTCGCGCACCAGTGATAACGGTCAGCTCAGTGTCTGGGATATCAAAACACGCCAGCAGGTGGTCTCCGGGAGCGTGGCGACACGGGATTACAACTACCGTCAGGCGCTGACACCGCTGGACTGCTCTGCTTCCGTCAGCAGCACCGAAGGCATCACGACGGGTGAGGTGTATCACTATGCAGAACCTTTCCTCAGCGAGGGTGATACGAATACCCCGGAAAGCGGTGCGTATTACGCCCGTTTGCGTCATGAACGCATTCTGAATGCACAACAGGCTGTTACCGGGAAAACGACCAGCCCGGTACTGGCCCCCGGTGAAGTGCTTGAACCCCAGGGGAGCCTGCCAGCCAGCCTGAAAGAGGGGATCGTCATCACAGGCGTGCGGAGCAGTGGCTCTCGCAAACGCAGTTTTCAGATGACCTTTACGGGGATCCCATACAGCGAAGCGGTGTGTTATCGCCCACCGTCGCTGAACCGGCCGGTAATAGCCGGAACGCTGCCGGCGCGCGTGGAAAGCACTGAGAAAGGCGATACCTACGCCTGGCTGGACAACCAGGGGCGTTACCGGGTGAAACTGGACTTTGACCGCAATGACAGTGAACAGGGTTATGCCTATCTCTGGTTGCGAATGGCGAAACCCTACGCCGGTGATAAATATGGTTTCCATGCTCCCTTACTGGACGGGACTGAAGTCTCGATAATGTTTGATGCGGGCGACCCCGACCGGCCATATATTGCCCATGCCCAGCATGATTCTGAACACCCGGATCACGTTACCGATGATAACCATACCCGTAATGTCCTGCGCACACCGGCGAACAACAAACTTCGCCTGGAGGATAAGCGTCAGGAAGAGCACATCAAGCTTGCGACCGAGTATGGCAAGACCCAGCTCAATATCGGCCATCTCGTAGATGGGCAGCGCGAACAGCGTGGCACCGGTTTTGAACTGCGCACCGATGAGTTTGGTGCCCTGCGTGCGGGGCGCGGAATATTCCTGACGGCGGATGCACAGGCCAAAGGTGAGGGGCAGATGCTGGAAATGACGCAGGCCGTGAACCAGATAAAGCAGGCCAACCGCGAAATGCAGGCTCTCAACCATGCCGCAGAGAGTGCAAAAGCACTGGTCAGCGACATTCAGACGCAGCGCAATCTGGTCACTCAGAGTATTGCCGATTTGCAGTCGGCGGTCATGCTGGCCTCGGCCCCGCAGGGGATAGCCTTTACCTCTGGTGAACACATCCAGCTCACCAGCACGCAGAATACGATGCTCACCGCCGGGAAACATCTGGATGTCGGAGCGATGGGCAAAATCTCTGTGAGTGCAGAGAAAGAACTCGGTCTGTTTGCACACAAGGCCGGGGCTAAACTCATCGCCAATCTGGGTAATGTGGAAATTCATTCCCGCCATAACACACTCGACATGAGTGCGCAGCAACAGCTGACCATCAGCAGCACTGACGATGAGGTGATTATCAGCACGCCGAAGACGCTGACCATTAACGGTGGAGGCTCTTATCTGAAGCTCAGCGACAGTGGTATAGAGCACGGCTCGAATGGTGATCTGATCATGAAAGTGGCTGAGTATCTGGTACCCGGTTCCGGAGGCGACCTGCCTGTCGATGCGCCGGATTTCAATACCACTGAAATAGCGGAAATGAAACATATCATCAGTAAGCCACTGAGTAGCTGAGGGAACAGACATGTCAGTATTACCAAAACTAGCCTGGCCGGTGCCATCCAGCAATCGCGGCAGTGACTTTGCAAACCGGGATGATGTGATGACGCATCTGGAAGGTGAAGCAACAGGCTGGTACATGCTGGGAAGCAACGGCATGTGGCACGGTGGTATTCATATCACCAATACCACCACGCCCTGGTGTGCGCTGAGCGGTAAAGCCGCCTCTGAAGCGGTTGATTTTCCATTGCCCTTCAAAGGGGAGCAGGCCGTCCGCTGTATGGCCGACGGCGAAGTCGTCGCGTACCGTATCTGCCGTGATTATCTGGAGGTTCCGTGGGAGACCGGTCCCCTGAGCATATCAGGCTCCTTTGTTCTGGTGCGCCACTATATTCAGTTGGGGGAGAAACAGGAAAGTGGCCTGCATTTCTATACGCTGTATATGCACCTGGCGCCTTACTCCGCTTATGACACAGGCATAAAAAAAACGCAGTGGGTTGTGAATGACAGCCTGTCGGCATACAGCCCTGAATGGGTGATGAGTGCGAGCACTGATAATAAAGGTGTCAGTGATTCATACCGGGTAGCGACCATCCCTAAAGGTGCTCTGGTTGAATGGGATGCCGAAGACAGTAGCCTGCGAACCACCGGGCACAATGGTCGCCGCTATGGCCTGGTAACGTTTAGGGGGCTGTCAGCTGAAGCAAAAAAGAAAGGCACCCGGACACGCCTGCAGGAAGGGCAACAGTACTGGATCCTGTCAGACAGAAATAATCTTGTGTCCTTCTCGGGGTCTGCTGCCTGTCCGTCGTGGTGGACACATTTACAGCCTCCTTTCGCTGAGCCGATGCAGTTTGATACGGTCATCTGCCCGACCCCGTATCCTGTCAGCGCCGGTGACAGTATCGGGCACCTGGGATATTTTCAGGCACCCAGAGACGGAGGATACGATGCCCGCTATCAAGTGCATATTGAATGCCTGAGCGCTGATGAAAATCTGCCCGTTTTTCTGAAAAATCCTGAGAAGGTGGGAGAAAGCGCGCCACTTTATCTTAAATGCCCGTCGGGCTTACCTCTGTTCTCGAAAGATCTGAAAACAAAAGCTATGGTCAGCAACGGGAGAACCTCTCAGGGAGAAGCTATTCTGAGGCTGAGCCAGGTAAAAACCGGGAAGGACCCGCAGAAACATGAATACTGGTTTTTGCCCTATGCGAACGGCTACGTGCCAAAGAGTAATGACTCAGTAGAGACACTGTCGCAATACGATCTCGAAAAACTCGGGTTTGCCACGGCAGTGGATGAAGCGCCCGGCTTCGACCATCTGGACGGTAAAACACCGCCTAAAGGTCTGGTCCGCGAGATTTATAAAAGGCTGTTCAGCGCATCCAGTAATGATATACGAGTCACTCACCGTGCCGTCCCGCATAACTACCAGCGGCTGCTGAACCGTATTGACGGTAGCATCAGTCCTTATTCACCCCAGGAATACCTGAGCGCTATACATAACCCGTCCTACCGGGATGTTAGGAACAAGATGATTGTGAAACATCCGAGTGAGTGGTATCACAAAAAAAGTGACCCTGTCTGGTTACCGTTTCTGAACAATCTGACCAAGGATGCTCCTGAATGGAAAACCTACAGTGAGGCCTATATCGATAAGATGGCCTGGATGCAGGATGCAGCCGGGCTAAAACTGGGGCCGTCACTGTGGCACATGCATCCTGTGGAGTTTTTGGCTCCGCTAATGAGAGTTGATAAAAATATAAAAATACTTCGTTTACGTTCTTTTTTACGTATGATCAGAATTGGTGAGGGAACAACTCATGAGGATGGATATAGAACGATGTTTACTGGCGTAAAATTTACCGATTTCAGCAGACATCCAAATATCAGACAAAAAGCGAATGGAGTTGTTTCTACCGCAGCTGGCGCTTATCAGTTTTTGTACAGAACATGGATAAATCTGCAACACCGATACTCTTTTAGTGATTTCGGCCAAAGCAATCAGGATTTCGGTTGTATTGCGTTGATTGCGGGCCGTAAAGCATTAAAGGCTGTGATGGAAGGTAAAATTAGTGAGGCCATTCATTTATGCCGTGTTGAGTGGGCTAGTTTACCAGGCTCGCCTCATGGTCAACCAACTGCTAACAAACAAATGATTATGAGAAAATATGAAGACTACCTCGCTGAGGAAAAGCAAGGCAAGACAACTCTGCATGCTAGCTCAGCAGAAATGGAAAAATTCATTAAAGATAATTACCCAGAGGTTTTATGAAAAAAATTCTTTTCCTTCTGCTAATTCCTGGTGTTTGCTTTGCTAGTGAACCTGAATTATTTAAATCTTCTTGTGGAGGAGTAAGCTATAGCATTAAATCATATTGTCATAAAAATAATCTCAAGGACGACCAGGATAAGCTTGATATGCCCGTCTGTAAAAAGCAAATTCTTAATATTAATGGCGAAACGCAAGATTTGTCTATTTTAACAGGGGCTGTTGAGCGTTTAAATCAACAAGGTGATAAAGTTAAGATGATGAAATTTGTATTTTATGGTGTCTCATGTAAAAATGATAGAATAATTTTGTCTGGAGCGGGTGGGTGCAATTCATGTGGCGAGATGTTTAAAATATTCAATCTCTTTGGGCATGTAATCAAAGAACGATCGGGTGCATTAGATTTAGAACCCATGGAGGAAGTTATTCCTGATCTTTATTGATAATTGAAGATTAGTGCTGGGTGACAGCTAGCCATAATGATGTTCTGATTTATTGAGGTAGTGAAGGAGATAACCTGCATACAAAGATGTTCCTGAATGGAAAACCTATAGCGAAGCCTATATTGATAAGATGGTCTGGATGCAAGGTGCCAGGAAGTTAAAAATGGGGCCGTCAATGTGGCATATGAATCCCGTGGTTTTTAGAGGCAGTAAAAATAGCAAACTGATATGGATTAAGGTTGTCGAGAAGTTATTCGTAAAAGAGACGGCAGAATCATTCAAAAAAAGGTTATTAATGTTGGCGCAGAGCTTTCTATAGCCCCCATTATGTAATGGTTTGCATGGCACTCGAAACAGTAACTAAATTCAATACCTCAAAAAAAACTGAATCATCAGCAACTGGATTGATACAAGTCATGCCGAACACTTCAAAAGGCTTGGGAACGACGATAAAACTTGCAGTCATGTCTCTTGTCGAAAGAGTGGAATAAGCGGAAAATATTTTAAAATACAAGCCGGCAATTTAAGTTACCCAACAAATATTTATTGGGTGACCTCTGGGAAATACCTGTGGTGGCGCGCCTTTATATATTATTAGTAAAACTGAAGGTGCGGATTATAAGGGGTTACAAACCATTGACTTCTGCGAAGGGAAATAATAAGTAATCATAAGCAGCCCCGAATATTTTTCAATATATATTTCATCAATAAAAGTTGATGGTACAGATAAAACAATCTCTTCTGAGGGGTGGGCGTTGAAGAATAATGTACTTAGCAAGGTGAAGTAGTGCATTTATTATATATGCGCATATAGTCTGTTTTGTCAGCCCTCATTTCATGTGGCCAATTTCATTTTATTTATAAATGAATATATAAATTTTTCTTTGAGGGTTAAGATGATTCATTATCTCTGGGGTATAACAAGTATGCGAACAGGTAAAAACATTGATTATCATTATTTTTATTCCTTGTATTGTGAGAGCTATAAATAATGATTTTAACCAGACAGAAGAACAGTGCTGGAAAGAAAATCAGGAGATAAAAAACTCTGTTGTAACGGAGGGGGGCAGTCACGGCTTCAGAGGCGGAAAAAAGCATGAATGAATCTTATAAAGACACCGTCAGGCTAATTAAGGAGCGTTACAAAGACGAATTTAATAAAGCCAACAATGAAATATCCCGATTCGAATTAGCGCAGAGGTCCTGGCTAATATGTCGGAAAATTGGTGTGACTGTCAGGGGTTTATAATCGGTATCCCAATATACAGTGTTTGCCGAGGGGATGACAACATATCAAGGGCAAACGCCCTGAACGATTACTACGACTAAAGCAATAGCCTTTTCCCAATATTGATTGGGAATGGATATTCGATGAGCAGGGAGAGTCAAATGCTAAAAGTTATCCGTAAAGGTGATAAAACGACCCATGGCGGCTCGGTATTAACCGCCTCCTCCACTATGAAATTTGGTGGCATTGGTGCCGCCCGCAAAGGTGACAAAGTTTCCTGCCCACAGCACGGAAATACCACCATCATTGAGGGTAACCCGAACTATATCGATGAAGGCGGGATTCCCATCGCGTTTGAAGGCCATAAATGTGGCTGTGGTTGTACATTAATCAGCTCGTTCTCTGCGGCAAAGGTTGGCTGACGATGCCGATTTACCTGGATGAAGTCCCGGATGATATGGATAACGTTCCACCGCCGGTGACGTTGCGCTGGCTTATTTTTCTGCTCGTCATCCTGCTCGTGGGCGTGCTGTTGACATTGTGGCAATGGACCGGAGATCGCAGCGGGATGTCATTCTGGTTTACAGCTCTGGGCCTGCCTTTTTGCATCTGGGGCATTATGTTGGTCTTCCGTCATGTGGGATACCGGCTGGAACTCAATGGTGAAGCGGGCTGGAACCATGAATGTCAGAATCTGAAAGAAACCGAAATTGAGCGAGGTCAGCGTTTTTCCTGGGTGCTGGATACCTGGGTTCAAACTTTGGCCGGACGGGGGACGGGTAGTCTGAATGCGGCAATGGACTTGGCGGAACCTCTACTGAAAACGGCCCCTCCCCGCGCGGGTGGTATCCCCGTCAGACATTCCCCCATGACGGATTTTGATTCAGATCCTCTGGCGCTGGATAAAGCTCTGGAGAAAGTCGCCACGCGACTTAAGAACACTCTGGCCCTGCTTCCTGAAACGCTCCCCTGCTGGCTGATGTTTGACTGTGATGCCGGACTGACGGCTGAAAAAGAAGCTGAAGTCCTGCAACTGCTGGGGCAAAAATCCGGACGGGAGCTGCGTCGGCTGTCGGCACACGGCATGAGTGCGCTGGATAACTGGCTGGATACCCGTTGGGACAAACCTTCTGTCTTTATTGCTCTGGCCATAAAACTGCGGCCATCCCCGCAGGAAAATGATGCTGAAGCGATCGCCTCCATGGTGCTGTGTAACCGTAAAAGTCATCAGTTCCCGGAGGCCGTCAGACTACATCGTCCTCAGAGAAGCGACCATGAGGCGCTGACAAAAAACATAAAATATTCTCTGCGCTGGGCCGGCCTGACTCCGGACCTGATCAGAAGAATATGGATGACCGGTGAAGCCGTCACAGACCGCCCCGAGCTGAACAAAGCCTGTGAAGACAATGCATTAACTCTCAGTCTCACGGACGACATAAAAAACATAGACGCCGTACTGGGTTTTGCCGGTCTTGCCTCACCGTGGATAGCGGTAGCACTGGCAGCAGGCGTTGTCCAGGAGCAGGGGGCACAGATGATTGCCGCACAACCGGAACCCGGTAGTGAAGATATCTGGCTTGCCTCTATCACAGCAGAAGAACGACAAAAGGATGTTATCAGGGAATGAGCAGCGAAAAGAAAGTAAAGATCAAAACAAAATCCCTTCTTGGACCAGCGGTTCTGGTGCTGATTTTTGTCACAGCGATCATCGTTTTTGCACTGACCACAGGCAGCCACTATATTGCGACAGTGTTTGGGCTGGGACCCTATCAGACCGGGCAGATTGTCGCCATCTGTGCAATCGCCTGTGTTGTTGTTCTGCTCGTTATCTGGGGGCTGGAGAAGCTGTTCTTCCATTCAGGAAGACAGGGCGCCCGCCGGACCTGGGGACGTAATAAAAACGCGTCTGGAACTATACCGTGCAATATCGGCAACACCTTCGTTGACGAAAAAGAGCGCTCAGAGGCGAGTTTCGCCGCCGAACCGCTGATCGACCATTTGCGTCTGCGCTATCGCCGCCGCTGGAAGTCAAAAGTTCGTCTGCTGCTGGTTCAGGGTGAAGATCGTGATATCGACAACGTGGTACCGGGGCTGAAGTGCGATCGCTGGCAGGAGAGTGACGGGATTGTACTTATCCATGGCGGCCTGGCAGAGAATGTGCCGGATAGCGAGTTCCTGTCTGAACTGAAGCTGATACGTCCGCAGCGGCCACTCGACGGAGTGGTGCAGGTCATGAATGTCGCGGCACTGCCGGAATCAGCTAAACAGGATGCCCTGGTGCGCGGGCGCCAGAAAACCGATTCCGTGCTGGGCTGGCAGTTGCCGGTCTGGCTGTGGCTTGTCCGTGAAGGTGGCTGGGAAAAAGACGGAAAAGGGGTACCACCTGTCGGGGTATTGTTTGGGCCGGGGGCCGTGACCAAAGACTTCCGCGAAACGCTTACGAGCCTCTCCTCAGAACTACAGGCACCCGGAGTGGCGGCTTTACTGGAAGATTCTCAGCATCATTGGCTGTTAGATCTGTCCAAAGCTCTGCGGGGGCGACTCCGTCAGTCCCTGCTTCCGTTACTTAACACTCTGATGTCCGGCCCGGCACCGTACCGCCTGCGCGGGGTGATGTTCAGCCCGGCATTGCCGAGAGCCACCACAGTACCGCATGCGCGTCTATCGCCGCCGGCCTGGCAGGCGCTGGAAGAAGACAGCCTGCAAGTTCATTCCCGTAAACTCGGTTTCCACTGGCAGCGTGCGCTGCGTCTGGTACTGCTGACGCTCATTTTGCTGTGGGGAGTTGGCACACTGTTGTCGTTGACGGTCAATCGCGCCCAGATTTATCAGGCGCAGGACACGGCGCGTATCGCTGCCGATACAAAGCAGCCGTTACCTGAGCGTCTGCGCAATCAGTTGGTCCTGCAGCAGACCATTGCCCGTCTGCAGAACCGCGAAGTCCACGGGGCGCCGTGGTATACCCGTTTCGGTCTGAATCAGGATCACGATACCCTGAATGCACTCTGGCCGCTGTATGCCCGTAACAATCAGGTGCTGATACGCGATGCGCTGGCAGATGAACTTCACCACCAGCTGAATGCCTTTGTGCAGTTGCCGCCGGCCAGTAATGCGCGAACCGCTGCGACCAGGAAGACCTATAACCTGCTGAAAGGTTACCTGATGCTGGCCCGACCGGATAAAGCCGATGCATCCTGGTTTGCCGCCAATATGCTGAAAGCCTGGCCGGAACGTAGCGGGGTGTCTGCCAGCGTCTGGCAGACACAGGCCCCGAAACTGCTGGGGTTCTTTGCCCAGAATCTGGCTGCTCATCCTGAATGGAAGATAAAACCCGATGCGGAGCTGGTCGGTACTGTCCGTCAGATATTGCTTAAACAGATTGGGCAGCGTAATGCCGATTCGGGCCTCTATCAGGAGATGTTGCAGCGTATCGCCCGTAACTGGCCTGACTTGACGCTGGCAGATATGACTGGCGATACCGATGCCTCAACCCTGTTCAACACAGAGGAAGTAGTACCTGGGATGTTCACCCGGCAGGCGTGGGACGAACAGGTGCAGAGCGCCATTGATGAGGTGGTGAATACCCGACGTGATGAAATTGACTGGGTGCTGACCGATAAAACTCATCAGCCGGGTAATGATATTTCACCGGCAGTCCTTAAACAGCACCTGACCGAACGTTACTTTACGGATTTTGGTAATGCCTGGCTGAATATGGCCAACAGCATCCAGTGGCAGGAGGCCAGCTCGCTATCCGAAGCGATTGCGCAACTGAACCTACTGGCTGACGTACGCCAGTCTCCTCTGGTGGCACTAATGAACACACTTGCCTGGCAAGGCCAGACCGGTGCCAAAGGTGAGCGGCTTGCCGACTCTCTGGTGAATTCGGCTAAAAAGCTGGTCAGCAGCAAAAAGAGCGGTCAGCAGTTCGCGGTTGAGGCTCAGGGACCAAAAGGTCCACTGGAGGGTGTTTTTGGTCCTCTGAACGGCCTGATGGCTGGTAAGGACGGCACCGGCAGCAACGGTAACCTGAGCTTCCAGTCCTGGCTGGCCCGCGTGACCCAGGTCCGGTTGAAATTACAGCAGGTGACCAGCGCGCCCGACCCGCAGGCGATGGCCCAGATGCTGGCGCAGACCGTCTTCCAGGGCAAAGCGATAGATCTCACAGACACCCGTGACTATGGCAGTCTCGTTGCCGCAAGCCTCGGGCAGGAGTGGAATGGGTTTGGTCAGGCGCTGTTCGTTCAGCCGCTGGATCTGGCCTGGCGACAGGTGCTTGCTCCTGCCGCTGACAGCCTGAATGCGCGCTGGCAGAGCACGATTGTCTCGCAGTGGAACACGGCTTTTGCCGGGCGCTACCCGTTCAAGGCCACCGGAAGTGATGCCTCACTCCCAATGCTGGCACAGTTCCTGCGGGGCGATTCGGGTCGTATTTCTGCCTTTCTGAAAACCAATCTTGGCGGGATCCTGCATCAGGAAGGCAGCCACTGGGTGGTGGACCCCTCTGCCAGCCAGGGGATGACGGTGGACCCGGTTTTCCTAAAGGCTATCAACCAGTTGGCGGATATCTCAGACATTATCTTTGCGCAGGGTGACGCCGGTGTTCACTTCGAGCTGATGGCCAGACCGTCACGTGATGTGGCGCGTATACAACTGACGCTGGACGGCCAGAACCTGGATTACTTCAACCAGATGGAGAGCTGGCAAAGCTTCACCTGGCCTGGGAATACGTACTATCCCGGTGTGGATCTGAGCTGGCGCTCGGTGAAAACCGAAATGCGTCTGTACGAACATAAACAGGGGAACTGGGGCTTTATTCGCCTGCTCGATAAAGCGCTGATCACTCCACTCGACAGCAGCCGGACTCAGCTGGTGTGGATAACTCCTGATGGCAATCCACTGAAATTTATCCTGCGCAGCGAGCTGGGCGATGGTCCACTGGCATTACTGAAACTCCAGAGTTTTCGCTTACCAACGTCTATTTTTTCAGTTGATCCTGGCACGGTGAGCGAAGCGTTTGCCTCCACGGAGGGGGAATAACATGGCAACGGCAAAATCACTTCTGGCACTGTGTCTGCCTGACGAAGCACAGCAATATGCGCTGCTTGCGCGCCAGCGGAGCAGTCTGTTTCAGTGGGATAACTGGCTGCAACCGCTCACTGAGGGAGAAGGGGCGGGGGAAGACCCTGCCTACGACGACGATTTTCAGCTGATGCGCGAGGAGATCAATAAACTCTCTGGCACCGATCCGGAAAAGCTCTGCCAGCTGGCAGAGAGGATCCTCTGTCATACCGCCCGGGACTTGCGGGTAGTGACCTGGTATATCTTCGCCCGGCTGCAACGGGAAGGGGAGGCAGGGTTATGTGAGGGCCTGCAACTGCTTGTTGCGATGCTGACCCGCTACGGTGATCGCTGCCACCCCCGACGCTCCAATGCCCGCAAATCGACGCTGGAATGGCTGAACAGCACAAAGATACAGGACACGCTCTCCCGCTGGCCGGATGCCACTCGCGAACAGACCTCACAAACCGCAGCGGCCCTCTGTCTGCTGGATATGCTGTTGGAAAAGTGGCCCGAAAGCGAACGTCCTTTGCTGGATGGTTTATCCCGTACGTTGGAACTCCGTCTTGCGGGTTCCGGCGGGCTGGATGGATTTACCCCGCAGCCAGCCAGCAATCCGGATAATCCTCCGGCAGCGTCCGTCAGAACGTCAGCGACGGCAAGTGCAGTGAAATCGGAAAGTGAGTTTTTGAGCCAGTCGAAAGTGCTGGCAGGTTGGCTGGCCGAACAGCCTGATGGCTGGCTCGCATCACATCGCCTGATGAAAGCCGTGCGCTGGGACACGGTGGGACAGTTGCCAGCGCTGGATGCCAGCGGCCGGACCCGCCTTTCGCCCCCCAAACCCGATTACCGCGCTCAGCTTAAACGTCTGTACCTGCAACAGAGCTGGACGGAGCTGGTGGAGCAGGCCAGTGATATGTTCAGCGAAGGTGCCAACCGTTTCTGGCTCGATTTGCAGTGGTATCTCTGGCAGGGCCTGACCCGTGCCGGCCAGCCCTGGAACTGTTGGGCCGATTACATCACGAGCGATCTGAAGCTGCTGCTGGCACGCCTGCACGGTCTCGAACAGCTCTCCTGGAGTGACGGCACGCCCTTTGCCGATGAAGTTACGCTCAACTGGGTAGCCGAAAAGGTGAACAACGATTTGGCGCAACTGGGTGATGAGCCAGCGGTCGTTGCCGGAGGAGGGCAAACGGATGACATCCTCGTGCTGGAGGCAGAAGCCATGGCCAGGGGCGATAGCGAAGGCCCGGAAGCGGCGCTGGGCTGGCTTCAGAGTCGTCCGGGTATGAACTCCCCCCGCAGCCGCTGGCTACAGCGGTTGTTAATGGCCAGAGTCGCCGAACAGTTCGGGCGTAATGAGATGGCACTTCATCTGCTTGACGGGCTGAAAACCAGCGCTCCGCACCTCACGCTTAAAGAGTGGGAGCCTGCATTATTGTTCGAAGTGCAGGCCAGACGTTTGAAATTATTACGCCTGAAAGCCGGTAGAAGTGAAACGGATAAAGCCCGTTTTGCACCGGAAATGGATGCGCTGCTGGCCGGATTGATTGCCATCGACCCCGCCAGGGCGATGGTGTTGTGCGGCTGAACAGACTGCACCTGATGAGCTTTTGACTACCACGACATTCAGGAACCCTTGCATGGATGATTTAACCCTGCGTTATTATGAAGCAGAGATGCGCTACCTGCGCGAAGCTGGTAAAGAATTTGCCCGCGCCCATCCCGACAGGGCTGCCATGCTCAATCTCGACAAGGCCGGCGCCCGAGATCCGTATGTGGAGCGGCTGTTTGAAGGTTTTGCCTTCCTGATGGGCCGTCTGCGCGAAAAACTTGATGATGATCTGCCGGAGCTGACTGAAGGGCTGGTGAGCCTGCTCTGGCCGCATTACATGCGTACCATTCCGTCGCTGTCGGTTGTGGCCTTCTCGCCGGAGTGGCAACTGTTGAAACAGGCTGAAGTCCTGCCGGAGGGCTTTCCTGTGCTGTCCCGCCCGATTGGGCCGGATAAAACCGTCTGCCAGTACCGAACCACCCGCGATCTTTCGCTTCAGCCCCTTCATCTGGCTGATGCGCGCCTGCAAACCGAGCCGGACGGGCGTGCTGCCATTCGCCTGCGTTTTGAGTGCGCCAGCAAGGTGGACTGGGCGAAAAGCGGGATAGAAAAAGTTGCCCTTTATCTGGATGCTGAAAGTCCTGTCGCTTCGGCCCTGCATCTGGCTTTGACCCGCAGGGTGCATGCAATGTATGCCCGCCATGCCGCAACCCGTAGTGAACGCCTACGCTTTGACGGCTGGTGTAAGCCAATGGGTTTTGAAGACCATGAACGTCTGTGGCCGAAAGGCGATTCGGCGTTCAGCGGCTACCAGCTGCTGCTGGAGTACTTCAGCTTCCGCCAGAAGTTTATGTTTGTGGAGCTGCGTGGGCTGGAGCTGACAGGACTGAATCAGGACACCACCTGGTTTGAAACCGATATCGTGCTTGATGGCGGCTGGCCGTCCGATATGCCGTTTGAAACTGAAAACTTCCGCCTGCATTGCGCGCCAGTCATTAACCTTTTCACCCTGGAGGCCGACCCGCTGACCATCGATCCGCTGGAAAATGAATACCTGCTGCGACCGCTGCGCGTTCAGGACGGTCACACGGAAATCTACAGCGTCGATAATATCCATGGTGCTGTGAAAAACGGTAAACACCCCTACGTGCCGTTCACCAGCTTTCGTCACCGTGGCGGCATGATGCGCCACGATGCCCCGGAGCGTTACTTCCACACCCGTGTGAAACGCGGGCCATCCGGTTTGTATGACACCTGGCTGATCCTCGGTGGCCGTTCGTTTGAGATGGAGCAACTGGCGGAGAAACCAGAGTCGTTATCGATGCGCATCACGGGCACCAACGGGCAACTGCCCCGTAAGGCGCTGGAGAGTACGTTGCTCGACCGGGTGGTGAAAGCCGGTAAAGTGCCGGTGAAGGTACTGAATCTGAATGCACCGACGCTGCCGCTCTATCCGCCAGCCAGTGACCGCTTTCACTGGCGCGTAATGAGTCATCTTGGCTCCAACTTCCTGAGCATGATGGATAACCCGGAAGTGCTGCGCGGCACGCTGGCGCTCTATGACTGGACCGATGATGAAATGAATCGCCGCCGTCTGGAGGCGATCGTCGCGGTGAAACATACGCTGATACGCCGTTTCGAACGAGGCTACATGCTGCGCGGGGTGGATATTGAAATCACGCTGAATGCAGATAACTTCGCAGGCGAGGGTGATGTGAATCTGTTTGGTGAAATGCTGCACCGCTTCTTTGCGTTGTATGCCGATGTTCACCTCTTCAATCAGCTGACGCTGGTACTGCAACCGACAGGGAAACGACTGCGATGGAAAGAGAATCACAGCCAGCACGTACCGGGTTAACCGAAGACCTTGGCAAGGATATCTGGCGGATTAACTTTTACCGCTTCTGCCAACTGCTTGAACAGGAAAATCCCGACAGACCGCTGCTGGGTACCACCGATAAACCGTCGGGCGACCCGGTGCGTTTTCGCCCCTGGCCAGGGATGGGCTTTCCGGTAAGTGAACTGCGTGTGGTTGAAACAGACGAAGACCACCCGGAGCTGCCGCCGACCGTACGCACTACTTTTCTGGGGATGTACGGCGTGGATTCACCGTTGCCGACCGCCTATCTGGATGATATCGCCCAGCATCGCGAAGGGATGGAGGCGACCACAGCCTTTCTCGATATCTTCAGCCATCGCATCACTACCCAGTACTACCGTATCTGGCGTAAATATGCGTACCTGGCCACGTTTGAGCCTGGTGCAACGGATGCCACCTCTCAGTGTCTGTTGGGGCTGATCGGGCTGGGCATTCCCGGCACGGCAGAGAACGTGGCCACTCCGGTTTCCCGTTTCCTCGCACTGCTGGGCACCATGCGCCTGCCGACCCGCAATGCCGAAGGTATTCGCCAACTGGTGAGCCTGCTGGCACCGGACACCATCGCGACGGTTAGCAGTCCGGATCTGGTAAAAGTCCAGGTGTCGCAGCGCAGCGGTCTGAGCAAAAGTAACCGCGTTGCCCTGTCACAACGGGCGACACTAGGTAAAACCGGCAAAGAAGCCTGTAGCCGCATTTTGCTGATGCTGACCACCAATAGTCAGGAAGAGGCCGAAGGCTGGCTGCCCGGCGGGCAACTCTACACGGATCTGATGGTATTGCTTCGGGTGTACCTGGGCTATCGAACGGATGTGAGATTGCGGTTGACCCTCCCCGTCAGTGCGTTACCTGAACCCAGACTGGGCCAAAAACGCCGCGTCCAGCTTGGCCGTACCGGTGTGCTGGGACTGAAAAATGACAGACCCGGCAAACGTACCCACCTGACCGTAAGCCTCGGTTGTTACGAAGGGCTGGACTGTAAGCCGCTTACTCAGGCACAGGATGGCGGTTACCGCTTCGATTAGTTCTGCTGTTTATTCTGAAAGGAACCTCTGAATGACATTCGTTTCTCTGCGACAGGTCTTCCTGCTCGCACTTTGTGGTCTGCTTGCTGGTTGTGGCCTGACGCAGACCGTCACTGATGGCACCGTCAACGTGACCAAATCCATTTTCTACAAAAAGATAAAAGAGCTGCATCTGGACTTTGAACCACGCGCGGCGGCCAATGCCGATGAAGCACAGATGCCGCTGGCGACAATGGTGCGGGTGTATCAGTTAAAGGACCGCCAGAAAGTGGATGCCGCCGACTATCTGACGTTACTGCGAGAGGCCGACACTCTGCTTAAAGAGGACATCGTCGCCAGCAAGTCACTGCTGGTGATGCCCGGAGGCAGCGTCACCCTCAATATGCCGATGATCGAAGAGGCGAAATATGTGGCGGTGGTCGGGCTGTTTAACCGCCCGGATATGAAGAACAACACCTGGCGGCTGGTGCTGACTCGCGATGATCTCGACCCGGACAAACCGCGTACCATTGAACTGGGTAACGGTTTTCTGACCCTGGTCCCCGTTAAGGAGTGACGATGAAGGCAATGGACAACTGGCTGGCGCTGTTCGACGGACAGACGCGCTACGCCCTGGAGATAAATGACAGCCGGGTAACACCGGACGTGCTGAACTTTCACGGCCGCGAGGCGCTGAGTGCGCCCTCGCAGTGGCGTATTGAGTTCACGACACCACAAAGCGATGTGACCGCCAAAGAGGTGTTGCTGAAGTACGCGACCCTCAACATGCTCAGTGGTCGGGTGGTGCAGGGGATTATCACCGCGTTCGAATGGCTGGGTACAACCGCCGATCAGACACGCTATAGCGTGACGCTCTCGTCCCGCCTGGCGCTGCTGGGACATACCCGGCGCTGCGCGGTGTACCAGAATTTGTCGGTGCCGGAACTGGTGGAGCAGGTGCTGCGCGAGCATGGTCTTGAAGGAGCGGATTTTGAGTTCCTGCTGGAGCGTACGTATCCGCCGCGTGAACTTATCACCCAGTGGCGGGAGACCGACCTTCAGTTTATTCAGCGTATTCTGGCGGAAGTGGGCATCTGGTTTCGCACCGGCGTGAACGACGTGACCGGGCTGGACACGCTGACCTTTGCCGACAGCCAGCAGTTCTATCTGTTTGATATCCACGTGCCCTGGCAGGAGCCGTCGGCGCTGTATGACGGGGCGGCGGAATCTGCGTGGGGGCTGCGTACCTGGCATAATACAGTGACAGGTCTGGTCCGCACGAGGGACTATAACTACCGCACGGCCACCACGCCGATGGACACCGCGCTCACGGTCAGAAACAGCGCCACGACGACCGGGGAACACTACCGCTATGGCGCGCCGTTCCTGGAGGCGGGCGACGACACCACCTCTGAACCTGAAACGGAGAGCGGGGCGTTTTACGCACGCATTCATCATGAGCGTGAACTCAACAACCCGACCCGTCTGCACCTGTTCAGCAACGCCGCACACCTGGCTCCGGGGATGGTGCTGGAGACAGACGGCAGCACCCTGAATGTTCTTCAGGATGGGATGCTGATTACGCTTGCCACCTACAGCGCCGCGCGCGACACGCGCCTGCACGTGTCGGTGTGGGGGATGCCCTACAGTGAGCAGGTCTGCTTCCGTCCGAAAGAAGAACCTCGCCCGACGATAAGCGGCACGCTGCCTGCGCGCATTGAGAGCCGGGAGAAGCACGACATCCGCGCTCACCTGGACGACCAGGGCCGCTACCGGGTGAAGCTGGACTTCAGCCGCGAGGATGCAGAGCCGGGCTACAGCTATCTGTGGATACGCCAGGCCAAACCGTACGCGGGTGACACATACGGCTGGCATACACCGCTGACTGATGGTACCGAAGTGGGGATTGCCTTTGACGGCGGTGACCCGGACCGTCCGTACATTGCCCACGCCTTTCACGACTCAGAGCATCAGGACGTGGTCACCCGTGACAACCGCAGCCAGAACATCCTGCGCACCGCCGGAGATAATGAACTGCGGATGGAAGACCTGCGTCAGGCGGAGCATATTGCACTGAGTACCCCTTTTGGTGCCACCGCCCTGAATCAGGGGCATATCGTGAACACGCAGAACGAAGTTCGCGGCACCGGGTTTGAACTGCGCACCGATGAATACGGGGTTATCCGCGTGGCTAAGGGGTTACTGGTAACCACAGAAGGCCAGGTTAAAGCTGAAGGGGATGTGCTGAACCGAGATGAGGCGCTGAGAGAAATCGGGGCGGGCCTTCATCGCCTTGAAATACTGGCTGATGCCGAAAAACAGGCACTGGCGCTGGAAGCGGACGTGGCTAGCCAGATTGCGATGTTCAGTGAACGCCTGAAGCCGCTGAATGGGGCTGTCCACTTTACCGCACCGGAAGGGATGGCCTTCACCAGCGGTGAGCATCAGCAGTTTGCAGCGGGTGAGAATATTGCCATAAGTGCCGGTGGAGACGTCAGCACCGGCGCGCTGGAAAACACGTCCATTCTGGCGGGTGAACAACTCGGGCTGTTCTCTCAAAGTGGCACGCTGAGCCTGATTTCGGACCAGGGGCCGGTACAGGTGCAGGCACAGAACGGGTCTATGCACCTGAGTGCGGCGCAGAAACTCAGCATCAGCAGCATGAGCGACATCCTGTTTGCCGGTAAGAAGAGGGTGACGCTGACTGGCGGGGGGAGCTACCTCAAAATCGAGGCCGGAAAGATCGAGTACGGCACGGTGCATACCTACACCCGTAATACCAAACGCACACAGAAGCTTCGTCCGACTAGCCAGCCTGTTGAAATGCCGTGGCTGGCCGATCCACTGAAAGACAGAAGCAGTGCGGTGCTGCAATACCTCTATCACGACGATGCGCCTGTGGTCGGGGCACCGTTTACAGCGACGCTGGCGGATGGAACGGTACGTACCGGAAATCTGGACGGAGCAGGATACCTGCATCTGGACGATATTCCGGCCGGGCCATTAGAGGTCGTGATGGGACCGGATAGTCGAAATTTTTCGCGTAAATCAACGGATCCAAATGAGCAGTACCAGCCACAGGCTTTGAATGACGAACAGGCGAATGAACTTATTTCACGCTATACAGGGAGTGCGTCATGAGTGAAATGACAACAACCACCTGGTTTAAGCAGACCAGCCTTGAGACCGGGCAGTGGATCTGGGGCACGCTGTCTGGGGCCTTTAATGAAAAACAGACTATCGGTCAGATAATCACCGATGCGGCAATTAGTATGATCCCTCTGGTAGGAGATGTTACCGCAGTACGTGACTTGCTTGCGGTATCTATCGGTATGGCTCAGGATCCCCGCAAACGTGAAAGTACAATGGAATGGGTATTTCTGGTTGTTTTGCTGTTTGCGCTGATCCCGATGATTGGCGGATTAATAAAAGGCGTGGGGCGTCTGGCGCTGAAGGAGTCCGCTGATGTGGCCCAAAATGCGGAAACACTCAAAACGACAGTGCATTTTCTGAACCGCGCCGGTGAAGGTAATGCACTCAAATGGCTAAAAGCGCTGGATGTCACTACTTACCAGGCCCAACTGGTGGATAAGCTGAGTATATTCTGCAATTCACTTATCACGGTCATTCGTAACGTAATGGGGTCAGCCTTGGGACGAGCGTTGCCCGAAAAATGGCACGGCCAGCTTCTTTCTCTGGCCGATGGGCTGGCAAGTCTGCGGGATATGGGAAGTCGGATGATCCCATCGGCACTACGTGAACTGCATTCTAAGCTGAGAGTAATGCAGGCCCTGGTATATAAAGGAGACGTCCTAAAAATACCGACAAATGCCGGACGCGCAACGATCCGTCGCGAGTCTGAAGCCTATCTTATAGAACGTCCGTTACGGGAAGCAACGAAGCAGGGTACGCGCTTTCCGAGTATTCATGCGGAGAAGCTGCACGAAACTATACTGCGACGTAAATATTCAAAAGCTGGGTATCCTGATTTATTTTCGCAGCCCCCTGAGATAAGTCCGGCTTTTGGTGATTCACTGATTTATCGCAACATTGCCTCATTCAGTAGTGAAATTACTGCGAAAAGCGCCCGTGATATGGCCGGTAAAACTATTTTTCGGGCCTTCGGCAACAAGACGGACTTAGCCACAAACCCAAAAGGTTCGTGGGCGGCCGGAGGATTCTGGGGATACCAGAAGGTACCGGGCAATGCGGAAGAGTGGCGCAAATTATCAGCGGTGCTGGATGAGTGGAACGGCAACGGCTGTCTGTTGGTGCTGCATCTGCCGCAAGACCTGGTGACGCGGATGCCGGGAACCAATGCCTGGCATGGCAAGATAGCTGAGCAGTTTGGAAGCGATATTCCCGCTCAGTATCTCGAAGGTGGCGGCGAGCAGGTGATTATTAATCTGGATGAAAAGCTGAAAAAAGAACTGAACCGTATTGGCGAGCAGGTAAAAGTCAGCGGGCAGGCTGCCAGCGTAGAAATTAACGGCGTAAAGGCTGAGTTTTATCCAACTCACTGGAAAGACGTTGAGGGTACTTATGGCTATACCAGGCCGGAGGGGATTGAACCGCCATATGCCACCACCACACGTGAACTACATGACGATGAGCTGCGCAGCAAGGTGAAGGACAGGGCAATTATCAACGCCGCCCGTATTGAGCACCGGGATACCACAGGAAGTGAACGATGATTACAATTGAAAAGACCAAATACCCGATGTCCGATGAGCGGGTGCGTCGCAAACTGTTCTGGCTGTTACAGCGTCTGAGCAGTTACAGCCTGTGGCAGCGCAAGCGTGATGCATGGGCATATTTTACGCAGCAATATGAACTGGCCCTGAAAACTTGGCCGGAGGAGATAACTAATGGCTTTCATGCTAAGAGTATAATTAGGGCTTATGAGGCGTTGCGTCTCTATGATGAAGGGTTACCGGAACTGGCTGTGGGCAACCGGCAGGTGTGGCAAATTAAAAATGGTGAATTTTATCAGCTTTTTCGACCTGTGAATTTAGTTAACTCATTTTTTTATTTACCCTGCCACGAACGTGGTGGTCAGGAAGAAGCGTACCCTCCTGAAATAGAAAAACTGAATAAACTGAAAATTGCAGCAGAGTTCTGGGGAGATAATTTACTGTATCCACCACAAAAGGGAGTCTGTAACATTTTTGACGCTGCTTATTTACTGAATCCTGAAAACTATCGTTATAACCTGAAAACGCTGTCTTACCCAGTCTTTCCCAAAGATCTTCCATCCGTTCCTGAACGCAGCGATATTATTATTAGAACGGACGATCCGGTACCCTGCGACGGAATCTGGGAACCGGTAAAAATTAAGTACAATCATAAGCTGCTGATCATAAAAACTGATATCGGCGGGTTTAAAAATCTCGGTGCCTATAATTATTTTATTCGCGGGATAGCTGCGCCCCGGCAAGTTTATTACGACGTGCTGATTGAGAGCGATACGGAATTGGTTTTGCCGGAGGATCCCATTCGTTATCGCGACGTTCACTGGCGGCTTGTCTGGGAAGATACGCGCTATTGCGAAGGTATTATCCCGGACGAGTCTGAATATTTTCTGGATGATGAACCGGGCAGACGCATTACCTGCCGGAGCGGTGAGCGCTGCCCGCATTCGGGACACTGGGTAACCATTGCCGGAGGACATCAGCAGTTTATTGATGCTCAGGCGGGCGCGCTGATGCCGGAAGCCACGAAATATCAGAGCGACATATATGCGTCTGAAATACGTCTTCCGGCGACATGGAGTCTTTTAAACCGGAAAGACGGAGGATATGTTTATTTAAAACCGGATGATAATTAACTGTTTTTTAAGGCAACTCCACAAAGCGATGTGACCGCCGAAGAGGTGTTGCTGAAGTTATGCTACTTATACGCGTCAACTGCATGACGAGGAGTTGCGCAGTAAAGTAGCTGGCCGAACAATAGTTAATGCAGCCCGCATAGATCATCAGACAACAACAGGGGCGAGTAATGATGATCTTTAGTACCAAGTACCCGATGACCGCTGAAAGCGTTCGCCGCAAAATTTTTTGGTTATTAAAGCGTCTCAGTAGTTATAGTTTGTGGCAGAGAAAACGAGATGCCTGGGCTTATTTTGTGCAACGGTATGAAAATGCATTAAAAACATGGCCGGAAAATAAAACAAATGGTTTTCACCCAAGAAACATTATTTGGTCCTATGATGCCCTTCGTCTTTATGATGAAGGTTTGATCGAGCTTGCTCAGGGCAACCGGCAGGTGTGGCAAATAAAAACGGGTGAGTTCTTTCAACTCTTTCATTCTGCAGATTTAGTTGAGTCAAATTTCTATTTACCCTGTCATGAGCGTGGAGTGCAAAGAGAGCCTTACCCTCCTGAAGTAGACCGTCTGAATACACTTAGACTTACAGCTACTTATTGGGGGGATAATTTGCTATACCCACCACATGGCAATGTCTGTAATATTTATGATGCTGCATATTTACTGGATGAAGATTTCTATTCCTATAATTCAAAACAGTTAGCTTATCCTGTGTTTCCAAAAAACCTTCCCTCAGTTCCAGAAGGCAGAAGCATTATTATAAAAACGGGAGAGCCTGTACCTTGTGATGGTATATGGGAACCAGTAAAAACTCAGTACAATCATAAATTTTTGGTGATAAAAACTGATGTTAGTGGGTTTAAAAACCTTGGTGCTTATAATTATTTTATACGTGGAATGAATGCACCTTTGCAGGTTTATGAAGACATGTTGTTGGCTGACGGTTGGGGGTATCGTGACGTTCACTGGCGTCTGATCTGGGAAGATACCCGTTATTGTGATGGTATTATTCCCGATGAGTCAGAATATTTTTTGGATGCGACACAGGGTAAACGTATCCAGTGTCGAACTGGTGAACAATGTTCGCACTCTGGACAATGGGCCACGCTGGCGGGTGGGCATCAACAGTTTGCTTATGTTCGCTCAGGAGACAAAATGCCGGAGGCGAAAGTCTTCAGTGGCAGTAGTATCAGCCAGTCGACTTTCACTCTTGCAAAGTGGAGCTTGTTGGCTCGTGACGATGACGGCAGTGTCTTTATTAACAGCCCGGATGAGAAAAACTGAAAACATCAGGTTAGTAGCTCAGGTCATCCTGTCCATGCAGGATAATATTCTGCGCATTGTTAACTATCAAATAAAGATGCTGCACCTCGATTTTGAACCACGCGCGGCGGCCAATGCCGATGAAGCACAGATGCCGCTGGCGACAATGGTGCGGGTGTATCAGTTAAAGGACCGCCAAAAAGTGGATACCACCGCACTGTTGGCAGCATTGGCAAAGAATATCGAAGAAAATATCTGTCTGCTGTTTGGAGCAGACGCACAGCCGGAAAAAGATTTCCTGGTGTTTGAAGCAAAGCATGAAAACAAATTACATTCGCTGTCTATCCACCCACAGCTGGTGAAGTTTCAGCACTATGGCACGTGGCTGATGGTGAAAGATAATTCTGAGCAGTTGAAGGGTTATGTGGATTCTTTGCCTGGCTGTATCGCGGTCATTATTTCGATTCGCTACTCGCCATTACTAGCGTTGTAGTTGTCTGGCGGTTGCACTATCGTGCCCCTGGAAGGTTCGGCAGCACTGGTTCGCTTTTATAAACATCATGTCATCGAGGTGCTGGCGGGATGTGCCAAAGAAGAATAGCATGCGTTTTTATTCAACGGCATAACGCAATGGTGGCTACCGGCAGAAATGCGATGGCAGCCATTCAATATTAAGCCATCAGAAGTTGAAAGCCTTGTAAATTACATCATCCGGCTGGATAAAACTACCTGGCAGCAGATTGCGGATAAACTGGAAGTGACCAGCGTGCTGAAGGAATGGCAAAAGATGGAGAACAGTAAGGTGTTTCCTCCTTGCGTGCAGCAATTGATGGTCATAAAGGCGGAGCGCATCGGGCTGGAGAAACCTAAAGATCGTAAGATGTATGCACTTTGTAACCTGAAAGAGAGGGAAGACATATTTGAGTCTGAGGCGTTACGTGAACAGTTATCAAATATTTCGCAGGGAAAACAATCGCTCTCAGATTTAGTGATAAAGATCTACTCAGGTAATGTAAAATAAGGAATAAAAAGCATGAATAAAGAACAGCGGCAAAAAAACACCGGCCAGGAAATTGCTCTTAATAAAGAGGGTATTCCAATGGGACTAAGTGGTTGGTTGGTGCTTATAGCATTTCATTTGGTTTTCATGGCTACTGTTTATGCAATTTCACTATTGGTTATTTTTTTTCATCCCGAGGTATATTTTCAATTCCAGCACGTATCCGAGAAACTGTTTTTTATATTGTCTTGTATTGTTAGCTTAATCTCCATAGTAGTAATAGTTTTAGCGCTTGTTGCATTTTTTAGAAAAAAATCTATTTTTGTGAATCGTTACAGGTTGTTTATCTATTCTATTGTATTAATCTCAGTTGTGGATTGCGCCAGATTATTGTGGTTTCACGCTTTGAGCTATGATTTCAGTTACGGATGCTATGAAGACGGTATCTTGCTTAAAAAAGTAATGGTGGCCTTTGTTCATCCTCTTTTTCTGATATGCGTATGCATTCCTTATCTGGAGAAATCAAAAAGAGTTAAGAAGACATTTACGCGTTAATTTTATTTATTGAGATGCAGAAGGCTGGGAATAACTTTCTTTAATGTTCTGGCGAAAATAGACAAAAAAATCAATAAAGGTTATGCCCGCTGGAGGGGGGCGCTGATCGTACTTTTTATCATTTATGGCTCGTGTATTTTTTGTGTCTATCTTGGGGCGCTAACTGGCCCGGTTAATTTAGTTATTTACAGTGAAACTGACAGGCCAATTCTGGGGTTTAGCGTGAATAGTATCGCGGGGGAAATTCCAGTGCATATAATCCTAATAATAAATTTGCGAGTGAAGTTGGAGGGGCAACGACCTGGCTGCTGGAGTATAAAGGGAAAGATCGCTGAGATTAGCTGGACGCTCAGCGTCACAGGGCCACAGTATGAGGCGGAGATGCGACCAGAGCAGCGACGAGTGGTGATGCCGATGCCAGGGCGAAAGAGTTAACAGCTATCAATTCCATAATTTCATTTTGAAGAAAAATAACCTGTGTTAAGGGTTACTTTTACATTGATAATATTTATACAAAATCTCCAGTTCGGTATTAATAGGGGCTAACTATGATGCAAAACACACCTTCTTTATACGAGATGCTTTATGGCAATTTCACCGGCGGCCTCGATCTCCATCAGGTCAGTGAAGAAAACCAGGTCATTCTGTCAGTGTTGGATAATATGCAGCGCGTTCTTAACTGTCGCGCAGGCACGCTGGCGCATCTGCCGGACTACGGTCTGCCGGATATGACCAAAATCCTGCAAGGGATGCCGGGTACGGCACATGAGCTGATGGGCACTCTGTCTGCCGTGCTGCTCAAGTACGAACCACGTCTGAAAAGTATTAAGGTGGTTCTGCTTGAGCAATCTCAGCCTGGCGAGCTGCGTTATGCCATTGATGCTGAGCTCAAAGGTATTGGCCTGGTGCGCTATGGTACGGAATTTAAGCCCGAAGGGCGGGTTCTGTTGCGACACCTCAAGCAACAGCAGTACCTGGACAATACTACGAGGATGTAACCCCCTTTTATTATCCAGTACATAAGGCCAGATAAGATAATGTCAGCAAAATCACAGTTCCTGAAAAAGCTACAGTCCCGACAAATCGCCCCCGTCTCGTTCAGCAGTAAGAGTCAGATCGATATCGCCACATTTCGCCTGCGCATGGAGCATCTTCAGGAACAGATGGACGAATGGCTGGCGGGTACCGGACTTAATATGGAAAAGCTTACTGTCTCCGTTACGGATCTGCTGGTTGAGGGAGGCGCTTTTAATATTTCCGCCATCGTTCTGAGTTTCGAAAACCGGGCCATAAAGTTTTTGCCGATATTTCTGTATGGTCAGGGCGTGACGGGAGGGGTAGAGGTTACTCTTCATGCCGGAGGATGTATTACCTCACTGGGCCGCTTGTTTATGCGTGCAGGTAACGTTAGCGACTGGACCTTTAACCCGCACAGTAATTTGTCCCGGCCCGGACAGTTATTCGATGAAGATACTTTCTTTCGCCTGATTACCAGCCTTCTGCCATAGCAAATTTGTGATCATTAATCCTGATGTCTTTGCTGTTGGCCAATGCATTTTTATCTGGCGAAACGGTCAGTAAATGCGGGCAAATCTCTCTTAATGGATAAAGTAAATCACGGATACAGGTATGAAAAAATTAATTCTCTTTCTGGCGTTCAGCGTACTTTTCACCATAAAGGCTGATGCTGCTCGTGGAAGGCAGCCTTGTTCAGGCGCCAAAGGTGGAATAGCGCACTGCACATCGGATGGCCGTTTTGTCTGTAATGACGGAAGTCTGAGCCAGTCGAAGCGATTCTGTTCCGGGTATGGTGCTTCAGGAAACAATCAGCAGGTAAAACCTTCGGTCTCCGTCAGGAAAACGCAGAAGAAAAAGGCGACAGCCGTGAAAAGACAGGAAAGGCAGCGTGTTGCAGCAAGCGAGGCGCAGGTCGATACACCCTCCCGACAACCTACCTGTGCTCCTCTCTATATGGCCAGCAAACCCGGATTCACGCATTTGCCCATTTGTTCGGGGCAGCAGTATTAATCCGTTACAGCAAACACCTCCAGCATCCCTTAGGAATGATTTCCGCTCTGGGCGTTTCTCCTATACGCAAAAAATATCCTTCTCCAGAGCTTCCTGAACGCTGGTTGACTGGCTTACCAGCCTTGGGTTTATGCCACGCAATAAGCCGCGCCCTGAAGGTTTTAACGAAGGGTATTTTTTGGTGAGTTTTGCACCCGGATCACCCTCATCTGCAATCTCCCTCCAGACCTCGTCGCGTTTGACTCAGACATTCACCAGAGAACTCTGCGGATAAACACCAAAAGACAACTTTTTCTCTGGAGCAGCGAGACGGTATTTTATGCGCCAGTAGCGTTTGCCTGTGGTAACCAGGAGTAAAAGGGCGCGCTCAGCGGGAGTTTTAAATTCTTCTTTGCAGGCTTTGCGGTTTCGGGCTGTCAGTTAAACACAATAAGCCTTCTGAAAAGCCCATGAGGCAGCCTGATACAGATAGTGTTGTGTTGAAGTCAGTGAAGTTTGAAACGTTGGAAAAGATCTATTTAACTGATTGAATTCGAGTTTTGCAGGCTTTGGAAGGGGTATAGAGAAATGGAAATGGTGCCCGGACTCGGAATCGAACCAAGGACACGGGGATTTTCAATCCCCTGCTCTACCGACTGAGCTATCCGGGCAACGGGGCGCATTAAACCTTACTGGCTGCGGAGCGTCAATGGCTTTATAGCCAAAAACGCACTGGTTGCACTCTTTTCCATCAACCCGGCGAAAAAGTAGCAAGTTCTTATGCAGGCGGGCTTATTTTATACTTCTGATGCTGCCTGTGCAGGCAGGAAAAAGGACGTTCTCTCGCAAGGCAGGCGGTAAGGGTAGCAGGCTATATTTTTGCTTCGCTTATTGCTCCCCCGCGAAAATACCTGCCAGCAGCAGTTGGTGATGGTCAGCTCTGGCGTCATCTGGGGGCTAAAGGCAAGTGAACCCGATACCCTCTACGGTAAAGCGAGCAGGGCGGCTGTATAAAGCCCTGTGCCGGGGGCGGGATCGGGCGCATCTGGGATGATCAATCAGCCCATTGAACCGCAAAATAAAAAATGCCATGATTGCGGCCTTACTGACGAATACCGTCATCTCCCTTTGAGGCCGCCGCTATGCAAGGTTCACTGCTGCTCTCCAGCAACTGTTCCCGCCATCTCCCGATGCCGCGCGCCTGCCGATCCGCCTGTCACATTCTGTCAAAAAAGAGTCACACCGTTCGGTGAGGTTTTCATACGCTTAACTCATGGCCATGCGTAAAAACAGACGCGATCTGATTTTACTGATGTCTATCGGTTGAAGCCTGCATCTCTGGCTCTTTATCCTTCAGACACCTTTCGCCGGGCGAGGGCTGTTGCCGTTTCCCATTGCTGTGCCTGATGGCACCCACTCATCCTTGCCGCTTAAGGATTTGTGTTATGACCCCACTGAAAATTGCAGCCAGCACCACTGTGGCTATTCACCTCCAGACCGGACGCGAAGTCGTTACGCTGGAGAAAACCGATTTTACCGACGTGGCAGCGGTGGTTGTCTCGGTTGCCGACTCCAGATCCGGCATGCTGGCGCTACTGCGGCATACCGGCTTTAATCTGCCGGTCTTTATCTCGCTGGATTATCCTGAACAGGCGCAAGAGCTGGAGTTGCCAGACAATGTCGGGCTGCTGACCGGCAACGGGGATGATGCTATCAAGCTGGAAGCTGCCGCGGCGGAATACCAGAACGAACTTCTGCCGCCGTTTTTCAATACTTTGACCAAATACGTGGCGATGGACAACAGCACCTTTGCCTGTCCGGGCCATCAGGGCGGGGCGTTTTTCAAAAAGCACCCTGCCGGGCGCCAGTTTTTTGATTTCTTTGGTGAAAACGTTTTTCGTGCAGATATGTGCAATGCTGATGTCAAGCTTGGCGATCTGCTGATCCATGAAGGCTCGGCCAAGCATGCTCAGAAATTTGCTGCCAAAGTGTTTAACGCGGATAAAACCTATTTCGTGCTGAACGGCACCTCCAGCGCCAACAAAGTGGTAACTAATGCGCTGTTGACGCGCGGCGATCTGGTGCTTTTCGACCGCAACAATCACAAATCTAACCACCATGGCGCACTTATCCAGGCGGGGGCCACGCCGGTTTATCTGGAAACGGCCCGCAACCCGTTTGGTTTTATCGGCGGCATTGATGCCCGCTGCTTTGACGAAGAGTATGTGCGTAATCATATTAAGCAGGTTGCGCCGGAGCGGGCTGATCAAGCACGGCCCTTCCGCCTGGCAGTGATCCAGCTTGGTACTTACGACGGCACGGTTTATAACGCCCGCAAGGTGATTGACAGCATTGGCCATCTTTGCGACTACATCCTGTTTGACTCGGCGTGGGTTGGCTATGAGCAGTTTATTCCGGTGATGGAAGCCTGTTCCCCACTGCTTCTGGAGCTGAAGGAGCACGACCCGGGCATTTTTGTTACGCAGTCGGTGCACAAGCAGCAGGCTGGCTTCTCGCAGACTTCGCAGATCCACAAAAAAGATAACCATATTCGCGGGCAGCAGCGCTTTTGCAGCCACAAGCGCCTGAACAATGCCTTTATGCTGCACGCTTCAACCAGCCCCTTTTATCCACTGTTTGCCGCGCTGGACGTCAACGCCAAAATGCATCAGGGAGAAGCGGGCCGTCGGCTGTGGCACGAGTGTGTGACGCTGGGAATTGATGCCCGCAAAGCCATTCTGGCCCGATGCGAAATGATTAAGCCCTTTATTCCTGACGAGGTGGATGGCAAGCCCTGGCAGGAAGCGAAAACCGAAACCATCGCTGCGGATCCCCGCTATTTCAGCTTTGCACCGCGGGCAGACTGGCACGGTTTCGAGGGTTATGAAAAAGATCAGTACCTGATCGATCCCTGCAAGCTGCTGCTGACCACACCAGGAATTGATGCTTCTGGCGGAGAGTACGCTTCCTTTGGCATCCCGGCGACGATTCTGGCTAACTACCTGCGTGAAAATGGCGTGGTGCCAGAAAAATGCGACCTCAACTCCATCCTGTTTTTGCTGACGCCGGCAGAGAGCGTGGAAAAAATGGCGTATCTGGTTGGCAAGCTGGCGCAGTTTGAACAGCATGTGAAAGAGGATGCGTTATTGTCCGACGTGCTGCCTACTATTTACCGCAAAAATGCGAAGCGCTATGCAGGCTACAGGCTGCGCCGCCTGTGTCTGGAGATGCATCAACTCTATGTCAGCTACGGCGTGAAAGATTTGCAGAAAGCGATGTTCCGTCAGGAGAGCCTGCCGAAAGTCGTGATGAACCCGCAGGATGCTAACATTGAATTTATACGCGGCAACGTCGAGCTGGTGCCCATTGCTAAGGCGGAAGGGCGCATCGCTGCTGAAGGCGCGTTGCCTTACCCACCGGGCGTGCTGTGCGTGGTGCCTGGCGAAGCCTGGGGCGGCGCGGTGCAGCGCTACTTCCTGGCGCTTGAAGAGGGGCTTAATTTGCTGCCGGGCTTCTCGCCTGAGTTGCAGGGCGTGTATGCCGAGGCGGATGAGCAGGGCGTTAAACGGCTCTATGGCTATATGATTAACGAGTAAGCGGTCGGGGCCGCACGCGGCCCCTTTTCAGAGGCTACCCGGCGTCTGCGGCTGAAAGCTTTTCATCTTCACGCGCCTGACGCACTATCGCTTTAGCAATCCATTTGCCTATATCCTGCAACTGGTCATTGGAGCAGCCCCAGATATCCTTCATCACCAGAAAAATCTCCGAGCCGTAAACCAGCGACAGCGACTGCACCACACGCTCTACCCTTTCTGGCGACATCTCCTGATTCAGCGGCTCCACAACGTGCTGCAATAGCGCTTTACGGTTGCCTCTGACCAGCTTCTCTTTCTCGGGCCGTTCATTAGAGCGGGAGTGCGCCCACTGTGTCAGCGAGAGATGCAGCGCAGCGCGAAGCGTACCTTCATGCTCCAGCATGCGCGGGAAGGCAAAACTCAGCAGTTCATTAATGCGTTCGCTGGCATCTTCTTTAGCAGGGCGCCAGCTTTTGATCGGGCTTAACGTCTCCGTCACAATGGCGGAAACCAGCGCGCTCTGCGTCGGGAAGTAGCGGTATGCCGTGGCTCTGGAAAGCTGTGCCTCCTGAGCCACTTCGGTAATGGATGGAAACGCGCCGCTGTCGAACATTTTCATGGCGGTCTCAATCAGTAAACGACGTGTTCTTGCTCTTGTAGCGGTTAATGTCATAACCCCAGCGGAATCCCTTTGCTCCACAATAACCTCATTTGTCCGGTTAAATCTGCTTGTTGTACAAGCGATTGTCTGATGAAGAACAGGGTTACCGTTGTTAACCCAGTTCGAATCTGGTTACCAAATTCCACCATCAAGCATAGTCAATTTCTCAGTGAGACGCGTATTCCATTCAATTGATTTATCAATAATGAAGGTGATACTGTTATCCAATAACGTTAAAGGAGACGCGTCCTTATACGTTATTTACGTTTTTACTACTGATTTATCAAGTCTTTATTTCGTCTGATAACAGGGTGTTGTTATGGCTATGGGTACTAGTACAGGGTATGTCTACGCTGTTGCGACAGCGGATACTAAAGGAAGGGAACTGTTTTACGTCAGGGATTGCGTGGCCCGAACGGGCGCGGATGTCCTGACAGTTGACCTGTCTACTCAACCAGTTAGCGGTGCCTCGGGCGCAGATTTCCCGCCAGAAACAATCGCTGATTTCCATCCCGAAGGTCGTGAGGCCGTGTTCTGCGGCGACCGGGGGAAAGCTATCGACGCGATGGCGCTGGCATTTAAAATTTTCCTCAGCAATCGTCCCGATTTAGCAGGCGTAATCGGCCTGGGGGGATCGTGCGGCACCGCGCTGATCACACCAGCAATGCAGGCCCTGCCGGTGGGCATCCCCAAAGTGATGGTCTCCACCATGGCTTCGGGCGACGTCTCCGGTTACGTGGGCGCCAGTGATATCAGCCTGCTTTATTCCGTTACGGATGTGGCCGGGCTGAACCGCATCTCCCGTCAGGTTCTGGGGAATGCTGCGCATCAGATAGCGGGAGCCGTGCTCTGGAAGCCGGAACGCAGTGCAGAAGATAAGCCTGCGCTGGGGCTGACAATGTTTGGCGTGACAACGCCCTGTATCCAGCAGGTGAGCGGTGCGCTGGAGGCCGACTACGATTGCCTGGTTTTTCATGCCACAGGCAGCGGCGGCATGGCGATGGAAAAACTCGCTGGCAGCAAAATGCTTGCCGGCCTGCTGGATCTGACCACTACGGAAGTGTGCGATCTGCTGTTTGATGGCGTGCTGGCCTGCGAGGAGACGCGTTTCGACGCGATGGCGGCCTCCGGCATACCTTGCGTTATCTCCTGTGGGGCGCTGGATATGGTCAATTTCGGCCATGCTGAGAGCGTGCCGCAAAAATATGCCGACCGACTCTTTTATCACCATAATGCGCAGGTAACGCTGATGCGTACCACGGTGGAGGAGAACGTCAAAATGGCGAAATGGATAGCGGAGAAACTGAACCGCTGTGAAGGGAAAGTGGCCTTCCTGATCCCGGAAGGGGGCTTCTCGGCACTCGATGCGCCTGGCCAGGTTTTCTGGTCACCGGAAGCGGATAATGCGTTTATTACCACTCTGGAGGCGCACCTTACTCAGACAGCGCGCCGCTTCATTCGCCGCCTCCCTTACAATATCAACGATCCTCAATTTGCGCAGGCTGCTGTCAGGCAGTTTCGCCAGCTTACAGAGCAGGAGTGCTGAGAATGGCTTTTACCTGTCAGGAGATACTGACAAAATTTAACGCGATGATCGCGCGCCGCGAACCGATCATCGGAGGCGGCGCCGGAACAGGCCTCTCTGCAAAATGTGAAGAAGCGGGCGGGATCGATCTGATCGTGATCTACAACTCAGGCCGCTACCGTATGGCAGGACGTGGGTCGCTGGCGGGCCTGCTGGCCTACGGCAATGCCAATGAGATTGTGGTAGATATGGCGAAAGAAGTGCTGCCGGTAGTGAAAAATACGCCTGTGTTAGCGGGCGTGAACGGTACCGATCCTTTCTGCCAGTTCGACAAATTTCTGGACGATTTGCAGGCAATGGGCTTTTCGGGAGTGCAGAACTTTCCCACAGTCGGGCTGATTGATGGCAACTTCCGCGCCAATCTCGAAGAAACGGGCATGGGATATGGCCTGGAAGTCGAGATGATCGCTCTGGCGCATCAGAAAGGACTGCTGACCACCCCCTACGTGTTTAACGAGGCGGATGCCATTGCGATGACCAAAGCGGGTGCCGATATCATTGTGCCGCATATGGGGCTGACTACCGGCGGCAATATCGGCGCTGAAACCGCGCTGAAATTATCTGACTGTGTGCCGCTGATTAATCAGTGGGCGGCGGCGGCAAAAGCGGTGCGTAAAGAGGTGATCGTGCTCTGCCACGGCGGCCCAATCTCCAGCCCGCAGGATGCGCAATATATTCTGGATAACTGCCCGCAATGCGATGGTTTCTACGGAGCCAGCTCAATGGAGCGCCTGCCGACTGAGACCGCACTCACCGATACCACCCGCCAGTTCAAGAATATTACCCGCTGACACTCTGGCCTTTCCTGCCAATGGCAGCCTTTTCCGGGCTGCCAGCAGAGATGAACGCAAGTTAATCCAAAGATTTTTACCCTGATGGCAACCGATGTGATTGCCGTACTGCATGACAGGCAGGCATGAAGCGTTACCGGATGAAGAAGACCTCATCCGGTAGATAACACACTTAGTAGAGGTGATAGCTCTTCTGGGCGTTGTTCACTTTGTAGAGATAGCGGCGGGATTCAGCCGACGGATGGTTAGAGGTCAGGGTCTGATAGACCTCCGCAGGAGAGAGGTTGTTAATCGTATTGAACGCCCTGGTCTTATCGCTGGAGAAGACCTTGAGTACGCTGCCAGCTCCCCCGTTATAGGCGGTAATCACCGCGTAACGGCGTGAAGTTGGGTTGCTGATACCGGCCAGATAGTTGCTTTGCAGAATCGACAGATAAGCCGTACCGGCATCTATATTATTCTCCGGATCCAGCAGATAGCTGCGGCTCGGTTTGCCCCATTTCCCTTTCATGCGGAACACGTCCACACCGGCGGTGTGCTGCACCACCTGCATCAGCCCCAGCGCATCGGCATGACTGACGGCATAGGGGTTGAAGCTCGATTCAATCTGCATGATCGCCAGGATCAGCGACTGATCGACGTTATATTTCGCAGCGGCCTCGCGTACCATCGGCAGATATTTATGCGCACGCTTATCCAGATGGTTAGGTACCATCGGGATGGTGACTGACCAGATCACATGCAGACCGACATTGCGGCGCTGAAGTTTATTCTGGATCAGGTAATCGGCGAAGCTGGCCGCACGACCCTGCCAGCGGATCGGTTGTCCGGTATTATCCAGAACCTGACCATACAGCAGCGGCTCGGTGCCAAGCTTGATATCGTTCGCATCGGAATAGAGATCGACATTACCCGGATCTTCGCCGATCAGCAGCGTGGTAATAATGGCCTGACGCAGGCTGGCCATTGGATCGGTTCCGGCGATGGTCTCGATGGTAATCGAGCCTGACTCAAAGTTAATGTGGCTGCGCGTGTAATATTGATCGCTGTACTTCACATAATCTTTGGGACCGGCGATCAGCACTTCGTTAATGCCCCAGATATTCTCGATGTTATGGGCAAACTGTCCCATCAGAATATCGAAGCCGTTGGTATCCTTGACCCACTCTTCGTGGAAAGCGGGTTTTTTATTGCCTGAGCAGGAAATCAGCAGCGGCGCTATTACCAGCAAACCTATCAGTTTCTTATTCATCTTGTCGTGCTTCGCCCACATTGAGAGGGCCTCATCTGTGAGGCCCAACGATTATTCTTCTGGCGGGGTGTAACCTTCGATATGGACGTCATGCCCTTCGAACAGGAACTTAATCATCTCCTGCTCAAGCTGCTTACGATCTTCGGGGTTCATCATGCTGAGTTTCTTCTCATTGATCAGCATGGTCTGCTTGCTCATCCATTGCGACCAGGCTTCTTTAGAGATCTCATTATAAATACGCTTGCCTGTTTCGCCAGGATAGAGCTGGAAATCCTGCCCTTCGGCGTCACGTTGCAGGAACGTGCAAAAAATCATTCGGCTCATTACTCTTCCTCTTCTGTGGCGCGGATGTTCAGCGCTTTCTGTTGTGGCTGACGCAGTTGTTGTAACAGGCGTTCCACCGGAGCGGCCAGCCCAACGGACTGTGGTTGCGCTAAGTTATACCAGAGACCAGCGCCTTCATCCATTGCCGCGCCTGCCGGAGGCAGTTCCAGCCACATTGGGACAATATCCAGGTGGAAATGGCTGAAGGTATGGCGAAACGCGATACCCTGCTGCAAAGCGGCGCTATCGATGCCTTTTTCACTCAACCACTGTTCCAGCTCCGGCTGAGCAGCAAACTGCGGGAAGCAAAACAGCCCACCCCAGAGGCCCACAGGCGGACGCTGCTCCAGCCACACTTCCTGACCCTGCTGCATCATCAGCAGCCAGCCCGTACGCTCTGGCAGCGTCTGTTTCGGCTTCTTACCCGGATAGTTTGCCCAGCTCCCGTTGGCATATGCCAGGCAACCCAAACTCAACGGGCAGATTTCGCATTTTGGTCGGGAGCGGGTGCAGACGATAGCGCCCAGATCCATCATGGCCTGATTAAACTGGCTGACGCCCTCCGCAGGCGTAACCTCTTCACTAATCTGCCAGAGTCGCTTCTCAACCTCTTTCTTACCCGGCCAGCCTCCAACGGCATAGCAGCGGGCCAGAACACGCTTCACGTTGCCGTCGAGAATAGGGTAATGCTGTCCCAGCGAAAGAGAGAGAATGGCGCCAGCGGTTGAGCGGCCAACTCCTGGTAAATCGGCCACTTCGGCAAAAGTCTGCGGAAAGACCCCGTTATGCTTATCGGACACCATTTTAGCGGCTTTATGCAGATTGCGTGCGCGGGCGTAGTACCCCAGCCCGGTCCAGAGATGCAGGACTTCATCCAGCGGAGCAGCCGCCAGATCGGTAACCGTGGGGAAACGCGCCATAAAACGCTCGAAGTAGGGGATCACGGTCGCCACCTGCGTCTGTTGCAGCATCACTTCCGAAAGCCAGACTTTATAGGGCGTTTTTTCCAGCTGCCAGGGCAGCGTTTTACGGCCAAAGCGTTGATACCAGTCCAGTACCTGCCGGGAGAACTGCGGCGCTTGCATCATGGTAAAGAAATATCCTGGAGAATAAAAAATCAGGCTGGGATTCCAGCACAGACCAACTATGCTGTAAACCGGAAGTTGCCGGAGCTTGCTTAACCGCTGTAACTTTGCATAATGCCCCCTTTCCAGAGATTCCAGAGCAGCAGGCAGAAACATGAAGAATGATGTCATTTCTCCGGAGTTTGATGAAAACGGTCGCCCGATGCGCCGTATTCGCAGCTTCGTTCGTCGTCAGGGCCGCCTGACAAAAGGCCAGCAGCACGCGCTGGATAATTACTGGCCAGTGATGGGTGTGGAATATCAGCCTGAGGCGGTGGACCTGGTGAGCCTGTTTGGGCGTGAAGCCCCTGTGGTGCTGGAAATCGGCTTCGGCATGGGTGCCTCGCTGGTGACCATGGCTGAAAATAATCCCCAGCAAAACTTCCTGGGTATTGAAGTACACTCGCCGGGCGTGGGTGCCTGCCTGAGCAGCGCACATGAGGCTGGCGTGGAGAATCTCCGCGTAATGTGCCACGATGCCGTCGACGTGCTGGACAAGATGATCCCGGATAATTCGCTGCGCATGGTGCAGCTTTTCTTCCCGGACCCGTGGCATAAAGCGCGTCACAATAAGCGCCGTATCGTTCAGGCGCCTTTTGCCGAACTGGTGATGCGCAAGCTGAAGCTGGGCGGCGTGTTCCATATGGCTACCGACTGGGAAGCCTACGCCGAACATATGCTGGAAGTGATGAGCAGCATCGCGGGCTATAAAAACCAGTCCGAAACGCAAAATTACGTGCCGCGTCCCGAGTCGCGTCCGTTAACAAAATTTGAGCAGCGTGGCCAGCGTCTTGGTCACGGTGTTTGGGATCTGATGTTTGAGAGGATTAAATAATGGCTACCCAACGCAGTCGTCGTTTGCGTAAAAAAATGCATATCGATGAGTTTCAGGAATTAGGCTTTTCCATCGGCTTCGGCTTTCCGGAAGGCACCAACGAAGAGACCATCGACAAAACCGTTGATGCACTGATTGAAGAAGTGATCGATCCTAACGGCCTGGCGTTTGATGGCAGCGGCTACTTGCAGTGGGAAGGGTTGATCTGCCTGCAGCAGACGGGTAAATGCACTGACGAGCACCGTGAGCTGGTGCGCAAGTGGCTGGAAGATCGCAAGCTGAATAACATTCAGGTGACCGAACTTTTCGATGTCTGGTGGGACTAAGTAGTATCCCGCTTAACATCCCGAAGGATGTGGGAAACGATTTTGGGGCCACGCATGCGTGGCCTTTTCACTTTCAGGAGAATGCAAATGCGTAAAGCGATGATGGTAGGTGCGTTGTTACTGGCGGCGGGCCAGGCTCAGGCAGACTATCAATGTAGCGTGAAACCTCAGGATGATATCGTGCTCTCTCCGCAAAGCGTGCAGGTGGTCGGTGCCAGCGGCAATCTGACCATCACGCCGACGGGTGATGTGCAGCGCAACGGAAAAGCCGCGACGGTGGATACCGCAACGCGTCAGAAAGCCATTGATTACCAGACCGCGCTACGACGTGATTTACCCTGGATCGATCAGGGCGCGCGTCAGCGTCTGGAAAAAGGCCGCGTGGCGCTGGATAAGGTGATCGTAGAAAAGCTGGGCCAGGAGAGTAACGTACGTAACCGCCTGACCTCGCTGGACACGCAGCTTAAGCAGCAGATGAACCGCATTATTGAACACCGCGACGACGGGCTGACGTTCCACCATCAGGCCATCGACCAGGTTCGCCAGGACGGCGAGCGTCTGGTGCAGAACGCGATGGGCGGTGTGGTGCAGGACAGCCTGAACGAGATGGGCAGCAAGCAGGCCGGCAACGGCAGCAATCCTTTGCAGGCGATCATGGGGAATCTGGGCGGCTTGCAGCAATCTATTCAGGCCGAATGGAAAAATCAGGAGCAGGATTTCCAGAATTTTGGACATGAAGTCTGTAACCGCGTGACCACGCTGGAAGAGCAGCGCAAGGCGATGATTGCCGGACTGAAATAACAGGCTGGCTTACAGCCATAAAAAAACGCCTGATGACTTCATCAGGCGTTTTTTTTCAGGGAAAATTACGCTTCTTCTGCCAGGAACAGCTCCAGCAGCGAATTCAGAAACAGTTTGCCTTTCTCCGTCACCTGCCAGCTTTCCGCTGTTTCGGTCAGATAGCCCTGGCTCAGTGCTTCGTCGATCTGCGGCCGGATAACGCTTTCCGCAAGACCAGTGTAAAGCTGAAACTCTTCGCGCGGCGCGGCTTCCAGCAGGCGGAAGCGGTTCATAAAGAATTCGAACGGCTTTTCACTGTCGCTGACTTCATGGCGGCGATCCAGATAATTCCCCGCCATAAACCCACGAGGATGCCGCGTTTTGCTGGTGCGGATGATCCGTCCGTCAGCCTGCGTCAGCTTACCGTGCGCACCGCAGCCAATGCCCAGATAGTCTCCAAAGCGCCAGTAGTTAAGATTATGTTCGCAGCGGTAGCCGGGTTTTGCGTAGGCAGAGGTTTCGTACTGCACGTAACCTGCCGCTGTCAGCAGCTGGTCGCCCTGTTCGAAAATATCCCACAGCGCATCGTCATCCGGCAGGACCGGCGGACGAGAGGCAAACAGCGTGTTCGGCTCAATAGTAAGCTGATACCAGGAGAGATGCGGTGGAGCCAGCGCAATGGCCTGGCGCAGGTCATCCAGCGCCTCTTCCAGCGACTGATCCGGCAGCCCGTGCATCAAATCCAGATTAAAGCTGCGCAGATTCAGGTCAGTGGCAAGCCCGGCTGCACGCCTGGCTTCTTCCGGCCCGTGAATGCGTCCCAGACGCGCCAGTTTCTGCTCGCTGAAGCTCTGCACCCCTATCGAGATGCGGTTGATACCGGCACGCTGGTAGCCGCTGAAGCGGTCTGCTTCCACTGTGCCGGGATTGGCTTCCATGGTGATTTCAGCGGTCGGGGAGAGCGGCAAACGGGCACGAACGCCATCCAGCAACATCTGCATCGCTTCACTGCTTAACAGACTTGGCGTACCGCCGCCGATGAAAATGGTGCTGACTTCACGTCCTGCGGCCAGCGGCAGGTCAGCGTCCAGGTCCGCCAGTAAATGCCGCACATACTCTTCGTGCGGCACTTCGCCTTTCAGGGCGTGGGAGTTGAAGTCGCAGTAGGGGCACTTCTGCACGCACCAGGGGATATGGATATAGAGACTTAACGGCGGCAGCTTACGCATTACGCATCGCTTCCAGCAGCAGCGTCATCGCTTTACCCCGATGGGAAACGGCGTGCTTCTCCTCTTTGGTCAGCTCCGCTGCTGTTTTGCCCAGTGCCGGAACAAAGAAAATCGGATCGTAACCAAAGCCGCCAACGCCCGCAGCAGCACGGGTAATTTCTCCCTGCCAGCTACCATGGAATACCAACGGGGTGGGGTCCTCAGCATGACGCAGATAGACCAGCACGCAGTGGAATTCAGCCTGACGAGCGTCGTCCGGCACGTTTTCCAGCGCTGCGAGCAGCTTAAGCAGATTCTGCTGGTCGCTGGCCCCTTCGCCCGCGTAGCGCGCAGAGTAAATCCCCGGCGCGCCGCCCAGCGCATCTACTGCCAGCCCGGAGTCATCGGCAATCGCCGGCAAGCCGGTTACCGCCGAGGCGTGACGCGCCTTCAGGATCGCGTTTTCAATAAATGTCAGGCCGGTCTCTTCGGCTGACTCCACGCCCAGTTCCGTTTGCGCCACAATATCGAGGCCAAAGGTGGCCAGCAGATCGGCCATTTCACGAACTTTGCCGGGATTCCCGGTGGCGAGCACAACTTTTTGCATATCAGGTCCAGAGTTTTTCAAATTACAGCAGATACCAGAGGCCGGGGAACAGATCCATGCCCAGGTAGTTCAACATATAGAGGATCAGGATCACCACCATCGCGGAGAAATCGATCCCGCCCATAGCGGGCAGTATACGGCGGATGGGCGCCATCAGCGGTTCGGTCAGCTGGATTAACAGATGATCTACCGGGCCACGGCCCTGGCTGATCCAGCTCATCAGTGAGCGGATAATGATCACCCAGAACACCAGATAACCAATGGATTTGACCAGCGAGAGCAGGCCAACCAGCAGGTTCATCGGATCAACGGAGAAAGCCCCCACCTGAATTAACAGTAAAATCGGGTATTTCAACGTAGTCAGCACAAACGCCAGCAGCAGCGGCGCAGTATCGACCGGGCCAATAGAGGGGAGGACCCGCCGCAGCGGTTTGAGCACCGGCTGAGTAATTTTTACGATAAATTGTGACAGTGGGTTATAGAAATCACAGCGCGACCACTGCATCCAGATACGTAACAGCAGTACCATTACGTAGAGGTCGATCAGGGTCTTGACCAGAAAAGTCAACGTCAGCATGGGGTTCCTCAGTTATTGTTGTGAGCGGCGCTGTAATCACGCGCGCCAAAAATTGCGGTGCCGATGCGCACCATTGTACTGCCTGCCGCTATCGCGGCATCCATATCGTCACTCATTCCCAGAGAAAGCGTGTCAACAGAGGGATAGTTCTTTTTCAGTTCGTTAAACGCTTCTGCCATCTGGCTACAGACCGCTAACTGCCGTGCATAGTCACTTTCAGGCGCGGGAATAGCCATCAGACCACGCAGCGTTAAACGAGGCAGAAGTGAAACCTCCTTTGCCAGCTCGCTCAGCGCCTCCAGCATGATGCCAGATTTACTGTTTTCGTCACTGATGTTTATCTGAATCAGTACGTTCAGCGGCGGCAACGCTTCCGGACGCTGCTCGTTAAGACGGACGGCAATCTTCAGCCGGTCAACGGTGTGACACCAACTAAAATGTTCAGCAACCAGGCGACTCTTGTTGGATTGCAGCGGGCCAATAAAGTGCCAGTCGAGGGCAGAATTTCCTGACGCTTTAATTTTGTCGACACCTTCCTGCACGTAGTTCTCACCAAAACAGCGCTGGCCAGCGGCAACGGCTTCTTCGACCGCGCTCGCAGGTTTGGTTTTGCTGACTGCAAGCAGGGTAATTTCTGCCGGATCGCGCCCGCACTGTGCGGCGGCCGCTGAGATCCGCTCGCGGACTTGCTGTAAGTTGTGCTGAATCGAGGTCATAGTCAGGGAATATTATGAATATTGAAGAGATGGTGGCCCTTAGTGTAAAGCATAACGCAGGGGATCTGCACCTTTGCAGTGGTCATTCTCCGTTCTGGCGGCGTTGCGGCAGGCTCGAGCCGGTGCCGGATGCCAGGCCCGTGACCACCGCCCAGCTGGAAGCCTGGGCAAAAAGTTGGCTTACCGCATCCCGGATAAGGCAATTTGACCAGGCGGGCCAGCTCGATTTTGCTCTGACCATGGCGGATGGCGTGCGCCTGCGTGCCAATCTGTTCCGCCAGCAGCAGGGGCTTTCGCTGGCGCTGAGGCTGATAGCCAGCCATTGCCCCGATCTTACTGAGCTGAAGCTCCCTGCCATCGCTCACGCCTTGTTAACCCTGAACGATGGGCTGGTACTGGTAACCGGTGCAACGGGCAGCGGTAAATCCACCACGCTGGCGGCGTTGATTGGCGAGATCAACAGAGAGCAGGCGCGGCACATTATTACGCTGGAAGATCCGATCGAGTTTATCCATCACAGTCAGCGCTCGCTGATCCAGCAGCGGGAGATTGGCCTGCACAGCATTTCATTCAGTGAGGGCCTGCGCGGCGCGCTGAGGGAAGATCCCGATATTATCCTGCTCGGTGAACTGCGCGATGGCGAGACCATTCAACTGGCGCTGACCGCGGCAGAAACCGGGCATCTGGTGCTGACGACGCTGCACACCCGTGGCGCAACGCAGGCGGTGGAGAGGCTGGTGGATCTCTTTCCCGGCACGGAGAAAAATCAGGTGCGTAGCCAGCTGGCTGGCAGCCTGAAAGCTGTTATAGCGCAGCGGCTGGAGCAGGGAGCGGAACAGGGGCAGGCAAGGGTGGCGCTATTTGAAGTGCTGGTGAATACCCCTGCGGTAGCCAACCTGATCCGCGAAGGGAAAACCCATCAGCTTGCTGGTCTGCTGGAAACGGGCATGCAAAGCGGGATGCAGACCTTTGCGCAAAGTCTGGCCGGGCGGAGAAAAGCCGGATTAATCGCCGGGCCAGACCGGGTTCAGGCGGGCTATCCTGACCTCAGGACCAGCTGTTCTCGAACCAGCTTTCAAGAATGATCACCGCAGAGAGAGAATCCACGCTGCCTTTGCTCAGCGCACGAAAGCCGCCGCGTTCGAACAGCTCCGCCCTCGCTTCGATGGTGCTCAGACGCTCATCGTGGAGGTCAACCTGCACGCCGAAGCGGCCATGAATGCGGTTTGCAAACTTACGGGCGCGTACCGTCAGCGGTTGTTCGGTGCCGTCCATATTCAGCGGCAGGCCGACCACTACCCGGTCTGGCTGCCACTCTTTCAGTAACGCTTCAATTTTATTCCAGTCCGGCGTGCCGTCCTGCGCCTTCAGCGCCGCTAAGGGTCTGGCTGTACCGGTGAGCTGCTGCCCAATGGCCACGCCAATGCTTTTAGTGCCGAAATCAAATGCCAGCAGGGTCATATGACTCATCAGGCATGACCTGCATCACTGGTGATATTGTGAATATCCACACCAATACTTTTTGCCGCTTCACGCCAGCGTTCGGCTATCGGGGTCTGGAACAGGATGTTGCTGTTAGCGGGCGTCGTCAGCCAGGCGTTCTCCAGCAGTTCATTTTCCAGCTGATCTTTCTCCCAGGCGCAGTAGCCCAGTGCAACCAGCACATTACTTGGTTGTTCTGGCGTACCCAGGGTTTCCAGCACATCACGTGAGGTGGTGATCACCGTATTATCGGAAACGCGGATGCTGGAGGCGAAAGTTCGTTGGGCAGAGTGGAGGATAAATCCACGATCTTCTGCCAGCGGGCCACCGGAGAAAACCGGCTTGTCGAGTTTGACCTCTGGCTCACGGGGCGTGGGCATAATTTTGAGTTTCTTCAGAATACCGTCAACGGTTAAATTATCCATTGGCTTATTCACAATCAGGCCCATGGCTCCATCATCATTATGCTCGCAGATATAAACCACCGAGCGCTTGAATAACGGGTCCTGTAGCGTGGGCATCGCAATCAAAAAATGATGCTGTAAATTCATATCAGGATTCTGTATTCGGGTTAACCGCACGCGGCCCTGCCGCGTGCGTAATTAACGGGTTAATAAAGGGGCCCGTTGACCCCGCGTACCGTCACGCCAGACGTTTTTCAATGGCATCCATCAGCATACCAGTAATTGAAATTGGGAATGCGGCCTCGATCTCACGGACGCAGGTTGGGCTGGTCACGTTAATTTCGGTCAGCTTATCGCCAATAATATCCAGACCCACAAAAATCAGCCCTTTGGCTTTCAGGGTCGGCCCCACGCGGCGGGCAATTTCCCAGTCGCTTTCAGAAAGCGGACGCGCTTCACCACGTCCACCAGCGGCCAGGTTTCCACGCGTTTCACCAGACTTAGGAATACGGGCCAGGCAGTAGGGCACAGGTTCGCCATCCACAACCAGCACGCGCTTATCCCCTTCTTTAATCGCAGGCAGATAGTTTTGCGCCATGCAGTAGAAGTTTCCATGCTCGGTTAACGTCTCGATGATAACTGACAGGTTGGGATCTTCCTGTTTGATACGGAAAATAGAGGCGCCGCCCATACCATCCAGCGGTTTCAGGATGATATCGCCATGCTCCTGCCAGAACTCACGTATCTGCTGTGCGTTACGGGTTACCAACGTATCTGGCGTCAGTTCAGCAAACCAGGCGGTGAACAGCTTTTCGTTACAGTCACGCAGGCTCTGCGGTTTGTTAACAATCAGCGTTCCCTGCTCCTCTGCACGTTCCAGGATATAGGTAGCATAGATGAACTCAGTATCAAACGGCGGATCTTTACGCATCAGCACCACGTTCAGATCGGCCAGCGCAATGTCCTGTTCGCTGCCAAACTCAAACCACTTGTCATAGTTCTGCTCAACGCTGAGGCTGCGGGTGCGTGCACGCGCTTCGCCACCGCGCAGATAGAGATCCTTCATCTCCATATAATGGATTTCGTAACCACGGCGCTGTGCTTCCAGCAACATTGCGAAGCTGGTGTCTTTTTTAATATTGATGGAGGTAATAGGGTCCATCACAATGCCAAGCTTAATCATTTTGTCTCTCCAGTGAGCTATCTTATTTGCCATGTTTAACGCTGGCCGTGTCTGAAACGCATGCGCCTTTGAGTTCGCTGAAGTTTCTGCACGCTGGCGCGCCCGCAACGAGGAGGCTCAGGCTCAGCGGTCTGGCATAACTTACCCAACTATAATAATTTTGCATCACCAATTGGGCTTTCCGTCCCGCGCTGAAAGGGGGGATGAAGTGATGCGTGCTGTTTTCTCTCTCCAGGCCTACCCGAGATCGCCAAAGCGAACCTGAAGGGCAGTAATCGCCGTCAACGCCGTTGTTTCAGTGCGAAGGACGCGTGGACCTAACAGGATATCGGTAAAGCCGTAACCTGCCGTCATACTGATTTCATCAGTGGTCAGGCCACCTTCCGGGCCAATAAGAAGCCGGACACGTTCCACGGGGAGCGGCAGCGTGTTAATGCTCTGGCTGGCTCTTGGATGCAGGTTCAGCTTTAATCCCGCATCCTGCTCTGCGCTCCACGCTTCCAGCGTCATGGCTTCACGCACTTCCGGCACGCTGTTTCTGCCGCACTGTTCACAGGCAGCTATCACAATTTTTTGCCACTGCTGATGCTTTTTAGCCAGACGATCGGCGTCCAGCTTTACGCCACAGCGCTCAGAAAACAAGGGGGTAATTACATTTACCCCAAGTTCAACGGCCTTCTGAATGGTGAACTCCATCTTCTCGCCACGGGACATCACCTGACCCAGATGCAGATGAAGCGGGGATTCACGGCTCTCTTCGCGGCTTTCGCCCACCGAAACGCGAACGCTTTTTTTATCTGCCTGCACAATTTCTGCGGGAAAAGTCAGATTAGTACCATCGAACAATTCCAGGGCCTGTCCGGCCCCCATACGCAGTACGCGACCTACATGGTTAGCGGCCTCGTCGCTGAGGGCAATCTCACTGCCAGCGGTCAACGTCTCGGGATGAAAAATGCGGGGTATTCGCATGGAAATCCTGCTAAAGGTTAATGGCCGTGCAATGGGCACGGCCTGAAGATGTGCTCTAGTTTAGGTCAGCGATTTTACCGCTGGCAAGCTTGCTGTATATAAGGATTATGGTTGCCCTGTACCTTAGCAATGCGGTTATCTCTCTCACACTCCCAGGGGGTGACCGGATAGAGCTTGTTCCAGACCGTCATCAGCTGGGTTTGCTGCTTTGACATGCTTATCTGGTATTGGTCGCGCATATAAAACCAGGTTCGTGCTATGGCGCCACGGGCGCGGGCTGGCGGCTCGGCCAGTTTGTTTTTAAAGTCGATTTTCATTTCACACTGACCATACTGGCGCTCACTGCCGTTCCACTGGCTGTACATAAAGTTACCGCGATCGCCGTTCACCTCACCTATTGCGGGCTGAAGGTTGTGCAGATCCGTTTCAATACGGCGATAGCCGGCATCTTTGGCACACTGTTTACGCCCGCCATTCTGCCAGCACTGGCGCTGGTGTCCAAAGGTCCAGGCCGGTACTACATGTTCCCATTCGATACGCTTTGCGCGGCTGGCGTTTTTACGCACCTGATAGCCGCAGGAGGCGAGGTCAGGGATGCCTTTCTTGCCTTTCCAGGTGATTTTACAGCCACAGTAGAAGGAACCCGGAGCATCCGCATTGAGCTTAGCCGCATACTCTTTAGCCTGGCCAAAACTGTTCTGATGATAGTTGTTCTGGCTGAGGCTGTGCGCAACCAGCGGGGAGAGGAGCAAAAAGAGTGAAAGGCTGCGAATAATGTTGCGAAGCATGTTCTGAAAATCTCTCCTGAAAACGAGGCGGCGAGAGTAACAGATGGAGGCGGTTACGGGAAATCAGCTGGAGGTAATCAGGGCGTTAATAGCGCTATTTTTCACCCTCAGGCCAGTTTTTCAGATTTTTGGAACTCCCCAGGCAGAAGGCGTTCACCGCAGGAGACGCAGCGATACTCGCTTTCTCCTCGTATTACGCGGTTGTGGCGGCGTACGGTTAACTGATGCTGCTGACAGCCACAGCGATAAGGAAATGCACGGCTGCGTACAGAATCAATCTCAAACTTATGGGTACGCTGTGCAGGCACGCCCAGCACGCTTTCCATCATCCACTTCCACTCTTTGCCGTGCGGCGGCACGCGGCCAAAATGCTTCCAGACCAGAAGATGGGCCAGCTCATGGGGAACGACTTCACTGATAAACGCCTGCTGATTCTCCAGCAAAAGCACCGGATTCAGGCGGATCTCCCACTGTTCCAGCCATGCGGTGCCCGCAGCCGTGCCGCGCTGCTGGTAGAGAAGTTTGGGTTCAGGGTAGTGGCGTTCAAGCCGATGGTTTGCCTGCTGCAATTTTTCACGCAGCGAGCGCATCACTGCCTGTTGCAGCGCAATGGGAAGTCTGGGGGATTTCATACGGCAAAGGATACGATCGGAGGAAGAGGATTACAATAAAGCTGGCCGGGTTTCCCCGGCCAGTACTGTTTACTGTTTAGTCACGCTGGCCGATATCGCGCAGCTTTTTGCCGCCCAACAGGTTGCGTTCAATGTGTTCCAGCGAAACGTTCTTGGTTTCCGGAATCAGCATAATGGTCAGGATGATAAACACGATGTTCAGACCAGCGTAGACCCAGAAGGTGTTCGCATTGCCCAGAGTGTTGAGCATGGTCAGGAAGGTTGCGCCGACAATCATGTTGGCAATCCAGTTCGTCGCGGTGGAAACGGTGATACCGAAATCGCGGCCTTTCAGCGGCTGGATCTCAGAACAGAGTACCCAGATCAACGGACCGGCGCTCATGGCGAAACCAATGATGAACATCATCAGCATGGCGATAGCAAAGTACTGCGCGCCTTCAGAATGAATGCCCATATGCAGCATGGTTCCCAGCACGCCCATGCCTACTGCCATCACCATAAAGCCCAGTTTCAGCGTTGGTTTACGGCCCCAGCGGTCAACCAGACCAATAGCGATAAAGGTAGCCAGTACGTTGACCAGGCCAACGATGACGGTGCCCCACATCTGTTCGGTGGTGTTGGTAAAGCCAGCAATTTCAAAAATCTTCGGCGCGTAATACATAATGACGTTCATGCCGGTGAACTGCTGCATCACCTGCAAAAGTACGCCCAGGTAGACCGCACGGCGGAAGTTGCTGTTGTCTTTAAACAGGCTCCAGCCAGATTGTTTGATCTTCAGGCTTTCACGGATTTCATCCAGCTCGCGTTTTGCCTGCTCGCTGGTATCACGCAGACGGTCCAGCACGCGCTGAGCGGTGCGGAAGTCGCCTTTTGCCGCCAGCCAGCGCGGGCTGTTGGGCAGGAAGCACACCCCCACCAGCAGCAGAGCAGCAGGAATAGTGATGATACCCAGCATCCAGCGCCATTCGCCGGTGTAGCTGAAGGCGGTGTCAGAGAGGTAGGCACCCAGGATCCCGATGGTAATCATCAGCTGGTAAAGGGAGATCATACTGCCGCGAATTTTTTCCGGAGCGATCTCGGAAAGATAAAGCGGCGCAGTATAAGAAGCCACACCTACGGCCAGACCCAGCACAACACGGGCGAAGATCAGCATTTCCGGGTTAGAGGACATGGCAGACCACAGGGAGCCGATAACGAACAGGACTGCGCCAATCATCAGGCTTTTTTTACGTCCCAGACGGGAAGACATCCAGCCGCTGCCGACGGCACCGACGGCGGCACCGAACATCATCGAGCTGACAATCCACTCCTGCTGATGCGGGGTGACGTTAAAATCTTTGGCGATAAATGGCAGGGCGCCGGCAATCACGCCGATATCCAGACCAAACAACAGACCGGCCAGTGCTGCTAGGAAACAAACAAAAAAGGTCATCGCCTTGTTCGATGTTCTGCTCTGTTTCTTATTTTCAGGCATAACGCCTCCATTAAAGTGGTACTGCTTATTGTTGTTATAAATGTTAGAAAACCTTAGCCCGCAAGACTGTGCTGGAGATCACATTGGTGTAATCGGTTACACACCAGATCAATCCGATAAACAGCATCTTCACGCGCGCTTACGCTTTGTAACCAGAAAGTGAGGTAGTCTCACTTAGTTCCCAAGTGCCCTGCTATCAGACAGCGCTGAAAATAGCGCATTCCGCCACACCTTGTTAAGCGTGTTAATTCTTAATTGTCAGATTTACAGAATGTTTCTGCGTGTAACCGTTAACAATTAAGCAGTCAGGGCCAGAAGAAGTGTAGCCACAGCAGACTATTCTGCCAGCCGCAGAGATCAAAAAGGGCACCCATTGGGTGCCCTCTGTCGTGCCTGATTTGGCTTATTTGAGGCCAGCTGCCTCACGCAGTTGCGCAGCCTTGTCGGTTTTTTCCCATGGGAAGTGTTCACGACCAAAGTGGCCGTAAGCCGCTGTCTCACGGTAGATAGGGTGCAGCAGGTCCAGCATCTGGATCAAACCGTATGGACGCAGGTCGAAGAACTCGCGCACCAGCAGAGTCAGCTGCTCGGTAGAGATTTTCTCTGTACCGAAGGTTTCCACCATGATTGAGGTAGGTTCAGCCACGCCAATAGCGTAAGAAACCTGGATCTCGCAGCGGTCAGCCAGGCCAGCAGCAACGATGTTTTTAGCTACGTAACGAGCCGCATAAGCCGCTGAACGGTCAACTTTAGAGGGATCTTTCCCAGAGAAAGCACCACCACCGTGACGCGCCATACCGCCGTAGGTATCAACAATGATTTTACGTCCGGTCAATCCGCAGTCACCCATTGGGCCACCGATAACAAAACGGCCGGTCGGGTTGATATGATATTTGGTGCTGCTGTTGATCCACTCTTCAGGCAGTACCGGCTTGATGATCTCTTCCATCACCGCTTCCTGTAGATCTTTCAGCGAGATATCTTCGGAATGCTGAGTAGAGAGAACGACAGCATCGATACCGACAATTTTGCCATTATCATACTGGAAGGTGATCTGGCTTTTGGCATCCGGGCGCAGCCACGGCAGCGTGCCGTTTTTACGCACTTCTGACTGACGCTGCACCAGACGGTGCGCATAGGTCACGGGGGCTGGCATCAGCACTTCGGTTTCGTTGGTGGCGTAGCCAAACATCAGGCCCTGGTCGCCTGCACCCTGCTCAAGAGGGTCAGCACGGTCAACGCCCTGGTTGATGTCCGGCGACTGTTTACCAATAGCATTCAGTACGGCGCAAGAGTTGGCATCAAAGCCCATATCGGAATGGACATAACCGATTTCGCGCACGGTGTTACGGGTGATCTCTTCAATATCGACCCAGGCAGACGTAGTGATCTCGCCGCCAACCAGCACCATGCCGGTTTTTACATACGTCTCGCAAGCCACACGAGCTTTCGGATCCTGCTCAAGAATAGCATCAAGCACGGCATCAGAAATCTGGTCGGCGATTTTATCAGGATGTCCTTCTGAGACGGACTCGGAAGTGAAAAGGTGTTTAGCCATTAATTCTTTACCTTACTGAATACGGGTTGAAATCGACTGCATAGCGCGAAAATACTGTCACCGTTAACCGGTTCAGGCTCTCAGCGCCCCCTCAGGCAAAGCCATGAGCAGTACATATAAAAGAAGACGCTTAGAAGTTAACCAGTATAGATGGATTAACATCTGGACGGCTATTTTAGGTTACTCATTAATCGGATTGCCAGCCTTTTTTCTTTAAAGCTTTTTTCAGTTGAGGCACAAAGTGGAAAATATTCATGACAGGGTACGCATTTCAACGATTCAGATTTTGCATTTTGGGCGTTTCGGCTGTATAAAACGCCGCTGCGTTGCACTGTCCTGACCTCCTTCATCTTTCCGACACCTACGCCGTCTACTCTTTTATCAGACTTCCCCCTCACTCAGCATTGGCTGAGAGTGAGAGCCGTGGGGAGTGTACGCCATGTTTAATGTTATACTTCACAGAACGATTGGTGTGATTCGCCAGTGTTTTATGCTGGATTTCCCGGTAGTCGATGGGTTGTTGTCGCAGCATTTCCCTGCGATAGTAGTTAACTGTTTCGCATCATTTGAATTTGAGGCTCGTAATGTCTGACGACATGAAGACTATCAAGGGTTCGTCAGCAGGCGAACAGGGTGTACTCCGCTCCATGCAGGAGGTGGCTATGAGCGATCAAGATGCCAGCAAGATGCTGCGCACCTACAATATTGCCTGGTGGGGTAATAACTATTATGACGTCAATGAGCTGGGGCATATCAGTGTCTGCCCCGATCCGGACGTGCCGGAAGCTCGCGTCGATTTAGCGAAGCTGGTTAAAGAGCGTGAGGCTGAAGGCCAGCGTCTTCCTGCCCTGTTTTGTTTCCCTCAGATTCTGCAACATCGCCTTCGTTCGATAAACGCGGCCTTTAAGCGTGCGCGTGAATCCTATGGCTATCGCGGTGATTATTTCCTCGTCTATCCGATAAAAGTTAACCAGCACAAGCGAGTGATCGAGTCGCTGATCAACTCTGGTGAACCGCTGGGTTTAGAGGCTGGTTCCAAAGCTGAGCTGATGGCAGTGCTGGCCCATGCGGGCATGACGCGCTCGGTGATTGTCTGTAACGGCTACAAAGACCGTGAATACATTCGTCTGGCGCTGATCGGCGAAAAGATGGGCCATAAAGTCTATCTGGTGCTGGAAAAAATGACCGAAGTGAAGCTGGTGCTTGAAGAGGCTGAACGGCTGAACGTGATCCCGCGTCTGGGTATCCGCGCGCGCCTGGCTTCCCAGGGTTCCGGTAAATGGCAGTCCAGCGGCGGCGAAAAATCTAAATTTGGTCTGTCGGCAACGCAGGTTCTCAAGCTGGTGGAGATCATGCGCGAAGCGGGCCGGATAGAAAGCCTGCAACTGCTGCACTTCCACCTTGGTTCGCAGATGGCGAACATCCGTGATATCGCTACTGGCGTGCGTGAGTCGGCGCGTTTCTATGTGGAACTGGCTAAGCTTGGCGTAAACATTCAGTGCTTTGATGTCGGCGGTGGCCTGGGCGTGGATTATGAAGGTACGCGTTCGCAGTCCGACTGTTCGGTAAACTACGGCCTGAACGAATATGCAAACAACGTGATCTGGGCGATAGGCGATGCGTGTGAAGAGCACAACCTGCCGCATCCTACGGTGATCACCGAGTCTGGCCGTGCAGTAACCGCGCACCATACCGTGCTGGTATCAAACATCATCGGCGTGGAGCGTAACGAGTTCAGCGAACCACAGCCGCCTGAAGGTGATTCACCACGTCCTATCGTCAGCATGTGGGATACCTGGCAGGAGATGCACGAGCCAGACAATCGTCGCTCGCTGCGCGAATGGCTGCACGACAGCCAGATGGATCTCTTTGACATCCACACCGGCTACTCGCAGGGAACTTACGATCTCAAGCAGCGTGCCTGGGCCGAACAGCTTTATCTGAGCATCTGCCACTATATCCAGCAGCATCTGGATCCAAGCAACCGCGCCCACCGTCCGATTATCGACGAACTCCAGGAGCGCATGGCGGATAAAATCTACGTCAACTTCTCGCTGTTCCAGTCGATGCCGGATGCATGGGGAATTGATCAGCTGTTCCCGGTTATGCCGCTGGAAGGGCTGAATAAATCGCCAGAGCGTCGCGCCGTGCTGCTCGATATCACCTGTGACTCGGACGGCACCATCGATCACTATGTGGACGGTGACGGCATTGCGACAACCATGCCAATGCCGCAGTACGACGTGGATAACCCGCCGATGCTGGGCTTCTTTATGGTCGGCGCCTATCAGGAGATCCTCGGCAATATGCACAACCTGTTCGGCGATACCGAAGCGGTTGACGTCTTTGCCTATGCCGATGGTCGGGTTGACGTGCAGCTTTCAGATGAAGGCGACACCGTTGCTGACATGCTGGAGTATGTGCAGCTTGATCCTCAGGAGCTGCTGACGCATTTCCGCAATCAGATCAAAGAGAGCGATCTGGACGAGGAGCTGCGCGCGCAATTCCTGGAAGAGTTTGAGTCTGGCCTCTACGGCTATACCTATCTGGAAGATGAATAAAGAGGATTGTGTATGAATAACACCCTGGGCAACCAGTATGATAACTCGCTGGTTTCAAACGCCTTTGGTTTTATGCGTTTTCCGGTTAACTTCCAACCCTACGACAGCGATGCCGAGTGGGTGATTACCGGTATTCCTTTCGATGCGGCGACCTCTGGCCGACCAGGCAGCCGCCTGGGGCCGGGTGCCATTCGTCAGATCTCCACTAACCTGGCATGGGAAGGCTGCCGCTGGCCGTGGAACTTCGATCTGCGTCAGCGCCTGAAGGTAATTGACTGTGGTGACCTGGTCTATGCCTTTGGCGATTCGCAGGATCTGACCGATAAGCTACAGGCGCACGCGGAAAAACTGCTGGCGAACGGCAAGCGCATGATGACCTTCGGCGGCGATCATTACGTGACGCTGCCTCTGCTGCGCGCGCATGCCAAATACTTCGGCAAGATGGCGCTGGTGCATTTCGATGCCCACACAGATACCTACTCTAACGGACCAAAGTTTGACCACGGCACCATGTTCCACCATGCGCCGCAGGAAGGGCTGATCGATCCGGCACGCTCGGTGCAGATAGGTATCCGCACTGAGTTCGACGCCTCGCTGGGCTTTAACGTGCTTGATGCGGCGCAGGTTAACGATCGCAGCGTGGATGACATCATTGCTCAGGTGAAAGAGATCGTAGGCGATATGCCGGTTTACCTGACCTTTGATATCGACTGCCTGGATCCGGCTCACGCGCCGGGTACCGGCACGCCGGTGATTGGCGGATTGACCACGGATAAAGCGACCAAGCTGGTGCGCGGTTTGCAGGGGTTGAATATCGTCGGTATGGATCTGGTGGAAGTGGCACCGGGCTACGATCAGTCCGATATCACTGCGCTTGCTGCGGCAACGCTGGCGCTGGATATGCTGCACGTTCAGGCCGTCAATAAAGGCTGATAACGGCAGGGAAGAGAAGGGCGCGCCTCTGGGTGCGCCCTTTTTTTATCGCTTCAGTTATTTACCGGCAGCGATACGATCTTTGATGTGCTGGGCGCGGGAAGTGGAAGAGGGGTGGGAGTCAAACATGGTGCTTTCGTGGCTGCCTTCCAGCTTCGAGAGTTTTTCAAAGCTGGTGACCAGGCCTTCCGGATTGATGCCGCGCTTCTTCATCAGGTCAAACGAGTAGTCATCCGCCTGAGATTCCTGCTTCTGTGAGAACTGTGCGTTAACCAGTTTCTCTCCCAGGTCGCCCAGCTGAGACTGGGAAAGCGTAGCGGCGATGCCGCCCACCGATGCCGCAGCTGTACGGGCAGCCGTGGCGCTGTAGGCAACCTGCATGGCGCGACGGGTATGGCCCAGCGCAACGTGGCCCATTTCATGACCGAGTACGCCTTCCACTTCGTTGTCGGTCATCATATCCATCAGTCCGCTGTAGACGCGGATACAGCCGTTCGCCATCGCCCAGGCGTTAACGTCTTTGGTTACATAAACCTTGTAGTTGGCTGGCGTGCCGTTGATGTTGTCGCCCAGCGCCGCCGCAATTTTGTTCAGGCGCTGAGTATAGACGCTGCTGGCAGGAGCAATCTGTGCTTCGCTGTCCATCTGTTCGCACGACTTCACGCTCAGCTCTTTAACCTGCTCATCGCTCAGCGTGGCAGCCTGATAAGCCTGCGCGCCAGACTGCAACAGCGCATTACTGTCGAAATTCTGGCAGCCAGAAAGTGCGGAAATCAGACCCAGAGTAAGTACAGAGTTACGTAATTTCATATTATTTCGTCCATTGGGTAACAAGGTAATAAAAACAAGAACCTGCCAAAAAGGGCGATAAAAAAGCGAACAATAAAGAGGGCGTTATAACCTTCCCCGAGACAAATGCATAGTGGCTAAGCTCTCAAAGCGCAAGTTTCCTCCCGGTATTTTGCACGTTTCGCCATGTACAGGAGGCCCGTGTTTCATGTACATTGTGGGTCGACTTTTACAACTTTGCCTGATAACTCATTGATTAAAATAGGTTAAGGACGGCGAAGCGTTTAATCCGACCTGGAGTAGAACATGTCTTCTCGTAAAGAGCTTGCTAACGCCATTCGCGCATTAAGTATGGATGCGGTACAAAAAGCCAAATCTGGCCACCCGGGCGCCCCGATGGGCATGGCAGATATCGCCGAAGTACTGTGGCGTGACTTCCTGAACCATAACCCCACTAACCCACTCTGGGCCGACCGCGACCGCTTTGTGCTGTCCAATGGCCATGGCTCAATGCTGATTTACAGCCTGCTGCACCTCAGCGGCTATGATTTGCCAATCTCTGAACTGGCTAACTTCCGTCAGCTGCACTCTAAAACTCCAGGTCATCCGGAATTTGGTTATACCGCAGGCGTTGAAACCACCACCGGCCCGCTGGGGCAGGGCATTGCTAACGCCGTAGGCATGGCGATTGCAGAGCGCACAATGGCTGCGCAGTTTAACCGTCCTGGTCACGATATTGTCGACCACAGCACCTATGTATTTATGGGTGATGGCTGCATGATGGAAGGGATCTCCCACGAAGTCTGCTCGCTGGCGGGTACGCTCGCGCTTGGCAAACTGGTGGCTTTCTATGATGACAACGGCATCTCTATCGACGGCCATATCGACGGCTGGTTTACTGATGATACCGCTAAGCGTTTTGAAGCCTACGGCTGGCACGTAGTGCGCGGCGTGGATGGTCACGATGCTGAAGCGATCAAAAAAGCGGTTGAAGAAGCGAAAGCCGTCAGCGACAAACCTTCTCTGCTGCTGTGCAAAACCGTTATCGGTTTCGGCTCGCCGAACAAGGCAGGCACTCACGACTCACACGGCGCGCCGCTGGGTGATGACGAAGTAGCCCTGACCCGCAAGCAGCTTGGCTGGAGCCACGCGCCGTTCGAAATTCCACAGGATATCTACGCGCAGTGGGATGCCAGAGAAGCAGGCCAGGCTAAAGAAGCCGCATGGAACGAGAAGTTTGCCGCCTATGCTAAAGCCTACCCGGAGCTGGCAAAAGAGTTCAGCCGCCGTATGGGTAACGAGCTGCCAGCTAACTGGCAGGCAGAGTCGCAGAAGTTTATTGAACAACTTCAGGCTAACCCGGCGAAAATTGCCAGCCGTAAAGCATCGCAGAACAGCCTGGAAGCCTTTGGTAAGCTGCTGCCTGAATACCTGGGCGGCTCTGCCGACCTGGCACCAAGCAACCTGACCATGTGGTCCGGCTCTAAGCCGATCAATGAAGACGCAGCCGGTAACTACATCCATTACGGCGTTCGCGAGTTTGGTATGACCGCCATTGCCAACGGCATCACGCTGCATGGTGGCTTCCTGCCATACACCGCAACCTTCCTGATGTTTGTGGAATACGCGCGCAACGCTGCCCGTATGGCTGCCCTGATGAAAATTCGTCAGATTATGGTCTATACCCACGACTCTATCGGTCTGGGTGAAGATGGCCCGACGCACCAGCCGGTTGAGCAGATGGCAAGCCTGCGCGTTACGCCAAACATGAGCCTGTGGCGTCCTTGCGACCAGGTTGAGTCTGCGGTGGCGTGGAAATATGCCATCGAGCGTGTCGATGGCCCAACGGCGCTGATCTTCTCCCGTCAGAATCTGGCGCAGCAGGATCGTACTGCTGAGCAGCTGGCTAACGTTGCGCGCGGTGGTTACGTGCTGAAAGATTGCGAAGGGCAGCCTGAAGCGATTCTGATCGCGACCGGTTCCGAAGTTGAGCTGGCGGTAGGCGCGTATGACCGGCTGACTTCAGAGGGGCATAAAGTTCGCGTAGTTTCTATGCCTTCTACCGATGCCTTCGACAAGCAGGATGCTGCCTACCGTGAAGCGGTACTGCCGAAAGCGGTCAGCGCTCGCGTGGCTATCGAAGCGGGTATCGCCGACTACTGGTTCAAATATACCGGCCTGAACGGCGCTATCGTAGGCATGACCACCTTTGGTGAGTCAGCACCTGCTGAGCAGCTGTTTGAGATGTTTGGCTTCACCGTGGATAACGTGGTCGCCAAAACCAAAGAGCTGCTGTAATGCGCAGGGGCGGGAGTCATCCCGCCCCTTACTGCGGCTTTCATTGCTGCCAGAAAATCTGCCTTTAATATCTTTTCTGCCGTCTCTCACAGCATGATCAGAAAAGCTGTCTTCGCTGACTTTCCCACCCTTTCTCCCGGCACGACCAGAAAATTTCCCTTTAATGGCCTTTTTGCCGCAGGTTCTGACAATAATCAGAAGCGCTCTCTTCATCGCCACCTTTCCCACTGCGGTGACAGTCTTAATTTTCTAAATCTGTGACACAGATCCAAAGATTGTCGCTGCAATTGATCCCGGTCATTCCTATTATTCCTGAGTTGAACTATTGTGGCTGAACCGTTTCAGTTCTACTGTGTGCTGAAGTCTGACGGGTTTTCAGGCCGGTGGTCTGACATAAAAATTCCCTGTACAAACCCGATCGTCTGCCTCAGGCTAACGCTCCAGTTTTACACTGAATTCAGATGCTGGAGTGATATGACAGTTCGCATTGCCATAAACGGGTTTGGCCGCATCGGGCGTAACGTACTGCGAGCGCTCTATGAAACCGGCCGTCGGGCGGAAATCACCGTGGTGGCTGTCAATGAGCTGGCGGAAGCGGCTGGCATGGCGCACTTACTGAAGTATGACACCAGCCACGGACGCTTTGGCTGGGACGTGCGCCAGGAGCGGGATCTGCTCTGGGTAGGTGAAGATACGATTCGTTTGCTGCACCATGCGGAGATTGCCGGGCTGCCGTGGCGGGAGCTGAATGTCGACGTGGTGCTTGACTGTACCGGCGTGTACGGCAGCCGCGAAGATGGCGAAGCGCATCTGGCTGCGGGTGCAAAAAAAGTGCTGTTTTCCCATCCCGGCGGTAATGACCTGGATGCCACCGTGGTCTACGGTGTGAATGAGAAAGAACTCCAGCCGAATCACCTGATTGTCTCTAATGCCTCCTGCACGACGAACTGTATTATTCCTGTGATTAAACTGCTGGATGATGCCTATGGCATTGAGTCGGGAACGGTGACCACCATCCACTCTGCAATGCACGATCAGCAGGTGATTGATGCCTATCACAGCGACCTGCGGCGTACGCGCGCGGCCAGTCAGTCTATTATTCCGGTCGATACGCGTCTTGCCGCCGGGATTACTCGTATTTTTCCTAAATTTAATGACCGGTTTGAGGCTATAGCGGTGCGCGTTCCCACCATAAACGTGACGGCGATTGATTTGAGCGTCAGCGTCAGGCGCGCGGTAGGGGCGTGCGAAGTTAATGCCTTGTTGCGAAACGCGTCAGAAGGGGCATTTAGTGGTATAGTTGACTATACGGAACTACCGTTAGTCTCAATAGATTTTAACCATGATCCGCACAGTGCCATAGTCGATGGCACGCAGACGCGGGTCAGCGGTCAGCATCTGATCAAGACACTGGTCTGGTGCGACAACGAGTGGGGCTTTGCTAACCGGATGATCGACACCACGTTAGCAATGGCCGCAAGCGGTTTCAGGTAGGGCGCGGACTGCGCCCGTCAAAACTTAGAGAATCAACGAGAGGATTCACCATGTCTGTAATTAAGATGACCGATCTGGATCTTGCTGGCAAACGCGTACTTATCCGTTCTGATTTGAACGTGCCGGTAAAAGAAGGGAAAGTGACGTCTGATGCACGTATTCGTGCTTCATTGCCGACCATCGAAGCGGCGCTGAAGCAGGGCGCAAAAGTGATGGTAACCTCCCACCTTGGTCGCCCAACTGAAGGTGAATACAACGAGGAGTTTTCTCTCCTGCCGGTTGTTAACTATCTGAAAGACAAACTCTCTTCTCCTGTTCGTCTGGCGAAAGATTACCTTGATGGCGTAGAGATTGCCGAAGGTGAACTGGTCGTTCTGGAAAACGTTCGCTTCAACAAAGGCGAAAAGAAAGACGACGAAGCCCTCTCTAAAAAATATGCTGCCCTGTGCGATGTCTACGTGATGGATGCCTTTGGCACCGCTCACCGCGCGCAGGCTTCCACCCACGGCGTCGGCAAATTTGCTCCGGTTGCCTGTGCAGGCCCGCTGCTGGCTGACGAATTAGAAGCCCTGGGCAAGGCGCTGAAAAGCCCGGCTCGTCCAATGGTTGCTGTGGTTGGTGGTTCTAAAGTTTCCACCAAATTTGACGTGCTGAACTCGCTGGTAAAAATTGCGGATACCGTGATTGTGGGCGGCGGCATCGCCAACACCTTCGTGGCTATTGATAACAACGTCGGTAAATCGCTGTACGAGCCTGATTTTGTTGAAGCGGCGAAAAAACTGCGTGATGAATTTAAAATCCCGGTTCCTACCGACTCCCGCGTAGGTACAGAATTCTCTGAAACTGCCCCCGCTACCGTCAAGAAAGTCAATGAAGTCAAAGATAACGAAGAGATCATGGACTTCGGTGACGAAACCGCACTGGCAATGGCTAAGCTGTTGAAAGAAGCCAAAACTATTCTGTGGAATGGCCCGGTTGGCGTGTTCGAATTCCCGAACTTCCGTAAAGGAACAGAAATTGTAGCGAAGGCGATTGCAGAGAGCGATGCGTTCTCTATCGCCGGAGGCGGTGATACGCTGGCTGCCATCGATCTGTTCGGTATCGAAGATAAAATTTCTTATATCTCTACCGGCGGCGGTGCTTTCCTGGAGTTCGTGGAAGGCAAAAAACTGCCAGCCGTCGCCATGCTTGAAGAGCGTGCGAAACAGTAATTTCTGGGGCGGGAGCGCGTCTCCCGCCGGACTGATTTGCCCGACTATCGGGTGCCAAATCTCTTAATACGACCGACGAAACAGGACAAAAAACATGTCTAAAATTTTTGATTTCGTAAAACCAGGCGTTGTCACCGGCGACGACGTGCAGAAAGTTTTTAAAGTAGCGAAAGAGAACAAATTCGCTCTGCCAGCCGTTAACTGCGTGGGTACTGACTCCATCAACGCCGTACTGGAAACCGCCGCTAAAGTTAAAGCGCCGGTCATCATCCAGTTCTCTAACGGTGGCGCTGGTTTCATCGCCGGTAAAGGTCTGAAGTCTGACAAGCCACAGGCTGCGGCTATCCTGGGCGCAATCTCTGGCGCACACCACGTGCACCTGATGGCTGAACAGTACGGCGTGCCAGTTATTCTGCATACCGACCACTGCGCCAAGAAACTGCTGCCGTGGATCGACGGTCTGCTGGATGCGGGTGAAGCACACTTCGAGAAAACCGGTAAGCCACTTTTCTCTTCCCACATGATCGACCTCTCTGAAGAGTCGCTGGAAGAGAATATCGAAATCTGTAGCAAGTATCTGGCGCGTATGGCCAAGATCGATATGACGCTGGAAATCGAACTGGGTTGCACCGGCGGTGAAGAAGATGGTGTGGATAACAGCCACATGGACGCTTCTGCCCTCTATACCCAGCCAGAAGATGTTGATTACGCTTACACTAAACTGAACGCTATCAGCCCACGCTTCACCATTGCGGCCTCCTTCGGTAACGTACACGGCGTGTACAAGCCAGGTAACGTTAAGCTGACCCCAACCATCCTGCGCGATTCTCAGGACTATGTGAGCAAGAAACACAACCTGCCACATAACTCTCTGGATTTCGTCTTTCACGGCGGTTCAGGTTCATCAGCGGCTGAGATTGAAGAATCTATCGGCTACGGCGTGATCAAAATGAACATCGATACCGACACCCAATGGGCAACCTGGGACGGTATCCTACAGTACTACAAAAAGAACGAAGGCTACCTACAGGCGCAGTTGGGTAACCCGGAAGGCGCAGATAAGCCAAACAAAAAATACTACGATCCGCGCGTCTGGCTGCGCGCATCCCAGTCCTCTATGATTGTGCGACTGGAGCAGGCTTTCAAGGAACTCAACGACGTTGGCGTGCTGTAAGTCACCTGACTAAGCCGAAAAGGCCCCTTTATGGGGCCTTTTTTTATGCCAGAAGCTGGTAACCAATTGTTATTTTGACTGCTTATTTGGCACAACAGACTATTTTTAGTTACCCTTTGGGTTTGGGCTGTCAGTTTCTTCTGGCGATAGCACCTATTGAGAACAACAACAGGATAACCAAATGGAAGATCTTAACGTGGTACATGGTATCAACAGCGCTGGTGGCTGGCTGGTGCGCAACCAGGCGTTGCTGTTGAGCTATGCCGTCAACATCGTCGCGGCCGTCGTCATTATCATTATCGGGATGATCGTCGCGCGCATCATCTCTAACATGCTGAATAAAGTTCTGCGGACACGTCATATTGATGCCACGGTTGCTGATTTTCTCTCCGCGCTGGTACGCTACGGCATTATTGCTTTTACCCTGATTGCCGCGCTGGGCCGGGTAGGGGTTCAGACCGCCTCCGTTATCGCCGTACTGGGTGCGGCAGGTTTAGCTATTGGTCTGGCCTTGCAGGGATCGCTGGCGAACCTGGCGGCGGGTGTGCTGTTGGTCACCTTCCGTCCTTTCCGTACCGGCGAGTTTATTGACATTGGCGTGATGGGAACCGTGCAGAACGTGCAGATTTTCTCTACCACGCTGAAAACCGCCGACGGAAAAATTGTGGTGGTGCCTAACGGGAAAATTATCGCGGGCAATATCGTGAACTTCTCACGGGAGCCGGTTCGCCGTAACGAGTTCATCATTGGCGTGGCTTACGATGCCGATGTGGACCAGGTTATTCAACTGCTACAGGAAGTGGTGGATGCCGAGCCACGTGTGCTGAAAGATATGGGCGTGCAGATTGGCCTTAACGAACTGGCTGCCTCTTCCCTGAACTTTGTAGTGCGCTGCTGGAGCAACGCGGGCGATCTGCAACTGGTGTACTGGGACCTGATGAAGAACTTCAAACGTACGCTGGACGCACACAATATTGGTATCCCTTATCCGCAGATGGATGTTCACCTGCATCAGGTTAAAACCCCTGAAGCGCCGCAGAGTGACGCAGCGCCGCAGGTGATACAGACCTTGTCAAAGCCGGAGTAAATTTCAGGCGGTCAGGAATGTGTAAGGCGTGGCGCAATTTCACCACGGCCCGCGCCAGCGTGCTTTCCACAGCAATATATGGCCGCAGCTAACTGAATTTACTGCGCAAATAAGGCGAACTCCGGTTCGCCTTATTCAGATCGGGGCCATTAGCTATACTGATATACCATAAGATTTTTCCATTTCATCTAATGACTTCTCCCCTATACACTCGGCTGACATCATCTGGTTGAGGAAGTCTTGTGTTATCTATTTTCTTTCAGGGCATGGCGCTGGGCGCTGCGCTCATTCTCCCTTTAGGGCCTCAGAATGCGCTGGTGCTGAATCAGGGTGTCCGTCGTCAGTATCATTTGATGACTGCCGGACTCTGTACTTTGAGCGATATTGTACTGATCTGTGCAGGGGTCTTTGGCGGCAGCGCCTTGCTGACCCAGTCGCCGTTACTGCTGAACCTTGTCACCTGGGGTGGCGTGGCATTTTTAGTCTGGTATGGCTGGGGCGCCCTTCGCACCGCTTTTAGCGGAGAAGTCGATCTCGCCTCATCAGCGGCGATGAAGCAGAGCCGGTGGCGAATTTTTGCCACCATGATGGCAGTGACCTGGCTCAATCCTCACGTTTATATCGATACTTTTGTTGTGCTCGGCAGTCTTGGCGGCCAGCTACCCGCAGAGGCACGAAGCTGGTTTGCCCTGGGGTCGGCCAGCGCCTCTTTACTGTGGTTCTTTGGTCTCGCCTCGCTGGCTGCCTGGCTCTCACCCGTGCTCAATACCGCGAAAGCGCAGCGGGTCATTAACGCTTTAGTCGGCGTGATGATGTGGGGCATTGCGCTTAAGCTGGCGCTACAGGCGGTAGGCTGGGCTTAAGGGAACTCACTCCAGGAATTAAGGTCATAGCCTGATACCTGAAAACGCAATAACATAGCCTGTTGCGTTTTAACGGAACAATTCTCTGGCGACGAGCCTTTTTTCATCGCCCGGATATGACTGAAAGCCCCCCACGGAGGAACCCAGTGAAGCTTACCAAATTGGCTCTGGCCGCAATAATTGGACTTGGAACAGTACCCGCACTCGCCCTGGCAGATGAACTGCCAAACGGCCCACACGTTGTTACCTCCGGCCAGTCCAGCGTTGACGCCACGCCGGATATCGCCACGCTGGCTATCGAAGTCAGCATCACCGCTAAAGATGCGGCTGACGCCAAAAAACAGGCGGACGAACGCGTCGCGCAATATTTTGATTTCCTGAATAAGAACGGGATTGAGAAAAAAGATATCGATGCCGCAAACCTGCGTACTCAACCTGAATATGACTACACCAAAGAAGGTAAAGCGGTTCTGAAAGGCTATCGTGCGGTGCGTCAGGTGCAGGTTACGCTTCGCCAGCTGGACAAGCTGAATGAGCTACTGGACGGCGCACTGAAATCGGGCCTCAACGAAATCCGTTCTGTAGAACTGGGCGTGGCGAATCCTGACCAGTACCGTAATAAAGCGCGACAGGCGGCTATAGAGGACGCCACGCAGCAGGCAGGCGAGCTGGCAAAAGGGTTTAACGCTAAGCTGGGAGAGGTTTACAGCATCCGTTATCACGTAGCTAACTATCAGCCGATGCCGGTGGCCAGAATGTATAAGATGGCTGACGCGGCGCCCATGACTTCCGCCGCACAAACCTATGAGAAGCAGAGCATTCACTTTGACGATCAGGTAGACGTTGTTTTTGAGCTACAGCGCGGCCAGTAACGGATAACGTTTTCGCTGTCGGCTCATGCTGGCAGTTTCAGCATGAGATCGGCAACTTCAGGGCCTCCTTCGGGAGGCCTTTTTGCTGGTTATTCGCTCTGGCGCAGAACGCGATGGCCGTGGCCAATCAACGCATCGGTTACTTTACGCATCAGGCGGCTCTCCGGGGCGAAGCGGTGCCAGTAGAGCATCCGCCGCTGGAACAGGCCTGGCGTTAAGTCAATCAGTTCGCCCTCGGCCAGCTCACGTTCTATCTGCAAATGCGGGATCATACAGCAGGTGGTTCCCTGCCGCGCCAGCTGCACAAAGGCTTCAGAAGAGTTGACGATGTGACAGGGGACGCTGCCTGGCGACAGGTCAAAGTTCTGCTGCAAAAACGCCTGATGCATATCATCCAGATGGTCAAACGCCACCGCAGGCGCTTTCAGCAGGGCAGATCGGGTTACGCCGTTGGGAAAATAGCGTGCGGCGAACTCTTTCGAGCCGACAAACAGGTAATCCAGCGCGCCGAGCTGATCAACCAGACAGCTTGGCAGCGGCTGCGGCTGGATACTCACGGCCCCAACTACTTCCCCGCGACGCAGGCGCTCCTGGGTACGGCTCTCATCCTCTACCTGCAAATTCAGGCGGACCGGCGAGTCCGTTAACACGGTTTTCAGCGCCGGGAGCAGCCAGGTGGCCAGACTGTCGGCGTTGACCGCCAGCGAGAGCAGCAGAGGCGTGGTTCCGCCGTTTTCATCACCCAGCCATTGCTCCTCCAGCAGCTCGACCTGGTGCAGCAGCGCCAGCAGCTTTTGTCCCTGCTCAGTGGGGCGCGGCGGCACGGTACGTACCAGCAGCGGCTGACCAAACATATTTTCCAGCTGTTTGATTCGCTGGGACACAGCCGACTGAGTGATACAAAGCTTTTGTGCTGCGCGCTCAAAGCCGCGCTCGCGAATGACGGCATCCAGCGCCTGAAGCGTTCGATAATCCGGGCGTTTCATTGTGGGTATAAACTCTCTTTCAGGTGTGGAAACTGCACTATGCCATAAATTTGCCATTTTCCCCCAGGGCAATAATCACTTTATCGCTTTGTGGGCCGGCTTCCAAACTGCCAACAAATGCCGCGTGAAGGCGGTGATTTCTGACCGGGTTGTTTTATACTGGCGGCACACTTAAGCCCTTCGGAATTGAAACTGACCATGACACAGGATGAACTGAAAAAGGCCGTTGGCTGGGCCGCGCTGGACTATGTCTCTCCAGGCACCATTGTTGGCGTAGGAACGGGTTCCACTGCCGCGCATTTTATCGATGCATTAGGCTCTATCCGGCATCAGATTGAGGGGGCAGTCTCCAGCTCGGAGGCCTCTACCGAAAAGCTGAAAGCGCTGGGCATTCCGGTCTTCGATCTCAATGAGGTGGATTCTCTCTCTGTCTATGTTGATGGCGCGGATGAAATCAACGGCATGATGCAGATGATCAAAGGCGGCGGCGCAGCCTTAACGCGGGAAAAAATTATCTCTGCCGTTGCGGATAAGTTTGTCTGCATCGCGGATGAATCCAAGCAGGTAGATGTGCTGGGCCGCTTTCCGCTGCCGGTGGAAGTGATCCCTATGGCGCGCAGCTATGTGGCGAGAGAACTGGTTAAGCTGGGTGGCCTGCCGGAATACCGTCAGCATGTGCTGACCGATAACGGCAATATCATCCTCGACGTGCATAATCTGAAAATCCTTGACGCGGTTGCGCTGGAGAGGGCCATCAATGCGCTGCCTGGCGTGGTGACGGTAGGGCTGTTTGCGGCGCGTTCAGCCGACATTGCCCTGATCGGCACGGCCAATGGTGTTAAGACCATACAAAAATGATCTTACCGGCGCCGGAGCGGCGTCGGGTCATTGCAGCTAAAAAAACATCTTTTATGAGTGCAATGAAATTTGGTGACTTATGTCACATAACAGACCCCCGCAGGGTAATCCTGCTGATCCTGCCGCGCGCACCATGATTATCTGCCGAAATGTGCTGCCGCTCCCCGTCGCCATGCTACCGTGCAGGCAATCGTTTGTATTGCCGCAGAGCGAAAATTTGATATTTTGACAGAAGGCTAACTTATGCCCGGGTTAAGACAGGGGTAAGCTGGCACATCTGAAGTCTGCTAAATAGGGTCGGGAAATGGCAAAAGTATCACTGGAGAAAGACAAGATTAAGTTCCTGCTGGTGGAAGGCGTTCACCAGAGCGCGGTGGAAAACCTGCGCGCATCAGGGTACACCAACATTGAATTTCACAAAGGTGCGCTGGACAGCGAAGCGCTGAAAGAGTCGATCCGCGATGCGCATTTCATCGGTATCCGTTCGCGTACCAACCTCACTGAAGAGATTTTCGCCGCGGCGGAAAAACTGGTGGCAGTAGGCTGCTTCTGTATCGGCACCAATCAGGTTGACCTGAATGCAGCCGCTAAGCGCGGCGTGCCGGTATTCAACGCGCCATTCTCCAATACCCGATCCGTAGCAGAGCTGGTTATCGGCGAGCTGCTGTTGATGCTGCGCGGTGTGCCGGCAGCCAATGCCAAAGCCCACCGCGGCATCTGGAACAAACTGGCGGTAGGATCTTACGAAGCCCGTGGCAAAAAGCTGGGGATTATTGGTTACGGCCATATCGGTATGCAGCTGGGCGTGCTGGCAGAGAGCCTGGGCATGCACGTGTTCTTCTATGATATCGAGAACAAGCTGCCGCTGGGTAATGCCACTCAGGTTCGCCATCTCTCCGATCTGCTTAACATGAGCGATGTGGTCAGCCTGCACGTGCCGGAAACCCTCTCCACGCAGAACATGATGGGCGCAGAAGAGCTGGCGATGATGAAGCCGGGCGCGCTGCTGATCAACGCTTCTCGCGGCACCGTGGTGGATATCCCTGCACTGTGCAAAGTACTGGCAGATAAGCACCTTGCTGGCGCAGCGATTGACGTTTTCCCGGAAGAGCCGGCAACCAACAGCGATCCATTCAACTCGCCGCTGTGTGAGTTTGATAATGTGATCCTGACGCCGCACATTGGTGGATCAACGCAGGAAGCACAGGAGAATATCGGGATTGAAGTTGCCGGTAAGCTGGCAAAATATTCCGATAACGGCTCCACGCTCTCTGCCGTTAATTTCCCGGAAGTTTCTCTGCCGATGCATGGCGACCAGAGCCGTCTGCTGCATATCCACGAGAACCGCCCTGGCGTGCTGACGGCTATCAACAACATCTTTGCTGGTCAGGGCATCAACATCGCCGCCCAGTACCTACAGACAACTCCGCAGATGGGGTATGTGGTAATTGATATCGATGCGCCGCAGGATATTGCCAATACCGCGTTGCAGCTGATGAAAGCGATCCCCGGAACTATTCGCGCCCGCATGCTGTACTGAGCATAAAAAGAGGCAGAAGGTGAGTCTGACTTTCTGGCTGCCCGGCTGATACAGCCGCTTTATGCACCTGCTGGCACCAGCCAGTCAAGCCCCGGCAGATTTTCTGCCGGGGCTTTGCTTTATCTGCTTACCATTGCCAGATATGCGAAGGCGTAATGATTGCTGGCAGCGGCACATCCCACTCAGCCACCGGCAGCTCATCGACCTGCTGGCAGTCATGCGCCAGACCCACCGGTAAAAAGCCGTGCTGCTGCCAGTTTTGCAGCGTTCTGTCATAAAAGCCGCCGCCCATTCCCAGACGCTGTCCCTGCCGGTCAAAGGCCACCAGCGGCACCATCACCAGATCCAGCTCGTCCAGCGTTGCCAGGTGGCGTATATCCAGCGGCGGCTCAGGAATGTTCAGGCGATTTGGCGTCAGTAGGGTAGTGGGTTGGTAGCGGATAAAAAGAAGCTGTCCGGCAGAAAAGGGGTGAAGCACCGGCAGATAGACCTGCTGCTTGTGCTGCCAGAGTTTGGCAATCAGCGGTCGGGTACTCAGCTCGCCATCAAAAGAGAGAAACAGGGCGATTTTTTTTGCTTGCTGTAGCGGGGCGAAATTCAGCGCCCGTTCGGCGGCCTGCACCGCAGCCATCTGCTGCTGCTCTGGCGTCAGCGCACGCCGCAGATGGCGCACATGGGTACGGATATCCTGTCGGTCAAAAAGATTGAGGCTCATACATTCCCCAGGGTCAGGCTGGCTAATGGAGGTTACAGAGAAGGGTGCCACAGCTCAGACCGGAGTACGAGCCTGTCAGCATCGACTGGCTAAAAACAGCACTGAATTTTAGTGAGCAAAACCTGTTTGCAGGAAATCGGGAAGCATCAGACAGCGAGAAATTCTGGTGAGGACAGAAGCGGTAAAAGAAGGCGTTTGTAAACGAGAAAAATCGTGTTGGAAATGAGATCTCTAAAGAGGAATTTTAGCTAAGAAAACAAGGCGGTATGGCGAGAGCGCGGCAGGGATGGAACTGAGTGAGGAATCTCCGAGATGCCGCCGCAGGCTGTAACCCTTGAACCCTTGGTTCAAGGTGAGACTGCCGTCGTAACCATCAGGCTTCTCGGACGAACCGAGCTTGCACACAGGTTACAGAGCGTCAGACTCTGTTGGTATTAAATATCGGCTCAGGGGACTGGCCCGCTTGCAAACATCTCAGAGAATTTTTTTACTTCACCGTTACTCTAACATGAATAACGATGAGGTGTTATTCGAACTTGCTTCCGGTTCTTTCTGTAATACGACCCTGTTCAAGCAATGCCTGTTCAATGGTCTGTTGCAGCATCCGGATACGCTGTTCCATGTTACTGGCGTAATCGCGGGTTTTGACTTTTTCCGCAGCCAGCTCATGGCAAATGTTCAGTGCAGCGATAAAAACCAGCTGCTCGGTATTTGTGACTCTAGTGCGAACTTTTAAATCTTGCAACCGTTGATTGAGATCTTCAGCAGCCATGTTCAGCGCATCTTGCTGTTCTGGCGGACAATTTACTCGTAACGAACGGCCAAAAATTTGAATATCTACCGGTTGTGCAGACATGCCACCATCCTGACTGATTACTCTACCGCCAATCTCCCTACCGCTCAGTGGGTTGGGAGGGTAGGCGACTATAACTACGCCTTATAGAAGAAACAACCCCTTTTCTGGAATCGTTGAGGCACCTGGTGGTAGCATAACACGAACTTATCCAGCCAACGATGGCCAAAACGTATGTCACTATCAAACACAATGCCGGGCTATGATGCGCTGGCTTCAGCACTGACGCAGCAGGGCGTAGGGATGACACCTGCCGAAATGCATGGCTTACTCAGCGGAATGATCTGTGGCGGCACGAAAGAGAGCGGTTGGCAAACGCTGGTCCATGAGCTGACCAATGAAGGCATGGCTTTCTCCCAGTCGCTGGCCTTGCCGTTGCAGCAGCTGCATGAGGCCATCGGCAACACGCTTGAGGAAGAGGGTTTCCTGTTCCAGCTTTATCTGCCGGATGATGAAGATATCAGCGTGTTCGATCGCGCCGATGCGTTAGCGGGTTGGGTGAACCATTTCCTGCTGGGCCTGGGCGTCTCTCAACCCAAGCTCGACAAGGTGAAAGGCGAGACGGGCGAAGCGATAGACGATCTGCGAACTATTGCGCAGTTGGGCTACGATGAAGATGAAGATCAGGAAGAGCTGGAGCAGTCTCTGGAAGAGGTGATTGAGTACGTTCGCGTTGCGGCACTGCTCTGCCATGATACCTTCACCCACATTGTGCCCACGGCTGTGGAAGTGAAAAAACCGACCCTGCACTAAGCGGGCAATATCAGGAGAGAGGGATGACCCAGCAAGAATTCTTACGTCGTCGGCAGGCGCTGCTGAGCAAAATGGCCCCGGCCACGGCAGCGGTGATCTTTGCCGCCCCGGAAGCCACGCGCAGCAACGACAGCGAATACCCATACCGTCAGAACAGCGATTTCTGGTATTTCACCGGCTTCAACGAGCCTGAAGCGGTACTGGTGCTGATCAAAAGCGACGAGAGCCATAATCACAGCGTGCTGTTTAACCGCGTGCGTGACCTGACGGCGGAAATCTGGTTTGGTCGCCGTCTTGGGCAGGATGCCGCTCCGGAAAAGCTTGCTGTAGACCGCGCGTTACCTTTTGGCGACATCGCTGAGCAGCTGCCGCAACTGTTGAACGGTCTGGATGGCGTTTATCATGCGCAGGGGCTGTACGCCGAAGCGGATGCGCTGCTGTTTGCCGCTCTGGAAAAACTGCGGGCTGGTTCTCGCCAGAACCTGAAAGCGCCCGCCTCGGTTACCGACTGGCGCCCCATCGTCCATGAAATGCGTCTCTTCAAGTCACCGGAAGAGCAGGCTCTGCTGCGAGAAGCGGGGCGTATCAGCGCGCTGGCGCATACCCGCGCCATGCAGCAGTGCCGTCCCGGCATGTTTGAATATCAGCTGGAAGGGGAGATCCATCACGAATTTACCCGCCATGGCGCGCGCTATCCTTCCTACAACACCATCGTTGGCGCAGGCGAAAACGGCTGCATTCTGCATTACACCGAGAACGAGAGCCAGATGCGCGAAGGCGATCTGGTGCTGATTGATGCAGGCTGTGAGCTACAGGGCTATGCGGGTGATATCACGCGCACTTTCCCGGTCAGCGGTAAGTTTACGGCGCCTCAGCGCGCTGTTTATGACATTGTTCTTGAGTCACTGAACACAGCGCTAAAATTGTTTCGCCCTGGCACCAGCATCCGCGAAGTGAATCAGGAAGTGGTTCGCATTATGGTCACCGGGCTGGTGAAGCTGGGCGTGATGAAAGGTGAAGTAGAGACGCTGATTGAAGAGCAGGCGCATCGCCAGTTCTTTATGCACGGGCTGAGCCACTGGCTGGGGCTGGACGTTCACGACGTCGGCTATTACGGCCACGATCGTGACCGCGTGCTGGAGCCAGGTATGGTTATCACCGTTGAACCGGGCCTCTATATCGCTCCGGATGCAGATGTACCGGCAGAGTACCGCGGTATAGGTATCCGCATTGAAGATGACATTATTATCACCGCCGACGGCAATGAAAATCTGACCGACAGCGTGGTAAAAGAGGTGGATGAGATTGAAGCACTGATGGCGGCAGCGAAGGCGTAATGAGCATTGTAATTGCAGGCGGAGGAATGGCTGGCGCCACGCTGGCGCTGGCTGTTTCTCATCTCACCCAGGGGAAAGTTCCGGTCACGCTGGTGGAAGCCACCGCGCCAGCCAGCCGGACGCATCCGGGCTTTGATGGCCGGGCAATTGCGCTGGCTGAAGGAACCTGCCAGCAGCTGGCCGCCATTAATCTGTGGCCGTCTCTCTACTCCTGCGCCACAGCAATCACCCACGTACACGTCAGCGATCGCGGGCATGCCAGCTTTGTTTCGCTGTCTGCCGCTGAACACGGCATCTCTGCGCTGGGGCAGGTGGTGGAGCTGCATGATGTCGGCCAGCGCCTGTTCAGCCTGCTGGAGAAAGCGCCCGGCGTGCGGGTCTGCTGCCCGGCTAAAGTCACTCAGGTGGCACGCAGCCAGCAGAGCACTCGCGTAACGCTGAGCAATGGCGAAACGCTGGAAGCTCAGCTGCTGGTAGCCGCAGATGGTTCAGGTTCTGCCGTAGCAGCCTCCTGTGGCATACAGTGGCAGTCGCACGATTATCAGCAGATGGCGGTTATCGCCAACGTTTCCACACAGCAGCCGCACGGTGGTCGCGCCTTTGAGCGCTTCACCGAGCACGGTCCGCTGGCCTTGTTGCCGATGTCGGCAGGAAGAAGTTCGCTGGTCTGGTGTCATCCGCTCCAGGAGAAGGCCACCGTAGATAGCTGGAGCGACAGCCAGTTCAGGGCGGAGCTGCAAAAAGCGTTTGGCTGGCGGCTGGGCCGTATCACGCAGGTCGGGCAGCGCCACAGCTATCCTCTTCAGTTGCAGGCCGCTTCTCAGCACGTCTCTCACCGGCTGGCGCTGGTGGGCAATGCAGCGCAAACGCTGCACCCTATTGCCGGTCAGGGATTCAATCTGGGACTCCGGGATGTGATGTCTCTTGCAGAAACCGTGGCTGCCGCCTGGCGCGCAGGCGAGGATGTGGGGAGCTATGCCACGTTGCAGCGCTATCAGCAGCGCCGCCAGCCGGATGCCGCTGCCACCATTGGCATTACCGACACGCTGGTCAGGCTGTTTGCTAACCGCTATACACCGCTGGTGGCAGGACGCACTCTTGGCCTGATGGTCATGGACGCGCTGCCGCCAGTGCGGAATTTGCTTGCCGAGCGTACGTTAGGCTGGGTCGAGCGTTAAGGAGAAAGCAGTAATGCAAACTTATGATCTCATCGTCGCGGGCGGCGGTATGGTTGGACTCGCCGTAGCCTGTGGCTTGCAGGGCACAGGGCTGAAAATTGCCGTGCTGGAACGCGAGCCAGAGAAAGAGTTTACCGTCACAGCAGAACCCGCGCTGCGCGTCTCTGCTATCAACGCGGCCAGCGAGCGTCTGCTTCAGCATCTTGATGTCTGGACCACCATCCTGGCGACCCGCGCCAGCGCTTATCATGGCATGGAAGTGTGGGACCGCGACAGCTTCGGGCGCATTGCTTTTGACGATGGTCAGCAGGGCCTGGCGCATCTTGGGCATATCGTAGAGAATCCGGTTATTCACCACGCGTTGTGGAAAAAAGCGAGCGAGCTTAACAACGTCACGCTTATCGCGCCCGCTGAACTTCAGCAGGTAGCTTTTGGTGACAACGAAGCCTTTGTGACCCTGAAGGATGGCACCATGATGAGTGCCCGGCTGCTGGTGGCCGCCGATGGCGCGAACTCCTGGCTGCGTAATAAAGCTGATATTCCGCTGGCCTTCTGGGACTACGATCACCATGCACTGGTCGCCAACATCCGTACAGAGCAGCCTCACGAGGCGGTAGCGCGTCAGGTTTTCCATGGCGACGGTATCCTGGCTTTCTTACCGCTGAACGAACCCGATCTCTGCTCCATCGTCTGGTCCGTTTCCCCGCAGGAAGCGACACGTTTGCAGTCAATGCCTGCTGAAGTCTTTAATCAGCAGCTTTCCGTGGCGTTCGATTTGCGGCTGGGGTTGTGTAAGGTCGAGAGCGAGCGTAAAACCTTCCCGCTGATGGGGCGCTATGCGCGTAATTTCGCAGCGCACCGGCTGGCGCTGGTAGGCGATGCTGCGCATACCATTCATCCGCTGGCGGGGCAGGGCGTGAACCTGGGCTTTATGGACGCAGCGGAGCTGATAGGCGAGGTGAAACGCCTGCATCAGCAGGGTAAAGACATCGGGCAGCATCTCTACCTGCGCCGTTACGAGCGCAGCCGTAAACAGAGCGCGGCCATGATGCTGGCGGGCATGCAGGGGTTCCGGGAGCTGTTCAGCGGCACTAACCCGGCGAAAAAACTGCTGCGTGACGTTGGTCTGAGCCTGGCCAATAACCTGCCCGGCGTAAAACCCCGCCTGCTGAAACAGGCCATGGGGCTGAACGATCTGCCGGAATGGCTGCGGTAATATTTGCCTGCCGTTATGCCACCCACGCGGCAAGATCCTTGCCGCGTATTTCCTGATTCATCTGTTGTAGTTCGGGCAGAGTAGCCTGGCTTAACGTCACTCCCTTTTCACCCAATGTCGATGCCAGCTGCTGCTGAAAGCGGCCCAACTGCTGTGGGTCAAGGTAATGCGCCCGCATACCGCTATCGATTTTATCCCGCCTGTTGGGATTAATCCGGATCAGGGTATCGGCGGGGATTTTCACCCCTTTCGCCAGACAGGTCAGGCTCAGGGTTGCCAAATCCTTAAGGGTATTGAGTTCAATCTCCTTTAATTTCCCCCCTTTTGCCGAGCCGGCAAGCGGATGGCTTTCACTCTGATAGCGGTAGTGCTTCGCTTCACCCCCCAGCGAGCCGTTTATGGCGTGCGTTTTGAGATCTTCAATCTTACTGAAGCCAAATACCATGGGAACAATTTCACCGTTGTTGATCATCGCCAGCAGCGGCGCTTTACCTCCTTCAAGCTGCTGCTGTAGCGTTTTTGCTGCATCCGCCAGCAGAGGTTTCAGCGCCTGGCCATCAAAAACCTGTTGATGGTTATCAGAAAAATTGATCGTGATGGACTCAGGAAACTTCAGTAAAGCGACGCTCTCCTCTGCCTGCACATTTTCAAACTTTTTTGCCCCATTGTTGCGTACGCTGGTCAGTAAATTCTGTAACCAGTGCGCGGCGATCTCACTAACCTGTTGGTCAGCGTTCGCCTGCAATTTCAGGGGATTGCCACTGGAGGGCAGCGGTCGTCCACTTGCCAGATAATGACCGATAGCCTGACTCATACGGTGCTGGAAAGCCCTGGCTACGGGGTTACTGCTGTGCATCCCTTTTCCGTGAGAATAGATGCGGGGGTTGCTTCTGAAATTATTACGGGTAACCCGTTCAGACAACTTTTCCGGGCTGCGATCGGAAAAAAAGACCTCTCCTTCCAGCGATTGTGTTCCGCCTTTGGCATCATTGACGCCGCCTCTCAGTTCGCCCGATGCCAGGATCTCAAATCCCCAGGGAGAGCCATGCAGCGCCTCAGGTTTGGTATAGCCTTTTGGCGCTGTGGGGTTCATCGACGAGAGCAGCGCACCGTGCATTTTTTCACGCAGCGTCTGATCGATAGATCGTCTTCTGGAAAGCAGATCTACAGGTGAGAGGTTGGCCTCATTAAGCTGGTTAGTCTTATGTCCCTCCTCTCTTAACTGAGTGATAGTCGTGGTGTCGTGCTGCTCCACCGCCTGGTGAAGCGGGAAGGCGTTTACTGAGGTTGATTTAATATCCATAGCGTTGTAACCAGAAAAGAACTCGTTACGTTAAGTGTTCAGTTTGGTTAAAGGGTTCCTCTGGCACAGCTTCATTTGAAAAATTCTAATTTCACCCCGCTTTTCAGATTACTTATTTTCATGCGTAAGGTTTTTTATTTTACCGAATTATTTTGGTCTCTCTCCCGTAACGCTATTTTTAAACTGCTCACAAGGGCGTTAATTGTCATTTTTGCGTGCTTCTTTACAGATTTATGGTGAAAAATTTTGGAAACTCTCTGCTGGTTCTGCAACGGCGCGGAAATTTTCGACCCCGTTTTACTTATGGTTAATGCTCGCGTTCAGTGGTAACTTCAGAGCCAGGTTATCGTTTGCGTACGGTGCAAAGCCGTGGCAGAGCATCCAACTCATCGCCTTACAGGATTGATATGACTCAGCAAACCCCCTTGTTCGAACAGCATCAGGCAGCAGGCGCGCGTATGGTCGATTTTCACGGCTGGATGATGCCGTTGCATTACGGCTCGCAAATGGATGAGCACCATGCCGTGCGCACTGATGCCGGCATGTTCGACGTGTCGCACATGACTATTGTCGATCTCAACGGTGCGCGTACGCGTGAGTTCCTGCGCTATTTGCTCGCCAACGACGTCGCCAAACTCACCCAGCCCGGTAAAGCGCTTTATAGCGGCATGCTGAATGCCTCCGCTGGCGTAATTGACGATCTCATTGTTTACTTTATGACCGAAGACTTTTTCCGGCTGGTGGTCAACTCAGCAACCCGCGAAAAAGATCTGGCATGGATTTCAGAGCACGCGGCACCTTACGGTGTGCAACTGACGCCCCGTGATGACCTGGCGCTGATTGCTGTGCAGGGGCCGCAGGCGCAGGAAAAAGCCCGGACGCTGTTTGATGAGGCGCAGCGTGAAGCAGTTGCTGGCATGAAGCCCTTCTTTGGCGTACAGGCGGGTGAGTTGTTTATCGCCACCACCGGCTATACCGGTGAAGCGGGCTACGAGATTGCCCTGCCAAACCAACAGGCCGCGGAGTTCTGGCAGAAGCTGCTGCATGCAGGCGTTAAACCCGCCGGTCTGGGCGCACGCGATACGCTGCGTCTGGAAGCCGGTATGAATTTATATGGTCAGGAGATGGACGAAAGCATTTCTCCGCTGGCCGCCAACATGGGCTGGACAGTAGCGTGGCAGCCTGAAGATCGTGATTTTATCGGGCGTGAGGCGCTGGAAGCGCAGCGTGAAAAGGGCACTGACCAACTGGTCGGACTGATCATGACCGAGAAAGGCGTACTGCGAAATGAATTGCCGGTACGCTTTACCGACAGCGAAGGCAATCTGCATGAAGGGATCATCACCAGCGGTTCCTTCTCCCCAACTTTAGGTTGCAGCATCGCCCTGGCACGCGTTCCTGCTGGCATTGGCGATCGGGCCATTGTGCAGATCCGTAACCGGGAAATGCCGGTAAAAGTCACCAAACCTGTTTTTGTTCGCGCCGGAAAACCCGTCGCCTAATAACGATAACTTCTCAGGAGAGCAGGGCTATGAGCAATGTCCCAAATGAACTGAAATACCGCGACAGCCACGAATGGGTGCGTAAAGAAGCTGACGGAACATACACCGTAGGCATTACCGAGCACGCGCAGGAGCTGCTGGGCGACATGGTTTTTGTTGATCTCCCCGATGTAGGCAACACCTACAGCCAGGGCGATGACTGCGCCGTTGCGGAATCGGTGAAGGCGGCTTCCGATATTTATGCCCCAGTCAGCGGCGAAATTATTGCAGTAAACAGCGCGCTGGATAGCGAACCGGAGCTGGTTAACAGCGCTCCTTACGCCGAAGGCTGGCTGTTCAAAATCAAAGCCAGCGATGAAGCCGAGCTGGATGCATTGTTGGATGCGGATGCTTATAAAGAGAGCATCGACGAATAACTGCTTACGCGGGCGGGGCGGCTTTAACCGTCCCGCCCTGCTTACCCTGCCCGATTCAGGATTTACCGCTAATGACTCAGACTCTCAGCCAGCTTGAACACACCGGTGCGTTTATCGAACGCCATATTGGCCCGTCGCAGGAGCAGCAAACGGCGATGCTCAATGCTACCGGTGCCAGCTCACTTCATGACCTTATTGCGTCTATTGTGCCCGCCGATATTCAGCTACCCAGCCCGCCTGCGGTAGGGGATGCGCTGACCGAGCATCAGGCGCTTGCGGAGCTGAAGGCAATTGCCAGTCAGAATCTGCGCTATAAATCCTTTATCGGCATGGGTTATACCCCGGTACTGACGCCGCCGGTTATCCTGCGCAATATGCTGGAAAATCCGGGCTGGTACACCGCCTATACGCCTTATCAGCCAGAGGTTTCGCAGGGGCGTCTGGAAGCGCTGCTGAACTTCCAGCAAGTAACGCTGGATCTCACCGGACTGGATATCGCTTCCGCCTCATTGCTGGATGAAGCTACCGCTGCGGCTGAAGCGATGGCGATGGCAAAACGCGTCAGCAAGCTGAAAAATGCTAACCGCTTCTTTGTGGCGGACGATATTCATCCGCAGACGCTGGATGTAGTGCGTACCCGTGCGGAAACCTTTGGTTTTGAGGTGCTGGTCGACAGCGCAGAAAAAGTACTCGATCACCAGGAAGTGTTTGGCGTCCTGTTACAACAGGTTGGTACAACGGGTGAAGCTCACGACTATACCGATCTGATTGCCGAACTGAAAAATCGCAAGGTCATTGTCAGCGTTGCGGCAGACTTTATGTCGCTGGTGCTGCTACAGGCACCGGGCAAAATCGGCGCGGATATCGTGTTTGGTTCTGCACAGCGCTTTGGCGTACCTATGGGCTACGGCGGCCCGCATGCGGCCTTCTTTGCAGCGCGTGATGAGCATAAGCGCTCTATGCCGGGACGTATCATCGGCGTTTCGCGTGATGCGGCAGGCAACACCGCTCTGCGTATGGCTATGCAGACCCGCGAGCAGCATATCCGCCGCGAAAAAGCGAACTCCAACATCTGTACCTCACAGGTACTGTTAGCCAATATCGCCAGCCTCTACGCCGTGTTCCACGGGCCGGTGGGGCTGAAGCGCATCGCTTCCCGTATTCACCGTCTCACCGATATCCTGGCGGCTGGCCTGCAAAAAGGCGGCCTGACGCTGCGCCATCAGCACTGGTTTGATACGCTGACCGTCGAGGTAGCTGATAAAGCTGCGGTGCTGGATCGCGCCCTGAGCTTTGGTGTGAACCTGCGTACCGATATCCATAACGCGGTTGGGATCACTCTGGATGAGACCACGCTGCGGGAAGATATCACGGCGTTATTCTCCATCCTGCTGGGTGAAAACCACGGGCTGGATATCGATGCGCTGGATGCCGCCGTTGCCACAGAAAGCACTTCTGTGCCCGCTGGGCTGCTGCGCCAGGATGCGATCCTGACGCACCCGGTGTTTAACCGCCATCACAGCGAAACCGAGATGATGCGCTACATGCACAGCCTGGAGCGTAAAGATCTGGCGCTGAATCAGGCGATGATCCCGCTCGGCTCCTGCACCATGAAGCTGAATGCGGCAGCTGAGATGATCCCGATCACCTGGCCTGAATTCTCTGAGCTGCATCCGTTCTGTCCGGCAGACCAGGCGACGGGCTATCTGCAAATGATCGGTCAGCTTTCCCAGTGGCTGGTGCAGCTGACAGGTTATGACGCACTCTGCATGCAGCCAAACTCTGGTGCGCAGGGGGAATACGCTGGCCTGCTGGCGATCCGCCGCTATCACGAAAGCCGCAACGAAGGCGGACGTAATATCTGTCTGATCCCAAGCTCAGCGCACGGCACCAACCCGGCCTCGGCTCAGATGGCTGGCATGTCTGTGGTGGTGGTGGCCTGTGACAAGCAGGGCAATATCGACCTGGCCGATCTGCGGGCAAAAGCGGAGCAGACGGGCGACGCGCTCTCCTGCATCATGGTGACCTATCCTTCTACTCACGGTGTGTACGAAGAGACCATCCGCGAAGTTTGCCAGATCGTTCATCAGTTTGGCGGTCAGGTCTATCTGGATGGCGCCAACATGAATGCTCAGGTGGGGATCACCACGCCAGGTTATATCGGCGCGGATGTGTCTCACCTTAATCTGCATAAAACCTTCTGTATCCCGCATGGCGGCGGCGGTCCGGGCATGGGGCCTATCGGCGTGAAAGCGCACCTGGCACCCTTTGTGCCGGGGCACAGCGTGGTGCAGATTGAAGGTGTACTGACGCAGAATGGCGCAGTTTCTGCCGCACCTTTTGGCAGCGCTTCGATTCTGCCGATCAGCTGGATGTATATCCGCATGATGGGTGCTGAAGGACTGAAACAGGCCAGCTCTGTGGCTATTCTTAATGCCAACTACATTGCCACCCGTCTCAAATCAGCCTATCCCATCCTTTATACCGGACGTGATGGCCGCGTGGCGCATGAATGCATCCTGGATATTCGTCCGCTGAAAGAACAGACCGGTATCAGCGAGCTGGATATTGCCAAGCGCCTGATCGACTACGGTTTCCATGCGCCAACCATGTCCTTCCCGGTTGCGGGAACGCTGATGGTTGAGCCAACGGAATCTGAGAGCAAAATCGAGCTGGACCGCTTTATTGATGCCATGCTGGCGATCCGTATGGAAATTGATCGGGTTGCGGACGGAGAGTGGCCTGTGGATGACAACCCGCTGGTTAACTCCCCCCACACTCAGATGGAAATCGTCGGCGAGTGGAGCCATCCTTACAGCCGTGAGCTGGCGGTGTTCCCGGCAGGCAGTGACAACAAATACTGGCCAACCGTGAAGCGTCTTGATGATGTTTACGGCGACCGTAACCTCTTCTGTTCCTGCGTACCGATGAGCGAATACGAGTAGTCTGGCGTTTCAGGCTAAAGTTAAAAGGGCACAGCACGTGCCCTTTTTTTATGGAGAAAAAGATGAAGATTGCGTTAGTAACCGGTGGCAGTCGGGGGATCGGGCGGGCAACTTCTTTACTGCTGGCCCGGCGCGGATACAACGTGGCGGTAAATTATCGCCAGAATGTCGCTGCGGCAGCAGAAGTGGTAGCGCTGATAACAGAGCAGGGTGGCCAGGCATTTGCGGTGCAGGCTGATATTGCTGATGAGCAGCAGGTCGTGGCGATGTTTGCACAGATTGATCGACAGCCGGGTCAGCTTCGTGCCCTGGTGAATAATGCGGGGATCCTGTTTCAGCAAACCCGCGTGGAGCAGCTGACGGCTGAGCGGATTAATCGGGTCTTTGCCACGAATGTGACAGGCTGTTTTATCTGCTGCCGTGAGGCGGTAAAAAGGATGGCTCACCACCACGGAGGAGAGGGCGGCGCGATAGTCAACGTCTCCTCAGCGGCAGCGCGACTTGGTGCGCCGGGTGAATATGTCGATTATGCGGCATCAAAAGGCGCGATGGATACGCTGACCACGGGGCTTTCGCTGGAGGTAGCCGCTCAGGGCATCAGAGTGAATGGCGTGCGCCCTGGCTTAATCTATACGGAAATGCATGCCGATGGCGGCGAACCCGGAAGAGTGGATCGGGTTGCTCCCGGTTTACCCATGCAGCGAGGCGGGCAGCCTGAAGAGATCGCTCAGGCTATTCTGTGGCTGCTGAGTGACGAAGCTTCCTATATCACCGGTACCTTTATTGATGCCGCGGGCGGACGATAGCAGCAGATGCCAGGCAACACCGGCACAGAAACCGGGTATTGCTGCTCGCTACCTTCAGGATTTATTTACTGCTTCGGCTTGCACCGGGTTACGGCCCGGCACCGCCAGAGTGTATAAACTCTGGCGGTGACAAGAGGCTACAGCTCTGCGCCGTTGCTGGCGATAACCTGCTTATACCATTCAAAGCTCTTCTTTTTCGATCGTTTCAACGTGCCGCTTCCGTCGTCATTTTTATCAACATGGATAAAGCCGTAGCGTTTGCTGTACTGGCCGGTGGTGAACGAAACGCAGTCGATGCAGCCCCAGGGCGTATAGCCCATCAGCTCAACGCCATCGTGAAAAACAGCCAGCTTCATCTGTTCGATATGTGCTTTGAGATAGGCGATGCGGTAGTCATCGTTAATCTGGCCGTCAGCTTCCGGCTTATCAATAGCGCCGAAGCCGTTTTCCACAATAAACAGCGGTTTCTGATAGCGCTCATAGAGCGCGGCCAGCGAATAACGCAGCCCAACGGGATCGATCTGCCAGCCCCAGTCAGAAGCCTTAACATGAGGATTTGGCACGCTGCCCTCAAACCCTGATACCGCGCTTCCCGTTCCTCTGGCGCTCGCCTGCACCACATTACTCATGTAATAGCTCAGGCCAATATAATCGGCGCATCCCTCAAGCAGGATCTCCGCATCGCCCTGCTGCATATCAATCTGGTAACCCTTGCGCGCCCACTCGTTAACGATGTAGGAGGGATAATAGCCACGCATATGCACATCACTAAACAGGTAACGTTCACGCATCGCCTCCTGGGCAAGCATCACATCATCCGGATGGCAGGACCAGGGATAGAGCGGCACCATGGCAATCATGCAGCCTATCTGCATCTCGGGGTTGATCTCATGCCCGAGTTTCACCACTTTCGCGCTGGCGACAAACTGATGATGCAGCACCTGATACATCGCCTGCTCAGGCTTTTCATGATCGGTAAACACCACGCCAGAGCAGCAGTAGCCAAAGAGCGGATATTTCCAGTTACGCTGGTTATTGATCTCGTTAAAGGTCATCCAGTACTTAACTTTATGCTTATAGCGCGCCAGCACCACTTCGCTGAAGCGTACAAAGAAATCCACCACCTTGCGGTTCAGCCAGCCGCCATAGGCTTTGACCAGGTGATAAGGCATCTCAAAATGAGAAAGCGTGATGACCGGTTCAATATGGTGTTTTAGCAGCTCATCGAACAGGTCGTCATAAAACTGTAGGCCCGCTTCATTAGGCTCCTGCTCATCGCCGTTGGGAAAGATACGGCTCCAGGCAATGGAGGTGCGGAAACACTTAAATCCCATCTCCGCGAACAGCGCAATATCCTGCTTATAGTGGGAGTAAAATTCCACCGCCTGGTGGTTTGGGTAACTGAAGCCCTCCTGCACGCCGTCAGTCATTACCCTGTCTACGCCGTGGGCGCCACCGGAAAGAACATCAGCAATACTGATGCCTTTGCCATCCCGATCCCAACCGCCTTCAACCTGATGCGCGGCTACGGCACCACCCCATAAAAAGTCCGCTGGCAACTGCTGATCTCTGCCCATTCATCCTCTCCTTCTGATTAACTAAACTGTCGGGCCGCCATTTCCGCCCGTTGATTCAGGCGCTGGCTGGCTTAAACTTCTCTGCTTGATCTGGCGTGCCTGGCCGTTCGCTGAATCCAACCACCCAGGTCAACGCCGCACCAAGCACAAAGGCGATGCTGACTGAGAGCAAAAAGCCGATAAATTGCGGCATATGCCCCTGTTTGAAAAAGACCGGAAGTACGGCAATGCCGGGCAGGCAGTAGCTCCAGGAGACGGCATTAAAGAAGCCCGCCACCGAACCGCCAATAGCGCCCGCCAGGCAGCCGCACAACATCGGTTTTTTCAGCCGGAGCGCCACGCCATACAGCGCCGGTTCAGAGATGCCAAACAGCGCCGTTAAGCCTGCTGAAAGAGAAACGCGCTTCATCTCCTGATCCTTTGACTTAAGCCAGACGCCAAAGGTCGCCCCCGCCATGGCAAACACGGCGGAGGCCTGAAGTGCGGTAAAGGTGTCATAGCCCAGCGTGGCGTAGTTCCCGACGGTGACGGGCGTAATTCCCCAGTGTACCCCCAGCGTGACCAGCGGCATCCAGAGTGCCCCCACCACAAACCCGGCCACCACCGGACTGAGATCGTAAAGGGTGTTGTAGATACCGCCGATAGCGCCGCCAATCGCATTTCCTGTCGGGCCAAAGGCCAGCAGCGTCAGCGGCACCATAATGGCCAGGCAAATCATCGGGGTAAAAAGATTGCGGATCACCAGCGGCAGCGCGCGCTCACAAAAGTGCTGAATGTAAGACATTATCCAGACCATCAGAATGATCGGGATCACCGAGGCGGTATAACTCAGGTATTTCACCGGAAGGCCGAAGAAATCAAGCGCTGGCGCATTCACTGGAACGCCAGCTACCTCAGCCAGAATCCTGGCCGTTTCCGGATTGCTGACCGCCTCTTTCATCAGCAGTTGCAGGGCCGGGTCGGCAGAATTGGCCAGCATGATTTTGTTGGCGGTAAGCATATTCATATAGTCAGGGCTGACCAGCGCACAGGCGGCAATCACGGCGGTGAAGGGGTTAACGTTGAATTTTTTGGCGGCAGTAAAGGCCACCAGCACCGGAAGAAAGGTAAAGCCGGTCCAGGAGACAAAATTCAGAATACGGTATGCGCCACTGGCCTGATCCATCCAGCCGAGCGCCGTTACCAGTGACAGCAGGCCTTGCAGAATGCCACAGGCAGCAAGAGGGTAGAGGAAAGGGGCAAAGATACTGGAGATAATATCCATCAGTCGGCTGACAATGCCGACGTCTGGCGCGGAAATGGCCGCATTTTCCTCCACGCTCACCAGCTTTATCACTTCCTGATAAGCGGCGTCCACATGGTTACCAATCACCACCTGAAGCTGGCCGCCCGCTTCGATAACGGTAATCACCCCTTTTACCCGTTTTAATTGCTCCTTATTAACTTTCCCGCCATCTTTTAATATAAATCGCAACCGCGTGGCACAATGCGTGATATTGATCACGTTATCGTTACCACCGACCAGCTTGACGATCTCTACTGCGGATTCAGCAAAATTCAACGCCATGATCTTCTCCTCGCCAGGGTATTTCAGCTTCTGAAGTAAATCTTTTCTGAAGCGATGTTTTTATTATTGTGGCGAGTTTATCAAGCAAATAAAGAATGTCACGATATAACAAATTTGCGATTCCGTAATTTGTTACATCGAAAAAACAGGGTGTTTTTATTTAAGCCGCGCTGCCAGCCTGCGGCCAAGCGTTTCTAAGATATAGATAACGGGGACCTGCGTGGTCACGTCATATTGATCCGCTACCAGCAGCCGTGGCATATGGTAGGAAAGGTTGAAGTCAGCCATTTTTGCCAGCGAAGCATTTTCATTATTAGTGACAGAGATCACTTGGCAGTGATGCAGGCTGAACTGGCTGGCTAACCGTAATATTTCCGGGGTTTCGCCAGAGACAGATAATATAACCGCTACGGCATTTTCATACATATCGCTGTTGACCGGATAATAAGGGTCATCGATATAACTGCTGAACTTTCCAACATTAGAAAAGAAGCGGGCGCCATATTTTCCTAACGTTCCTGAAGTGCCAGCGCCTACAAAGATAATACGTTCCGCATGAAACAGATGATCGACGGCACGATTGATCAGATGCTCAAAGTCATCATTGTTAATGCTTTTAAAAAAGCTGATAAGTTCACCCACGCCAGAATAAGCGGGCTGATGCTGCTCCTGCTCCAGATAGAGTCTGAAGCGAATACGAAATTCAGAGTAGCCATCACAGTGCAGTTTACGGCAGAAACGTAGCACGGTGGTGGTGGAAACCTGCACCGCATCGGAAAGCTCGCGAATGGTCATGTACATCACTTTATCGCGGTTCTTAATCACGTAGTTATAGACCTGGAGTTCCAGGGCATTCAGGGTGGCGAGAGTGTGATGCGTGAACATAGCGGCGCTCAAATTCTGAAGAATCACTACCTTAGCAGAATTTATCTCAGGGTGTGGCCGTTTTACCAGAGCTGAGAAGTTGCTCGCAAAATGGCGTTCCGGGGTGCAGCAGTACGCACCCCGGTCCTTTTCTACATTAACCAGCCCCGCTGCTGAGCCTGTTCCAGATGCTGTTTCAGGTAGTGCCAGAGCGCAGGCCACTCTTTTTCAATGGCGACATTGCGGCTGATCACCTGCTCCAGACGGATATGGTTCTCTTTCCAGCTTTGTCCCTGGTTGTGCAGGTTCTGGATAACGGGCAGGGCGCGGTCAAGCATGTTCGCAAAGCGGGAGTCTGGCGTTTCACCCGCTTCATATTCATCCCAGAGCGCGCGGAATTTTTTACCCAGCGCATCGGGGAGCAGGGCGAAAATCCGGTCGGCGGCGGCGACTTCCTGAGCGTGAATAGCGTCGCGGGCCGCAAGGTCATAAACCATCACGTCGCCTGCATCGATTTCCACCACGTCATGCAGCAGCGCCATCTGCACCACGCGCGTCACGTTCACCTCAGAGCCGGAGTAGGGGGCCAGGCTCATCGCCGCCACTGCCAGCTGCCAGCTGTGCTCGGCAGAGTTTTCGTAGCGGGAATTGCCAATCAGCCGGGTACGGCGCTCGACGCTTTTTAATTTATCCAACTCCATCAGGAACTGAATAACCTCTGTCATTTCACCGAAATCAACGGCGGATACGCTCTCGGACATCGCTGGCCTCGTTATTTTCCTGCAAAAAAAAAGTTGGCAACCAGTGTAAGGGAAACGATTGCGCAGGTCGCGCTTAAAAGTGTGGGTTACACCCGGTCACGCTTTATTTTAAGCTTACACCTGTACTCTGAAATTATTCTCAGCTAGGCTATTCGTGCTCAAACTGCTGGCCTGGCCCGCTCTGTGTAACAGAGGTCGAGTGGACTCAACTATTATTCAGGCCCTTTCAGGGTATGGAGAGAAGGCTTCATGACGGAAAAAGTTATATCAGAACAAGGCTATTCACTGGCTGAAGAGGTGGCGAACAGCATCAGCCACGGCATTGGTTTACTGTTAGGCATTATCGGACTGGTACTGCTGCTGACGCAGGCCACAGAGGCAAAGGCTGGCACCCTGGCTATCGTCAGCTACAGTCTGTACGGCGGCAGTATTATTCTGCTCTATCTGGCTTCCACGCTCTATCACGCCATCCCAAACCCGCGTGCGAAATTCTGGCTTAAGAGGCTGGATCACTGCGCTATCTATATTTTGATTGCCGGTACCTACACCCCTTTTCTGCTGGTGGGGTTGCAGTCACCGCTGGCACACGGATTGATGGTGGTGATCTGGAGTCTGGCACTGATTGGCGTGATCTTTAAGCTGGCATTTATTCATCGCTTTGAGGCGCTCTCCGTCATCACCTATTTACTGATGGGCTGGCTCTCACTGATTGTGGTGTATCAACTGGCGATGAAACTCTCACCGGGCGGGATCTGGTTGCTGGCAGCGGGAGGAGTAACCTATTCGCTGGGGGTGATTTTCTATGTGATGAAGCGCATCCCCTATAACCACGCCATCTGGCATGGGTTTGTACTGGGCGGCAGCCTGTGCCATTTTCTGGCGATCTATCTCTATGTGATGTGAAAACAGGAGCCGGAAGGCTCCTGTTCTGTTTACTCGCTCAGCGAGTAAGGTAACGGCTGAATAGTCAGTTTGCCGCCCTCATCTCCCTGCACACGCAGTTCCGTATCCGGCTCCAGATCGTTGTTTAACACCGCCTGAACCCAGACTTCACCATTGTCTAACTGACAGGCTGAAAGAATGGTGCCGGTACGGCGCCAGTTTTCTCCCAGTTTCATTTCCAGCGAGTCATTGGCCGCGGGGACGCGTCCGGCGCTGCCTGCAAGCCAGTAAAGCGCGCGCTTATTGGCACCGCGGAATTTAGCGCGGGCAACCATCTCCTGGCCGGTATAACAGCCTTTTTTAAAGCTGATAGCGTCCAGCGCCTGTAGATTAGTGGCCTGAGGAATAAACTGGGCGCTGGTAACAGCGTCAATTACCGGCAAGCCTGCTTCGATATTCAACGCCAGCCACTGGGTGCTGTCATTTAACTGCGCTTCGCCTTCCAGGCTCTGGCGCAGGCTTTGCGCCTGTTCGCGGCTGGTCACCAGCAGGAAACGTTCTGCCGGCGTGCCAAACCATAAAAGGGTGCTGTCGCCCTGCTGCACCACCGGGTTTTCGGCATCCGGCAGCGCTGTAAAGAAGCCGCTGAGCGCAGCGCGGGCCTGAAAACCGGCGACGCCCAGCAGCACGGCTTCTTCATCCGCTTCGATAGTGACTTTGGCAAAGACGGCATATTTTTTCAGCTCGCTGATCTGGTTGTCGCGCAGGCTGCGGCGCTCCAGATAGGCCAGGCCTTCCCCACGGTGAAAGAGACGCAGATTACTCCACATTTTGCCTTTGGCATCACAATGGGCAGCAGGGAGATGGCCATTCTCCGCCAGCGCGGCGACGTCCAGCGTCACCTGACCCTGCAAATAGCTGATGTGGTCAGCGCCAGTCACATTAACCAGCGCCCACTCTTCCAGAGAGATAAGCGTAAGCGGCAGGCGTGAGGCCGCCGTAGGGTGACGAGGGGGGAAAGAGAGTGTTGGCATGCATCCATCCTGAATAGAGGAACTATATGCTTCATGTTAAAAGAGCCACCTGGCTTTGCAACCTGTTTCCGGAAAATGCGGCACAAATCGCTTGATAACCCTGCAACAAAAGTGGACGCGTTTGAAGACAGCCCGCAACCTCAGCACGGCGTCATCAACAAGCGAACAAAAAAGCGCTACACTAGCCGCAATGTGTGACTCACTGACGATGGATAAAATGGATATTAATAACAAAGCACGGGTTCACTGGGCGTGCCGCCGAGGCATGCTGGAACTGGATATCGCCATCATGCCGTTCTTCAAGTATGAGTATGATTCCCTGACCGACCAGGAGAAACAGCAGTTTATCCGCCTGCTGGAAAGCCCGGATCCGGACCTCTTTAACTGGCTGATGAATCATGGCGAGCCGGATGACGCTGAGCTGAAGCAGATAGTGACCTTGATTCAACAGCGAAATCAGCAACGTGGCCCTGTGGCACTCTGACCTGCGGGTCTCCTGGCTTGCTCAATGGGTTTCTCTGCTGCTGCATGGCACCGCAATCCTTGCACTGCTGCTGGCGCCCTGGCCTGCACGTCTGACCTTAGTGTGGATGCTGTTGCTGACGTTGGTGGTGTTTGAATGCGTACGCAGTCAGCGCCGGATCCGTGGCCGGGAAGGAGAGATCGCGCTGCTGGAGGCTGGTCAGCTTCAGTGGCGACAGAAGCGGTGGCAGATCTGCGGCCGTCCCTGGATGAGCCGACAGGCTATGCTGCTGGCGTTGCGCTCAGCGGCGGGCGAGAAAGAGAAGCTGTGGCTCTGTCGGGACAGCATGGATGAAGAAGAGTGGCGCCTGCTGCGTCAGCATCTGCTGCCCGAGAGTTAAAACCGCCATTCAAGGATGGCAACGGGCATCATAAGCAGTATCGGCCACACCACCCGGCATGGCGATAGTGGTGCAGCAACTCAGCATTACCGAAAAGCCGCTACGCTGGCGCGGTTGGCTCTATAGCCTGCGCGGCAAAAGCTTCTCTCTTTGCAGCCTTTGGACTACAGCGCGTCGGCCATTTCGGTGAGGATCTGCTCACACCACTGGGCGATGCGCTCATCGGTGGCCTCAAACTGATTGATATCATCCAGCGCCAGGCCGACAAAATGGCTGCCATCCGGCGTCAGCGGCTTGCGGCTGGTGAACTCATACCCCTGATTGGGCCAGTAGCCGACAAACTTCACGCCGGAAGGGGCCAGTACCTCATGCAGCATACCCAGCGCGTCTAAAAACCATTCGCTGTATTCGCCCTGGTCACCCATGCCGTAGAGCGCGACAATTTTGCCCTCCAGGTTCAGGCCAGGCAGCTCGGTCCAGATCGCTTCCCAGTCCTCCTGTAGTTCGCCGAAATCCCAGGTCGGAATGCCGAGGATCAGCATGTCATACTGCTCCATCAGCTGGGGCGAATCATCTTTCAGGTTGTGCAGCGTAACGAGATCGTCGCCGATAAAATCGCGGATTTTCTCTGCTGCCATTTCGGTGTAGCAGGTGCTGGAACCATAAAAAAGCCCGATATTCATATCCGATAACTCAATTTACTTGGTGCAATGGCGCGGATTATATCAGAATTGAGCCTCAGCGGCGTAATGCGGCAGCCGCAGCGAGCAAAAGGGGATGACGTGCAGGACAACGATCTGATTGAGCAATTTCTTGATGCCTTGTGGATAGAGCGCAATCTGGCCGAAAATACTGTGGCTTCTTATCGCCTGGATTTGATGTCACTGGCGGGGTGGTTAGCGCACAATGCGACAAATTTGTTGCGCGTGGATGCGGTCGATCTACAGGCTTTTCTGGCAGAAAGGATCGAGGGCGGTTATAAGGCCACCAGTTCTGCCCGGCTGCTGAGCGCCATGCGTCGGCTGTTTCAGTACCTCTACCGTGAAAAGCTTCGCGAAGACGATCCCAGCGCGCTGCTCGCTTCGCCAAAGCTGCCCCAGCGTCTGCCGAAAGATCTCAGTGAGGCTCAGATAGACCGCCTGCTACAGGCACCCAGCACTGAAGAGCCTCTTGAGCTGCGGGACAAGGCGATGCTGGAGCTGCTTTATGCCACCGGACTGCGCGTTACCGAGCTGGTCAGCCTGACGTTAAACAATGTCAGCCTGCGCCAGGGCGTGGTGCGGGTGATTGGTAAAGGGGATAAAGAGCGCCTGGTGCCGCTGGGAGAAGAAGCGGTACACTGGCTGGAGCACTATCTGGAGTATGGCCGCCCCTGGCTGCTGAACGGTCAGACGCTGGATATCCTGTTTCCCAGCAGTCGCGCCCGGCAGATGACCAGGCAAACTTTCTGGCATCGCATCAAACATTACGCCACACTGGCAGGGATCGACAGTGAGAAGCTTTCGCCGCACGTGTTGCGCCACGCTTTCGCCACCCATTTACTGAATCATGGGGCCGATTTGCGTGTCGTACAGATGCTCTTAGGGCACAGCGATCTCTCCACCACCCAGATTTATACGCATGTCGCCACCGAGCGGCTGCGTCAGTTACATCAACAGCATCATCCTCGCGCCTGAAGCGGGGAGAGAGAAAAAGGCTAAGGATAACCCGATGAAAAAGCATTACCTGTTACTGACTTTGCTGATGACCGCCGTCAGCGGCCTTGCGCATGCGGATGACGCGGCGATCCAGCAATCACTGAAAAAATTGGGTTTACAGCAGACTGAGATCCAACCTTCGCCTCTGCCCGGAATGAAAACCGTGCTGACAGAGAGCGGCGTGCTGTATGTCACTGAAGATGGCAAACAGTTTATTCAGGGACCGCTGTACGATGTCAGCGGTGGCCAGCCGGTCAATGTCACCAACAAACTGCTTGAGAAGAAAGTGGAAGCGTTAAGCAGCGAGATGATCGTGTACAAAGCGCCAAAAGAGCAGCATGTGATCACCGTGTTCACCGACATCACCTGTGGCTACTGCCGCAAGCTGCACTCTCAAATGGCTGACTATAACGCGCTGGGCATCACCGTGCGTTACCTTGCCTTCCCGCGTGAAGGCATGAATGGTCAGGTTGCGAAAAACATGGAATCCGTCTGGTGCGCCGCAGACCCTAAAAAAGCGTTCAGCACCGCCATGAACGGCGGGGAAGTGTCGCCCATCGACTGCAAAATCGACCTTTCACAACATTACAAGCTGGGCATCCTTTACGGCATTCAGGGCACGCCAGCCATGCTGCTGCAAAACGGGATGATGATCCCAGGTTACCAGGGGCCGCAGGAGATGAAACAGCTGCTGGATAGCCAGAAAGCGGGTGGTCAGGGCTAGTGAAGAGCCAAACTGAACTCCGCCGTCGTGTGGCGGTGGAAGGGGCTAAGCTCCCCGATGAACTCCATCCGTTGCTGCGTCGTCTCTATCAGCATCGTGGGGTTCTGCATGCCAGTGAACTGGAGCGCGGGGCGAAAAACCTGCATCCTTTTCACTCTCTGTCGGGCATTGAGTTAGCGGCTGAGATCCTGCAAAAAGCCATTGCGGATAACCTCTGCATCATGATTGTGGGGGACTTTGACGCCGACGGCGCGACCAGTACCGCGCTGGCCGTTCTCGCGCTGCGCAGCATGGGCGGACGCAACGTCAAATATCTGGTGCCTAACCGTTTTGATGATGGCTATGGCCTGAGTCCTGAAGTGGTTGAGCAGGCCGCCGCCAGGGGCGCGCAGCTGATTGTTACCGTGGATAACGGCATCTCTTCCCATGCTGGCGTGACGCTGGCGCACGAGAAGGGCATTGCCGTGGTGGTTACCGATCACCACCTTCCCGGCGAAACGCTGCCGGATGCGGAAGCGATCGTCAATCCCAATCTGGCCGACTCCACTTTCCCTTCACGCTCGCTGGCAGGGGTGGGTGTGGCGTTCTATCTGATGCTGGCGCTGCGCGCGCGGCTGCGCGACAGCGGGGCAGAAGTGTTGCCTAACCTGGCGGAACTGCTGGATCTGGTGGCGCTGGGTACGGTGGCGGATGTGGTGCCGCTGGATGCCAATAACCGTATTCTGGTCTGGCAGGGGCTGAGCCGTATTCGTGCCGGAAAATGCCGTGCCGGCATTAAAGCGCTGCTGGAAATTGCTAACCGCGATCCCCGTCAGCTGGCGGCCAGTGATTTAGGCTTTGCGCTTGGCCCACGGCTGAATGCGGCGGGCAGGCTGGACGATATGTCTGTTGGCGTGGCGCTGCTGCTGAGCGAAGACATTGCTCAGGCCCGTATGCTGGCGAGTGAGCTGGACGCGCTGAACCAGACCCGTAAAGAGATTGAGCAGGGCATGCAGCGGGAAGCGCTGGCGCTGTGTGACGCGCTGGAGCGCAGCAGCGAAGCGTTGCCGCTGGGTATTGCGATGTACCATCCCGAGTGGCACCAGGGCGTGGTGGGCATCCTGGCCTCCCGTTTGAAAGAGCGTTTTCACCGTCCGGTCATCGCTTTCGCACCGGCGGGCGACGGTACGCTGAAAGGCTCCGGGCGCTCTGTCGCCGGGCTGCATATGCGTGATGCGCTGGAGCGGCTGGATACGCTCCACCCCGGCTTGATTATTAAATTTGGCGGCCACGCCATGGCAGCGGGTCTGTCGCTGGAAGAGGCGAAATTTGCCGAGTTCCGCCAGCACTTTGGCGATCTGGTGGGTGAATGGCTGGACAAAGAAGCGCTACAGGGCGTGGTTTGGTCAGACGGCGAGCTGATGGCTCGGGAACTAACGCTGCCAACGGCGGAACTGCTGCGTGAGGCCGGTCCCTGGGGCCAGGCTTTCCCGGAACCGCAGTTTGACGGCAAATTTAAGCTTATCCAGCAGCGGCTGGTAGGCGAGCGCCATCTGAAAGTGATGATCGAACCTCTGGGCGGCGGCCCGCTGCTGGATGGCATCGCCTTCAACGTGGATACTGCGCTCTGGCCAGACCCCAGCGTGAAGCAGGTTGAACTGGCTTATAAGCTCGACATCAATGAGTTTCGCGGCAACCGCAGCGTCCAGCTGATTATTGAAAAGCTCTGGCCGCTGTAGGCCTGGCTTATCCCTGCTCTTTGAACGAAATCCGCCTTTGCGCCGCCTGCTTCCGGTCAGTGGCCTGCTGAGGCGGTTTCTTACTCCCTGAGACGCAAATTGCCTCCTCTTCAGCGCTACAATCCGTCGGCAAATTCGGTTAAACTGCTCAGTTACATTCATGTCCTAAAAGATTCTTATCATGTTTGAAATTAATCCGGTAAAGAACCGAATTCAGGATCTCTCTGAGCGCAGTAGCGTTCTCAGGGGGTATCTTTGACTACGATGCCAAGAAAGAACGCTTAGAAGAAGTTAACGCCGAGCTGGAACAGCCGGACGTATGGAACGAGCCTGAACGCGCCCAGGCGCTGGGCAAAGAGCGCTCCTCGCTGGAAGCGATCGTCGAAACGCTGGATCAGATGGAGCAGGGGCTGGAAGATGTCTCTGGCCTGCTTGAGCTGGCCGTTGAAGCTGACGATGAAGAGACCTTCAACGAAGCGATCGCCGAACTCGACCTGCTGGACAAAAAGCTGGGTGAGCTGGAGTTCCGCCGCATGTTCTCCGGGGAGTATGACAGCGCCGACTGCTATATCGACATTCAGGCCGGTTCCGGCGGCACCGAAGCCCAGGACTGGGCGGGCATGCTGGTACGCATGTACCTGCGCTGGGCAGAAGCGAAAGGCTTTAAAACGGAAATCATTGAAGAGTCCGAAGGCGAAGTGGCTGGCACCAAATCCGCCACGCTGCGCATCATGGGCGATTATGCGTTTGGCTGGCTGCGCACCGAAACCGGCGTTCACCGCCTGGTACGTAAAAGTCCGTTTGACTCCGGTGGCCGCCGTCATACTTCCTTCAGTTCCGCGTTTGTTTACCCGGAAGTGGACGACGATATTGATATCGAAATCAATCCGGCGGATCTGCGTATTGACGTTTACCGTGCTTCGGGCGCGGGTGGTCAGCACGTTAACCGGACCGAGTCGGCGGTGCGTATTACCCACATTCCCACCAATACCGTGACTCAGTGCCAGAACGATCGCTCTCAGCATAAAAACAAAGACCAGGCGATGAAGCAGATGAAGGCGAAGCTGTACGAGCTGGAAATGCAGAAGAAAAATGCTGAGAAACAGTCGCTGGAAGATAACAAATCCGATATCGGCTGGGGAAGCCAGATCCGCTCCTATGTGCTGGATGACTCCCGTATCAAAGATTTGCGTACCGGTGTAGAGACCCGTAACACCCAGGCGGTGCTGGATGGCGATCTGGACCGTTTTATTGAAGCCAGCTTGAAAGCCGGTCTATAAGGAACTGACATGTCTGAACAACAACCGCAGAGCGCTGATGTCGCACTTGAGCTTAACAATGAACTGAAAGCACGTCGCGAGAAGCTCAGCGCGCTGCGCGAAAATGGCGTGGCGTTCCCTAACGATTTCCGTCGTGACAGTATTTCAGAGCAGCTGCATGCTGAGTTTGATGCAAAAGAGAACGAAGAGCTTGAATCTCTGGGCGTGGAAGTAAGCGTAGCCGGTCGTATGATGACCCGCCGCATCATGGGTAAAGCCTCATTCGTGACCTTGCAGGACGTCGGTGGCCGCATCCAGCTCTACGTTTCCCGCGACGATCTGGCGGAAGGGATCTACAACGAGCAGTTCAAAAAGTGGGACCTTGGCGATATCGTCGGCGCTCGCGGCAAACTGTTCAAAACCAAAACCGGTGAGCTTTCTGTCCACTGTAACGAGCTGCGTCTGCTGACCAAAGCCCTGCGCCCGTTGCCGGACAAGTTCCACGGTCTTGCAGACCAGGAGACGCGTTACCGTCAGCGTTATCTGGACCTGATCGCTAACGAAGAGTCGCGTAAAACCTTCAGAATTCGCTCACAAATCATGGCAGGTATCCGCAGCTTTATGGTGGGTCGCGAGTTTATGGAAGTGGAAACGCCGATGATGCAGGTGATCCCTGGCGGTGCGTCTGCTCGTCCGTTTATCACTCACCACAATGCGCTCGATATTGATATGTACCTGCGTATTGCGCCGGAACTCTATCTGAAGCGTCTGGTAGTGGGCGGTTTCGATCGCGTCTTCGAAATCAACCGTAACTTCCGTAACGAAGGTATCTCGCCACGTCATAACCCAGAGTTCACCATGATGGAACTCTATATGGCGTATGCGGACTACCGCGATCTGATTGAACTCACTGAAAGCCTGTTCCGCACGTTGGCGCAGGATGTGCTGGGCACCACCGTAGTCCCTTACGGCGAACAGGAGTTTGATTTCGGCAAGCCGTTTGAAAAGCTGACGATGAAAGAAGCGATTCTGAAATACCGTCCGGAAACCAATCTGGCCGATCTCGACGATTTTGACAAAGCCGCCGCCATTGCGCAGTCGCTGGGCATTAAAATTGAGAAGAGCTGGGGTCTGGGCCGTATCGTGACGGAAATCTTCGAAGAGACCGCTGAAAGCCATCTGATCCAGCCGACCTTTATTACCGAATACCCGGCGGAAGTTTCTCCGTTGGCGCGTCGTAACGACGATAATCCGGAAATCACCGACCGCTTCGAATTCTTTATCGGCGGCCGCGAAATCGGTAACGGCTTCTCCGAGCTGAACGATGCGCAGGATCAGGCTGAGCGTTTCCTGCAACAGGTGAATGCGAAGGATGCCGGGGACGACGAAGCGATGTTCTACGACGAAGACTACGTGACCGCGCTGGAGCATGGCCTGCCGCCAACGGCGGGTCTGGGTATCGGGATTGACCGTATGGTGATGCTGTTTACTAACAGCCACACCATTCGTGATGTGATCCTCTTCCCGGCATTGCGTCCGACCGGTAAGTAAGTTTGCTGCAATAAGCGTTGTAAGGGGCGAAGCGATTCGCCCCTTTTCTACATCATGCCCCACATAAAAAACACCCCTAAGGCTACTGATTAAAAAATTGTGTAAATTCTGCCTGGCCCTCTCTGGTCAGAACGTTATATCCGTTTATTGATATCAATATTTTAAAGCAGCCTTAAATTATTTTTCTGCCCGGCGTCCCCATCCGGTAATATAAAAGTCATGCAGGTTTATAGTATATGCAATGTATTTTTTATATTATTGCCTGAGTGCTACCGTTCAGCAGGAAAAGGTAATATCATCCTCCAGTCCCGGCATAATGAGTTAAGAGCATCCACCTGTTTTATCAGGCTATGTCTGAATTTTTTTACAGGTATCATTATGCTTAAAGCTTACTGTTCTGACTGGAATTAAATCAGCGGCCCCTGTCTGTCTTAAATCTTTAGAGATTAACTAACGGGTCGCACCAGGTGGAGTTCAATGCCGAGGCGCACAGCATGCCTTGCATTTGTTACCCCCAGTTTTTTGACAATATTGGACATATGAAATTTAACGGTAGTGGTTTTAATTCCCAAAATAGTTCCGGTTTCGGAGTAGGTTTTCCCAACGCTGGCCCAGTAAAGGATTTCGTTTTCACGCGTGGTAAATATGTTTTCATTAACGATGTGTGATGCATTCTTTTGGGCAAGAGAAATAAGTGCCAGATACTCTTCATGGACTGACGCGAGTAACAGGTCTAAAGTGCCTTTATGCAGGTTAATAGAGCGCTCTGTTTCTTCTCTTTTATCAGGGTTAATAATAAAACTCAGGGTGACCAGGTTCTTTTTATAATCATGTAAAACAAAAGTGTAGCCGTAAATTTTCGTCTTTTCAAAAATACTCAAGAATAACGATTGGTCAGCGAGGGCTATTTTTTCATTCCATGAAAAGGGGGTCAGACGATTCAATGCGGTAATAACAACCGGGTCGGTAAAGTGCAGGTTATTCTCCTGGTAATGCTCAACCCATTTAGCCGGATAATTTGTTGCATGTGAAGAAATTGACATATTGTTTTTTGAAAGCACAACATAGGCCCAGGTAAAATCACCTAACTCATTTAACTTAGTTTCAAGATGTTTTTTAATAACGCTATTAACATAACTTTCGTTTTCCATAACGGCTAGTTTCCCAGTGAGTCAGCGTATTTTTCGGCGCGGCGACAATCAGTAACGGGAATTATTCTAAACCCCCGAAGCCAGCCAGCAACAAACGAATAACCGGTATCTCTTTTCAAAGGTAAAAAATACTGCTTTAAGCCTAACGATGCAATCCATTGCTCTCCGGGTAACATCTCAGGCTGTGCTACGCCGCGCAATTACGCTCAGAATACCTTATTTTTCCATGACAGCGGATGAGCACCTCCGTTAAGGTGGTGAGTGCTGCAAACCGCAGCTTCAAGCATTAAGGATTGCCATGAAATCAACACCACGTCCGGACTGTATACGTCACTGGCAGGAGCTGGAACAGCCTGATAACGAGCATTACACCGGTAGCGATGAGCTGATGGCGATAGGTGCGCCGCTGGCCAGAACGCTGGGTCTGACCCGGCTTGGCATTCATCATATCCGGCTGTTGCCCGGCCGTCGGACCTCCTACCCGCATGCTGAAAGTGCTGAAGAAGAGTTTGTATTTGTAGTGGAAGGGACGCCGGATGCATGGATTAACGGTGAGCTTTACCCCCTTAAAGCAGGTGACTCGGTGGGCTTTCCCGCAGGAACCGGCCTCTGCCATACGTTTATCAATAACAGCAGTGAAGAAGCTCGATTAATAGTGGTAGGGGAAGCCAATAAAGCGGAAAACCAGATTCATTATCCCCTTAATCCTGTTTATGAAGCCACCAGGGAAGACCGCTGGGAAAATCCCCCTGAGCAGCAGTTTGGTGACCATAACGGCCTGCCGGATAAACTGAATAAAAATGCGGGCTAGCAGAGAGTAAAGGTGCGGGGAAAGAAGTGCACAATCAGGATTTGACAGCCTCATCCAGCCAGGCTTTGAATCGGGCATAGGGCACGTACAAAGAGACATCTTTATAGAGCAATTTGCCCGATTTCAGATCGTTGATGCGGTTTGAGTAACCCACTATAACGCCGCCAATTGAATCATCGGAAGCGTTATAGACCGCGCCGCCGGACATGCCTTTTACCACGCCCGCATCAGATGCCACCACTACGCAGCTCACCTTATTCCAGTCGTTCTTCAACCCGGTGTTCACCAGATTGGTACCGCTGGATGCCACTGGCATCGCGGAGATAAAACTGTAGCCATAAAGGTTGATCTTATCGCCGATAAGGCCGTTGCGGAAATGGGGCGGCGCGACGTTGCCGTTCTTGTGGTAAACCACGGCCAGGTCACATTCAGGATGGTAAGATTTAACGCGATAGAGAGAAAACTTTGCTACGTGTGCGGCGGTCAGGCTGTAGTCAGGCGTGAGCGGAATAGTGGTGCCGAGCGTGCCCACGCCAAGCACGGTAGGAATACCCGTGACCGTCATATCTACGCGCTTTTCCGCTTCTTTGCTGTACTCATATTTTCCCACTGAACAGCCGCCCACAAACAGGGCAAGCAGGCAGATAGCACGTCGCATCGCTACTCCTCGGTAATGAATTGCTTAAGTACAGCACCAGAAAACGCCTCTTAATCTCTTGTATCTTATCGGCACCTTAAGGCAAATCTTTAATGCTTTTGCATAAACCCACGGCCCGGAGATTCTCAGGCATCCCTTTTAGCGCTGAGCAATGCCGCTCCCTGTTAAGGGCGAGCCTTGAGAAAGTATGATGTTATGGGCTTCTGAAGCAAATTTTAGTGGCGAAAGATTGCGTAAAAAAGGCAGCGTGCTCTTTTCCTGAGCGAATTGACGGGATTTTATTCGCAGAATTTCCCCTTTCTCTGACTATTGCCTGCCAGGCAATAGTCCTTTGATGCTCAGGCTGTTTCCGCCTGAGGAGAGCTGTGCTTTAATTGCTGATGTGATCTGGATCAAATTTTAATTTCCCTTCAGCACCGCAGAACGCCTGTTGCGCTGTCTTTCTATTTTGTCGACCTGTCTGGAGAGTCTGACATGCCTGTCTCTTTACTGGCGCTGGCGCTGAGTGCTTTTGCTATCGGCACCACGGAATTTGTTATTATGGGTTTGCTGCCGGAGGTCGCGGGGGATTTGCAGGTCTCTATTCCCTCTGCGGGCTGGCTGATCAGCGGTTATGCGCTGGGCGTGGCGATTGGTGCGCCAATCATGGCGCTGCTGACGGCAAAACTGCCGCGTAAACGCACGCTGATGCTGCTGATGGTGATTTTCATTATCGGCAACGTGCTCTGCGCGCTGGCTTACAGCTACAACCTGCTGATGGCCGCCCGCGTTATTACGGCGCTTTGTCACGGCGCTTTCTTTGGCATCGGTGCCGTGGTGGCAGCCAGCCTGGTTGCACCGGGCAAACAGGCTTCAGCGGTGGCGCTGATGTTCACCGGCCTGACGTTGGCTAACGTGCTGGGCGTCCCGCTCGGCACCTGGTTTGGTCAGCTGTTTGGCTGGCGCGCCACCTTCTGGGGCGTCTCTGTGATTGGCATCCTGGCGTTTATCTCGCTGATTGTCAGCCTGCCGACCAATCGGGATGAGAAGCCGGTTCATCTGGCCAGTGAGATCAACGCGCTGGCCAACGGCAAGCTGTGGCTGTCGCTGCTGATGACCGTCTTCTTTGCTGCGGCGATGTTTGCCCTGTTCAGCTACATTGCGCCACTGCTGTTGCAGGTCACGGGGATCAGCGACAAAGGGGTAAGCTGGACGCTGTTCCTGATTGGCGGCGGCCTGACGGCAGGCAATATCCTGGGGGGCAAACTGGCGGACAGAAAATTGTCGCTCAGCCTGATCCTCAGCTTTTCGCTTATTGCGGTTTTCTCTCTGATCTTCAGCTGGACCAGCCATGCGCTGTGGCTGGCGGAACTCACGCTGTTCCTGTGGGCGATGGCGACCTTTGCCACCGTGCCTGGCCTACAGATTAACGTGGTTCGCCACGGCAAAGAGGCGCCGAATCTGGTCTCTACGCTGAATATCTCGGCGTTTAACGTGGGCAACGCCTTTGGTGCCTGGGCTGGCGGCGCGGTGATTGGCAGCGGTTATGGCCTTACTGCTGTACCGGTAGTCGCGGCCTTACTGGCGGCGGGCGGGTTGGTAATCTGTCTGATCACCTTCCGGCCTTCCCGTGGTCAGGCGCAGCCCGCTAACGCTTAACGCAACAGCGCATCAAGACGCTGGTTAACCAGGCTGATATCGGCGTGCAAATGTGCGCAGAAAGCCTCAACCAGCGCGGAAGAAGGGCGGTGCCGTGGCCGGACAAGGCTGACCGTAAAAGGCACCGCAATGCTGAACCGCCTGATGGCGACTCCGCTGCCAGCATAATCCAGGGCTGTCAGCGGGTTCACTATCGACACCCCAACTCCCGCCCTTACCATTGAACATACCGATGCCGCGCTGTGCGTTTCCAGCACCATTCTGCGCTGAACTCCCTGCTCCTGAAACAGCGTATCCAGCAGCTGACGATAGCTGTCGTTGCGTGACAGGCTAATGTAGTCCTGTCCGGCGAAATCGTCCGGGCTGAGGCACGCTTTTGCCGCCAGCGGATGATCTTCAGGCAGAACGCAGACTTCATTGCCGGTAAACAGCTCAGTGCGCCCGGTGCCGGCAGGCGTCTGGCTGGTTTCCGTCAGCCCCAGATCGTAACGCTGAGCAGAGAGCCACTCTTCCAGCAGCGGGGATTCCTGCGAAATAATATTCAGGCTGACCTCGGGATAACGCTGCAAAAACGGCTGGCAAAAAAGCGGCAGCAGCGACTGTGAGAACACCGGCAGGCAGGCCACGGAGAGTTCGCCCTGGCGAAACTGCCGCAGCCCCTCTGCGGCGCTGATAATTCTGTCCAGCCCATACCAGGAACGCTGTACCTCTTCGAAAAGACGCAGCCCCTGTACGGTAGGTTGCAGGCGGCCGCGAACCCGGTCGAACAACTTCAGCCCCACCAGCTTCTCAAAGCGGGCAAGCTCGCGGCTTACCGTAGGTTGTGAGGTATGTAACAGCGCAGCGGCCTCTGTGAGGTTACCGGTAGTAACCACAGCATGGAAAATTTCGATATGTCGCAGCGTAATGCCCGCCATATTCAGCTCCCGCAGAACAGGTAAACCCATATCATGGATGAATAGACTCTGTTAAAACAGATATTTTTCATGCTGCTCTGCTTGTGGCGTAATAAGCCGATATTCTTCAGGAGACTCCTTATGCCACGCTTACTCAACAATCCCGACACCGCGCTGACCCGTGATAATCTTCTGCCGCTGGTTCAGCACTATGGCGGGCCTGTCTGGGCTTACGATGCCAGCATCATCGCCGGGCGCATCGCACAGCTCCAGCAGTTTGACGTGGTGCGTTTTGCGCAGAAAGCCTGCTCGAATATTCATATTCTGCGCCTGATGCATGCTGCGGGCGTCAAAGTGGACTCGGTCTCTTTAGGTGAAATTGAGCGTGCGCTGGTGGCCGGTTTTCAGCCGGGCGGCGATGAAATTGTCTTTACGGCCGATGTTATTGATGAGCCTACGCTGGCGCGTCTGGTTGAGCTGAAGATCCCGGTAAATGCCGGTTCGGTAGACATGCTTAATCAGCTGGGGGAAGTATCTGCCGGGCATCCGGTCTGGCTGCGCGTTAACCCCGGCTTTGGGCACGGACACAGCCAGAAAACCAATACCGGTGGCGAAAACAGCAAGCATGGCATCTGGTACAGCGATTTACCGCTGGCGCTGGCGGCACTCCAGCGCCACGGGCTGAAGCTGGTTGGCATTCATATGCATATTGGTTCAGGCGTGGATTATGGCCATTTGCAGCAGGTCTGTGAGGCGATGGTCAGTCAGGTGATCAGCTTCGGTCAGGATCTGGAAGCGATATCGGCGGGCGGCGGGTTGTCGGTTCCCTATCGCTTTGGCGAAGAGGCGATCGATACCGGGCACTATTTCGGCTTGTGGAACGCCGCGCGTGAGCGGGTGGCGCAGCACCTGGGCCATGCGGTGAAGTTAGAGATTGAGCCAGGGCGTTTCCTGGTGGCAGAGTCTGGCGTGCTGGTCTCCAAAGTGCGGGCGGTGAAGCAGATGGGCAGCCGTCACTTCGTGCTGGTGGATGCAGGCTTTAACGATCTGATGCGTCCGGCAATGTACGGCAGTTATCACCATATTTCGGCAATGGCAGGCGATGGCCGCGAGCTGGACGAGCAGCATACCCTTGAGAGCGTAGTGGCCGGGCCGCTGTGTGAATCGGGCGATGTCTTTACCCAGCTGGAAGGGGGGAAAGTGGAAACCCGTGCGCTGCCGGCGGTAAAACCGGGTGATTACCTGGTATTCCATGATACCGGCGCTTACGGTGCCTCGATGTCATCGAACTACAACAGCCGCCCGCTGCTGCCGGAAGTGCTGTTTGAAGACGGTAAGCCGCGCCAGATCCGCCGTCCGCAGACCATCCAGGAGCTGCTGGCGCTGGAGCAGTAAGAGCCTTTATCACTCTGTGATCCGGGCTGGCTTTTTACCCTCTCATTAAGCCAGCCCTTGATCACAAGGCGATCTTTACCCAAATAATTCTTTTCTCAGCAGCACGATCTCTTCCGCCAGATCGCGGCACAGCATCGCCGTCATCAGGTGATCCTGCGCATGCACCAGGATCAGCGTCACCGGCACTTTGCCACACCCTTCATCGGCCCCAATCAATTCAGTCTGGATCTTATGTGCCTCTTTAGAGGCTTCCAGCGAAGCTGCCAGCGCTTGTTCCGCCTGTAGCCACTCTCGTTTACGGGCGAACTGAATGGCGCCCATCGCATGAGAGCGGGCTTCCCCCGCGCTGATCAGCAGCGTCATCATGGTTTGTTCAAAATCCATTACAGCCTCCGTTATTGGTATGCCAAATAATAAGTATTCATCCTATCGGAATACCAATATCCACTTCTGGGAGACTTATCACAGAAAATAAGGTGATTTTCGCTACTTTTGGTATGCCACGAGCAGGGATATTCATCAGGCCACAAAAATACTGGAATGCCTTATCACTTACCTCTGAGGGTATTACGCATGTCTCTACAGGATCGGCTTATTGACTCTTTGGGTAGTTTTGCTACCCAATTCAACAGCTACCGCTACATCATGGCGATTAAAGCGTCCTTTATCACGCTGATGCCGGTGATTATCGTGGGCGCCTTCTCCGTACTGATTTCAAATATGGTGCTGGACAGTAAAAATGGCCTTGCCGGCTTCGCGGCGCTCTCCTTCCTTGCCGAACTGAAGCCGATCACCACCAGCATCAACTATGCAACGCTGAGCTTTCTTAACATCGGCGCGGTATTCCTGATCGGCATTGAGCTGGGCAAAATCAACGGCATCAAAACGCTGTTTCCCGGCCTGTTAGCCATTATCTGTTTTATTGCCGTTACGCCAACCACGCTCACCATGCTGGTTGACGGGCAGATGCAGCTGGTAACCGATGTGCTGGCCAAGCAGTTTTCCGATACCAAAAGCCTGTTCCTGGGCATGTTTATCGCCATTCTTTCGGTGGAGATCTACTGCCGGCTGGAGAATGTCGATCGGCTGAAAATTAAAATGCCCGATACCGTTCCGCCTAACGTTGCCGCTTCTTTCTCCGCACTGATCCCGGCGATCATTACCGTCTCTGCTATCGCCACCTTTGGCTTTGTCTTCCACCGTTTTACCGGCATGTACCTCTATGATGCGGTCTACAAAGTGGTGCAGGAGCCGCTGGAGTCTGTGGTGCAAAGCCTGTGGGGCATTCTGCTGCTGATGTTTGTCGCGCAGCTGTTCTGGGTGATTGGCATCCACGGTAATCAGATGGTTAAGCCCATTCGTGAGCCGCTGCTGCTGGGAGCCATTCTGGTCAATATGAATGCTTTCGAGCAGGGCAAAGAGGCGCCTAATATCATCACCATGCCTTTCTGGGATGTCTATATGAGCATTGGGGGATCGGGCCTGACTATCGGCCTGCTCAGCGCGGTTATGCTGGCGACAAAACGCAAAGAGATGCGCGAGATCGCCAAACTCTCCTTCGGCCCCGGCCTGTTCAATATCAACGAACCGGTGATTTTCGGCATGCCGATCATGCTCAACCCGATTCTGGCGATCCCCTTTATCATCACCCCGCTGATCACTGGTTCAATTGGCTACTTTGCCACGGTAATGGGCTTTGCCGATAAGGCGGTGGTGATGGTGCCCTGGACTACGCCGCCCCTTATCAACGCCTGGCTTTCAACCGCAGGTTCGATGGGCGCGGTGGTGACGCAGATTATCTGCATCCTGGTTTCGATTCTGATTTACCTGCCGTTTGTGAAAATCGCCGCACGGCGGGCAGAGGCGGCAGAAGCCAAAGCGCTACAGCCCGAGCTGGTGCAAAATTAAGGAGCCACAATGAGCAAGGTGACTATCGCTATCCCGCAGGATTTTATCCTCGGTGCCGCCGCATCAGCCTGGCAAACCGAAGGCTGGAGCGGAAAAAAGGAGGGGCAGGATTCATGGCCCGACGCCTGGTACAAAAACGATCGCCACGTCTGGCATAACGGCTACGGACCAGCAGTAGCAACGGATTTTATTAACCGTTATCAGGAGGATGTGGCGCTGATGAAGGCCGCCGGGCTGACGCACTACCGTACCTCCATTAACTGGTCACGGTTTTTAACTGATTATGAAAACGTGGTGGTGGATGAGGAGTACGCGAGCTATTACGACGCGCTGATCGCTGAAATGCATGCTCAGGGCATTGAGCTGATGCTCTGCCTGGAGCATTACGAACTCCCCGCCGTGCTGCTGGAACGTTATGGTGGGTGGGGTTCAAAGTATGTCGTTGAGCTTTATCTGCGCTATGCGGAAAAAGTGTTTGCACGCTATGCAGATAAAGTTACCCGCTGGTTTACCTTTAACGAGCCTGTGGTGGTGCAAACAAGGGTTTATCTGGATGCGCTGCGCTGGCCTTATGAACAGAACACCGCAACATGGATGCAGTGGAGCCACCATAAAAATCTTGCCACTGCCAAAGTCGTGAAACTGTTTCGTGAACAAGGCTATTCCGGCACGGTAGGCACCATTCTGAATCCTGAAGTGACTTATCCCCGTTCCAGCGCACCCCACGACGTGCAGGCGGCAGAGCGGTACGATCTCTTCTACAACCGGCTGTTTCTTGATCCCGCCATCAAAGGGGAATATCCCGCAGAGCTGCTGGCGCTGCTTGAGAAGCACCAGGTCCACTGGGAATACAGTGAAGAAGAATTGCAAATCATTGCCCGCTACCGGGTGGATGAGGTGGGCATTAATCTTTACTACCCACATCGGGTAAAGGCGCCGTCCCGCGCCTGGCACCCCGACACGCCTTTCCACCCCGCTTATTACTATGAGCCTTTCGAGCTGCCGGGGCGGCGAATGAACAAATCGCGCGGATGGGAGATCCAGCCCGGCATCATTTACGACATGGCGATGCGCATCAAAAATGAGTACGGCAACATTCCCTGGTTTGTCGCAGAGAACGGGATGGGAATTGAAGACGAAGCGCAATTTAAAGATGCCAGCGGCGAAATCCAGGACGATTACCGCATCGCTTTCATTGCCGAGCACCTTTACCAGACGTTGAAAGCGCGTGAAGCTGGCGCTAATTGTCAGGGCTATATGCTCTGGGCCTTTACTGACAACGTCTCGCCCATGAACGCCTTTAAAAATCGCTACGGATTGATTGAGATCGATCTGGATAACCAGCGTCAGCGGCGGATGAAAAAGTCAGCCTACTGGTACCGCGAACGGCGTGACAGCCGACAGTTAACCCTCACTCTTGATGATGAAATCAAATAAGGAAACCCCATGAAACGTATAGTACTGGCCTGCGCCGCAGGCATGTCCACGTCGATGGTCGTTACGCGGATGGAAAAAGAGGCGGTAGCACGCGGTCTTGACTATCAGATCTACGCCATCCCTGAGCAAAACCTGCGGGATGAGCTGCAAAACTACGGTAACGAGGTGGTGGTGGTTCTGCTGGGGCCACAGGTTCGCTTCAAGCTGGAAGAGAACCGAAAACTCACCGACAGCTATCAAATTCCGCTGGCGGTGATCGATACGCTGGCTTACGGAACGTTGAATGGAGCAAAAGTACTCGATCAGGCGCTGGCTTTGTTAAACTAGGCTGATTAACTCGCCGACAGGGGTCAGCTTCTGGCTCTGGTCGGGAAGGCGGCATTACGGTCGGCGAGATTATCATTAACGAGCTAAGGGTGAAGACGTGGAAAAGGGCGCGGCTGGTCAAGAGAAAAAGCAGTATCAGGAAATCGGACAGCATCTGCGTCAACAAATTATCGACGGCAATTACCCGGTAGGATCGCGCCTGCCCCCGGAGCGAAATATCGCTGAAACCTGGGGAGTCAGCCGGACTATCGTGCGTGAGGCGCTGTTGATGCTGGAGCTGGAGGGAACGGTAGATATCCGGCAGAGTTCCGGCGTCTACGTTATGCGCATCCCTTCAGAGAGCAGCGACGAGGAAGAAGCTTTTTTCCGTAGCGACGTAGGCCCGTTTGAAATGCTACAGGCGCGCCAGCTGCTGGAGAGCAACATCGCCGCCTTTGCGGCTAAAATGGCCACGAAAGCTGACATTGAAAACCTGAAGCGCATCCTGGAGCAGGAGCAGAAAGCGATAGCGATCAACGATGCAAGTCAGGACAACGACAAGATGTTCCATCTGCTGCTGGCTGGTGCCACACAAAATCAGATGCTGCTCGATACTGTGACCAGCATCTGGCGTCATCATGAAACCAGCCCGCTGTGGCAGCAGTTGCGCAGCCATATTGAAACCCGCAGCTACCGGCTGAAATGGCTTGGCGATCATCAGACCATTCTGGCGGCCCTGCGCCGTCGCGACGTAATGGGTTCCTGGCAGGCGATGTGGCAGCACCTTGAGAACGTCAAAAACTCTTTGCTTGAACTCTCCGATGCAGATGCGCCCGACTTTGACGGTTACCTGTTTGAATCTGTACCGATTTTCCAGGGCAAGCTGGTATGAGTGCGTTTCGTATTGTGCCGCTGAACATGGCCCTTCACCACCTTGAGACGGTGACGGACTGGCTGACCAACGCCTTTGGCGCAGATAACAGCCGACCTTTTTTTGCCACCATACTGCGCGCCAGTCTGAGTGAAGCTGAGTTTCCTCTTACCTGGGTTGCGCTTGAGGGCGACCGGGTGGCGGGGACGGTGGGACTCTGGCGCTGCGATTTGATCAGCCGTCAGGATTTGTTTCCCTGGCTGGCTGCACTATATGTGGATGAAAGCTATCGGGGGCGCGGCCTGAGCGGGAAGCTGCAACAAACAGTGATAGCCGAATGCCAACGGCGCGGCTATCCCGATCTCTATCTCTATTCAGAATGTGCGGAGTATTACGAGCGCTTTGGCTGGCGCTATATCGGCGATGCGCTGGATTACCCGGATAAATCAGTGCGGCTCTATCACCGGCATCTGTGTGCCTGACTGCCCGACCCTCTCCTTGAACGAGCGACTGCCCACCCGTTCCGGGAGAGAACGCCTGACCGCATGGCGATTTCCCGAAAAAATAGCGGCCTCTGCTGGCAATGAAAGATGCCTAATTGCCGGGCGAACCCACCGAATGGCGACGAACCAGCGTCGGGCTGAACATATTAGTGATCTCTGGCAGCGGCTGCTCGTTCGCCAGCGCCAGCGCCAGGGCGGCAGCCTGCTGCGCCATGGTCACAATCGGGTAGCGAACCGTGGTAAGACGCGGGCGTACATAGCGCGAAACCAGCACGTCATCGAAGCCAATCAGCGACATCTCTTCCGGCACGACCACGCCATTATCGCTTAATACCGCCAGCGCACCGGCGGCCATAGAGTCGTTATAGCAGGCGACGGCGGTAAACTGCTTACCGCGCCCCAGCAGTTCAGTCATCGCCTGCTCTCCGCCCACTTCATCCGGCTCGCCCAGCGCGACCAGCCGGTCATTACAGGGCAGATTGTGCTCTTTCAGCGCGTCATAATAGCCCTGCAACCGATCTTCCGTATCGGAGATAGGGTGAGTGGAGCAGATAAAGGCAATGTTCTGATGCCCTTGCTGGATCAAATGGCGGGTAGCCAGCCACGAACCGTAGCGGTCATCCAGCGCAATACAGCGTTTTTCAAAGCCGGGCAGGGCGCGGTTAATCAGCACCATGCCGGGGATCTGTTTCATCAGCGAGATCAGTTCCGCATCGGGGATCTTTTTGGCATGAACCACCAGCGCGCCGCAGCGATGGCGGATCAGTTGCTCAATGGCCTGACGCTCTTTTTGCTCGTTATGGTAACCGTTACCAATCAGTAAAAAGTTTCCCGTCTCATAAGCCACTTGTTCAACAGCTTTTACCAGAGCGCCAAAAAAAGGGTCGGAAACGTCGCCCACTACCAGCCCCATCGTTTCGGTCGATTGTTGCGCAAGGGCGCGGGCATTGGCATTAGGATGGTATTGCAGCTGTTCCATAGCGCTGTTAACGGCCAGTCGTGAGTTCTCGCTCGCTTTGGGCGAGTTGTTAATAACGCGGGATACCGTTGCCACGGAAACGCCCGCGAGCCTGGCAACATCCTTAATAGTGGCCATCGTTACTGCCTTCCAGGGTAAGCGTTTACATAGCTGTTCAGTGTTGCGGAAATTCCCTGTTACTTCAAGCACACAGAATGCCAGCGGTGTCGCAAAGCTGGAGAATTCAGTCCATTCTGGCTTTGTAAGGGGCGGGATATATTCAGCTTTGCCAAAAAAGGCTATTCTGGCTTTCCAGAAAATATTTTCGCCTGCCGGACCGCCATATGACCGTTAAAAGAGTGCCGCATCTTGCCCATTGGGGCGCCTTCACCGCCGTAGTTGAAGAGGGAAAACTGCTCCGCTGTGAACCCTTTTTCGCCGATCAGGATCCGTCGCCGATGCTCAACACCATCCCGGAGCTGGTCTATTCAGACAAGCGTATCCGCCAGCCAATGGTGCGTCGCTCCTGGCTCAAATCACGCGAGAAGAGCGATCGTACCCTGCGCGGGCGTGAAGACTTTGTGGCGGTTGACTGGGAGACGGCGCTGGATCTGGTGGCCGAAGAGAACCGTCGGGTGCGTGACCGCTATGGCCCTTCCGCTATTTTCAACGGCTCGTATGGCTGGTCTTCAGCAGGGCGGGTTAACCATGCCCGAACGCTAATCCGCCGTTTCTACTTTAACGGCGGTGGCGGTGTTGACCAGCTGGGCAACTACAGCTGGGGCGCAGCGCAGTTCTTCCTGCCTTATGTCATTGGCACCTATATGCCGTTGACGGGCAGAGTAACCGACTGGCCAGGAGTGGTAGAGCACTGCGAAATCTTTATCGCCTTTGGCGGACTGGCGCTGAAAAATAGCCAGGTTGCTTCCGGCGGAGCGGGGCAGCACAGCCTGAAGCCCGCACTGCTTGCGCTGGCCGCGAAAGGCACGCCGGTGATCAATATCAGCCCGATGCGTGATGACTGCCCGGAATTTGTTAATGCGGAGTGGATCCCGATCCGTCCGAATACCGATGTGGCACTGATGCTGGCGCTGGGCTTTGAAATAGAGCGGCTGAACGCCGTAGATAGCGCGTTCCTGCACTCTCACTGCGTGGGCTATCCCCAGTTGCGCAGCTATCTGCTGGGTGAAAGTGACGGCATAGCGAAAACAACGCAGTGGGCCAGCGAGATCACCGGCATTCCTGCCTTGCGCATTGAACAGCTGGCAAAACAGCTGATCGGCAAACGCAGCTTTATTACCTGCTCCTACTCGGTTCAGCGTGCTCACCGTGGCGAACAGCCTTACTGGATGATGATTGCGCTCTCTTCAATGCTCGGGCAGCCAGGCCTGCCGGGCGCGGGCTTCTCCTTTGGTCACGGCTCGATGAACAGCGTGGGCAACCCGCGTGTGGAAGGGCCTGCGCCGCTGATGTCTACCGGCGTGAACCCGATTGCGGATCGGGCCATTCCGGTCGCCCGCATCAGCGATATGCTGCTCCATCCGGGCGAGCCTTATACTTTCCAGGGGCAGACGCACACCTATCCCGATATTCATCTTATCCACTGGGCTGGCGGTAATCCCTTCCACCACCATCAGCAGCTAAACCGGCTGGTTGAGGGCTGGCAGCGTCCTGATACGGTTATCGTTCAGGATATTGTCTGGACGCCGGCTGCACAGATGGCGGACATCGTTTTGCCGGTCACCACCTCGCTTGAGCGTAATGATATTGGCGGCTCCTCGCGCGACCGCTTCGTGCTGGCGATGCACCAGGCGATCCGGCCCCAGCATCAGGCCCGTAACGACTTCGATATCTTTGCAGACCTGGCCGAACGGCTTGGCTACCGTGACACCTTTACGGAAAACCGCAACGAAGCGCAGTGGATTGAGCATCTTTATCAGCAGTGCGCCGTCGCCCATCAGCGCAAGGGCCTCCACTGGCCAGCGTTCCGGCAGTTCTGGGAAGAGGGGCATGTTGAGGTGCCTGAAGGTGATAAGCCCTTTATCTTTATGGAAGATTTCCGGGCGGACCCCGTCGCAAATCCGATCAAAACCGCCAGCGGAAAAATCGAGCTGTACAGTGAAACCATCGCGGGCTATCAGCTGCCAGACTTTGCGCCTCATCCTGAATGGCAACCGCCAAAAGAGTGGCTGGGCGCAGAGGTGAGCCAGCGCTTCCCGCTGCATATGATCTCTATTCAGCCAGCCGACAGGCTGCACAGCCAGATGGACGCCACGCCTTCCGTGCAGGCTAACAAAACTGCCGGACACGAAACGCTGTGGATGCATCACGACGATGCCGCCCCACGAGGCGTCGCAGATGGCGATGTGATTGAGGTCAGTAACGATCGTGGCCGGATGCTGGCTGGCGTCCGTCTCACTGAGGGGGTTACCCCTGGCGTGGTGCTGATTTCCACCGGCGCCTGGTTTGATCCTGGCTTCGGCAAGGCGTGGCAACCCTACGATCGTGCCGGGAATCCTAATGTGCTTACGCTGGATATTGGCACCTCTTCTCTGACGCAGGGGCCGAACGCAATGAGCTGTCTGGTGGAGATCAAAAAGGCGAAAGATTGCAAAAGTGCATAAGAATCACATAGCTGGTTACATTTTGCGGGTAACTGTTGCGAATAGTGGCTGGCGGGAATTGGCGGCAGATTGCTAAAGTCTAAGTCCCAGAGGTATTGATGGGTGAACATCAAAAAGTATTTATGCTTTGTTTCACCGACCTGCGCAGATGCGCAGGTTTTTTTTGCCTGAAAAAGGGCGGGCCAGAAATAACTTGATGAATTAGCAGGAAACAGGTCACTTCTCCTGGCCTGTGAACCTCACGGCAATCACGATCTGAAACACAGTTTCCCTGTTATCTCTCCCGCATTTTTTGTATAACTCACAGCCAGTTATCTCGCTTACTCCAGTAGAAGATCCATGTCCCGCTTAAAGAAACTGCTCGCAAAAGATCAGGCTAAATCACCTTTTCATCCTTTTCGTTTCCGGCTTATCTGTCTCGGCGTAGTCGGCTGTCTGGTGGTGCTGCTGGCGCGGGTAGGGGATCTGCAACTGATAAACCACCCTATGCTGGAGAAGGAGGCGGATGAGCGCTCGCTGCGCACTGTTACGCTTCCCACTAACCGCGGAACGCTGCTCGACAGAAATGGTGAAGCGCTGGCGCTGAGCGTGCCTTCGCGGGACATCATTGCCGATCCGCAACGCGTGCTGGAAGCCCACCCCGATTTCACCAGCGCAAAGTGGGAATATCTGGCCAATGCGCTTGACCAGCGCCCGGAGCAGATTGCGCAACAGATTAATGCCAACCCCCATCGCCGCTTCCTCTATCTGGGGCGCAAAATCGAACTGGGGATCGCCAAAGACATTGCCAAACTGCATCTCACCGGCATCTCTACCGTCTATGATGACAGCCGCTTCTATCCGATGAGCGATGCTACCGGCCCGCTGCTGGGCATTGTTGGTGCGGATAACAACGGATTAACCGGGCTGGAAAAAGGCTTTGATAAAGTGCTACAGGGCACCCCAGGCGTAGAGAAATACCGGCAGGATGCTCACGGCAACATTGTGGCGATGATCAATTATGAACCGCCACGCCAGCCGCCAACCGTCCAGCTCAGTATCGATAAATTCGATCAGTACACGATGTACTCGAAGCTGCGCGAAGGGGTTTTATTAAACAAAGCGGATTCTGGCGCAGCCGTGCTGATTAAAATCGACACGGGTGAGATCCTGGGGATGGCCTCTTATCCCTCCTTCAACCCAAATAATTTCGTCAACGTCTCGCCCAGCCAGATGCGTAATACGGCGATCAACGACAGCTACGAGCCGGGATCTACCGTGAAGCCGCTGGTGGTGATGGAAGGGCTGGCGCGTAAGCTGGTACGGCCGGATTCGGTGCTTGATACCACCCCTTATCGCGTCAACGGCCATCTTATCCGTGACGTGGGCCACTGGCCGCGCCTGACCATGACCGGTATTTTGCAGAAATCGAGCGACATCGGCGTTTCCCATATCGCGCTGGCAATGCCTGCTGAAGTGCTGGTGAACACCTTTAGCGCCTTCGGGCTGGGCAAACCCACCGGCCTGGGGCTTACCGGCGAGAGCGTAGGGTACTTCCCACTGCATCGCACACGCTGGGCCGATATCGAACGCGCCACCTTCTCCTTTGGTTACGGCCTGCGCGTCACGCCGCTGCAAATCGCCCGTGAGTACGCCACTCTGGGTTCGTTTGGTATTTATCGTCCGCTGTCGATCACTAAGGTGACGCCGCCAGTGATAGGCAAACGCGTGGCCGATGAAGAGATTGTCCGCTCCGTGGTGCATATGATGGAGAGCGATGCGCTGCCCGGCGGGAGCGGGGTGCGTGCCGCCGTGCCGGGATACCGGCTGGCGATCAAAACGGGTACGGCAGAGAAGATGGGCGACAGCGGTAAATATGACGGGGGTTATATCAACTATACCGCCGGTGTGGCACCCGCCAGCAATCCACAGGTGGCGCTGGTGATCATGATTAACCACCCGACGGCGGGCGACCACTTTGGTGGCTCGGTAGCCGCGCCGGTGTTTGGCAATATTATTGGCCCGGTGCTGAAGCATATGAATGTGGCGCCTGATGCGCTTTACTCCACGCACAGCGGATAACCTCTCTCTGAGCGTAACACGCGAAAAGACTCGTCGCGCTTTAACCGGGGCGACGAGCGCCACGCCAGACATTATGTTTTCGATCCCGCCCGCAAAAGGGTAATGAAACGCAGAGAAAGGGCAGATTTGTTCAGATAAACACTGCAATTTGGCGCCGTTGCCATTGAGTTGTTTCACCAGATCCTGCATCGTTGTAGCCAACTTTTTTATGCTAAGGAGTTGGCATGCTCTTTTCCCTGCTTCGGCTGATATTCCGTCTCTGCTTTCGTACCCGCCTGAACGGCGAGCTTTCTGGTTTGTATAAAGAAAAAGTGCTGATTGTCCCCAACCATATGTCGTTTCTGGATGGGGTGCTGCTGGCGATCTTTTTGCCCGTTAAGCCCGTTTTTGCCGTCTACTCTTCAATCAGTGAGCGGTGGTATATGCGCTGGGCGCGCAAGGTCATCGATTTTGTGCCGTTAGATCCCACCAAGCCGATGTCAGTGAAGCACCTGGTGAGGGTTATCGGGCAGGGGCGTCCGGTAGTGATCTTCCCGGAAGGACGCATCACGGTGACCGGTTCGCTGATGAAAATCTATGAGGGGGCCGGGTTTGTCGCGGCCAAATCACAGGCGACAGTGGTGCCGCTGCGCATTGAGGGGGCTGAGTTTACCCCTTTTGGTCGTCTGGCAGGCGTCTTTAAACGTCGGCTTTTCCCCACCATCTCCCTGACCGTGCTGCCTGCAACCCTTATCCCGATGCCGGAAGCGCCCAGCGCGCGTGAACGGCGCAAGCTGGCCGGTGAGCATCTGCATCATATTATGATGGAAGCCCGTATGGCGGTGCGCCCGCGGGAGACGCTCTGGCAGGCATTTCTGTCGGCCCGCACGCGGTATGGCTTTTTCAAACCCTGCATTGAAGATGTGAATTTCACGCCAGACAGTTACACCAGCCTGTTAAAGAAATCACTGGGCGTGGGGCGGATTCTGGAACGTTATACCGCGCCGGGGGAATATATCGGCCTGCTGCTGCCCAATGCCACGGTGACGGCAGCGGCAATCCTGGGGGCCTCCATGCGTGGGCGCGTTCCCGCCATGCTTAACTATACCTCGGGAGTAAAAGGCGTCAGCAGCGCGCTAACAGCAGCTGAAGTTAAAACCGTTTTTACCTCGCGTCAGTTTCTCGATAAGGGCAAGCTCTGGCATCTGCCGGAAGAGATAACCCAGGTAAACTGGGTCTTTCTTGAAGATCTTAAAGATACCGTCACCATGCAGGACAAACTCTGGATCCTGGGGCATCTGCTGCTGCCACGTCTGGCTGAAATCGATCAGCAGCCTGAGGACGCCGCGATGGTGCTGTTTACTTCCGGCTCAGAAGGGCACCCCAAAGGGGTGGTGCATTCGCATAAAAGCCTGCTGGCAAACGTTGAGCAGATCAGAACCGTGGCGGATTTCACCCCGCGAGATCGCTTTATGTCTGCGCTGCCGCTGTTTCACGCTTTCGGCCTGACGGTTGGCCTCTTTACGCCGCTGATGACGGGCGCACAGGTATTCCTCTATCCCAGCCCGCTGCACTACCGTATCATTCCTGAGCTGGTCTATGACCGTAACTGCACCGTGCTGTTCGGTACCTCAACCTTCCTGGGCAACTATGCCCGTTTCGGTAATCCCTATGATTTCGCGCGGCTGCGCTACGTGGTGGCGGGAGCCGAGAAGCTCCAGGAAACGACGCGGCAAACCTGGATGGAGAAATTCGGCATCCGTATTCTGGAAGGCTATGGCGTGACGGAATGCGCGCCGGTTGTTGCCATTAACGTGCCGATGGCGGCGAAAAATCACACCGTGGGCCGCATTCTGCCCGGCATGGATTCACGCCTGATCGCCGTTCCGGGAATTGAGCAGGGCGGTTTGCTGCAACTGCGGGGGCCTAACATTATGAAAGGCTACCTGCGCGTTGAGAAACCGGGCGTGCTTGAAGCGCCAGAGGCGGATAACGGGGAAGGGCAGATGGACGCGGGCTGGTACGATACCGGCGACATCGTGAGCTTTGACGATCACGGCTTCTGCCAGATTCAGGGACGCATGAAGCGTTTTGCAAAAATTGCGGGTGAAATGGTGTCGCTGGAAACGGTTGAGCAGATTGCCCTCAAAGCCTCCACAGAGAAGCAGCACGCGGCCTCAATAAAACCAGACGGCAACCGGGGCGAAGCGCTGGTGCTGTTCACCACCGACAGCGAGCTTACCCGCGACAAGTTACAGCGCACCGCGCGCGAACTGGGCAGCCCGGAGCTGGCCGTGCCAAGAGATATTCGCGTGCTGAAACAGCTGCCGCTCCTGGGCAGCGGCAAGCCCGATTTTGTCACCCTGCGCAGCATGGCTGAAAACCCGGAGAGCAATAATGAGTAATGCCGGGAGTTCGCAAAAGCTGCTATCCAGGGGAATGCTGGCCGTTATTGCCGCGCAGTTCCTTTCTGCTTTTGGTGATAATGCGTTGCTGTTCGCTACTCTGGCCGTGTTAAAGCAGCAGGTTTATCCGGACTGGAGCCAGCCGGTGCTGCAAATGGTGTTTGTCGCCACCTATATTATCCTCGCGCCGTTTGTGGGGCAGATGGCAGACAGTTTCGCCAAGGGCCGGGTAATGATGTTTGCCAACGGCCTGAAGCTGCTGGGCGCGCTGACTATCTGTTTCGGCTTCAATCCGTTCATCGGCTACAGCCTGGTCGGGGTGGGCGCGGCAGCCTATTCACCGGCTAAATATGGCATCCTGGGGGAGATAACCGGCGGAGAGACGCTGGTGAAAGCCAACGGCCTGATGGAAGCCTCCACCATCGCCGCTATTCTGCTGGGTTCTGTAGCGGGAGGCTTCCTGGCCGATCTCAATCTGCTGGCGGCGTTGGTTGCCTGCGTGGTGGCTTACGGACTGGCGGTAGCAGCCAATATGCTGATCCCGAAACTGGCGGCCGCCAGACCGGGGCAGCCGTGGCATCCCGGCAAGATGGCCGCCAGCTTCTTCCGGGCCTGCCGCGCGCTGTGGCGGGATGGCGAAACCCGCTTCTCGCTGGTCGGCACCAGTCTCTTTTGGGGCGCCGGGGTGACGTTGCGGTTCCTGCTGGTACTCTGGGTGCCGGTGGCGTTAGGCATTACCGATAATAAAACACCAACGCTGCTTAACGCGATGGTGGCGATCGGCATCGTGATTGGTGCCGGGGCTGCGGCCAAACTGGTGACGCTGAAAACCGTGGGCCGCTGTATGCCTGCGGGGGTACTGATTGGTATCGCGGTAGTGTTCTTTTCGCTGCAACACTCTATGGCTGGCGCTTATGCCCTGTTGGTGGCGATTGGCGTGTTGGGGGGCTTCTTCGTGGTTCCGCTTAATGCCCTGCTGCAATTACGCGGTAAAGAGAGCGTGGGCGCGGGAAATGCCATTGCGGTGCAGAATCTTGGTGAGAACAGCGCAATGCTGATCATGCTGGGGCTTTATTCGCTGGCTGTGAAAGCTGGGGCGCCGCCCGTGGCGACCGGCGTAGGGTTCGGTGCGCTGTTTGCGCTGGCGATTGCGGTTCTCTGGGGCTGGCAACTGGCGCAAAAGCGCGGAAGGGGCTGAATAAAACCGGGCCTTTTGTGATAAAAGGCCCGCTGTGGAGTGAGAAGCGCCTCCCTGCGCTTTTCTCTTCGGGAAAGTTGTGCGGCTATCCCTTAAGGCGAAGGGAAGGTATAACGGCGATGGATCGCCTCCAGTCCCTGCATTACCTCTTCATCCAGCGTCAGGTTATAGCTGTCGATATTAATTTGCAGCTGCTCCAGCGTGGTTGCGCCCAGCAGGGTGCTGGCGACAAACGGCTGCTGACGAACAAATGCCAGCGCCATTTGTGACGGGTCCAGCCCGTGCCTGTCAGCCAGCGCCACATATTCAGCGACAGCCAGCTGCGCCTGCTCGCCGCTGTAGCGGGTAAAACGGCTGAAGAGCGTGTTGCGTGCGCCTTCCGGCTTTGCCCCGTTCAGGTATTTCCCGCTCAACGTGCCAAAGGCCAGGCTTGAATAGGCAAGCAGCTCCACCCCTTCCAGATGACTGATCTCCGCCAGAGCCACTTCAAAACTGCGGTTCAGCAGGCTGTAGGGGTTTTGAATGCTGACGATGCGCGGCAGTTCGTGCTTTTCCGCCAGTTGCAGATAACGCATCACGCCATAGGGGGTTTCATTTGAGACGCCGATATAGCGAATTTTCCCGGCCCGGACCTGTTCGTTAAGGGCTTCCAGCGTCTCCAGCAGCGTTACCGTGGCACTGCCCTCGCTGTACTCATAGGATAACTTGCCGAAATAGTTGGTCTGACGCTGAGGCCAGTGCAGCTGGTAGAGATCCAGATAATCCGTATTAAGTCGCTTAAGGCTGGCATCCAGCGCCTCGCGGATATTCTTGCGGTCAAGCGCCTGATTGGGGCGGATAGAGGCATCAGCGCCGCGAACCGGCCCGGCAATTTTAGAAGCCAGGATCACTTTTTCACGGTTGCCGCGAGCCTTCAGCCAGCTGCCAATATACTTTTCGGTTAAACCCTGGGTTTCCGGACGCGGAGGCACCGGGTACATTTCAGCGGTATCAATAAGGTTAATACCGGAACGGAGCGCCAGATCTAACTGGGCGTGGGCGTCGGCTTCGCTGTTCTGCTCACCAAACGTCATGGTTCCCAAACCCAGGCTACTGACTTCCAGGGTGCTGTGGGGGATACGGTGATAGTGCATTTGCCGGCTTCCTTTTTTCATTATTAAAAGGTCTGGAATCTGAAGCATGCCCTGCATGAGGTGCATAGCCTCGCGGTGCGCACTCAGATCCGGCATTTGACTATAACCGCGGTAAGCGGCAGGGGGAAGAGGGGATTTATCGGGAAGTGCGGAGAGAGCCACCCTGGCAGAATAAACGGGTGGCGTAAGGTCTCTTAGCGTTCAACAATGGAGGAAACTTCATCACCATTAATCTGCAACTCATGCCCTGAACGGTCAGTATATTTCACCAGGCCGGTCTCTTTATCTATTTCAGGTTTTCCCTGAGTCATGATCATATTGCCTTCCCTGGTGGCCATGACGTAATCACTGCTGCACCCGCTGACCAGTGTGGCCAACATCAGCGCCGCTGCGCCAAACACATACTTCATATCTCTCTCCCTTAATACCTGAAACTGATGCGTCTGTTTATAACGCATTTTGTACAGGGGATCAGTAGAAGAACTCCGAAAGTGTGGAGCAAGCACGTGGTGCCATTGACTTTATTCGTAAAATGATATTACAGGCAGGGGGCAGGCCGGGTAAGCGGCCTGCCTCAGATCAGGCAAGTTTCTTTTTACTGCGCATCAGATTCAGGCACTCAACCGCCATTGAGAAGAACATGGCGAAATAGATGTAACCTTTTGGCACGTGGACATTGAAACTTTCCAGAATCAGCGTAAAGCCGACCAGAATAAGGAACGCCAGCGCCAGCATTTTAACGGAAGGGTGACGCTCTACAAATTCCCCAATCGATCTGGCGGCAAACATCATAACGCCAACCGCTATTACCACGGCAGCCATCATAATAATCAGGTGATCGGAAAGGCCCACGGCGGTAATGACCGAGTCCAGGCTGAAGATGATATCCAGCAGCATAATTTGTACGATGGCACCAATAAACGAATGGACGTTGGTCTGATGCTCCTCTTCACCACCTTCGATCGTCTCATGGATTTCCGCGCTCGATTTCCACAGCAGGAACAGGCCGCCAAAGAGCAGGATGAGATCGCGGGCGGAGAAGCTGTGATCCATCAGCGTGAACAGCGGCGTGGTCAGGCGGATAACCCAGGCGATAGAGGCCAGAAGGCCCAGACGCATTAACATCGCGCCAGCCAGACCCATGCGGCGGGCGGCATTCTGCTGATGTTTCGGAAGTTTGGCGACAACCAGAGAGAGGAAAATAATATTATCAATACCCAAAACGATCTCAAGAATCGTCAGCGTACCAAGGGCCAGCCAGGCATTGGGATCTGCAATCCAATCAAACATACTAACATTGCATCCTAAACGAAAAGTAAACGGGGAGTATACGCAACCCCTGGGCTGCCCGCCATCCGTGGCTTCAGCTCCTACAATAAAAAATGGCGAGCCAGCAGCGGGCCAGTAAAAGATTTCTTCAGATAGAAGCCGCGGGGAAGGGTCATAATCGGCTGACCGTTTTCGCCAATTCCTTCCGTCAGCGCCTTACTGTTAGCCGCTTTGGGGCGAATTTGCAGCACTTCCCCGTGCCGGGCGGTGATGCGCTCTACCTGTCCCAACACAATCATATCCATTAACTCTTCCCAGTCTCGCTGCAACAGCGCCTCTTCTTCTGCACTGGCACTCCATAACAGCGGCGCACCGACGCGGCGTTCAGCCAGCGGAATAGCGCGATCCCCTTCAACGGGAACCCAGAGAACCCTTTGCAGCTTGTGGCGAACATGGCTTGTCTGCCAGGTGACGCCCGTATTGCCGGTTAACGGGGCGACGCAAACAAAAGTCGTCTCCAGCGGACGACCCAGTGCATCAACCGGAATGGTTTTCAGCTCAACGCCGATCTCCGCAAAATCCTGTTCCGGTTTACTGCCTGCGCTGGCACCCAGATAGCGTTCCAGCAGCATGCCAACCCAGCCTTTATCCCTTCTGAGATCCTGAGGGATCGCCAACCCTCCGCGCTCTGCCAGCTCACCCAGGGTATAACCCGCCAGGTGCTGAGCACGTGCCAGCAGAACCCCCTCGTTTTCCGGAGAGGGCACCGGGATAAGATCACCGCCCATGAATAACTCGCTGTAGTTGGTTAAAAAATAACCACACTTTTGCGCTGAGGCTCAGCCGCAAAAAATGATTGTGTAAAACAGGAATAATAACATGATAAATCATGCTTTTTTATTTTCCTGTGGCGGGAAAACAGCGCGCGTCCGCAAGGTTATGCCAAAGTTGTCACCGACAATGAACAGGATCACACCCCCTGTTATCCACAGAAAAATGGGATAACTCACTTTTTACAACACTACTGTTTCGATTTACAGCCTTGACGGCATGGATTTACGACTTTTTGCACGATTTATGCTTAACTCAGCGGCATAACCTGTGGATAAAAAGTGCAGTGCTCGATCTTTCGCCAGTTGCGCGGCATAGCACTGTGACAACAGGATGAACAGACCAGCAGGAGCCTGTATATCCGGATAAATCCTAATACTTAGAGTAAGTTATTAAAACGGCCCGCGCCTGAGCGGCAGGGGCAGGAAAAAGTTTTCCCCAATGGTTAACAGAGTTCTGCACAAAGCTATCCACAGAAAACGTGAATAAGATCGCGCTTTCACACCTTATTCTGTTTATAACTCGGCCCGGAAGGGCAAGTTATCCCGCGTTTACCGCGTGCTGAGGGCGTAAAGCAGTGGTTTACCACCTGTGAGGAGTATGAAACAATCAGAACATCCGAGTTTTAGTTAGAGGTAGTCCAGTGATCGATGATGATGGCTACCGCCCGAATGTTGGTATCGTAATTTGTAACAGGCAGGGACAGGTAGTGTGGGCCAGGCGTTTTGGTCAGCACTCCTGGCAGTTTCCCCAGGGAGGGATTAATGCTGGGGAGACGGCAGAACAGGCGATGTACCGGGAACTTTTCGAAGAAGTCGGTTTGCACCGCAAAGATGTTCGCATCCTTGCCTCTACCCGAAACTGGTTACGCTACAAGTTGCCAAAACGTTTGGTGCGTTGGGATACAAAGCCGGTCTGTATCGGCCAGAAACAGAAATGGTTTCTTCTGCAATTATTGTGCAATGACGCGGATATCAACATGCAAACCAGCAGCACGCCGGAATTTGATGGCTGGCGCTGGGTCAGCTTCTGGTATCCGGTTCGTCAGGTAGTCTCGTTCAAACGCGACGTTTATCGTCGGGTGATGAAAGAGTTTGCCAGCGTGGTGATGCCGTTGCAGGAGAGTACCGCACAGCGAAATATGCCTGCTTATCGACGGAAGAGAGGTTAAGCCACCTGGATTATGCTCACACAGCTTCGCGAAATAGTTGAAAAAGTGGCAGGAGCGCCCCGGCTCACGGAGGCGCTGGATATCCTGGTCAACGAGATCTGCCTGGCGATGGAAACCGAAGTCTGTTCGGTCTACCTTGCCGATCACGATCGCCGCTGCTATTACCTGATGGCGACACGTGGGTTGAAAAAGCCACGTGGTCGCACTGTGGCACTCGCCTTTGACGAAGGGATTGTCGGGCTGGTGGGCAGGCTGGCTGAGCCAATTAACCTTGCTGATGCGCAGAGTCACCCCAGCTTCAAATATATTCCCTCCGTAAAAGAAGAGCGTTTCCGCTCGTTCCTGGGCGTGCCTATTATCAGCCGTCGTCAGCTGCTGGGGGTACTGGTTGTTCAGCAGCGGGAGCATCGTCAGTTCGACGAGAGTGAAGAGTCATTCCTGGTCACCCTGGCGACACAGATGGCGACCATCCTGTCGCAATCCCAGCTGAATGCGCTGTTTGGGCAATATCGTCAGACGCGGATCCGTGCGCTGGCCGCATCGCCGGGCGTGGCGGTTGCAGAAGGGTGGGTGGATACCACGCAGCCTTCCCTTGAGCTTGTTTTCGCGGCCTCCACTCTTGATACCCATCGTGAGCGTGAGCGCCTCTCGCTGGCGATGGATGAAGCCTCCAGCGAATTCCGGCGCTACAGCAAACGCTTTACTGCCAGCATGCATAAAGAGAGCGCGGCAATCTTCGATCTCTATTCACACTTGCTCAGCGACAACCGGCTGAAAAAAGATCTCTATGCCGAGATTGATGCAGGATCGGTTGCCGAGTGGGCGGTGAAGAAAGTCATTGAGAAGTTTGCGGCCCAGTTTGCCAGCCTGCAAGACAGCTATCTGCGGGAGCGTTCCGGCGATTTACGCGTTCTGGGGCAGCGGCTGCTGTTTCACCTCGACGATACCGTGCAGGGCACCAATACCTGGCCTGAACGGTTTGTACTGGTGGCCGACGAGCTGACAGCTACCACGCTGGCGGAGCTGCCTCACGGCCGGTTATCCGGGGTGGTGGTCAGAGATGGCGCCTCAAACTCCCATGCGGCTATTATGGTACGCGCGATGGGCATCCCGACGGTAATGGGGGCAGATATTCAGCCCGAGCTGCTGCACGGCAGGCTGCTGATAGTAGATGGCTATCGCGGCGAGCTGTTAGTGGATCCCGAGCCGGTGCTGGTGCAGGAGTACCAGCGGCTGATCAGCGAAGAAAATGAGCTGAGCAAGCTGGCCGAAGATGTGGTTGAACAGCCCGCCAGGCTTAAAAGCGGCGAACTGGTTAAGGTGATGCTGAACGCCGGGCTTAGCGCCGAACATGAAAAAGCGCAGGGAAGCTGGGTTGATGGCGTCGGACTCTACCGCACCGAAATTCCCTTTATGCTGCAAAACGGCTTCCCCTCGGAAGAGGAGCAGGTGGCGCAGTACCAGGGCATGCTTCAGCTGTTTCTGGAGAAACCCGTTACGCTGAGAACCCTGGACGTGGGGGCGGATAAGCAGCTGCCCTATATGCCTATCTCTGAAGAGAACCCCTGCCTGGGCTGGCGAGGCATTCGCCTGACGCTCGACCAGCCGGAAATTTTCCTGGTCCAGGTACGGGCCATGCTGCGCGCCAACGTCGCCAGCGATAATCTCAGTATCCTGCTGCCGATGATCACCAGCATTGATGAAATTGACGAAGCGAAACGGCTGATCGATCGTGCCGCTCGTGAAGTGGAAGAGATGCTGGGCTACGCCATCCCCAGCCCCAGGATCGGCGTGATGATCGAGGTGCCCTCAATGATCTTTATGATCGGCCATCTCACCGGGCGCGTGGATTTTGTCTCTGTGGGCACCAACGATCTGACACAGTATCTGCTTGCCGTGGATCGCAATAATACCCGCGTTGCCAATCTGTATGACAGCCTGCATCCTGCCGTGCTGAGAGGTCTGAAAACCATCGCGCTGGAAGCGGAAAAAGCGGGTATTGAGCTTTGTCTGTGTGGCGAAATGGCGGGCGATCCAATCTGTGTGGCCGTGCTGGTTGGTCTGGGATATCACCATCTCAGTATGAATGGTCGTAATGTTGCCAGGGTGAAATACCTTCTACAACATATCGATTATCAGGAAGCAAGGCTGCTTGCAGAGCAGAGCCTCCGGGCGACGCTGGCCAGCGAAGTGCGTAGCCAGATCGCCGCCTTTATGGAGCGGCAGGGGCTTGGCGGCCTGATCCGGGGCGGCCGCTAGCACTCTTAACAAAGTTTACAGTTCCGCCGGATCGCAACAATTCCCGCTGTGCTATGATGCGCGCCTTAATGCAGCGCCCCGCGCGCTGGTTCCGTCGCCTGCCGGTCAGGACAGACTTTAAAAATGGTGAAAGATGAACAACGGCTATCTGGCTTTCCCCCAATTTGACCCGGTGATTTTCTCCGTCGGGCCAATCTCTCTGCACTGGTACGGACTGATGTACCTTGTCGGCTTTATTTTTGCCATGTGGCTGGCCGTACGTCGTGCCAACAAACCCGGCAGCGGCTGGAAAAAAGAAGAAGTTGAGAATCTGCTCTATGCCGGTTTCCTGGGCGTGTTTCTGGGCGGACGTATTGGCTATGTGCTGTTCTACAATCTGCCGCTGTTTCTGGATAATCCGCTCTATCTGTTCAAAGTCTGGGATGGCGGCATGTCATTCCACGGCGGCCTGCTTGGCGTAATCTGTGTGATGCTGTGGTTTGCCCGTCGCACGAAACGTAACTTCTTCCAGGTGGCTGATTTTATCGCTCCACTGATCCCCTTCGGTCTGGGCGCGGGGCGTTTAGGCAACTTTATTAACGGTGAGCTGTGGGGCCGCGTGGCACCTGACCTGCCGTGGGCGATGCTGTTCCCCGGCTCACGCAGCGAAGATGTCGCTCTGGCGGCGACTCATCCTGAATGGCAGTCGCTGCTGGCGACCTATGGCGTTCTGCCGCGTCACCCTTCACAGGTATACGAGCTGCTGCTGGAAGGCGTAGTGCTGTTTATTATTCTTAACCTCTTTATTCGTAAGAATCGCCCGATGGGTGCGGTTTCGGGCCTGTTCCTGATTGGGTATGGCGCGTTCCGCATTATTGTGGAGTTCTTCCGTCAGCCTGATGCGCAGCTTGGTCTGTTCGACAACGCCATCAGCATGGGACAAATCCTGTCACTGCCGATGATCCTGGCAGGGGTAATCATGATGGTCTGGGCTTATCGCCATCAAAGCACGCAGCAATTACGAGAGGGCAAATGAAACAGTATCTGGCGTTAATGAAGAAAGTGCTGGAAGAAGGCACACCGAAAAATGACCGTACCGGTACCGGCACGCTGTCGATTTTTGGTCACCAGATGCGCTTCAATTTGCAGGAAGGTTTTCCGCTGGTCACCACTAAAAAGTGCCATCTGCGTTCTATTATCCATGAACTGCTGTGGTTCCTGAATGGCGATACCAATACCGGCTATTTGCAGGAAAATAACGTCTCTATCTGGGACGAGTGGGCTGATGAGAACGGCGACCTCGGGCCGGTTTACGGTAAACAGTGGCGTAGCTGGGGAGCGGCCGATGGCCGTCAGATTGACCAGCTCAGCAACGTTCTGAAGCAGCTGAAAAGCGATCCCGACTCGCGCCGTATTATTGTTTCCGCGTGGAACGTGGGCGAGCTGGATGAGATGGCGCTGGCGCCTTGCCATGCGTTCTTCCAGTTCTACGTTGCAGACGGCCGGCTCTCGTGCCAGCTGTATCAGCGTTCCTGCGACGTCTTCCTGGGCCTGCCGTTTAACATCGCCAGCTATGCGTTACTGGTGCATATGGTGGCGCAGCAGTGCGATCTGGAAGTGGGCGATTTTGTCTGGACGGGTGGCGATACGCACCTCTACAGCAACCATATGGATCAAACTCATTTGCAGTTGACCCGCGAGCCGCGTTCGCTGCCTAAGCTGATTATCAAACGCAAGCCAGCCTCGCTGTTTGATTACCGTTTTGAAGATTTTGAGATTGAAGGGTACGACCCGCATCCGCCTATCAAGGCACCGGTCGCTGTCTGATAATAAGCAGGAGCGGGTAAAACCGCTCCTGTTACTAAAGCTGATGTTAGCGGGTAAGCGCTCGTTCATTTCATCAACTATCTTTTCCCTCGCCAGACCTTTCCCGGCAATAATCAGCCTGGTATGATCCCCGTTAACCGGCTTTGTAGCGCATTCATCCCCTCTCCGGCAGATTTTTTACGAGCGCCTTCGCAATAATTTCCTCTTAAGCTGCAACAGCAATGATTAACTGGATTATCTCTCGCAGGTGCAGGTTTTGCCGCTGGACGGCTCTGGCAAAAAAAGCAAAATGGCCCTTATGAAAACGTCGGGATTTACCTTAACCGAGCTGTTAATTGTGATGGTGATTGCCAGCATAGTCTCTCTGGGCGCAACGGGCGGCTGGCTGCGCTGGCAGCAGCTTCAGCGGCTGAACGACAGCGCACGACAGGTTCAGCATTTTCTTCTGCGGTTACGGGCAGAGGCGAATGAGCACAACAGCCAGCTTTTGTTGTGGCGGGGCGGAAACAGAACCTGGTGCATCGGCAGCGGTCCGCCTCTGCCCTGTGCGACACCCTCACGTAAAATACTGGCTGCGCCCTGGGCTGAGATTTCACTGCACTCTTTAACGGAGGGTCTCGGCTTTTATGGTCGCCGTAACGTGGCAAAACCAGGCCGCATTGTGCTTGTCGGAGCGGCAGGTGAACGCCATATCATTGTCTCATCCCGCGGGCGCGTAAGAATTTGTGAGGAGGAGTGCCCATGAAAGCGTCCGGATTCAGTCTGATGGAGATGCTGGTGGCGCTGGCCGTCAGCAGCGTGCTGTTAGTGGGTGCCGCCAGAGTGCTTCCGGCGCTGCAACGCCACAATCTGCATACGCTGATGCGCTTTCAGCTGCACGAGGAGATCCAGCTAATGATGGCCAGGCTGCAAAAAGCGGTAGTCAGAGCGGGCTATTGCAAAGGAGAGTGTGCCGGTGCGGCTCTGCGCATTGCGGAAAACGGGCGCTGTTTTTTAGTGCGCTGGGATGAAAACAGCAACGGGAGATGGGAGGGAACCGGCAGCGAAGAGAGCGACTTCTACGGTTATCGCTTCCGGCAGGACAGCCTGGAGATGCAGCGCGGTGTTGATAACTGTGAAGGCAGCGGCTGGGAGAAGCTGAACGATCCGGCAGCGATTATCCTGTCTGATTTTCATATCATCCGGCATGACAAACAGATACGGCTGGCTATCTCCGCTTTTGCCCGAGCCTTTCCCCGGCAGTCGGTCACCCTTGAGCGCTGGATCACGGCGCGGAATTTATGAAGCAGACCGGCAGTGCCCTGTTTATGGTGATCGTTCTGCTGGCGCTTTCGGCAGCGCTACTTGGTGCCACACGCAGGCTGTTGGATCAGATCTTAAGTCGAAACGGTGATGAGCAGCAGTACCTGTATCAGACCAGTCAGGCATTCTCTGCACTTGCCTGGGGCAGCCAACAAACCTGGTCCGGCCGCACGGGTTGGCAGTGCCGACAGGAGCGCGCCGCTGGCTGGCGAAGTTGCCTTTATCAGACGGAAAACTCTTCTGCGCTGCTGCGTGGGGAGAGCGGCACTGCCTCGGTTGCCCTTTATCAATGGGTGAGGTGGAAGCAGGAGAGTGGCCGGATAGCCGCCGTGCCGCATGGCTGGCTGGACTACTGCCCGCTGACCGAAGAGGAGAGGTGTAATCCTGATGAGACAACAGCAAGGTTTTAGCTTACCGGAAACGCTGGTTGCGCTGGCCCTGTTTGCCAGCAGCCTGGTGGCATTGATGCACTATCAGACCGCGCTGGCAAAAGGGTTTCAGCTTCAGGCAGAGCAGAAAGAGGCCTGGCGCTATGCCTGGCAGCGTTTCGAAGGCTATCAGCCACCGCGCTGGCAAAGCTCGCTGACACAGCAGCCAGCCTCTTCCGGCTGCCAGCTTCTGACTTCATCAGTCGTCAGCCCTCTGGGGCGCGAGGCGAAGCTAACGTTGTTACGCTGCCCGGAGGCTGGCAAGTGACCCGGAGATTTTGCAACGGCGTCAGGACGGGGTAAAGTAGCGGCGCATCGCGCCATTCAGCCATACAGCAACTCAGGAGCCACCATGTTTACCGTTTACCACTCAAATCAGCTGGATTTGCTGAAAACGCTGGCGGCCTGGCAGATTGAGAACCAGCCCCTGCGCGATCCGTTCCAGTCTGAAGTGGTGCTGGTACAAAGTCCGGGCATGGCGCAGTGGCTGCAAATGTCCCTTGCGGAGCAGTTTGGCATTGCGGCGAATATTAGTTTCCCGCTGCCCGCGAGCTTTATCTGGGATATGTTTGTGCGGGTGCTGCCTGACATCCCCAAAGAGAGCGCGTTCAATAAAGCGAGTATGAGCTGGAAGCTGATGACCCTGCTGCCAGAAATGCTCTCACACCCTGAGTTTACGCTGCTGGATCACTACCTGGCGGATGACGGGGACAAACGTAAGCTGTTCCAGCTTGCCTCCCGCATTGCTGACCTCTTTGACCAGTATCTGGTTTATCGCTCCTCCTGGCTGAACAGTTGGGAGAAAGGCAAGCTTATTGAGGGGCTGGGCGAAGCGCAACAGTGGCAGGCTCCTCTCTGGGCGGCGCTGGTTGAGTACACCAGAAAACTTGGTCAGCCTGAATGGCACCGTGCCAATCTCTATTCACGGTTTATCTCCACGTTAGAAAACAGCAGCGTGCGGCCGCCAAATCTGCCCGACAGGATATTTATCTGCGGTATATCTGCCTTGCCGCCTGTCTATTTACAGGCGCTTCAGGCGCTTGGAAAGCATATCGATATTCATCTGCTGTTTACCAACCCCTGTCGCCACTACTGGGGGGACATTCAGGATTATGCCTTTCTGGCAAAATTGCAAAGCCGTCGCCGTCAGCATTATGAACAGCAGCGGGAAAGCGCGCTGTTTCGTCAGCCTGATGCAGCAGAGCTTTTCAATGAGGCCGGTGAGCAGCAGTTAAGCAATCCACTGCTCGCCTCCTGGGGAAAGTTGGGCAGAGACAACCTGTTTTTACTGGCACAGATGGAGTGTCGGGAAATTGATGCGTTTGTTGATATCGAACCCACCACGCTGCTGCAAAGCCTGCAACACGATCTGCTGGAGCTGGAAGATAATGCGGTCATAGGACTACAGCTTGAAGAGTGGCAAACCAGCCGCCGCAAACGACTGCTGGATCCTGCCGACAGATCGGTCAGCATTCATCTCTGCCACAGCCCACAGCGGGAAGTAGAGGTTCTACAGGACCGTTTGCTGCAAATGATGGCGAGCGATCCCTCACTTTCCCCTCGTGATGTGATTGTGATGGTAGCCGATATTGATGCCTACACCCCTTTTATTCAGGCCGTGTTTGGCAATGCTCCCGCCGACCGTTACCTGCCTTTTGCTATCTCAGACCGCCGGGCCAGCCAGGCTCACCCGGCGTTGCAGGCTTTTATCTCCCTGTTGGCTCTGCCGGACAGTCGGTTTACCTCTGAAGAGGTGCTGGCCCTGCTGGAAGTGCCTGCACTGGCAAACCGCTTTGCGATCAATGAAGAGGGGCTGAAGCGGCTGCGCAGTTGGGTGGAAGAATCAGGGATCCGTTGGGGACTGGATGATGACACCATCCGTAATCTGGAGCTTACGCCAACCGGACAGCATACCTGGCACTTTGGTCTGACCCGTATGCTGCTGGGCTACGCCATCCACAGCGAAAGCGGCCACTGGCAGGGCGTTCTGCCCTATGATGAGTCGAGCGGACTGATAGCCGAGCTGGCGGGGAACCTGGCCGAGTTGCTGATGCGGCTTCGCCACTGGCGGGCTTTATTAAACGAGGAGAGGGCACTTCAGGAGTGGTTACCTCTCTGTCGTGCTCTGCTTAACGACTTCTTTGCCGGCGATGCCGATACAGAAGCGGCTCTGGCGCTGATTGAAGATCAGTGGCAGCAGGCTATTAACTGCGGTATCCAGGCCAGGTACGATCGTCCTGTCCCGCTCTCGCTGCTGCGTGATGAACTGGCAAGCCGTCTCGATCAGGAGCGTATCAGCCAGCGCTTTCTGGCGGGGCCTGTTAACTTCTGTACCCTGATGCCGATGCGATCCATTCCTTTCAAGGTGGTGTGCCTGCTGGGCATGAACGATGGGGTTTACCCCCGCACGCTGCCGCCGCTTGGCTTTGACCTGATGAGCCAGAAGCCTGAAAAGGGCGACCGTAGCCGCCGTGATGATGACCGCTATCTGTTTCTTGAGGCTATTAACTCCGCCCAGCAGATGCTCTATATCAGCTATATCGGCAGGACGATTCAGGACAACTCAGAACGCTTCCCTTCAGTGCTGGTCAGTGAGCTGGTGGAGTATATCAGCCAAAGTTTCTGCCTGGAGAAAGATCGAATGCTGGATGTGGACAGCAGCGCCAGGGGCGTGGTCGAGCATATCCATCATCTGCACAGCAGAATGCCCTTTGCGGCGGAGAACTTCTCTCCCGTGGCTGAGTTTCGTAGTTTTGCGGCTGAGTGGCTGCCTGCCGCCACGGCCAGCGGCGTTCCGCATCCTGCCTTTATGCAGCCGTTGCCGCCGCAGACAGTGGAGGAGCTTAACTTTGAGCAGCTGGTACGTTTCTGGCGGCATCCGGTGCGGGCCTTTTTCAGCCAGCGGCTGGGCGTCAGTTTCGTGCTTGAAGAGACCAGCCTGCCGGATGCAGAGCCTTTTTTGATGGATAACCTCAGCCGCTATCAGGTCAACAAGCTGTTGCTGAATACGCTGATTGATGAGCAGCCCACCGAGTCGCTTTACGATTTGCAGCGGGCAGCAGGGCTGCTTCCTTATGGCGCCTGGGGAGAACTCTTCTGGCAGTCTCAGCTGGAAGAGATGGCGGATCTCGCCAGCCGGGTACGCGAGCAGCGAAAAGAATCAGCAAGCTGGGAAATCGCGCTTCAGGTAGGGGGCGTTCAGCTTCACGGCTGGCTGCCACAGGTTCAGGATGACGGTTTACTGCGCTGGCGTCCCGGACATCTGAATTTTACCGATGGCCTGTCATTGTGGCTGGAGCATCTGGTCTACTGCATGCTGGGCGGGCAGGGCAGCAGCAGAATGTTTGGCAAAAAAGAGAGCCAGTGGCAATTCCCGTCGCTAAGCGTTGAACAGGCTACCTCGCTTCTGGAGCGCTATGTCGAAGGCTACCGGCAGGGAATGTGTTCGCCTTTGCTGCTGCTGCCGCGCAGTGGCGGCGCCTGGCTGGAAGCGGCCTGGGATGAAAAGTCCGGGGTGATATTGCAGGATGAGAGCAGCCAGGCCAAAGCCAGGAGCAAGTTGCTTCAGGCCTGGCAAGGGAACCAGCAGATTGAAGGGGAAGGAAGCGATCCCTATCTGGCACGCCTTTTCCGCACCCTGGATGAGGAAATAATGCAGGAAATCGCCCGGAATGCGGAAATTTGGCTGTTGCCGCTGATGCAGATGAATGACACAGGGCGGGACATCCTGTAGTGTTACTTTATAACCATTTGCTGTTTTTTACTTACTTGTTTCCCTTTCGTTCACAGCCGGAAGGGAAAATATCCAGGGTAAACTTCTGCTGCCCTCCCTGCTGAAAGGGACGGAGCGGCCAGAAGAGTAGATCGTCGAGGAGTTTGAATGCGTCGTTATGCAGTCTGGTTCACCACGTTTTTTCTGCTGTTTTCCCTGATCCCGCTGGCTCAGGCCCAACCTGGCTGGCAACCCGTTTCTGAAGCGATCCGTAAAAGCGAAAAAGATCCGCGCGACTACCAGGCGATCAAGCTGGATAACGGCATGACGGTGCTGCTGGTCTCCGATCCGCAGGCGACGAAATCGCTCTCTGCACTGACCCTTCCGGTGGGATCGTTAGAAAACCCGCGTAACCAGCAGGGGCTGGCTCACTATCTTGAGCATATGCTGCTGATGGGGTCTGAGCACTACCCTCAGCCCGATAATCTGGCGGAATACCTGAAAAAACATGGCGGCAGCCATAACGCCAGCACGGCCTCCTACCGAACCGCTTTTTATCTTGAAGTGGAAAATGCCGCGCTGGAGCCTGCTGTTGACCGGCTGGCTGATGCTATTGCGGCACCGCTGCTGGACCCGGTTAATGCAGATCGTGAACGTCACGCGGTGAATGCCGAGTTAACTATGGCTCGCTCACGCGACGGCCTGCGTATGGCTCAGGTCGGCGCGGAGACGCTTAACCCGGAGCACCCCAGCTCTCTCTTCTCGGGCGGCAACCTGGATACGCTGAAAGATAAGCCGGACAGTAAACTGCATGACGCCCTGACGGCATTTTATCAGCGCTACTATTCAGCCAACCTGATGAAGGCGGTGATCTACAGCAACAAACCCATGGCAGAGCTGCAAACTATTGCCGTCAAAACCTTTGGTCGTGTGAAAAATCGCAACGCCAGGGTACCGGATATAACAGTACCGGTGGTCACGGACAAACAGAAAGGCATCATTATTCACTATGTGCCGGCGCAGCCGCGTAAACAGCTGAAAATAGAATTTCGCATAGACAATAACAGCGACAAATTCCGCAGCAAAACTGACACGTTAATTAGCTACCTGATAGGTAACCGCAGTAAAAATACGCTTTCAGACTGGCTGCAAAATCAGGGGCTGGCTGATTCAGTGGATGCGGGCGCTGACCCGGTGGTTGATCGTAACGGTGGAGTCTTCTCTGTCTCAGTCTCTCTGACCGACAAAGGTCTGGCGAACCGGGACGAGGTGATTGCCGCGGTGTTCAGCTATCTCAACAAACTGCGTAGCGGTGGCATTGATAAAAGTTACTTTGATGAAGTGGCTAAGGTGCTGGATCTCGATTTCCGCTATCCGTCGATCACCCGTGACATGGACTACATCGAATGGCTGGCAGATACCATGTTGCGGGTGCCGGTTGCCGATGTCCTGGATGCGCCTTATATTGCCGATCGTTACGATCCCCAGGCCATTCAGGCCCGTCTGGAGGGAATGACACCGCAAAATGCGCGGATCTGGTATATCAGCCCCGATGAACCCCATAACAAAGTCGCCTATTTTGTGAACGCGCCCTATCAGGTAGACACCATTACGCCTGAGCATTTTGCAAAGTGGCAGGCAGCCAGCGACAAAATCACTTTGTCCCTGCCGGTGCTGAACCCTTACCTGCCGAGCGATTTCACCTTAATCAAGTCTGAACGCAAATACCCGCATCCTGAGGAAGTGGTTAATCAGTCTGGCCTGCGGGTGTTCTATATGCCCAGTCAGTTCTTTGCCAACGAACCCAAGGCCAGCATCACGCTGGCGTTACGGAATAAAGAGGCGATGAGTACCGCAAAAAATCAGGTCATGTACGGGCTGAATGATTACCTGGCTGGCCTGGCGCTGGATGAGCTTAATTCGCAGGCTTCTGTTGCCGGTATCGGCTTCTCTACGGGTGAGGATGACGGCGTGACCTTCAACGCCACTGGCTTTACCCAGCATCTGCCGGAGCTGATGGGTGCGCTGCTGAAAAGCTACGCCACCTACCAGCCGGATCAACAGCAGCTGGATCAGGCAAAGTCCTGGTATCTTGAGCGGCTGGCGGCAGCCGAGAAGGGTAAAGCATTTGAATTAGCAATTCAGCCAGCGCAGATGCTCTCGCAGCTGCCTTATACCCAGCGCAGCGAGCGCAGAGCGCTGGTTGCCGGAATTACGCTGGACGAGCTGAACGCCTACCGCAAAATGCTGCTGGAGAAGTCCACGCCGGAACTGATGGTGGTGGGCAATATGACGGAAGAGAGTGCTAAATCTCTGGCCAGCGATCTCAAAGCCCAGCTCAGTTGTGAAGGCGAGAGCTGGTGGCACAGCCAGTATCTGGTTATCGACAAGAAGACCTCAGCGAACCTTCAGCAGGCGGGAAGCAGCACCGATTCAGCGCTGGCCGCGCTCTATGTGCCGCTGGGTTATCCCGAGCATGAAAGTATTGCCAGCAGCGCCTTGCTCAGCCAAATCATTCAGCCGTGGTTCTATAACCAGCTGCGAACCGAAGAGCAACTGGGTTATGCCGTATTCTCTTTCCAGATGCCGGTAGGGCGTCAGTGGGGCATCGGTTTCCTGCTGCAAAGCAACGTGAAGCAGCCTGCTTACCTGCTGACCCGTTTCCAGGCGTTCTACCCTACGGCCGAGAAAAGATTGCGCGAAATGAGTAAAGAGGATTTTGCCCAGTATCAGATGGCAATGATTAACGAACTCAAACAGCGTCCTCAGACGCTGGATGAAGAAGCGGGCCGCTTCAGCAAAGATTTCAATCGCGAAAACTATCAGTTTGATACTCGTGAAAAAGTCATTGCGCAGATCCAGGCGCTGACGCCGGAAAAGCTGGCCACCTTCTTCCATAAAGCGGTGATTGAGCCGCAGGGGCTGACGTTACTGTCGCAAATTTCAGGCAGTCAGCACGATAAGGCGGACTATGCGAAGCCAGAGGGCTTTACCAACTGGCAGGAATTGTCCAGACTGCAACACTCTTTTCCGGTGAACAGCGATAAACCATGACACAGCTTGCCCAACGTCTTGATCCCCTGACGCTGCCTTTACAGGGCGAAAGGCTTATCGAGGCCTCGGCGGGGACGGGGAAGACCTTTACTATTGGCCTGCTTTATCTGCGTCTGTTGTTAGGGCTGGGGGGCGGCTCGGCCTACTCGCGCCCCCTGCCCGTAGAAGAAATTCTGGTTGTTACCTTTACCGAGGCGGCGACAGCAGAGCTGCGGGGCCGTATTCGGGAGAATATCCATGCCTTACGTATCGCCTGCATCAGGGGCGATACCTCCGACGGCATGCTGGCGCAGCTGCTGGAGCAGATCCCCAATCTGAATAAGGCGGCAGCCCTGTTGCTGGCGGCGGAGCGGCAGATGGATGATGCCGGGATTTTTACTATCCACGGCTTTTGCCAGCGGATGCTGAACCTTAATGCCTTTGAGTCCGGCATGCTGTTTGAACATCAGCTGATTGAGGATGAACTGCCGCTGCGCCGCCAGGCCATTGCTGATTTCTGGCGGCGTCACTGCTACCCCTTGCCGCTTCCCATTACTCGCGTGATGGCGCAACTGTGGCAGGGGCCGGAACAGCTTCTTAGCACGCTGTCGCCCTGGCTGAACGGTGAGGCGCTTTCGCTAAAGCATCCGCCTGATTTAGAAGAAACCTTCACTGAACGGCATGAGAAAATCATCGCCAGAATCGCCCAGCTTAAAGCTGCCTGGGTTGCTGCCGGTGATCTGCACGATCTGATAGCAAAGTCCGGTGTGGACAAGCGCAGCTACAGCAGTAAGCACTTACCTAACTGGCTGGAAAAGCTCTCGCAGTGGGCGGCTGAAGAGACGCAGGATTACAGCTTCCCGAAAGAGCTGGAGCGTTTTGGACAGCGCATACTGCTGGAGAAAACAAAAAAAGGTGAAGCCCCGTCTCATCCACTGTTTGATGAAATCGATCGCTTTCTGGCTGAACCGCTCTCCCTGCGCGAACTGGTTATTGCCCGCGCGCTGAGCGAAGTACGTTATGTGACGCAGAAAGAGAAGAAGCTGCGTGCGCTGCTGGGGTTTGACGATCTGCTAAGCAGGCTGGATAACGCGCTGCAACAGCCCGCTGGCGAAGCGCTGGCTCAGGCGATCCGCACGCGCTATCCGGTGGCGCTGATCGATGAATTTCAGGATACCGACCCTCAGCAGTATCGTATTTTCCGCACGATTTATGGCAAACAGCCCGATCATGCGCTGTTACTGATAGGTGACCCGAAACAGGCTATCTATGCGTTTCGCGGCGCTGACATTTTCACCTATATGAAAGCGCGCAGTGAAGTTAGCGCCCACTATACGCTTGAAACCAACTGGCGCTCCTCTCCCGCTATGGTTAACAGCGTTAATCGCCTGTTTTCTCAGCTGGAAAATCCTTTTCTGTTTGAAGATATTCCCTTTATTGCCGTACAGCCCGCAGGGGCAAACGCTGCGCTGAGTTTTACGCTGGAAGGTCAGGAGCAGCCCGCGCTGCGTTTCTGGCTGCAACCGGGGGATGGCGTAGGAGTGAGTGATTACCAGCAGTTTATGGCACGCCAGTGCGCTGCCGAGATTTGTCGCTGGCTGACCGCCGGCCAGCAGGGCAAGGCGCTGATTGGTAAAGCAGAGGAGCGCCGTCCGGTGCAGGCATCGGATATCACCATCCTGGTTCGCAGCCGGAACGAAGCTTCGGTAATGCGCGAAGCGCTGAACGGCCTGAACATCCCTTCCGTGTACCTTTCTAACCGTGACAGCGTATTCACCACCCCGGAAGCCCGTGAAATGCTCTGGCTGCTACAGGCAGTGCTGGCGCCAGAGCAGGAGCGGGTGCTGCGCAGCGCGCTGGCAACCAGTATATTTGGTCTGGACGCGCTGACGCTGGATTCCCTGAATCAGGATGAACGCGCCTGGGATGCGCTGGTGGATGAGTTTGACCGCTACCGTCAACGCTGGCTGAAGCGCGGCGTACTGCCAATGCTGCGCGATCTGATGGTCAACCGGCAGATAGCAGAGAATCTGCTGGCCTCGGAGAGCGGTGAACGGCGGCTGACGGATTTCCTGCATCTGGCAGAACTGTTACAGGAAGCCTCTGCTCAGTCAGACAGTGAACATGCGCTGGTTCGCTGGCTGGCTCAGGAGATCGCCCAGCCCAACGGGCAGTCCGCCAGCCAGCAGCTGCGGCTGGAGAGCGATCGTCATCTTGTGCAGATCGTCACTATCCATAAATCCAAGGGGCTGCAATATCCGCTGGTCTGGCTTCCTTTTGTCGCCAACTACCGCGAGGCAAGCCAGGGGATATACCATGACCGGCAGAATTTCCAGGCGTTGCTTGACCTGCGGGATGATGAAGAGAGCGTGGCGCTGGCCGAGCAGGAGCGGCTGGCGGAAGATTTGCGCCTGCTCTATGTGGCGCTGACGCGCTCTGTCTGGCATTGCAGCGTGGGTATTGCGCCCCTGGTTAAAGGAAATCGTAAGAAAGAGGGCGAAACCGACCTGCACCACAGTGCGCTGGGCTTTCTGGTGCAGAAAGGGGAAGCTGCGGATGCCAGCCAGCTGCTCAGCCATTTGCAGGCCTTACAAAATGAGACAACCGAGGTAGTGCTTGCCGGTGCGCCAGATAGCACGCCCTGGCAGGCGGAAAGAGATAGTGAGCAAACGCTCACCAGCCAGCAAATTACCCGCACGCTGCGCGACGAATGGCGGGTCACCAGCTATTCGGGACTTCAGCAGCATGGGCATGCCATCACCCTGGATCTGCTTCCCCGGCTGGATGTGGATGCGGCAGGTGAAAGCCAGCCGCAGCAGATGAGTGAACTGACGCCGCATACTTTTCCTCGTGGAGCCGCGCCAGGGACTTTCCTGCATGGCCTCTTTGAAGATCTGGACTTTACGCAGCCGATCGACAATGAGTGGTTAACAGAACAGCTGCTGGGGCAGGGCCACGATCTGGCCTGGCTGCCGGTGATGAAGCAGTGGCTGGAGCGCATTCTGCACACGCCTCTGGACGACTCTGGCGTCAGCCTCAGCCAGCTGCCAGCCGACAAAAAACAGGTCGAGTTAGAGTTCTACCTGCCTATCCAGCGTATGCTGACGGCTGAGGCGCTGGATAAGCTGATCCGCCGTTACGATCCCCTTTCGGCGGAGTGCCCTCCGCTGAATTTTCAGCAGGTTCAGGGTATGCTGAAGGGCTTTATCGACCTTGTCTTTGTCTGGCAGGGGAAATATTACCTGCTGGATTACAAATCTAACTGGCTGGGTACCTCTGCTGAAGATTACACCCCGCAGGCGATGGCTCAGGCGATGCAGTCGCATCGCTATGACTTGCAGTATCAGCTTTACTGCCTGGCTCTGCATCGCTATCTCCGCCACCGGCTGGCGGATTATAACTATCAGCACCATTTTGGCGGCGTGTTCTATCTCTTCCTGCGTGGGGTTGACGGCACGGCGAGTGAAAATGGCATTTACCGAACCCGTCCTGACGCCGCGTTTATTGCAGAACTGGACGCGCTGTTCGCAGGAAAAGAGCAGGAGAAGGCATGTCAGGGATAACCGAATTATTGCAGCAGGCCGCAGATCTGCGGCTGTTTCGCGCGCTGGATATTCAGTTTGCCTGCATGGTGGCAACCGATGACCAGCCAGGCCTGATGCTGGCTGCGGCCTGTGTCAGTGCTGAAGCAGGGGAAGGGCATGTCTGCCTGCCGCTGGCTCAGCTTACGGAACAGTTGCTGTTCGACGGACGGCAGCCAGAGCTTGCCCGTCAGCTCTGGCTGGCCGCCGGAGAGCCAGAGTGGCTGGAACTGCTCCCCGCTTGCGATGCGGTGGGCGATGGAACCACGGCAACGCCGCTGGTTTTACATCAGCAGCGGCTCTACCTGCACCGGATGTGGCAATCGGAAGGGCAGGTCGCCAGGTTTATCGTCAGTGAAACCGCCGTCAGGGCGTTTGAGCCGCTAAGCGTCAGGGCCGCGCTGGATAAACTCTTTGGTCAGCAGCCCGATGACTGGCAGAAAATTGCCGCCGCCGTGGCTATCACCCGGCAAATAGCGGTGATCTCCGGCGGGCCGGGCACCGGCAAAACCACTACCGTTGCTAAACTGCTGGCCACTTTGCTGGCGCTTGACGGTTCGTTACGGATCCGGCTGGCCGCGCCCACAGGCAAAGCGGCTGCCCGGCTCACCGAGTCGATGGGAAGAGCAATACAGCAGCTGGATGTCAGTGACGAAGAGAAACGGCGTTTTCCGGCGGAGGCCACCACGCTGCATCGGCTGTTAGGGGCGGTGCCAGGCAGCCAGCGCATGCGCTATCACAGCGGCAATCCTCTGCATCTGGATCTGCTGGTGGTGGATGAGGCTTCCATGGTTGACCTGCCGATGATGGCGAACCTTATTGCCGCCTTGCCCCCTCAGGCCAGAGTCATTTTTCTGGGTGACCGCGATCAGCTCGCTTCCGTAGAGGCGGGGGCGATACTGGGAGATATCTGCCGTTGTGCCGAGTCAGGATACAGTGCGCTCCGCGCAGATGAACTGGCGAACCTGACCGGATGTCATATTGAAGGTCAGCATGCGCTGGACGCGCCTGCGGTGCGCGACAGCATTTGTCTGCTGCGCAAAAGTTACCGTTTTGATGCGCAGTCAGGCATCGGGCAGCTGGCACTGGCGGTTAACGCCGGAGACACGCGCCAGGTTGAGCAGGTATTCTCAGGCGGGTTCGAAGATATTGCTCAATTCCCACTGAGCAGCAGCGAGGAATATCAGCAGCTGTTAACCGCCTGTGTGGAAGGCTATCGGGACTATCTCAAGTTGCAGGCAGAGGGGGGGGCGGCACAGGATGTCCTGGAAGCCTTCAGTCGTTTCCAGCTTTTGTGCGCGTTACGTGAAGGGCCATTTGGCGTGGCGGGACTGAACGAGCGCCTTGAAATGTCGCTGCAAAAAGCGGGGTTGATCCGCCGTACGCCCGGCTCTGCGGGTAAATGGTATGCTGGCCGCCCGGTCATGATTGCCCGCAATGACAGCGCTTTGGGGCTTTTTAATGGCGATATCGGCATCGCAATGTGGGATGAAGAGAGAAACTTAAAAGTCTTCTTTCCGCTGCCTGATGGCAGTATCAAGGCGGTTCAGCCCAGCCGTCTTCCACCCCATGACACCGCCTTCGCTATGACCGTGCATAAATCTCAGGGTTCTGAATTCGAGCATACCCTGCTGGTGCTGCCCACACAGTTTACGCCGGTGCTGACCCGCGAACTGGTGTATACCGCCATCACTCGCGCAAAAACGCGGCTGTCGCTCTATGCGAACTTCAGCGTGCTGAGTAGTGCAGTGAAAATGAGGACTTTACGGCGAAGCGGATTGGTTGAGCGGTTAGCAGAGACAAAATAACCGGAGCGTTTCCCGCCCCGGTTACCGGAACTTAGCTCAGCAGGCGCGCATGGCGCAGGTCGGCCATCAGCACTTTTGAACGGCGCTGATAGTTATACATCAGCTTTTTACTCTCCGGCAGCACTTCAATATCCACCGGCGTGAAGCCGCGCTCCTGGAACCAGTGAATACTGCGGGTGGTCAGCACAAAGAGTTTTTTCAACCCCATCTGACGCGCCTGTAGCGCCACGCGCTCCAGCAGCGCTTCCCCCCGCGATGAGCTGCGGTAATCCGGATGCACGGCCACGCAGGCCATTTCCCCTATCTCCTCTTCCGGGAAGGGGTAGAGCGCCGCACAACCAATGGTCAGGTTATCGCGCTCAATGATAGTGAACTTATCGATCTCCATCTCCAGCTGCTCACGCGAACGGCGAACCAGAATGCCCTGCTGCTCCAGCGGACGAATCAGTTCCAGGATGCCACCTATATCATTAATGGTCGCGCGACGGATCTGCTCGGCACTTTCCATCACAATCTGCGTACCGATGCCGTCACGGGAAAATAGCTCCTGTAACAGGGCGCCATCTTCCTGGTAGCTGATGAGGTGGCTGCGGCGCACCCCGCTGCGGCAGGCTTTCACTGCGCCGCGCAGGAAGCGCACGGTGCCCGATAAGTAATCGTCCCGCTGCTCCAGCTCTTCAATGCGCTGCTGGGCTTCTTTCGGGAACAGTTCAGAGATGATCTCCCCTTCGTTGTTGGTCACCCCCTGTTCTGAGCAGAAGCCAATCATCTTCTCAGCTTTTAATTTAACAGCCAGCTGCGTGGCGACCTCTTCCGAGGTGAGGTTAAAGCTCTCACCGGTGACCGAGACGGCAACAGGCCCCATCAATACAATGGCACCGCTGTCGAGCTGGCGATGGATCGCCTCTTCATCTATACGGCGGATACGGCCGCTGTGGCAGTAATCGACGCCATCATCCACGCCAAGCGGCTGAGCAATAATAAAGTTGCCGCTGACGACGTTGATATGTGCACCCTGCAACGGTGTGTTATTCAGGCTCATGGAGAGGCGGGCAGTGATATCCAGCTGAAGCCGCCCCGCAGCCTGCTTCACCAGCTCTAGCGCATGCGCATCGGTTACGCGGGTATGTTTGTGATAGAGAGGTTCCAGCTGATGTTCAGCCAGATTAGCGTCGATTTGCGGGCGGGCACCATAGACCACTACCAGCCGGATCCCCAGACTGTGCAGCAGGCCAATGTCGTTGACGATGCCAGAAAAGTTCTCATGCTCGATGGCTTCACCGCCCAGCATAATGACAAACGTTTTACCACGGTGGGCATTGATATAGGGGACGGTATGACGAAAACCCTGAACCAGCTCGGTACTCCGTTCCTTCACGGCAAACCCTCTATGAATTATTATTCGCTAAAAGTGTATTTTTATTCTTTTATCGTCCTGGCGCAAGGGGCAATTTTCTGCAGTTTTTCCTTTTTTCGTTTCAGCCATCATGCTAATACGCTGCATTTTATCGTTTTTTCTGGGTGACACTGCCAAAGGGATTCGATAAAGTTTTTGCCCCTGATAGTCATTTGGCTTTTTTTCAGACACACAACAGTTCTTCTTCTGGAGTCGCATGTCCGATTTACCCTCCCCTGGCCGACGCAGGTGGTTAAAAAGTGCAGGAGCCGTGCTTCTGCTGAGCGTCAGCAAAGTGGGACTGGCGGCCAGTAGTCATGTGGTGGCTATCCGCATCTGGCCCTCTTCCACCTATTCCCGCCTGACGCTGGAGTCGAACGGCCCGCTTAAATATAAGCAGTTTGCGCTCAGCCACCCTGAACGGGTGGTGATCGATATTGCCAATATCCGGCTCAACCACGCGCTAAAAGGGATCGGTAACCTGGTCCGCCGTGACGATCCCTATATCAAAAATGCACGGGTAGGGCAGTTTAATGCTAATACCGTCCGGCTGGTGCTGGAGCTTAAGCAGAACGTAAGCCCTCGCATATTCACGCTGGATCCTGTGGCAGGCATCAAAAACCGCCTGGTGCTTGACCTCTATCCCGCTAAAGGAAGCAGCTACGATCACGCAGACGATCCGCTGCTGGCCTTGCTACAGGACTACAACAAAGGCAATCTTGAAAAAACAGAGCCGGCAGCCGCCCCTTTACCGGGTAAAGCGGGCCGCGACCGGCCCATTGTGATCATGCTGGACCCCGGCCACGGGGGCGAAGATTCCGGCGCCATAGGCAAGCATAAAACGCGTGAAAAGGACATCGTGCTGAAGATTGCGCGGCGGCTGAAGTCATTAATCGACAAGCAGCCCAACATGCGTGCCTATATGACGCGCAATGAAGATGTGTTTATCCCGCTGAAAGTCAGGGTTGCCAAAGCGCGTAAGCAGCGTGCTGACCTGTTTGTCTCTATCCACGCAGATGCATTTACCAGCCGTGCAGCGCGGGGATCTTCAGTTTTTGCGCTCTCCACCAAAGGTGCAACCAGCACGGCAGCCCGTTTTCTGGCTCAGACTCAGAACGAATCAGATTTGATTGGCGGCGTCAGCATGAGCGGGGACCGTTATCTCGACCATACCATGTTTGATATGGTGCAGAGTCTGACAATCAATGACAGCCTGAAATTCGGTAAAGAGGTGCTGACCCGAATGGGCAGGGTGAATCATCTGCATAAAAAAACGGTGGATCAGGCGGGGTTTGCGGTACTGAAAGCGCCCGATATTCCCTCAATCCTGGTAGAGACAGCATTTATCAGCAATCTGGAAGAGGAGCGTAAGCTGCGGACCACCCGCTTTCAGCATCAGGTAGCTGATGCCATTCTGGCAGGCATTAAGGCCTATTTTGCCAGTGGCGCGTCGCTGGCCCCGGTAAAGTAGCCTGACCGGCAGGGCGAAGGCAGATTCGTCCTGCCGGTCAGCCGCCGCGCAAACTTCAGCATCCCACGAGTGGCAGAGTAAATTCGATAATAGGAAGCGACAAATAATATCAACAGCATGATCTTTTTGATAAAAATAAAATCGAAAAACAATCCTATACACACCACTATACACATTGACGGGTGGGTTCATTTTTTATACGAATTGAAGAGCAGGGAAAAACTTTTTTGAAAAACTGTTCATACTGTTCGCTAAGAAATTTTATCTTTATTATTCAGTTTTTTGAACGGTGAACGGCTGGTGAACAGTGAACACTTTATTGTTCACTTTTACTATTTTGCACGTAAAAAAAGACCGGCGATTGCCCGTTTGGGTAGATTATTTCACTATGGGATCATCACATTTCGGCAACCAGTCGGCGTTGCTTTCTTCTCGTAGCGCGAGATTGGTTTGTATGTCCTGATTTTTTCGGCGTTTCTTATAACTCAGCCCGTGCACTTTCAGCATGGCTGGCAACCCCTTACCGAACATGGTGAGGCTCAGGGTATTCCTATAGCCGTGGGCCTCCATATACGCCAGATAGGCATGATACAGACGCGGCTGACGCGGTATGATGTTGGCATTGCCTATATACATACCGTCAGGCTCTGGCAGTGCTTCAAGATAACCACAAAAATTAAAAGGTCGGGTCAGCGTCGCGTTTGATACTGAGCGCCTCGTCGGAATTCTGCTGTGACTGGAGCAGGGCGCGGACGGTCATTGGGTTGCTGAACTTTTGCATAAGCTGACGCACAATCACGGCCAGCTCGCGGGCGATTTTGTTCTTGAGCTGCGGGTCGCGTTTTTCCGGGGCAATCTGTTCAGGGAAATGCAGAATCACCCGGCGAGGGGAAACACCGCCGCTGTGGTCGGTAAATCGAATTGGGTTATTGTTAACGGTCAGAATAAGAGCCGGAATATGGGTGGAGAACGCATCCTTGTATTTCGGGTCAACGTAGTCCGCATCCCCGCCGGTGATGGCCTTGAGTCCTGCCCCGCCACCGCTACATTCTCTCGCATGAGGAAGTGCAGCGCATCAGCATCCGTAACCGGCTGCATGATTTTATGCAGCAGAACGGCGCACAGCTGGCCGCCGCATTGGCACCAGAACTGATGGGGATTAAGAACCAGCCCGCGATGATTAAAAACCGTGCGCTTGACCGCTCGATGACCTATATACTTGAAGCCCTTTCCGTCTGGCTGGCCGCAGGAAATGAAGTTAATTATTCTGCACAGGACAAGGAGATTTTAACGGCCATCGGATACAGGCCTGACGCTCCTTCGCGGGATGATAATCGTGAAAAATTCACCCCTTCACAGAACATGATTTACACCCGTCGACGCGCCGAAGTGGCCGTGTAGTAGCCTGTCAAAAAAAACGTAAATCCCGCTATTTTTAACGAAATAAGCCATGCATCCATAAGATACATAGTTTTGCATGCTTTTCCCCGCTTCTGCACTCCCTGCCAGCGGCAGTCGCGGCGCGGCCTGAGTCCACCTTTGCACCTGCATTAAAAGCGCCCCTTAAGCGGACAGGCGTGGCGGGGAGAGCATTGCGCGCTAGCACTAAGATAGAATTTAATTTTCTCTTTTTAAAGCTCGTTATGAGATCTCAAAATTCTTAGTAATATTCTCTATTTTACTAAGAGCAGGTAAATAATCTTCCATGCCTTTTTTCACAACCAAGAATCTCAAAACATCCTCATATGCAAGAGCTTCTGTTGCATATTTATACTTACTAAATTGACCCATTGCACTTTCAGCTTCTTTAGCAAGTGATGAATCAGGCGGTGTGATCCCAGACGCCATTAAAAACAACCCAAGCCGTAATTTTTTATTAGGGTTCAGTTTTGATAATGGAATTGATCTAACATATTCAACAATTATTTTTTTTACTGGAGTGTTAGCAATAATATGCAACTCATATATAATGGTTTCTACAGAGCGAGCTTTATCATCATCTTTCATGCTTGATAATTTCATCACTAATGCTTTTGCCATATCTTTATCTTTATACGTTATTTTTAATTCTTTAGCGACCAAAAAGATATTTTGTACGCCTTTAGTTATAAACGCTATTCTTTCAGAGCTATTTGTTCTCCCCTCAGCCAGCTTAGCAACTATTAAGATAACCACTTTTTCTACAAAATCCTTATTATAATCTAATAAGAGCCTATTAAAACCTAAAGTAATGAAATTTTCTATAGCCTCAATTAGCTGGATAGAGTTAGCACTATGGCTTAGCAACTTCATAACCATGTCGTAAACAATACTTTTATGGTTTTCAATTTCTTTTGAATTTGAAATTAAAAACAACAGTTTAACTATATAATCATCACTCTTACTGTAGAATTTATTGTCAGTAATATACGACTCAATTAAATTTATAAAAACACGATCTACTAACCATCGGGCATCATCATCACACACATCTAATGATAAATAACTTTTGCTTCTGGGGTTTTTAAAGTACTCACGTAGTTTTTTTATTTCAATATATTTTATGCAAGAAAATAACTCTTCCTTTTTCAAAGTTATACTGTCTTCTTTCTTTTGCTTAGTGATAATTATCTGGATGAATTTATTAATGGCATATCGAAACTCTTTATATACATCAATCAAGAATCCATTCTTCATTACAAAATTAACTAAATTCATATGCAAAAATTCAGGTTTAAATTCTTCTGAATCCCAAGAGAACAAGTTATTGCTATTTTTCCTATCATTGGCTTTTACCAGAAGTGAGTCGATAGTATAATTAAAATTAAATAGATAATTGAAATTAACTAACTCTAAAACCATCGATACTGAACGCCTTATTTTCCTAGGGAATCCTTCAAAAATCTCAAGAATATTATTTAACTCGATGTCATTATATTTATCATTCGTCGAAAAACCATACTTCAATTGATGTAAGATAACATTTTGGTTGAAGAGGGTAAGCAGAAGTGATGCATAATTTTTAAGTTTTAGATCATAAGATATAAGATCTTCTGATGCCATGTATGCTAATTCATTGTGTCCATTCTGATAAAATACATACGGATCAATGCGGTCATAAGTTAAGTTAATTGATGACCTACCTTTTCTAGTATAATCAAATTCCTTCTCATAATTAAAATCAAAATGAATATTATTTAATTCAGTATTATTGTCTTCACTAAATACTACAGCATTTTCTTTCTTTTCATCTATTATTATCCCACTTATATCGGCCTTTTTTAATATATTAAAAATAGGCTCTAACTTATTAGTAATGAATTTATTTTCTTTTTCGTCATTATTTTTTACAACCATCACAAATTGTGAGTAAATACTTCTCAAGCTTTCATTAAAGTCAATAGTTACTTCGTTATTATAAAAAAACAAAAATGCGCGAGGTTTACCATCCGTGTTGATATAAACCAAACCACAATTAGTCAAACTTTTAACCACCTGCTCTGCAAGTATCCCTTGAAGTGTATTTAAGGGTAATAGTCTATTATGAACTTGCTTAATAATATTATTAGGCGAAACATTGGAGATATTTTTGTTTTTAATTAACAGCAAAAAATTATATAGCTGATTTGTGTAGTGATTGTTGAAGTGATCTACCGCAGATTTATCATCTAATACTATGGTTGTAATTCCATGACTTAGCAAATATTTAGATTGAGCAGGATCTGCTTTGAAAACCACCAAAAACATTGGCGGCCTAATATTTGAATGGTTCTGAGTCCATTTGATAATTTGCTTGATATCAAAATCATTATAAGAGTACCCAAGGAACAAAACAGTATGTGTTGATAATATGCTCTTAATATAATTTGAAATTAATGGGAAATTAAACTCATACTTTATATAGTCATCTTCTTTGAACACAATATTATGATTTGAGAAATCTCCGTGCATTTTAATTAGTTTCTTATCTAAACTAGATTTCATTAAATCTTTATCGCTTGCGACTAAACCATAAATATAAGCATTATCACGAATAACGCTTTCAAGTATACAATCCCAATTTGTTGTTATGACAACATGAGGATTAACTTCAAAAATAAGCTTGTGTATTTTTGAAGGAGGTATATCTACAGGAAAAAATGACTTTATTTTTTTATAATACAGGTGTTCTCCAAACTCTAAAAAATATAACTGCGCAACTTTTAGGTAGTCAACTTCATAATCAATATTTAACTCTAATTTTAATTCTTCAATTAGATCTCCCCAGCCAGGTAATTTAATTGTTTCATTTTCAGACGATTTTGAAACGCCAGCACCAACAAATATTGCAAGTGAATCTTCATCAATAGCATTTAAGATAGTATCGATGTGTTTATTGTTTATGCTCATTCTAGATCCCATAAATAGTCGGAATACCATTGCAACATGTTTGCACGCTTTTCAATATATAAAGCGTGATTGTATGTTCCACGTATACTGTTCTTATCAACGTGCGCTAATTGGGTTTCAATCCATATTGAATCAAAACCTTTTTCATGTAGCAACGCGGACATCATATGTCTAATCCATGCCCTGTTAGCTTTCCATCATATCCTAAACGTTTGATAGTTTGGTTGATGCTTGCTTCACCCATAAGTTTGTTCGGATCGTTACGTCTTGTAAAAACATAATGATAGTTCCCTGTCATGATCTTGAGTTCATTGAGTAAATCTAACGCCTGAGATGATAATGGCACAAGATGTGGCCTACGCATTTTATCCTTTCTGCGGGAATTTCCCAGATTGCGCTATCTAGATCAAATTCCGACCATAATGCAGCACGTAACTCAATGGTTCCTACACCCGTAATCATCAGTAATTTCGTAGCAATCTGAACAAGCCTACTCCCTGTATAACTGTCTAAAGCACGCAGAAAATTGGGTATCTCATCAGCTTTTAGGAAAGGGAAATGATTGGATTGATGTACTTCAAGAGCACTGGAGAAATCTACCGCAGGATAAAATTTAGCCCTTCCTGTAGCTATCGCGTAACGAAAAACCTCTGAACAACGCTGCCGTACTTTGCGCATTTTCTCTAACGCATCACGCTTCTCAATTTTACGCAGAACATTAAGCAGTTCTGGAGATTTTATTTCGCAGATGGGTCTTTTCCCTACATAAGGGAAAATGTCGTTCTGAAACGCCTCCATGATGTCTGGGGCATAAACTTCTGACCATTTGGTAGACTTCATTTGATGGCATTCTGTGGCTATCTTTTCAAACGCGCTTTCGGATTCCGTTTGCAAGCAATCTTCTGCTATTTTCTAACCTAATTCGGATTCTTTCCTTACACGACCAGTTTTCGGGCATCGTCACGACGAGAACGAGCATCGGCAAGTGTGATCGGTGGATAAACATCAAGCGGGATCATTTTGGGTTTACCGGCAAAACGATAGCGGAACCTCCAGCTCTTGCTTCCATTAGGTTCTATAAACAATGATAGTCCTTGCTCATCTCCAAGTGTATAGGCTTTAGCTTCAGGTTTAGCGCGGCGAATTTGCATATGGTTTAAAGGCAGGTGTATAGGAATCAAGACCGAACAGGAGCATATACACATTCAGTACCGGATTCTACTGGATGGTTACGGACTACCATAGCCTTAAAAGAAGGAAAAGTATTATAAATCAGATGTTTTACGGGATAATACGGATGTTTGAGGAAGTTGAGATGATGCCGATGCGGGAACAGAAGGTATTTGAAGCAAGAGTTGTGCTGGGAGTATTTGAAGCGTTATCTGGTCAGGGTGCCTTTGAGGAGAAGTCATTGTTCAGCGCAGGAGCGCTTCAGAAAGGTTTTTAAAAGCCAGAAACAAAAAAACACCCGTTAAGGTGTTAAGTTGGTTGCGGGAGCCGGATTTGAACCGACGACCTTCGGGTTATGAGCCCGACGAGCTACCAGGCTGCTCCATCCCGCGTCCGATATACTGCTGCTTCCATCACAACAGGTCTTGCTGTACTGCACACTTCCGGAGAAGTGGTTGCGGGAGCCGGATTTGAACCGACGACCTTCGGGTTATGAGCCCGACGAGCTACCAGGCTGCTCCATCCCGCGTCCGAAATACTGTTGCTTCCATCACAACAGGTCCTGCTTGTTCACAGACCTTCTCAAAAGAGTTGGTTGCGGGAGCCGGATTTGAACCGACGACCTTCGGGTTATGAGCCCGACGAGCTACCAGGCTGCTCCATCCCGCGTCTGTGGAAGCGCACTATACTCTCAGTGAGTTTCGTTGCAACCCCTTTTTGCAACAAACTCATCAAAATAGCGCTGCCTGCTTAATTCTTACTCATCCTGCCGGCTGTTCTCCTCAGCCAACCGATCTTTACCCTTGTCCCGTTTAATTCTCTCAGTGCCTTTGCTATCTTCGGCGGGGAATTCCGCAAAGAGGGCAGTAGAGAATGAAAGGACGTTGGGCGAAGTATGCAGTAACAGGGGCGTTAATTGCCCTGCTGGCGGGATGTTCTTCAAAACCGACCGATCGCGGCCAGCAATATAAAGATGGCAAGCTTGAACAGCCGCTGGGTCTGGTTAATCAGCCTAACGCAAAGGGGCGGCCAGTGAATGGCAAAGATTTTGGCGATCAGATCAGCGAAATTCAGTACGCTTCGCCCGGCATGTACTCCCGCCAGAACAGCACCTACAGCTCGCTTAAAGCCTGGCTGATGGCCGGGGGCGATACCCGCCAGCTGCGCCAGTTTGGCCTGGATGCTTACCAGATGGAAGGCACCGACAATTATGGCAACGTGCAGTTTACTGGCTACTACACGCCGGTTATCCATGCGCGCTACACTCGTCAGGGCGAGTTCCAGTATCCTTTATACAGAATGCCGCCTCGGGCTAAAGGGGCGCGTCTGCCCAGCCGGGCAGAAATCTACAGCGGCGCGCTGGGTGAGCGTTACATCGTGGGTTACAGCAATTCGCTGATGGATAACTTCATTATGGATGTGCAGGGCAGCGGCTACGTCGATTATGGCGATGGCCGTCCACTGACGTTCTTTGGCTACGGCGGCAAAAACGGCCACGCTTATCGCAGCATTGGCAAGGTGTTGATCGATCGCGGTGAGGTGAAGCGCGAAGATATGTCGATGCAGGCAATCCGGAAATGGGGTGAAGAGCACACTCCGGCTGAAGTGCGTGAGCTGCTTGAGCAGAACCCTTCCTTTGTCTTCTTTAAGCCAGAGGAGTTTGCGCCGGTGCGTGGCGCCAGCGCCGTTCCTCTGGTGGCAAAAGCTTCGGTAGCGTCCGATCGCTCGCTGATCCCACCTGGAACCGCTCTGCTGGCGGAAGTCCCGCTACTGGACAACAACGGTAAATTTACCGGAAAATATGAGATGCGGATGATGGTCTCGCTGGATGTGGGGGGCGCGATTAAAGGTCAGCACTTCGATATCTACCAGGGCATTGGCGAACAGGCGGGGCATATGGCTGGCTGGTTTAACCATTATGGCCGCGTCTGGGTGCTGAAAGCCGCACCGGGTGCAGGCGCACCGCTTTTCTCTTCCGCACAAAATAGCACGGGTAACTCCGGCCTGCTCACCCAGTAGCAGGTAGCAGCGGGCTGGTTCGCCAGCCCGTCACTGATTCCGAGGTAAGACATGACTTCTCTTTCTGACGCCTGGCTGCAACGCTTTGGCGGGACGGCGCGTTTGTATGGGCAACCGGCGCTGCAACTCTTTGCAGATGCGCACATCTGCGTGGTGGGTATTGGCGGCGTAGGCTCCTGGGCCGCAGAGGCGCTGGCCCGTACCGGTATTGGGGCGATCACGCTGATCGATATGGATGACGTCTGCGTCACCAATACCAACCGGCAGATCCACGCCCTGAAAGCAACGGTAGGGCAGGCGAAAACGGAAGTGATGGCGGAGCGCATTCTGGCGATTAACCCGGAGTGTAAAGTCACCTGTGTGGACGACTTTATTACGCCTGATAACACGGCGGAATTAATGGGCGCAGGATTTACCTACGTCATTGATGCAATTGACAGCGTGCGGCCTAAAGCGGCCCTGCTGGCCTGGTGCCGCCGCAATAAAATTCCGCTGGTGACCACCGGCGGCGCAGGGGGACAAATCGATCCTACGCAAATTCAGGTCGCCGATCTGGCTAAAACCATTCAGGACCCGCTGGCGGCAAAACTGCGTGAACGTCTGAAGCACGACTTTAACATCGTGAAAAACAGCAAAGGCAAGCTGGGGATTGATTGCGTTTTCTCGACTGAGGCGCTGATGTACCCGCAGCCGGATGGATCGGTTTGCGCTTCCCGCAGCACGGCGGAGGGGCCAAAAAGAATGGACTGCGCGTCAGGCTTTGGTGCCGTGACCATGGTCACGGCCACCTTTGGCTTTGTTGCCGTGTCCCATGTGCTGAAGAAAATGATGGCAAAAGCAGCGCGTGGATAAGAAACAATCTGCTGACCTGCTGACCTGCTGACCTGCTGACCTGCTGACCTGCTGACCTGCTGACCTGCTGACCTGCTTTAGCGGTATTCAGCGGCTGCCTTAACTGCCGCATCCGCCAGAGCGCCCAGTCCGGCGCTGCGTGAGGCGCTAAGCTGGGTGCGCAGGCCCAACTCGTCAAATAAAGCCAGCGGATCGGTGTGCAGCAGCGCTGCTGGCGGTTGTCCTTCCACTGCGGTAAGCAACACTGCCAGTAATCCCCGCACAATTCTGCCTTCGCTGTCGCCATAGAAGTGCAGAGTGCCGTCGGCCTTCAGTTGATGTCCCAGCCAGACGCGGTTCTCACACCCGCTCAGCTCAATTTCGCTGCGCTTAAGCGCTTCAGGCAGTGCAGGAAGCTGTTTACCCAACAGGATCAGCTGACGATAGCGATCTTCCCACTGGGTAAACGCCCTGAATTGCTGTTTTAAACCCTCCGGCGTAATAAGTTCACCAAACGGGTGTGGGGCTAATAAAGTTGTCATGTTTACTCTGCAAGCAGCTCCAGTGCGGTGGTCATGCCTCTGACCAGCGCTTCCACATCATCAAGCGTATTATAGGGGGCAAATGAGGCGCGCAAAGTACCGCTGACGCCTAAAGCCTGTAAAAGCGGCTGCGCGCAGTGTTGACCGGCGCGCAGGGCGATGCCCGATTCCGCCAGCAATGTCACCACATCGCTGTGATGGATGCCGACAAAGTCAAAGGAGAGCAGGCTTGAGCGGCTGGCGCGATAGCTGCGAAAGCCCGGTAGCAGAGAAAGCCGCTCTTCAGCCCTGTCCGCCAGGCCACAGCTCCAGCTTTCAGCGGCCTGCCAGTCCAGGGTTTCAAGCCAGCTCAGGGCTGCACTCAGGCCGATTACCCCGGCAACGTTTGGCGTACCGGCTTCAAAACGCCAGGGAACAGGCTGCGGGGTAAAGCCTTCAAAGTTCACGCTGGTCAGCATCTTACCGCCGCCCTGCCACGCAGACATCTCCTCCAGCAGCGCTGTTTTGCCGTAGAGCGCACCGATGCCCATCGGGCCATAGAGCTTATGTGCAGAAAAGGCATAGAAATCAATATCCAGCGCGCTGACGTCCGCCGGGTTGTGTACCACGCCCTGGGCACCATCAATCATCACTCTGGCTCCGACCCGGTGCGCCAGCTTAATGGCCTCTGCCAGATCCGGGCACCCACCCGTTACGTTAGACATCTGTCCCAGAGCCAGGACTTTAGTTTTCGCCGTCAGCAAAGAGGCCAGCAGCGTGGGATCCGGTAGCCTGTTGGCATCCAGCGGCCACTTTATGACTTTTGCGCCGGTTTGCAGGGCAACCATCAGCCAGGGCACGAGATTGGCATGATGCTCGGCTTCACTCACCAGAATTTCATCGCCCGGTTGCAGGCGTGGACGAAAATAGCCCTGAGCCACCAGGTTAATGGCTTCTGTCGTGCCCTTTGTCCAGACGATATCATTAGCGAGGGGGGCGTTAAGCAGGCGTGCAACCTGCCCACGAGCCTGCTCATAGCGATCGGTCAGCTCGCGCGCGGCGGCGAACTGGCTGCGATGTACGGTTCCGGCACTCAGGCTGTAAAACCGCTCTGTAGCCTCAATCACCGCCAGCGGTTTTAGCGTGGTCGCCGCACTGTCGAGGTAAACACCAGCATCAGCTAAAGCTGGAAAATGGTGGCGAAAGTGGTCAGGGTTAAAAAGGGTCATACCTTCCTCGTGCTTTGATGTATTCATGCGCTTTTTTCAGCACCAGTCTGAATTACAGGCATTTTCCTGGCAATGTTGAAAAAGCTGGTTATGCTCTTTTATGCAAGGTTTAAACTATTACCCGCAAATAAGCGTTTCTCATGCAGGCACTTTGCCCTGAGTCCGTGTTCTGCAGGTGGTTTATCGCATCACAGTCTGCAAGGAGATATAAAGATGAAAAAATTTGCTGCAATTATGGCCGCCTGTGCCATGACATTTACCCTGGCCGCTTGTTCAAGCAACTATGTTATGCACACCAATGATGGTCGTACCATTGTCGCGGACGGCAAGCCTGTGGTAGATGATGATACTGGCATGATCAGCTACAAAGATGCCAATGGCAACAAACAGCAGCTGAATCGTTCTGATGTGAAAGAAATGGTCGAAATGGACCAGTAAGCTTCAGGCAAAAAAAAGCACCGCAATTTGCGGTGCTACTAATCACTATGGACAGACAGGGTAAATCTACAGGAATAAAAAGATAGCCAGGCTATCAGATCTGAAAATCGTCAGATCAAATGCAAACACAACATCACGACCACAAGCCAAAAGCCCCTCAAAATCTGGCGTTTCCGCCACTATTTCAAACAACTTTTCGTTCCGGCTCAGGAAGTGCGGCAACTATAGGTATTTGCTGGTACATCCTCAACGGACAAATTATAATGCCTCGGATAAAAAAAACTAATAGGTAATGCGCCTTCAGGTGCGTGACTTCCCATGCTGTTAAAGTGTACCCGGTAACCATGTCGAAACGTCTTCCTCCTTTAAATGCGCTGCGTGTTTTTGATGCAGCGGCGCGCCATCTCAGCTTTACCAAAGCGGCTGAAGAGCTGTTTGTGACTCAGGCTGCGGTAAGCCACCAGATCAAGTCATTAGAGGATTTTCTCGGGCTGAAGCTCTTCAGAAGGCGCAATCGTTCGCTGCTGCTCACCGAAGAGGGGCAGAGTTATTATCTCGATATCAAAGAGATTTTTACCTCGCTGAACGAGGCAACCCGCAAGCTTCAGGCGCGCAGCGCTAAGGGAGCTTTGACGGTGAGCTTGCTGCCCAGCTTTGCCATTCAGTGGCTGGTGCCAAGGCTGACAAGCTTTAACTCAGCTTATCCGGGCATTGATGTCCGTATTCAGGCTGTGGATCGCGATGAGGAAAAACTGGCGGACGATGTCGATGTCGCCATTTTCTATGGCCGCGGCAACTGGCCGGGGCTGAGAGTTGAAAAGCTCTATGCGGAGTATTTACTGCCGGTCTGTTCACCGCTGCTACTGACCGGTGATAAACCGCTTAAAACGCCTGAAGATCTCGCGCGGCAAACTTTGCTGCATGATGCCTCGCGTCGCGACTGGCAGTCCTACACCCGCCAGCTTGGCGTCGGACACATTAATGTTCAACAGGGGCCTATCTTCAGTCACAGCGCTATGGTGTTACAGGCTGCAATCCACGGGCAGGGTGTGGCTCTGGCAAACAATGTGATGGCGCAAACTGAAATTGAAGCTGGCCGTCTGGTTTGTCCGTTTAATGACGTTTTAGTGAGTAAAAACGCTTTTTATCTGGTTTGTCATGACAGTCAGGCAGAACTGGGTAAAATAGCCGCCTTTCGGCGGTGGATCCTGGCGAAAGCGGCCAGTGAACAAGAGAAATTCCGCTTTCGTTATGAGAGCTGAGCAATAATTTTTACGCGTGGCCAGCGTGCGGCGTGTGTAACCTCTGAGGATAAAGGAAATGTCGAGTCGTGCGATGCTGATTTTTTCAGCTATTAGCGGATTTGTCTATGTGATGCTGGGCGCGTTTGGTGCGCATGTACTCAGCAAGTCGCTGGGGCCGGCTGAAATGGCCTGGATGAAAACCGGTCTGGATTATCAGGCTTTTCATACCCTGGCCATTCTGGGGCTGGCGGCGGCAATGCTACGCCGGGCGAATATCTGGTTTTACTGGAGCTCGGCGCTGCTGGCGCTGGGCACCGTACTGTTCAGCGGCAGTCTCTACTGTCTGGCGCTTTCGCACATGAAGCTGTGGGTTTATATCACACCAGTGGGCGGCACCTGCTTCCTGATTGGTTGGGTTTTGATGTTGGTTGGCGCGCTGCGTCTGAAGAAAAGGGCAGAACGCCATGAATAAAGTATTACTCTATTGCCGTCAGGGATTTGAGAAAGAGTGTGCGGCAGAGATCACCGCGAAAGCGGCGGCCCGCAATGTGTTTGGTTTCGCGCGGGTGAAGGAAGATTCGGGCTATGTGCTGTTTGAATGCTACCAGGCGGAAGAAGCAGAGAAACTGATTGCTGAACTGCCGTTCAGCGAACTGATCTTCTCCCGTCAGATGATCGTCGTAGGCGAGCTGCTGCGCGATCTTCCGCCGGAAGATCGCGTCACGCCGGTCACAGGTATGCTGACCGGATTTGTTGAGAAGGGGGGCGAACTGCGCGTCGAGGTGCCAGACACCAATGAGAGCAAAGAACTGCTTAAGTTTTGTCGTAAATTCACCGTGCCGCTGCGCTCGAGCCTGCGTTCCGCCGGTATTTTGCTGAAGTATGAAACTGACAAGCGCCCGGTTGTGCATGTGTTCTTTATCGCGCCGGGTCATTGCTATGTAGGCTATTCACTGCCGCAGAATAACTCCCGCTTCTTTATGGGCATTCCGCGTCTGAAGTTCCCTTCTGATGCGCCAAGCCGCTCCACGCTGAAACTGGAAGAGGCCTTCCACGTCTTTATTCCTGCTGATGAGTGGGACGAACGTCTGGGCAGCGGTATGTATGCTGTCGATCTGGGTGCCTGTCCGGGCGGCTGGACCTACCAGCTGGTGCAGCGCAGCATGATGGTTCACGCAGTGGATAATGGCCCGATGGCGCCAAGCCTGATGGATACGGGACAGGTTTTCCATCATCGTGAAGATGGCTTCAAGTATCGCCCTACGCGCAGCAATATTTACTGGGTGGTATGCGATATGGTGGAAAAACCGGTTCGCGTAGCGAATCTGATGGCCGACTGGCTGGTAAACGGCTGGTGCCGTGAAGCGATCTTTAACCTGAAGCTGCCGATGAAAAAACGCTTTGAAGAGGTGTCACAAAACCTGGCGATGATCGATGAAAAGCTGAAGGCTAACGGCATCAATGCGCAGATCCAGGCACGGCAGCTCTATCACGACCGCGAAGAGGTGACGGTGCATATTCGCCGCATCTGGAGCGCGGCACCCGGCCGCCGGGACGAGCGTTAAGGTGTGATGCAGGGCGGGGCGCCTGGAATGTGCGCGCCCGGAAACTTAACGCACAGCCAGAAGCGTTTAAAAGCGTTCTGCCAGCCCGGGCGCCGCAACCCTTCCGGGCAGCCGTAAGTTTATAAACGTTCCGGCAGCCGCAACTCTTTCAGATTCCCCTCAAGATGCAGGTCGGTGCGCAAAGTAGCAACCTTCCTGCAAATCTTCGCCATCTCTTGCTGCTCCTGTAACTTCTTCTGCCATTTGGGCGGCACCGCAGCGAGTTGTTGATAAATCGCTTCCAGCGAGCCAAATGTTGTAAGCAGTTCCGCTGCGCTTTTCGCGCCAATCCCGGCCACGCCCGGAATTTTGCTGCTGCTGATGCCGGCCAGCCCCCAGTAATCGGGTAGCAGGGCAGGCGTCATGATGCCAAATTCCGCCGTAATAAAAGGCAGATCCAGCCAGCGTTTCTGGAAATAATCCCGAATCTGAATGGCGGGTGCCAGCAGCTGGCAATAGCCTTTATCGGTGGAAACGATAGTCGCCTGATGGCCAGCTGCCGCTACCTTTACCGCCAGCGTAGCCGCCAGATCATCCGCTTCTTCGCCGTGCGCCTGCCAGCACGCGACGCCCGCGGCCTGAAAAGCGGTGCGCAGCAACGGCATCTCTTGCCGTAACGTCTCCGGCATTGGCGAGCGGCCAGCCTTATACCCTGGCAGTAGCTGATGACGCCAGCCTTCATGCCGCTCTTCATCGTCAAATACCGCCACGGCATGCGTGGGGTTACTGTGCCGGATCAGCTGATGCAGCGCGTTAACGCAGGTTTCCTGGCAAGGCGATCCCTGAACCGCGTGGATACGTCGGATAAGATTCAGGGCATCAACAATCAGTAAATGAACAGTCATAGGATCCACGAAAGCGGAGCGGCTATGTCGCCGCTCCTGTGAGGAGTTTATTTAATGATTTCGTAGCAGGGGATGTAGGCGGTACCCGGCAGCTTCATGCGGTGCTGAGCCACAAATCCCTGTAACAAATCATCCATGCGGCGCATCATTTCCCGATCGCCGTGCAGCTTATAAGGGCCTTTCTCTTTGATCGCTTTGATCCCCATATCCTTGACGTTTCCAGCCACGATCCCGGAAAACGCGCGCCGCAGCGCAGCGGCAAGCTGCTCGGCAGGCTGATCGGGATAGAGATTGAGATTCGCCATGTTTTCATGGGTAGGTATAAACGGCACCTGTAGATCGGGCGCAATGCGAATCGACCAGTTAAAGCTGTAAGCATCGCCCGTTTCCCGACGGTGCTCTTTTACCTGCGGCATCGCTTTTTTCATCAGGCGAGCCACTTCAGCGGCATCATCAATAATGATGGTGTAGTGCTGGCGGGCAGCCTCGCCCAGGGTGCTGACAATAAACTCATCCAGCACATTAAAATAGTCCGCACTCTCTTTCGGCCCGGTCAGAATCAGCGGCAGAACCTGATCCTGGTTTTGCGGGTTCATCAGAATACCCAGCAGGTAGAGCAGCTCTTCTGCGGTACCTACGCCGCCGGGGAAAATGATGATGCCATGCGCAATACGGACAAACGCTTCAAGACGTTTCTCGATATCCGGCATGATAATCAGCTCATTTACCAGTGGGTTTGGCGGCTCTGCGGCGATGATCGAAGGCTCTGTTAAGCCGATAAAACGCCCCTCTTTATAGCGCTGCTGCGCGTGACCGACGGCGGCGCCTTTCATCGGGGCTTCCATCACTCCCGGCCCGCAGCCTGTACAGATGTTCAGCTCGCGCAGGCCCAGCTGCGACCCGACGTTACGGCAATATTGATATTCCACCGCGTTGATCGAGTGGCCGCCCCAGCAGACCACGGTATTGGGTTCTTCCCCAACATGCAGCGCACGGGCGTTCCTGAGTATTGAAAACACCATGTTGGTGATCTGCACCGAGTCTTCAATATTGAGGTGCTGGAAGCGACCGGCGCTGTCGATCTGTCCATTCACAAACAGAATATCGCGCAGCACGGCAAACAGGTTCGCCTGCAACGAGCGGATGATCCTGCCATCCACAAACGCCTCTTCAGGCGGGTTAATCAGCTCAAGTTTTACGCCGCGCTCGCGTCGCAGCACGTTGATATCAAAATTTTCAAAGCGGGAGAGCAGCTCATTGCTGCTGTCGGTCTGACTTCCGGAGTTAAGGACGGCAAGAGAACAGTTACGGAACAGCTGGTAGAGGTCGCTGCTGGCCGTCTGCTTCAGCATATCGACTTCCAGTTGTGAGAGCAGATCCATTGAGCCTAAGGGGCTGACATGTGTAATCAAATTAACTCCTTTACACCCGTACGGGTGGTAGTCACTCCATTGTGGCCATTCGGCCGGAACAGCATGGAGAGTAAAATCCCTGGGCCAGGTGGTTACCTGTGCCCACTCCAGAGTAGCCTTGTCCGTCCTGATTTAACAAGAGATCGCATCCTGCTAATGCGGGATGGTGCGCAAAACCGTGCTGATTACTGCCTGACAAGACGGGAATGGCCTGGCCGGAACAGAGCGTTGCTGCGCCAGGGGTTGATATCCAGCCCGCCCCGACGGGTGTAGCGGGCATAAACGCTTAGCTGCTCTGGCTGGCAAAAGCGCAGAATATCGTTGAATATGCGTTCGACACACTGCTCGTGGAATTCGTTGTGATGACGGAAAGAGATCAGATAACGCAGCAGCGCTTCACGCTGAATACGCGGCCCCCGGTAGCTGATCTGCACCGAACCCCAGTCTGGCTGGTTGGTAATCAGGCAGTTGGATTTCAACAGATGGCTGACCAGCTGCTCTTCCACAATTTCAGGTTGCGTTGCCTGTTGCAGATAATCCGTGGTGAACTGATAGTTATCAATTTCAATATCCTGTTCATCAATGCAGTATCCGGCAAGGTGCCCAATGGGCTGGCCTTCCACTTCCTGTAGCCGGAACAGTGCGACGCTGACTTCCCCCTGCGCACAGGCGCTGAGATCGCGCTCCAGCGTGCTACGAACATCGCCCCAGTCGGCAAATTTTGTCTGGTTGAAACTGTTAAGATAGAGTTTGAAACTCTTGGACTCAATCAGGTTCTGGCTGTCCGCCTTCAGCGTCACTTCGCCTATAGCAACCTGCGGCAGGCCTTTCTCATTCAGCCAGGATAGCTCGTACAGCGTCCAGATATCGGCGCCATGAAAAGGCAGGGCCTCCGGATAAAGCCCCAGCGGTTCGCGGTTCATGCTGCGCGGTACGGCTTGCAGTAAAGAGGGTTGATACTTATCGTGATACTCTGTGGGTTTTCCCAGTGTCAGGTTGTTTAATGCCTGATGTGGAGCCTTAGAAGACATCTTAATTACCTTATGGCCTGCGGCTTGCAGGCGGTAGTGCACAGTTAGCCTTAGTGTAACTCAGGCAACAGAGAGTGAAAAAAGAATGATTGAACAAACGGCCCAGGCCTTAACGGATTTTACCCGTAAATATTGTGATGACTGGATCCGCGAATGCGGCCATCCTCCGGCAAGTGCCGAACTTCTTGGCGTGCCTTCGCCCTGCGTCCAGCAAACCAATGAAGAGGATCTCTTCTGGCTGCCGCAGCCCTTCACCCTGGCGCAAAACCTGGAAGCGGTTGAGCGGGCCGTGGAGTTACGCATCCAGCCCTCTGTAGTGGCCTGGTATAGTTCGCAGTTTGCCGGAGATATGTCCGTCACGTTTGGCGAGCTGAGCTGTACGCTGCTGCAAACCTGGAGCGAGGAAGATTTTCTGCGCGTACAGGAAAATCTTATTGGCCATCTGGTTATGAAGCGCCGTTTAAAACAGTCGCCAACCCTGTTTATCGCCACAACCTCCTCTGAACTGGAGGTGATTTCCGTATGCAATCTCAGCGGGGAAGTGGTACTGGAGCAGCTGGGCACCAAACAACGCACCCTTCTGGCGCCAGACCTGGAGCAGTTCATCACCGAGCTGACGGTTGCCTTACCCTGAATATTAAAAAGCGCGACGTTTTGTAAGAGATCTCTCACGTCAGCTGTGAGAGATCGCTTGAAAATAGCCACGTACAAACCAGGGTTTTTAGTGCAATTGATTAAAAATCATAAAGTTGCTCTTACTGGTGGCGCTTACACAGCGGTAAGCATGACATTTCGCTGTCAGCCATATTGTGTGTTTATACAGTTAGGGCAGAATAACGCCACCAAAAGGAAGTGTGGCTTAGCAATAAGTCGGGATACCTCGGGAAGAGGAAGCAGGGAAGTCTTCAGGATGAAGAAAGGATATCTCAGGACGAGATCAGGGACACCTCCAGGATGGAGATTGTGAGCTGTCATGAAGATGGCGTGCCGGGATGCAAGGGACACACCAGGAAGGTGAAAAGTAGGGAACACTCAGGGACAAAGTTATCACGGACGAGCAGGGAGCATAAGCGTGGCGGGATAGCTGCAAACGAACCGGGAGCACTGTTTACACAGTGCTCCCTTTTTTTGTCCATACTTTTCCAGAGCACACTGCTGAGTGGTATGCTTGCTGCCTTCCGATCATCTGACCAAGGAGAACTGCCAATGAGCCGTGAAACCCAGGTTTTGCATCGCCTTGATGCGATTGAGCAACTATTACATGAGGCGGGTCTGTGGCAAGTTTGTGCACCTACCAGCGAAGCGTTTAACAGCGTGGAGCCATTCTGCGTGGACACCATGATGCCGTTGCAGTGGCTACAGTGGATATTTCTGCCGCGCATGCGGGCAATACTGGATGCAGGCGCTCCACTGCCGGAAAAACTGGCGATTGCCCCCTATTACGAAGTGGCGCTTGAGGGCGAAATTCCTGCACGTGCCACGCTTCTGCACGCTCTGAATCAGCTGGATCAGTTGTTTGGGCAGGACGATTAATGCTGGAGATCCTCTATCAGGATCGCTGGCTGGTGGCGGTTAACAAACCCTCCGGTTGGCTGGTCCACCGTAGCTGGCTGGATCGCCACGAAACGGTTTTTGTTATGCAAACCCTGCGTGACCAGATTGGTCAGCATGTTTTTACCGTCCATCGTCTCGATCGTCCAACTTCCGGCGTGCTGCTGCTGGCGCTGTCGGCCGAGGTAGCCCGGCTTCTGTCGCAACAATTTGAACAGCACGCGTTACAAAAAACCTATCACGCGGTGGTCAGAGGCTGGCTGGAAGGGGAAGAGACCCTGGACTATGCGCTGACCGAAGAGCGGGACAAAATTGCCGACAAATTCAGCGTGGCGGATAAAGCGCCCCAGTCTGCCGTTACGCACTGGAAGGCTTTAGCAAAAGCGGAGCTGCCGGTAGCGGTAAGCTGCTATGAGACGTCGCGCTTCAGCCTGGTGGAGCTTAAGCCTGAAACCGGGCGTAAACACCAGTTACGCCGTCATTTACGCCACCTTCGTCATCCCATTATTGGGGACAGCGCCCACGGTGACCTCAAACAGAACCGCAGCGCCGCGCAGCATTTCGGCATGAAGAGGCTGATGCTGCACGCCAGCGAACTGAGCCTGACGCATCCGGTGACGGGTGAACCGCTGCTGTTGCGGGCCGGTCTGGATCCCGTCTGGCAGGGCTGCCTGTCCGCTTTTGGTTGGGAAGCGTGCCTTCCTGAGCTTCCGAGGGTTGAGTTTATGACGACTAACCTTCAGGATAGTCTCACTTAATAAGCGCCAGAAACGGAGAATTGCATGGCTCAGATAGGTATTTTTGTTGGCACCGTATACGGTAACGCGCTGATGGTGGCTGAAGAGGCTGAGCCTTTGCTGGCCGATCTGGGGCACCAGGTGAAAATTTTCGAAGATCCCACGCTGGGTGACTGGCAGCGCTACGCCGATCAGGTGGTACTGGTGATCACTTCGACTACGGGTCAGGGCAATTTACCAGACAGTATTGCGCCGCTGTTCCACGCCATCAAGGATAAGATGGGCCACCAGCCAGCCCTGCGTTACGGCGTGATTGCTCTGGGCGACAGTAGCTATGACGATTTCTGCGGAGGTGGAAAGTCGTTTGATGCGCTGTTGCAGGAGCACAGCGCCACGCGGCTGGGAGAGGTGCTGCTGGTTGATGCGACGGAATATCCGGAGCCGGAAGAGATTACTTCTCCCTGGGTGGAAGCCTGGGCAAAGCTGATTAGCTGACAGCTCTTACCGCGCCTGCTCTCAGGCGCGGTAAGAAAAACTCCTGCCACGCTGGCTCACGTCACCGGTGCCGGATTGAAAACGGCCAGCGCATTATGAATTCCCCAGCGATCGGACCAGGTTTGTTTGCTGCCGCTGGCAATCTCCAGAATCAGTTCAAACAATCTCCAGCCTACCTGCTCAATAGTCTCTTCACCGGTGGCGATAGTGCCCGCGTTGATATCCATCAGGTCATGCCAGCGATCGGCCAGCGCCGTGCGGGTCGCCATTTTGATAACCGGAATAGCAGCCAGGCCATACGGCGTGCCCCGTCCGGTAGTAAAGACCTGAAGCGTGATGCCTGAAGCCATCTGCTGCGTGCCGCAGACGAAATCACTGGCTGGCGTGGCGGCATAGATCAGCCCGCGCTGCGTCGGACGCTGGCCGGGGGAAAGAACTTCGACAATGGCGCTCCGTCCCGACTTCGCAATAGATCCCAGCGCCTTTTCCACTACGTTAGCCAGCCCCCCTTTTTTATTGCCCGGAGAAGGGTTAGCGCTGCGATCGGTTTTACCCATATCCAGATAATTATCGTACCAGGCCATCTCCTCAAGCAGCCGTTTGCCTACTTCCACGCTGGCGACGCGCGGCGTAAGCAGATGCACAGCATCACGGACTTCGGTGACCTCAGAAAACATCACCGTAGCACCGCAGCGAACCAGCAGATCCGAAGCAAAGCCCACGGCGGGATTAGCGGTTACGCCCGAGAAAGCATCGCTGCCACCACATTGCATTCCCACAACCAGCTCAGACGCCGGGACGGTTTCCCGCTGGCGCTGGTTCAACCGCTGTAAATGGCGCTCTGCTACCTGCAAAATATCGGTGACCATCGATTCAAAGCCAATATGCTTTTCATCCTGCAACCGGATCACATCCTCTTCGCCCAGCGAAATGGTCTGAACATCGGGCGTGCCTTCCAGCAGACGTTCTGGCTGAAGTTTTTCGCAGCCCAGCCCCACAACCATCACTTCTCCGCCAAAGTTAGCGTTCAGCGCCAGGTTATGGATGGTGCGGATAGGCACCACGGCGGCAGGAGCATTGATTGCCACACCGCAGCCATAAAGATGATTCAGGGCTACCACGCCGTCAACGTTGGGATATTTCGGCAGCAGATCGCGTTCAATAATCTTCACCACATGGTCTACCACACCAGCCACGCAGTGCACGCTGGTAGTGATCGCCAGCAGATTGCGGGTGCCTACGCTGCCATCGGCATTGCGATAGCCCTGGAAGGTATAACCTTCAAGCTTGGGCAGGGCAGGGGGAATGTTGGTGGCCAGCGGCAGAGTCGTCAGCTCAGGCGCTTCAGGAAGCACCACCAGCGATTCATCAATCCAGCCTCCGCGTGAAATATTACGCACCGCGTAGCCGATAACTTCGCCATAGCGAATAATATCGCTGCCTTCAGAAATATCGCTCAGCGCAACTTTATGTCCCTGAGGAATATGCTCTTTTAATATCAGTCCGCAGGGGAATTCAGTGCCCGCAGTCAGGCCATTATTATTGACCACAATGGCAACGTTATCGTTTTCATGCACTTTGATATAGAGAGGCGGATCGTTTCTGAGAATATTCATTGCTCGACAAGTCCTGAAATAAGTGAGGAAAGCGTTTATTTTCTCTTCCTGAGGAACGATCTCTTCTGTTACGGGTAATCATGATTCTGCTGGCGACCAGTATAAAAGCGCAACAAGCCAAATACATTATGCATATGTCCGACTTAATGCCTCATTATCGCCCTCTTTTTATGGCAGACGTACAGATATCAGTGAGAATGCTCACAAAGGCAAGGGGAAAGCGGCGGGAGTGTGACCCCGGCCGCAGAACGGATCTGAACCGTGAGCCATCACGCAGCGTATTGGGCATTTGCCATAAGAATTACGTTTTTAAAGCCAGTTTATAGGGCTAAATGCCGATGTGTTACCTGAGCGCAGTTCATATACTTTTTAGCCACTGGAACAAAAAGATATTTTTTCTGCTGGGCGTTAACGATTCTGCAAAATAATCGCCGTGTTTAACCCAACATCATTCTGATACCCAACGCGATGTGTATGCCGTCCAGAGTGAGTTTGCCTGACCGCACTATTTCAGGAGTGTCTCATGAATTCAATCAACAGTGCTGCGAGCGCCGTGCAAAAAAAAAGTAATGCTCGCTACTGGATAGTGGTGATGTTATTTATCGTTACCTCTTTCAACTACGGGGATCGGGCGACCATTGCAATTGCCGGTTCCGCTATGTCCAAAGATATCGGGCTGGATCCGGTTGGCCTGGGCTATATCTTCTCCGCATTTTCCTGGGCTTATGTCATAGGCCAAATCCCCGGCGGCTGGCTGCTTGACCGCTTCGGCTCGAAAAAAGTCTATTTCTGGAGCATCTTCCTCTGGTCGCTCTTCACCCTGCTACAGGGGTTTGTTGACCTGTTCAGCGGCTTCACGGTCATTGCCGCGCTCTTTATGCTGCGCTTCCTGGTAGGGCTGGCAGAAGCGCCCTCCTTCCCCGGTAACAGTCGCATAGTGGCAGCCTGGTTCCCGGCACAGGAGCGCGGTACCGCCGTAGCGATTTTCAACTCAGCACAGTATTTCGCCACGGTTATCTTTGCGCCAATTATGGGCTGGCTGGTCTCGTCAGTAGGCTGGGCGCACGTCTTCTGGTTCATGGGCGGACTCGGTATCGTGATCAGCTTTATCTGGCTGAAAGTGATCCACGATCCTAATGACCACCCTGGCGTGAACAAAGCTGAGCTGGAGTACATGGAGCAGGGCGGTGCGCTGATCAACATGGATCAGAAAAAAGTCGAGCGGAAGGTGAGCTGGGCGGAGAAGAAATATCAGATCAAGCAGCTGGTCACCTCACGCATGATGATCGGTGTCTATCTTGGGCAGTATTGCATCAACGCATTGACCTACTTCTTTATCACCTGGTTCCCGGTCTATCTGGTTCAGGCTCGCGGCATGTCGATTCTGAAAGCGGGGATGGTCGCCTCTATACCCGCTATCTGCGGCTTCCTTGGCGGCGTCCTGGGCGGGATTATCTCCGACTGGCTGATGCGTAAAACCGGCTCGCTGAATATTGCCCGTAAAACTCCTATCGTGCTTGGCATGCTGCTCTCTATTTCGATGGTGGTGTGTAACTACGTCGATACCGAATGGGTAGTGGTGTTCTTTATGGCGCTGGCGTTCTTCGGGAAAGGAATTGGCGCCCTGGGCTGGGCGGTGATGGCAGATACTGCGCCTAAAGAGATTAGCGGACTGAGCGGTGGGTTGTTCAATATGTTCGGCAACATCTCCGGCATCGTTACCCCCATTGCTATCGGTTACATCATTGCCTCTACCGGCTCGTACAACGGTGCGCTGATCTACGTCGGCATTCACGCTTTTGTCGCCGTACTGAGTTACCTGGTGCTGGTGCAGGACATCAAGCGTATCGAACTGAAACATCTGTAAGGACAAGGTATGACCACGCAAAGCACTCCTGTTATTACCGGGATGAAAGTTATCCCCGTTGCTGGCCATGACAGCATGCTGCTGAATATTGGCGGTGCGCATGGCGCTTACTTCACCCGCAACATTGTAGTGCTGACGGACAGTGCAGGGCATACCGGGGTGGGTGAAGCGCCGGGTGGCGAAACCATCTACCAGACGCTGATGGCAGCCATACCCCTGGTAAAAGGCAAGGAAGTTGCCCGCATGAATCGTGTGGTGCAGGAAGTGCATAAGGGCAATCAGTCTGCTGACTTTGCTACTTTCGGTCAGGGTGCCTGGACGTTTGAACTGCGGGTCAATGCGGTGGCGGCACTGGAAGCCGCACTGCTGGATTTATTAGGTCAGTGCCTGAACGTGCCGGTGGCGGAGCTGCTTGGCCCCGGCAAGCAGCGTGATGAAGTCACCGTACTGGGTTATCTGTTTTATATCGGCGACCGTGAAAAAACCGATCTGCCTTACCTTGCCGGTGAGCAGACAGGGCATGAGTGGTATCACCTTCGTCATCAACAGGCGATGGACAGCGCCGCTATAGTGCGTCTTGCCGAAGCGGCGCAGGACAAATATGGCTTTAAAGATTTCAAGCTGAAGGGCGGTGTACTGCCCGGCGAGCAGGAGATTGAAGCGGCTAAAGAGCTGAAAAAGCGTTTTCCCGATGCCCGGATAACCGTCGATCCCAACGGTGCCTGGCTGCTGGACGAAGCTGTCGCCCTGTGTAAAGGCATGCAGGACGTTCTGACCTACGCTGAAGACCCTTGTGGCGCTGAGCAGGGCTACTCAGGCCGGGAAGTGATGGCCGAATTCCGGCGCGCTACCGGTCTGCCCGTGGCAACCAATATGATTGCCACTAACTGGCGCGAGATGAACCACGCAGTGATGCTGAATGCGGTGGATATTCCGCTGGCTGACCCCCATTTCTGGACGCTGAGTGGTGCGGTGCGCGTGGCCCAGCTCTGTGATGAGTGGGGGCTGACCTGGGGTTGCCACTCCAATAACCATTTCGACATTTCGCTGGCGATGTTTACCCACGTGGCTGCGGCCGCGCCGGGTAAACCCACCGCCATCGACACCCACTGGATTTGGCAGGAGGGCGATCAGCGCCTGACTAAAAATCCGCTGCAAATTACCAACGGAAAGATCGCCGTGCCGGACGCGCCAGGTTTGGGTATTGAGCTGGACTGGGCGCAGATTGAAAAAGCGCATGCGCTCTATAAAACGCTGCCTGGCGGTTCCCGCAACGACGCGGCCTCAATGCAATATCTGGTCCCTGGCTGGACGTTCGATCGTAAACGTCCCGCCTTTGGACGCTGAACCTAACTTGTAGAAGGAAGAGGGTATGATCCCGATTACAGGCACCCCATTAGTCACAGAAATGCAGGTTATTCCTGTGGCCGGTCACGACAGCATGCTGCTGAACCTGAGCGGGGCACACGCACCGTTTTTCACGCGAAATATTGTCATCATTAAAGACAACTCCGGCCACACGGGAGTGGGCGAGATCCCAGGTGGAGAGAAAATCCGCAAAACGCTGGAAGAGGCTGCCGCGCTGATTATCGGACACGGGCTGGGTGAATATAAAAACCTGTTAAGCCTTGTCCGCCAGACCTTTGCTGACCGGGATGCGGCAGGCAGAGGAAACCAGACGTTCGATCTGCGTACCACTATTCACGTGGTAACCGGAATTGAAGCCGCCCTGCTTGATCTGCTTGGTCAGCATCTTGGCGTGAACGTGGCCTCTCTGCTGGGCGACGGGCAACAGCGTGATGAAGTTGAAATGCTGGGATATCTGTTTTACGTAGGCGACAGAGGCAAAACCAGCCTGCCTTATCAAAGCCAGCCTGACGACAGCTGTGACTGGTATCGCCTTCGTCATGAAGAGGCGCTGACTCCGGAAACGGTGGTCCGGCTGGCGGAAGCGGCTTATGAAAAATATGGCTTTAACGACTTTAAACTGAAAGGCGGCGTGCTGGCTGGCAGCGAAGAGGCGGAAGCCGTCACTGCTCTGGCGAAACGCTTCCCGGATGCCCGTATTACCCTGGATCCCAACGGGGCCTGGTCGCTGAACGAAGCGATTACGTTGGGCAAACAGCTCAAAGGCGTGCTCGCCTATGCTGAAGATCCCTGTGGCGCGGAACAGGGCTATTCAGGCCGCGAGGTGATGGCGGAATTCCGCCGTGCCACCGGTCTGCCTACCGCCACTAACATGATTGCCACCGACTGGCGTCAGATGGGTCATACTCTCTCTTTGCAGTCAGTCGATATTCCGCTGGCCGATCCACACTTCTGGACCATGCAAGGCTCGGTGCGCGTGGCGCAAATGTGCCACGATTTTGGCCTCACCTGGGGTTCCCACTCTAATAATCATTTCGATATTTCTCTGGCGATGTTTACCCACGTGGCCGCTGCTGCCCCTGGCAAGATCACCGCTATTGATACCCACTGGATCTGGCAGGAAGGCAATCAGGGTCTGACCCGTGAACCGCTGCAAATTAAAGGCGGCAAGGTGCAGGTGCCAACCGTTCCCGGACTGGGCGTGGAGCTGGATATGGATAAAGTGATGCAGGCCCATCAGCTCTACCTTCAGCATGGGCTGGGCGCACGCGATGATGCGCAGGCTATGCAGTTCCTGGTGCCGAACTGGGCCTTTGATAACAAACGCCCTTGTCTGGTGCGCTAATTCTTTTCACAGGAGTTACTGATGAGCTATGTAAGCAATCCCAACAGTTTCCGTCAGCGCCTGCTGGCTGGCGAAACCTTGATTGGCAGCTGGTGTGCGCTGGCCAACCCGCTGACCACGGAAGTGCTGGGCCTGGCCGGGTTTGACTGGCTGGTGCTCGACGGTGAACACGCGCCGAATGACATCACCACTTTTGTGCCTCAGCTGATGGCCCTCAAGGGCAGCGCAAGTGCTCCGGTGGTGCGTCCGCCGACCAATGAGCCGGTGATCATCAAGCGTCTGCTCGATATCGGCTTCTCGAATTTCCTGATCCCCTTTATAGAAACCGAAGAGGAAGCCGTGCGCGCTGTGGCTTCAACCCGCTATCCGCCAGCCGGCATCCGTGGCGTGTCGGTTTCGCACCGCAGCAACATGTACGGCACGGTGCCGGACTACAACAGTACGATTAATGACAACGTGACGGTGCTGGTGCAGATCGAAACGCAGCAGGGCGTTGACAATATTGATGCTATTGCCGCTGTAGAGGGCGTGGACGGGATTTTTGTCGGGCCTGGCGACCTGTCAGCCGCCTTAGGATACCTCGGACAGCCAGCCCACCCGGAAGTGCTGAAGGTGATCAAATATCTGTTTGAGCGGGCAAAAGCCGCAGGTAAACCCAGCGGCATCCTGGCGCCGGTTGAGGTCGATGCCCGCCGTTATCTGGAGTGGGGCGCCGGATTTGTTGCCGTAGGCAGTGACTTAGGCGTCTTCCGTGGTGCCACGCAGGCACTGTGCGATCGCTTTAAAAAATAACCCCGTTTCTGGAGGAAACAAGATGAAAATTGGCTTTATTGGTCTCGGCATCATGGGCAAACCCATGAGCAAAAACCTGGTAAAAGCAGGCTATTCACTGGTTGTTCGCGACCACAACCCGGAAAACGAAGCGGAGCTGGTCAGCGCTGGCGCAACCACGGCTGGCAGCGCCAGAGAGGTTGCTGAGCAGAGCGATGTTATTATCACCATGCTGCCAAATTCCCCGCAGGTGAAAGAAGTGTTACTCGGTGAAGAGAGCGTTATTCAGGGCGCAAAACCGGGAACCATCATTATTGATATGAGTTCTATTGCGCCGCTGGCGAGCCGTGAAATTCATGATGAACTGGCGAAGAAAAATATCGCGCTGCTGGATGCACCGGTAAGCGGTGGCGAGCCTAAAGCGATTGAAGGCACCCTGTCGGTAATGGTAGGCGGCGACAAAGCGCTGTTTGATAAGTGTTACGACATCATGAAAGCGATGGCGGGATCGGTGGTGCATACCGGTGATATTGGCGCAGGCAACGTAACCAAGCTGGCTAACCAGGTGATTGTTGCGCTGAACATCGCAGCGATGGCTGAAGCGCTGACGCTGGCAACCAAAGCAGGCGTTAATCCTGACCTGGTGTATCAGGCGATCCGCGGCGGGCTGGCAGGCAGCACGGTGCTGGATGCCAAAGCGCCGATGGTGATGGAGCGTAATTTTAAACCTGGCTTCCGTATTGATCTGCATATCAAAGATTTAGCCAATGCGCTGGATACCTCACACGGCGTCGGCGCTCAGCTGCCTCTTACGGCAGCAGTAATGGAAATGATGCAGGCGCTGCGAGCCGATGGGCTGGGCACTGCCGACCATAGCGCGCTGGCTTGCTATTACGAGAAGTTAGCGAAGGTAGAAATCAGCAAATAGTCCCGTGGTCCGGCCTTTATGCAGGCCGGTAACGGCACTGCCTGGTAAACGCCAGGTTAACGCGCCCGGATACCGTATGAAAATAGTAATCGCACCGGATTCATATAAAGAGAGCCTGTCGGCTCAGCAGGTCGCCACACAGATCGAGCTGGGGTTTCGCGAAATTTTCCCCGACGCGCACTACGTCAAACTGCCGGTGGCAGATGGCGGAGAGGGAACTGTCGAGGCGATGGTAGCGGCAACCAGCGGCAAAATTATCCGGCTTGAAGTCACTGGCCCGCTGGGCGAACCCGTGAACGCCTTTTATGGCCTCTCCGGTGACGAAAGCTGTGCCTACATTGAAATGGCGGCTGCCAGCGGGCTTGAGCTGGTTCCTGCCGCCAGGCGCGACCCGCTGGTTACCACCTCCTGGGGCACGGGAGAGCTGATCCGCAGCGCACTTGATAAAGGCGTTAAGCATTTTATTATTGGCATTGGCGGTAGCGCCACCAATGATGGCGGGGCGGGTATGGTGCAGGCCTTAGGCGCGCAGCTGCTTGATAAGCAGGGCAGGCAGATTGGCTATGGTGGCGGGCAACTGCCCGAACTGGTCAGCATCGATATGAGCCAGTTTGATCCCCGAATTGCGCAATGTCGTTTTGAAGTGGCCTGCGATGTGACCAATCCGCTGTTGGGCAAAGAGGGCGCGTCAGCCATTTTTGGGCCACAGAAAGGGGCCACCGCAGAGCTGGTCGAACAGCTGGATCGGGCGCTGGCCCACTACGCTGAGGTGATCCACCGTGAGCTGGATATTGATGTGTTAACCATTGCCGGCGGCGGCGCAGCGGGCGGGATGGGCGTGGCGCTGCATGCGTTCTGTCAGGCCGAGCTGCGGCGGGGCATTGAAATCGTCACCGAAGCGTTAGGGCTGGATGAGCTGGTGCGTGACGCCTCGCTGGTTATTACTGGCGAAGGCCGGATCGACAGCCAGACCATTCATGGCAAGGTGCCGATAGGGGTGGCAAAGGTCGCTAAACGTTATAACAAGCCGGTGATAGGCATTGCAGGCAGCCTGACCCCGGATGTGGGCGTGGTGCATCAGCATGGACTGGATGCGGTGTTCAGCGTGATCTATACCATCTGTACGCTTGAAGAAGCGCTGGATAACGCTGCGGAAAACGTGCGCCTTAGCGCAAGAAACATCGCCGCCACCTTAGCCATTGGGCAGCAGCTGGCGTAGTCGTTTTCGCTACTCTTTACGCTGAAACAGGGGGACGAGGCTTATCGTCCCGCTTCGTTCGTGCGCCCGGTTAACAATACTTCTTTAATGGCCGTCAGGTCAGAAATTCCGTTTCTTGCACCGTGCCGGTAAACCCCGTTGGGCTGGCAGAACAGCCTCTCCGCTTCGTTGCGACTTTAACGGCTGAATTCTTTCACTGAGGGCTACAAATTAAGCCGTTTCTTCGCCAGCGTCGCCACGTTCTCCATCTCATCCAGCAGTTCAAACAGCTCCGGTTCGACTTCAACAATACTGTCATGTGTACGCAACCCCTGCTCAAGCTGTAGGCAAAGCTGCTTGAGTCTCGGCACGCCGCTGTAGCTGGCGCTGCCGTGCAGTTTATGGATGATATCCCTTAACGCCAGCGTGTCGCCCGCCGCCATGTGGCTCTCCACCAGCATATGAACTTCAGGCAGAAAATCGACCAGCATCCGCAACAGATCGCGCGCCAGGTCAGGTTTGTTTGCCGCCTGGCGCAGCGCCAGCTGCCAGTCCAGCGAGACGGGAACATCCTGAAGCTTCGCCGCCACCGCCCGTAAACCTGGCGTATAGCGGGCCAGCAGGTTGCTGAGTTTCGCCTCATCAATAGGCTTGGCGAGGTAATCCGTCATGCCAGCTTTAATCAGGTGTTCGCGTTCACCATCCAGCGCATGGGCAGTCACTGCCACAATGGGCGTGGTAGCGTGCTGCGGGAAGCTGCGGATCATCTCACCGGCGCGAATGCCGTCGATATTCGGCATCTGAATATCCATCAAAATAATATCCAGCGGCTGTTTGCTGGCCTGCTGAATGGCCGCTTCACCGCTGTCGCACAGCACAATGTTTTCCACCTGCTCCTCCAGCAGCGCACCAATCAGCTTGAGGTTGGCGGGGTTATCGTCCACGGCCATCACCGTCAGGGGCAGACGATGGCGGGCAGGGCGGTAGTCACTCTCCCGCGTATGGTTCTCAATCAGTACCGGCAGCAGTCTGGTCAGACTCACTGGTTTAATCAGGCAGGCGCTGACGCCACGGGCTTTAAGCTCCTCTGCGTAAATCTGCATCTGGCAGGGAAGCGCCATAATCAGGCTGTCGGCGCGTTTAAGCGCGGGCAGCAGCAGCTCTGGCGAGAGTTCGCGGTCGGCCTCTTTGGTGACGGGCAGCCCCATCAGCAGCGCATCAAAGTGGCTGTCCGGCAGGCCATCCAGCGTGGTGCTGTAGCTCACCTCCATCTGCGTGGCGCCCAGCATCTCCAGCGTTGCTTTCGCCGCCGCGCTGTTGGCCTCAACATAGGCCAGCCGCTTGCCCATCAGACAGGCGGTAGCGCGAGGATCGCTGGCCGCATTAGGATTCAGCACCAGATTGACGTTAAACCAGAAAGTGGAACCATGATTAAGGCGGCTGTGCAGCGAGATTTCGCCGCCCATTTCATTCACCAGCTTCTGAGTGATCACCAGCCCCAGCCCCGTACCGCCGTGCCGTCGGGAAATGCTGGCATCCGCCTGGCGGAAAGCCTGGAAGAGCTGCGACTGCTGTTTCTCACTGATGCCAATGCCCGTGTCGTGTATCTGCACTTCCAGATTGACGCGGTTAGTGCTCAGCGAGCGCATCTCAATGCGAATATCAATATTGCCGCGCTCGGTAAACTTAATGGCGTTGCCCAGCAGATTGATGATGATCTGTTGCAGGCGCAGCGGGTCACCGATGGTGTTGTCCGGCACCTCTGGCTGAATACTCAGCGTCAGCTCAAGCCCCTTCTCGTGCGCCGACTGCGCCAGTAATACCACCACCTCATCCAGCGTGGCACGCAGCGGGAAAGGAATGGTTTCCAGCACCAGCTTGCCCGCCTCCAGCTTGGAAAAATCGAGCACGTCATTGATGATGCTCAGCAGATTGTTGGCCGACCGCTCAATGGTATGCAGGTAGTCGCGCTGGGTGATGTTCAGCGGCGTTTTCAGCGTCTGACGGGTAAAACCGATCACGCCGTTCAGCGGGGTTCGCAGTTCATGGGACATATTCGCCAGAAACTCCGACTTGATCCTGGCCGCTTCCTGCGCGCGCTTTTTAGCCAGGTCCAGCTCGACGTTCTGGATTTCCATCTGCTCCAGCGTCTCGCGCAGATCGGAGGTCGCCTGGTCGATGTTCTGCTGCATCTCTTCATGATAAGCGGTCAGCGACATCGCCATTGAGTTGATGCCATTCTTCAGCATATCGAGTTCGCCAAGCATATAGCCGCTGACGCGGCTGTCGAGTTGACCACGACGAATACGATCAACCGTGCTGACCATATCCCGGATTGGCCCGGTCACATCACGCATCAGTCGATAGGCAAACAGCATTGCCAGACAGAGGCAGAACAGCAGCAGCAATGTTGAGACAAAAACCTCTTTGTACTGTTGCAGGCGGACAGATTGCAGATCCAGCTCTATAGCGACGTAGCCCAGAGGATTGCCATTGGGCTTGGCATCTTCGCCGGGCGACTCGTCGGGATAATAACTCTCCGAGACGATTGGCGTTCGCAGAATGACCGAATTGCCCTGACGCTCGTAGCTGAAGGCGTGGGGTAATTTTTCCTGCGGAGGCATCCTCAGCTTTTCCGCATTGAGGTGATAATTTGAGGTAACAAAAAGCTGATTTTGCGCATCAAAAATAGAGATGGCCCGGACGATATCAGAATGACGGCGATGCAGCAGGCTGACCAACTGGCGCACCGACTCTTTACTGTGAAACGTCATGCCATATTCGCTGGAGACCGCCAGCGGTTCAATGATGTTAGCGCCCGCATCGATCAGCTGCCGCTGTAGCTCGTTATAGCGATGCACAATGAAAAAGGTACTCAGCAGCAGGCCAATCATCAGGGTGGGTGCCAGGATTAAAATCATCATCCGCGCCCGCAGGCTGTATTTGGTCATAATCTTCCTGTTACGAAATCGCGCCCGTTGGGCTGCTCTGCGGGTCGAATAAATCCGGAGGCTGGTGTAGGCTACGCACGCTTTTTGATGGCTGACACCGCTTACGACTTTCGGGATAAACGAATAATGGCGCAATTCTACTCTGCAAAACGGCGCGTGACGACCCGCCAAATCATCACCGTGACCGTCAGCGACCTCGACGCGTCAGGCCAGGGCGTTGCCAGGCATAACGGTAAAGCGCTGTTTATCAGCGGAGCACTGCCTGGCGAGCAGGTAGAAGTGGAGATTGTTGAGGACAAACGCTCGTGGGCGCGCGGCAAGGCAAAAAAAATCCTCAACGCCAGCCCGGATCGCGTTACGCCTCAATGCCCTCATTTCAGCCAGTGCGGCGGCTGCCAGCAGCAGCATGTCGCGCCAGCCCTACAGCAGAGCAGTAAAGCGAAGGCGCTTTCCCGCCTGATGAGCCAGGGCACCGGCGGGCAGGTTGAGGTCGGCAATATTTTTTTCGGTGAGCCTTATGGCTACCGACGCCGCGCCCGCCTGGGGCTGAGCTATCATCCGCGCAGCAAAACGTTACAGATGGGATTCCGCCAGGCGGGGTCAAATAATCTGGTTTCTCTGACGCAATGCCCTATTTTGAAGCCCGAACTTAATGCGCTGATCCAGCCGCTGCATCAGGTACTAAGCACGCTACAGGCGGTGAGCAAGCTGGGACATGTGGAGCTGGTGCTGGCAGATAACGGCCCGCTGCTGGTTCTGCGTCATCTTGAGCCATTAATTACTGGTGACCGACAAAAACTGGAACAGTTTTCGCATAAGCATCAGGTGGCGTTATACCTCGCCCCGGAGAGCGATCTGCTTGAGCAGGTTAACGGCGAGATGCCGTTCTACCGTATCCACGATTTAAAGCTAACATTCAGCCCACGCGACTTTATTCAGGTAAACGCGGAGCTGAATGAAAAAATGGTCAGCGAGGCGCTAAGCTGGCTGGATTTGCAGCCGGACGATCGGGTACTGGACCTGTTCTGCGGGATGGGAAACTTCACGCTTCCTTTAGGAAAGCGCGTAGAAAATGTCACGGGTGTGGAGGGGGTTGCAGCATTAACGGCAAAGGGTGCGTATAATGCGCTTCTGAATAATCTTAATAATGTGACCTTTTTTCAGCATAATCTTGAGGAAGAGGTTACCCGGCAACCGTGGGCCGCACAGGGATTTAACAAGGTTTTACTCGATCCGGCCCGCGCCGGAGCGGCAGGAGTGATGTCTCACATCATTAAACTTGCGCCGGAACGTGTGGTCTATGTTTCCTGTAATCCGACTACACTTGCCAGGGATAGTCAGACACTTCTGACATCCGGCTACCAATTGGAAAGGATTACCCTGCTTGATATGTTTCCGCATACCGGGCATATGGAATCAATGGTGTTATTTAGCCGAAAACAGGCCCCCGGAGGGGGCTAAGTCAGGAGAGGTTATGGTTGCGGTAAGAAGTGCGCATATGAACACGGCTGGCGAATTTGCGATTGACCAATGGATCGCAAGTCTTGGGATCGCTAATGAGCTGTCATGTGAACGCCTGGCCGAGACCTGGCGTTATTGCGAAGAGGTCACCCGTAACCATCCTGACGCCGCCCTGCTGCTCTGGCGGGGCGTGGAGATGGTGGAGATCCTCTCAATGCTCAGCATGGACAGCGAAAGCCTCCGCGCCGCGCTGCTCTTCCCTCTGGCCAACAGCAATGTGGTTTCTGAAGAGGTGCTGGAAGAGCAGTTTGGTAAGGCGATCGTCTCGCTGGTTCACGGCGTGCGTGATATGGATGCCATTCGTCAGCTGAAAGCGACCCACAATGACTCCATGGCCTCTGAGCAGGTGGATAACGTCCGTCGCATGCTGCTGGCGATGGTCGAAGATTTCCGCTGCGTGGTGATCAAGCTGGCCGAACGTATTGCCCATCTGCGGGAAGTGAAAGACGCGCCGGAAGATGAGCGCGTGCTGGCTGCCAAAGAGTGTACAAATATCTACGCGCCGCTGGCGAACCGGCTGGGGATTGGCCAGCTGAAATGGGAGCTGGAAGATTTCTGCTTCCGTTATCTGCATCCCGATGAATACAAACGCATCGCTAAGCTGTTGCACGAGCGTCGTATCGATCGCGAACAATATATCGATACCTTTGTGCAGTCTCTGCGCACCGAAATCGTTAAAGAGGGGGTAAAGGCTGAAGTGTATGGCCGCCCTAAGCACATCTACAGCATCTGGCGTAAGATGCAGAAGAAGTCGCTGACCTTTGACGAGCTGTTTGACGTACGCGCCGTGCGCATCGTCGCCGAACGTTTGCAGGACTGCTACGGCGCGCTGGGGATAGTGCATACCCTCTATCGCCACCTGCCCAGCGAGTTCGATGACTACGTTGCCAATCCTAAACCCAACGGCTATCAGTCTATCCATACCGTGGTACTGGGGCCGAAGGGCAAGACGGTTGAAATCCAGATCCGTACCCGCCAGATGCATGAAGATGCCGAGCTGGGCGTGGCCGCGCACTGGAAATATAAAGAGGGCGGCGGCGGCAGCGCGCGTGGAGCTTCAGGCCATGAAGAACGAATTGCCTGGCTGCGTAAGCTGATCGCCTGGCAGGAAGAGATGGCGGACTCTGGCGAAATGCTGGATGAAGTGCGTAGCCAGGTCTTTGATGACCGGGTGTATGTCTTTACCCCCAAAGGGGACGTGGTGGATCTCCCGGCCGGTTCCACGCCGCTCGACTTTGCCTACCATATTCACAGCGATATTGGTCACCGTTGTATCGGCGCCAAAATTGGCGGCCGCATCGTGCCCTTTACCTATCAGCTACAGATGGGGGATCAGATTGATATCATCACCCAGAAGCAGCCGAACCCAAGCCGGGACTGGCTCAACCCCAATCTGGGCTATGTCACCACCAGCCGTGGCCGGTCAAAAATTCACGCCTGGTTCCGCAAGCAGGACCGCGACAAGAATATCGTAGCGGGCCGGCAGATCCTCGACAGTGAGCTGGACCACCTCGATATCAACCTGAAAGAGGCGGAAAAGCTGCTGCTGCCGCGCTACAACGTTAACTCGCTGGAGGAGCTGCTGGCAGCGATTGGCGGCGGAGATATTCGCCTCAATCAGATGAGCAACTACCTGCAATCGAAGCTGCACAAGCCCAGCGCCGAGGAAGAAGATCGCGAGGCGCTGCGTCAGCTGACGCAGAAATCTGCCGCGCCGCGCAGCAAAGAGAGCGGCAGGGTAGTGGTGGAGGGCGTGGGTAATCTGATGCACCATATTGCCCGCTGCTGCCAGCCGATCCCTGGCGATGATATTGTGGGCTTTATTACCCAGGGGCGGGGAATTTCGATTCACCGTGCTGACTGCGATCAGCTCACCGACCTGATGTCGCATGCGCCGGAGAGGATCGTGGACGCGGTCTGGGGGGAAAGCTACTCCAGCGGCTATTCGCTGGTGGTCAGAGTCACTGCCAACGATCGTAGCGGCCTGCTGCGCGATATCACCACCATTCTGGCCAATGAAAAGGTTAACGTGCTTGGCGTTTCCAGCAGGAGCGATACCAAAAAGCAGCTGGCTACCATCGATATGGATATCGAAATCTACAATCAGCAGGTGCTGGGCAGGGTGATAGCGCGGTTAAATCAGGTGCCGGATATCATTGATGCCAGAAGACTCCATTAATTTTTCAGCTGGCTGATTTACTGGCCATTTTCGTCCCGACAACGCCCGGCCTGGCTACATATTTTCTGTATGCTGCCAGGCCGAGCGCTGGCGGGACGTAACTGCCTGTGACAGTAACGCCACCACGCAGAGAGAGATAAGCTTCAAACTGCCGTACTCCTCCCCATCCGGTTGCCTCTCCACCCTTTTTCAGGAAAAGTCGCGGCGACTGCGGCCCTACAATTTTGGCTTTCGCTTCCCAACGGTTATGCTGCCTCCAACAAGATAAACTTTTCAGGAAGTGACCATGAACGCACTCGATCGCCTGCTGGGCATCATGAAAACCCTGCGCGATACCGAAAACGGCTGCCCGTGGGATCGCGAGCAGAGCTACGCCACCATTGCCCCCTATACCCTTGAAGAAACTTACGAAGTACTGGATGCCATCAGTCGGGAAGATTTTGCCGATCTCAGAGGCGAACTGGGCGATCTGCTCTTCCAGATTGTGTTCTATGCGCAGATTGCTGATGAAGAAGGGCGGTTCAACTTTGAAGATATCTGCCAGACCATCTGCGACAAGCTGGAGCGGCGTCACCCGCATATCTTCGGCGAGGCGAAGGTCAGCGGCAGCGAGGAAGTGCTGATCAACTGGGAGCAGATTAAAACCAGCGAGCGGGCAGCGAAAGAGCAGCACTCCGCGCTGGACGATATTCCGCGCGCCTTGCCTGCCCTGATGCGTTCGCACAAAATCCAGAAACGTTGCAGCAACGTCGGCTTTGACTGGAAAACCCTGGGGCCGGTGCTGGACAAGGTGTATGAAGAGATTGACGAAGTGATGCACGAAGCTAACCAGGCGGTTATCGACGAGCAGAGGCTGGAAGAGGAGATTGGCGATCTGCTGTTTGCCACCGTTAACCTCTCACGCCATCTTGGCAGCAAGGCGGAAACGGCTTTGCAAAAAGCCAACGATAAGTTTGAACGCCGCTTCCGTCAGGTGGAGCAGATTATCACCTCTCAGGGGCTGAAAATGCAGGAGGCGACGCTGGAGCAGATGGAAGCCGCGTGGCAGCAAATCAAGGCAAATGAGTAGCTGACTCGATTCAACAAAAGTGTGATGCAAGTCAACCTCCCTTACCCGCAAATCGGGTAAGATTTTGACGGTCAATGCGATGGATGCCAGCTATCCAGAAACGATTAATTGTGGCACTGCGGGGATTCGGGTAGACTGTTTTCCCGTCCTGGTTATTCCATCGTCTTTAAACCTACTTTCTCAGGTTCAGCATGACAACGAACTATATTTTTGTGACCGGCGGGGTCGTATCCTCTCTGGGTAAAGGCATTGCCGCAGCCTCCCTGGCCGCCATTCTCGAAGCACGTGGTCTTAATGTGACCATCATGAAGCTGGACCCGTACATCAACGTCGATCCGGGTACCATGAGTCCCACACAGCACGGCGAAGTGTTCGTCACCGACGACGGCGCTGAAACCGATCTCGATTTGGGTCACTACGAGCGTTTCATCCGCACGAAGATGAGCCGTCGTAACAACTTCACCACTGGCCGTATCTATTCAGAAGTCCTGCGCAAAGAGCGCCGTGGCGACTATCTGGGCGCGACCATTCAGGTTATTCCGCACATCACCAATGCCATCAAAGAGCGCATCATCGAAGGCGGTGAAGGCCACGATGTGGTGCTGGTGGAGATTGGCGGAACCGTAGGTGATATCGAATCCCTGCCGTTCCTGGAAGCGATCCGTCAGATGGCGGTCGACGTTGGCCGTGAACACACGATGTACATGCACCTGACGCTGGTGCCTTACATGGCGGCTGCGGGTGAAGTGAAAACCAAACCTACTCAGCACTCCGTAAAAGAACTGCTCTCTATCGGCATCCAGCCAGATGTGCTGATTTGCCGTTCCGACCGTGCCGTACCGGCTAACGAACGCGCAAAAATCGCCCTGTTCTGTAACGTACCGGAAAAAGCAGTTATCTCGCTGAAAGATGTTGATTCCATTTATAAGATTCCTGGTATGTTAAAATCCCAGGGTCTGGATGATTATATCTGCAAGCGCTTTAATCTGAACGCCCCGGAAGCGAACCTGGCCGAATGGGAACAGGTGATTTACGAAGAAGCCAATCCGGGCGGTGAAGTCACTATCGGTATGGTCGGCAAATATGTTGAGCTGCCGGATGCCTATAAGTCAGTGATTGAAGCGCTGAAGCACGGCGGCCTGAAAAACCGCGTGACGGTCAATATCAAGCTGATCGATTCGCAGGATGTGGAGTCACGCGGCGTCGAATTACTGAAAGATTTGGATGCTATCCTCATTCCAGGCGGCTTCGGCTACCGCGGTGTGGAAGGCAAGCTGATGACAGCCCGTTATGCGCGTGAGAACAACGTTCCTTATCTGGGCATCTGCCTGGGTATGCAGGTTGCGCTGATGGAGTTCGCCCGTAACGTTGCGGGCATGGAAGGCGCTAACTCTACGGAATTTGTGCCAGAATGTAAGTATCCGGTGGTGGCGCTGATCACCGAATGGCGTGATGAAGAAGGCAACGTTGAGCAGCGTACCGAGCAGAGCGATCTGGGCGGCACCATGCGTCTGGGGAGCCAGCAGTGTCAGCTGACCACCGACAGCCTTGTGCATCAGCTCTATGGTTCCGACACTATCGTTGAACGCCATCGCCATCGCTATGAAGTGAACAATATGCTGTTGAAGCAGATTGAAGCGGCTGGTTTACGTGTGGCAGGACGCTCCGGGGATGACCAGCTGGTAGAGATCATTGAGATCCCGAACCACCCGTGGTTTGTTGCGTGTCAGTTCCATCCGGAATTCACCTCAACGCCGCGCGACGGTCACCCTTTGTTCGCGGGCTTTGTTAAAGCCGCCAGCGACTACCAGAAGCGTTTGGCAAAATAAGTATTTTCATAACCACGCCCGAACTTTCCGGGCGTTGTTTGTCTGAGTTTCTAGATAACTTGTACTGAGGAAAAACTAATGTCCAAAATCGTTAAAGTCATTGGTCGCGAAATCATCGACTCTCGCGGAAACCCGACCGTTGAAGCTGAAGTGCACCTGGAAGGCGGTTTCGTTGGTATGGCGGCTGCGCCATCAGGCGCTTCTACCGGTTCTCGCGAAGCGCTGGAGCTGCGTGACGGTGACAAATCTCGTTTCCTGGGTAAAGGCGTGACTAAAGCAGTTGCTGCGGTCAATGGTCCAATCGCTGATGCGGTGACCGGTAAAGACGCGAAAGATCAGGCAAACATCGATAAAGTAATGATCGATCTGGACGGCACCGAGAACAAATCCAAGTTTGGCGCTAACGCCATCCTGGCCGTTTCTCTGGCTGCGGCTAAAGCTGCCGCAGCAGCAAAAGGCATGCCGCTGTATGAGCACATTGCTGAGCTGAACGGTACCCCTGGCAAATTCTCTATGCCACTGCCAATGATGAACATCATCAACGGTGGCGAGCATGCCGACAACAACGTCGACATCCAGGAGTTTATGATCCAGCCTGTGGGCGCGAAAACCCTGAAAGAAGCCATCCGTATGGGTTCTGAAGTATTCCACACCCTGGCGAAAGTGCTGAAGTCTAAGGGCATGGGCACCGCAGTAGGCGACGAAGGCGGCTACGCGCCTAACCTGGGTTCTAACGCCGAAGCGCTGGCTGTTATCGCTGAAGCGGTAAAAGCAGCAGGCTACGAGCTGGGCAAAGACATCACTCTGGCGATGGACTGTGCAGCTTCTGAATTCTACAAAGACGGCAAATATGTGCTGGCGGGCGAAGGTAACAAAGCCTTCACTTCAGAAGAGTTCACGCACTTCCTGGAAGACCTGACCAAACAGTACCCAATCGTCTCTATCGAAGATGGTCTGGATGAATCTGACTGGGATGGTTTCGCATACCAGACCAAAGTGCTGGGCGACAAAATCCAGCTGGTGGGCGACGACCTGTTCGTGACCAACACCAGGATCCTGAAAGAAGGTATCGACAAAGGCATCGCTAACTCCATCCTGATCAAATTCAACCAGATCGGTTCTCTGACCGAAACTCTGGCTGCGATCAAAATGGCAAAAGATGCAGGCTACACCGCGGTGATCTCTCACCGTTCAGGTGAAACTGAAGATGCTACTATCGCTGACCTGGCGGTAGGTACTGCTGCGGGCCAGATCAAAACCGGTTCTATGAGCCGTTCTGACCGTGTTGCCAAGTATAACCAGCTGATCCGTATTGAAGAAGCGCTGGGAAGCCGTGCGCCATTCAACGGTCTGAAAGAAGTTAAAGGTCAGTAATGACCTGATTCCCCGGCCCGATAAGGGCTGAGGAATGCCAGCTAAAAGCGAGTCAGGCCCGGTTCTCCGGGCCTGACTTTTTTTATGCCTTTTTCAACCCACCCGCCACCAGTCGGCCCTGATGGAAGCCAGCCTGTACCTCCGGCACGCGGGCGACAGCTTCCGCAGAACAGCTTGCCGCTACCAGTATCATCTCCGCAGGGTCATTCACCTTCGGCCACTGCCGCTTTCCTGACGCATCCAGCGGCAGAATATTGCCGGTAGCAATGGCCAGCGAACGGGTGAGGCCGAATTCGTCACTGTTGCCATAGAGCTGCGCGTAAAGGTTGGCTTTCTCCAGCATGCTGCCCGTGCCGAAGGGCGACCAGTGATCGATCACGCTGTCGGTGCCTGTCATAACCCTTACCCCTTTCTCCGTCAGCTGCGGCAGCGGCATAACACCTTTACCAATCGGCACCGTAGAGGCCACCGAAAATTGCTGCTTAGCCAGCCCCTCAATCACCTCATCAAGCTCTTCATCTGCCATTACCGACAGCGCAAAAGCGTGGCTCAGCGTCACTTTGCCCCTGAGCTGCGGGTTCTGCTCTACGGTGCGGATCATATATTTAATAGCGGCAATGCCCGCCGGGGTGGTTTCGTGCAGGTGAATATCCACACCTTTTTGCGTATCCAGGGCAATGCTGAACATCGCATCCAGCGACTTCTCCATCGCGCCATCCACATTAGTCGGGTCGAGGCCGCCCACAAACTGCACGCCCATCTGCATCGCTTCCCGCATCAGACTATCAACCTTTGAGTGCAGCAGGCCATGCTGAGGAAAGGCGACAATTTCACAGCTGAAATCCTGCTGATGCTTTTGCAGCGCAATCTGTAAATGCTCAAGGCTTTTCAGACCGCTTACCGGGTCGATATTGCAGTGGCTGCGCGCCACCGTGGTGCCTTTGGCCTGGAGCAGCCTGATAATAGCCTCAGCATGTTCAACCGAGTGCGGCAGCAGCCTTGGGATAATGGTTTGCTCACGGGCAATCATATCCATAATGGTTTTGCCTTTTCTCGGACGCGGCGCTTGCCACGGGCCGCCGTAAAAGGTTTTATCCAGATGAATGTGCATATCGCGGGTAGCAGGCAGCAGCAGCAGGCCGCCCGCGTCAAACGCTGGCAGTGCGCTTGCGGTTCGGTCTTTTACCGGCTGAATAGCAACCAGAGCGCCGTTATTAACCTCCAGATCATAGAGTCCGGTTCGCGTGGCAATAACGCTGTCACCCTCATATTCAAATCCCTCCTCAAGGCGGACGTTTTGCAGCCGGTAATGTGGCGAGCTGATGGCGTTGACTTCACCTTTATCCTCACAGGTGGGGGTGGCCGGGCTGCCCGTTGCAGCAGCTGCCATCCCGGAGGCAAGCAGGGCGCTGCCCGCGGTCATGCGGGCAGTTTGTGACAGAAAATTCCGGCGGCTTTGATAAAGAGTTTGCACGTAAGTCTCCTTTTATTGGCGAGTCAGTAGCCAATATACGCACTTCAGGATTGCTAGCAATCCTGATGCAGTAAAAGCGTTGTCTGCCTCTCTTTAACCGGTATGGTCAGAGTGGTGCCAGGGTTTATCTGAAAAAATAACCAGTTTGCTGGCCGTGATTTCACTATTACTCTTTATATTCATAGAGTTGCGGGAGTCGTGGCAGGATACAGATTGGTCTGATTTGTGTTAAGGAGGGCGAAATATCGGGTAAATATATGTAAATTCGCCGTAACTAATTGTCCTCAGGGCCAGTTTAAAATGAAATACAGGGCAGATGTAGATGGATTGCGGTCGTTGGCAGTACTGCCGGTAATCGCCTATCACATGGGGGCAGGCGGCATTCCGGGCGGGTTTACCGGCGTGGATATCTTCTTTGTGATCTCGGGCTACCTTATTTGCGGCATTATTTACAATGGCGCTACCAGTAATACCTTCTCTTATCTGGAATTTTACAAACGCCGCTGTTTACGTATTCTGCCTCCGCTGTTTGTGGTGCTGCTGAGCACGCTGGCCTTTGGCTACTATCATCTTCTTCCGGCACAGTTCAGCGATCTCAGCGACAGTACGCTGGCTACGCTGCTCTTTTCATCCAATATCTTCTTCTGGAAAACCACGGGGTATTTTGCCGGATCGGCAGAGTTAAAGCCCCTGCTGCATACCTGGTCGCTGGCCGTTGAGGAGCAGTTCTATATTATCTTCCCGGTGATACTGCTTTTCGTGGTGCGCTTTTTCCGCCAGCGTGCCACCCAGGTGATGCTGCTGATTATCGCCGTTTCCCTGCTGCTGAGCATTTACGCCGTCACGCGCAAACCTACCTTTACTTTCTATATGTTGCCAACCCGAGCCTGGGAACTGGCACTGGGCGGGATCATCGCCGTGGCGGGTCTGGAAGCGAAGATGAGCAACGTCTCACAGGGGATCAAACACCTGATGAGTCTGGCAGGCCTCGCGCTGATCCTCTTTGGCTTCCTGTGGCTGGATACCGGTAAGCCGTTCCCGGCATGGAATGCTCTCTGGCCTTGCCTGGGCAGCTTTCTGATTATCCTGGCGGGCCAGCAGGCGGCGGTATCGCGCGTGCTGGCATTAAAGCCGATCGTTTATATCGGTATGATCTCCTACTGCCTCTACCTGTGGCACTGGCCGATTATCGTATACAGCCGGATGTTCTTTAATTTCGCTCCCGGTCTCCGGGAAGCGGTGATCATCGGACTGACCTTTGGGCTGGCGATAGCTTCCCGCTACCTGATTGAGATCCCGTTCCGCTATAAGCTGGCGGTTGTCCGCTCCGGAAGGATTGTTACCGCCTCAGTGATGGGGCTGGTGGTGTTGGCATCCGGTGCGCTCTATAAGGGACATGTTGATAACAACGCCGGGCAGTTCTCTGCACAAGCGCTGGCTCTGGCTAAATATTCTCAATACAAAGAGATGCCGGAATTTAACTATCAGTACCGGCTGGGGCGCTGCTTTGTCGACGGCAAGAGCCAGGAAGATAAGCCTTACGACCGCGATTACTGCCTGAAGACCTCCGCTTCCGCCAAAAATTATATCCTGATAGGGGACAGCCATGCTGCGCATCTCTGGCGCGCGCTGAGTCTGGCAGCAGGGCAGGGCGTAAACGTGATTCAGGCAACCTCCGCCGGGTGTAAGCCTTTATACCAGCAGGCGCTGCGTAATCCCTGCTCCGACCTGGTCGATTACCTCTATGGCTCATGGGTCCCGCAGCATAAAATTGACGGCATTATCATCTCTGCCCGTTGGGCGCCGGAAGATATCGCCCCCCTCAAGGAGACGTTAAAGCACCTTAAAAGCGTGTCGGATAACGTGATTGTGATGGGGCCGACCATTGAGTATTCAGAATCGCTGCCGGATCTGCTGGCCTACCAGACCGATGGCCGCAAAGATCTGGTCGCCGCTTCCATTGACCACAGCATTAAAGCCACGGACAGCGCCATGAAACAGGCGATGCAGGATGTCACCACCCGTTATATCTCGGTCTATGCGATTATCTGTCCGGGCGATATCTGTCGCGGGCTGGCGTCCGACGGGCATCCCATCTCAAATGACTACGGGCACTTTACCTTAAGCGGCGCGAAGGATGTGGCGAATCAGGCTATTGTCGAAATGCATCGGGACGCGTTTATGTAAGGCGGCTACCGCTGCGGGCTGGGGGTGCCCGGCAGCGGGATGCTTATGCTGTTCAGCGCCGGTTATGTGGCCGACACCGGCAGCGGATTTTTGCTGAACAGGCGATCACCCTTTAAGCTCAACCTTGAGGTTTTTCGAACTGCTGCCTAAGGTACTGGCATCGTCAGAGGGGATCACATATCCCTTGTCCGCGGCTACATGTTGGCGATAGTAATCAACCACGGCGGCATCCTGCTGATTAGCAGTGGTACTTTTCTTTAAACCGTAGACGTTACCCTCTTTATCTTTTGCCTTAATGCTGTCCGGCGCGTTGCTCACCAGATCGTCCAGCGTGCCGGAAACCCGGCCATCCCCCTTCGCCGGGCCGATGGTCATCGCGGCATTATTCCCCTCTATATAGCTGACATCATAGAAAGTCTGGCCGCTGCTGCCGTCAAATTTCACCTCGCCCAGCGTTGCGTTGGCACCATCACCCTGGGTGCTGCGGAAGTTACCTGACCAGTTAGGGTCAAATTTCTGCGTTTTTGTTTCGCCCGGTTGCAGGGTGAGATCGTCCGGTTTGGCGCTGCCGTCGGCATTCGGCGTAAACGAAATCGTCATCGCCTTATCGCCCTTGTTCTCAAACGTCAAACTGTTCTGGCTTGGGTCGATATCGGCATCGCTACTGACCGCACTGGCGCTGGTGCTGGCTGCGGCAGAATCCACAGTAGTGGGCGACTGGTGTGCTGTACTCTCCGGCGTTGCCGTTTGCATGGCAGGTGATGAGGTGACCGCTGGCGTTGTCGCCTGAGATGCTGCCGAGGCTAAAGGCGGTTGTTGTTCGGCTAAAGCGTGCTCTGCAAAGGGGGCCGCGCCCTGGCCTGAGGTTGCGGAACCGGAGGAGGCGTTACCGCTCCCGCCGTGAGCTTTGTTGATCTGCTGGGCCAGCGTATCAATGGCAGAGAAGGCGTTCTGCAACAGCTTGCCAAGCGTCTGTAAAAACTGACTGAAAGAGGAGCTATCCGTGCTGCTGGCGGCCTGTTTTGAGCCGGAAAACTCCGGCAGATTACTGGTAGCCGGGGAGCCAAAACTGATGCTGTGGCCGCTGCCGGTTTGCTGGCTGGAGAGGCTCTCTGGCTGAGTTTTCAGTAAGGAATTCAATCCGCTGTCGCTTAAATCCTGTAAGGCGCGATTTACTCCACTGCCGACCTGCATGTTCATGGGATTGTCCTGGGAAAAGGCGATGAGCCTTGAGTGGCCTGAAAAGCTGTCCGGTTCCCGGCACAAAGCGATTTGGCTAACCCGCGTCGATCTGCCATACTCTGCGCCCTTAAATTCACTACCAGTCGAGATGGCAATGCAGTACCCGATTAATGAAATGTTCCAGACGTTGCAGGGCGAAGGGTTCTATACCGGCGTTCCGGCAATTTTTATCCGCCTTCAGGGATGCCCGGTAGGCTGTAGCTGGTGTGATACCAAACACACCTGGGATAAGCTGGCCGATCGGGAAACCTCGCTGGGCGATATCCTGCTGAAGACGGTAGAAACCGACGCCTGGGGTGCGGCAGATGCGGCTGCCCTGTTGGCGGTGATTGCTGACCACGGCTGGACGGCTCGTCACGTGGTGATCACCGGGGGAGAACCCTGCATTCATGATTTAACGCCGCTGACCCATACCCTGCAACAGCATGGCTTCAGTTGCCAGATTGAAACCAGCGGCACGCATGAAGTGCGGTGCAGTGCGGAAACCTGGGTGACCGTTTCGCCAAAAGTGAATATGCGCGGAGGCTATGATGTACTGCATCAGGCGCTGGTACGCGCCGATGAGGTCAAGCATCCGGTGGCGCGCGAGCGTGATGTGGAGGCGCTGGAAGCGTTGCTGGCTACGCTGCACGATGACAAGCAGCGGATTATCGCCCTGCAACCGATCAGCCAGAAAGAGGATGCCACTAAGCTGTGCATTGAAACCTGTATCCGGCACAACTGGCGTCTCTCGATGCAAACCCATAAATATCTGAATATTGCCTGACGCGCAGCGGCGACGATAAACAGGGCAACGGCAGAAAACTTCAGGCTTGTCGGTGGCTTACCTGAAGGCGCCCACAACCTGATGAAGAGGAATGACAGAGGGGAGGGCGGACCGGTCTGAGCCGATCCGCAGAGGCACTAACCTTTATACACGCAGCCAGCGGTGCAGGTCTCTTTGATCATCACGGCGCTGAGATCAGCGAGCTTTGGCTTCATCTGATCCCAAATCCATTTCGCCAGCACTTCGCTGGTAGGATTCTCAAGGCCGGGGATATCGTTCAGATAGTAGTGATCCAGACGATCGTAAATCGGCATAAAAGCCGCTTTCAGTTCGGCAAAGTCCATGATCCAGCCGGTATGCGCATCCACTTCGCCGGTAATTTCGAGCCGCACCAGAAAGGAGTGCCCATGCAGGCGGCCACATTTGTGCCCTTCCGGCACGTTAGGCAGATGGTGCGCAGCCTCGAATTGGAAATCTTTAAACAGCGTGGTAGCCATAAACGTTCTCTGTTGCTGGGAAAAACCGGCGAATTTTACCTGAAAACGCCTTTTTTCGCACCCGTTTCCCGGCCCGTTGTTGATTTTAAGCAGCAGTTCACGCCCTCCGCTTATTAATTTCTTTTTTATCAATGACTTGGCTAACCTGTTTTGCCGCTATGCCTTACCCGTAAAACCGTTTAGTCGTTTTGGTTATTTATTATTACCAACCCTTATTTAATGGTTATTATGCTTGTCGTTACCCTACTCCTATCTTGCTGTCTTTACGGCCCGGACCACCGATACTGGAACCTTCAACGCAATGACGACTCAGGCACCTCCAAGCTCTCTGCTTCCGCTTAATCCGGAACAACTCGCCCGTTTGCAGGCGGCCACCGGGGACTTCTCTACCACGCAGATGGCGTGGCTCTCTGGCTATTTCTGGGGCATGGTCAACCAGATGCCTGGCGCCGCAGCCGTCTCTGCGCCCGCGCCGGCAGAGGCCACTACCATTACTCTGCTTTCTGCTTCTCAGACCGGAAATGCCCGTCGCCTGGCAGAGCAGCTGCGTGACGATCTGCTGGCAGCGAAGCTGAGCGTTAACCTGGTTAACGCGGGTGATTACAAGTTCAAGCAGATAGCGCAGGAAAAACTGCTGGTGGTGGTTACCTCCACCCAGGGTGAAGGCGAACCGCCGGAAGAGGCCGTCGCGCTGCACAAGTTCCTGATGTCGAAGAAGGCGCCAAAGCTGGACGGTACCGCGTTTGCCGTGTTCGGCCTGGGCGATACCTCGTATGAATTCTTCAGCCAGGCGGGGAAAGATTTCGACGGCAAGCTGGCGGAGATGGGCGGTGAGCGTCTGCTGGATCGTGTGGATGCGGATGTCGACTACGCGGCTGATGCGGAGAAATGGCGTAAGCAGATTGTTGAAATCCTCAAGGCACGGGCGCCAGACCAGTCACCTGCGGCCGCTGCGGTTAGCGCAACTGGCAGCGTGAATGAACTCTCTACCAGCCCCTACACCAAAGAGGAGCCGCTGACCGCAAGCCTGGCCGTGAATCAGAAAATCACCGGGCGTAACTCCGATAAAGATGTTCGCCATATTGAAATCGATCTGGGCGATTCCGGTCTGCGCTACCAGCCGGGTGATGCGCTGGGCGTCTGGTTTGAGAACGATCCCGCTCTGGTGCAGGAGCTGCTTGAGCTGCTGTGGCTGAAAGGGGATGAGAGCGTGACGGTGAACGGCCAGACGCTGCCGCTGGCAGAGGCGCTGCAAAAGCATTTTGAACTGACGGTGAATACTCCGCAGATCGTCGAGCAGTACGGCAAGCTATGCCGGGATGAAACGCTGCTGGGGCTGATTAATGAAAAACCACGGCTTCAGCACTATGCGCAGAACACGCCAATTGTGGATATGGTTCGTCTGGCACCTGTCGAGTTAACGGCAGAACAGCTGACTGGCCTGCTGCGCCCGCTGACGCCACGCCTTTACTCTATCGCCTCGTCGCAGGCGGAGAGCGAAAGCGAAGTGCATATCACCGTGGGTGCTGTACGCTATGAAATTGACGGGCGTGAACGTGCAGGCGGCGCTTCCAGCTTCCTGGCGGATCGTCTGGAAGAGGATGGCGATCTGCGCATCTTTATTGAACATAACGACAACTTCCGCCTGCCGGCTAACCCGGAAACCCCGGTCATTATGATCGGGCCAGGCACCGGTATTGCTCCTTTCCGCGCCTTTATGCAGCAGCGTGATAATGAGGGTGCCGGGGGCAAGAACTGGCTGTTCTTTGGCAACCCGCACTTTACAGAAGATTTCCTCTATCAGGTTGAGTGGCAGCGTTACGTGAAGGATGGGCTGCTGACAAATATCGATCTGGCCTGGTCCCGCGACCAGCAGCAGAAAGTCTATGTACAGGATAAAATCCGCGCGAAGGGCGCCGAAGTGTGGCGCTGGATCGAGCAGGGTGCGCATATCTACGTCTGCGGTGACGCAAACCGGATGGCGAAGGATGTGGAGCAGGTGCTGCTGGAAGTGGTAGCTGAGCACGGCGGCATGGATCTTGAAACCGCCGATGAATTTTTAAGTGAGCTGCGCATTGAGCGCCGTTATCAGCGAGACGTTTACTAATGACTAATGAAAAACATCCTGGCCCGCTGGTGGTTGAAGGCAAACTGACCGACGCAGAGCGCCTGAAGAAAGAGAGTAATTATCTGCGCGGTACTATCGCCGAAGATCTGCAAAACGGTCTGACTGGCGGCTTTACCGGCGACAACTTTTTGCTTATCCGCTTTCATGGTATGTATCAGCAGGATGACCGCGATATTCGTGCCGAGCGTGCAGAACAGAAGCTGGAGCCGCGTCATGCCATGATGCTGCGCTGCCGTCTGCCGGGCGGTATCATCACGCCGAAGCAGTGGCTGGGTATCGATAAGTTTGCAGAGAACAACACCATTTACGGCAGCATTCGTCTGACCAACCGCCAGACTTTCCAGTTTCACGGCATTCTGAAAGGCAACGTGAAGCCTGCGCACCAGATGCTGAGCGAAGTAGGGCTGGATGCGCTGGCAACCGCCAACGATGTAAACCGTAACGTGCTGTGCAGCTCCAACCCGGTGGAGTCTGAGCTGCATCAGGAAGCTTACGAGTGGGCGAAAAAGCTCTCTGAGCACCTGCTGCCGCAGACGCGTGCTTACGCTGAGATCTGGCTGGATCAGGAGAAAGTTGCCACCACGGATAAAGAACCTATCCTGGGCGAAACCTACCTGCCGCGTAAATTTAAAACTACCGTGGTTGTGCCGCCGCATAACGACGTGGATCTGCACGCGAACGATCTTAACTTTGTCGCCATTGCTGAAAACGGCAAGCTGATTGGCTTTAACCTGCTGGTGGGCGGTGGCTTGTCTATCGACCACGGTAACAAAGCGACCTATGCGCGTACCGCCAGCGAGTTTGGTTTCCTGCCGCTGGAGAAAACGCTGGCCGTGGCGGAAGCGGTGGTGACCACGCAGCGCGACTGGGGCAACCGTACCGACCGTAAAAATGCCAAAACCAAATACACGCTTGAGCGTGTAGGCGTAGAGACGTTTAAGGCGGAAGTTGAGCGTCGTGCAGAGATAAAGTTTGAGCCGACCCGCCCTTACGAGTTTACCACCCGTGGCGATCGTATCGGCTGGGTAAAAGGTATTGATGATAAGTGGCACCTGACGCTGTTTATTGAAAATGGCCGTCTGCTGGACTATCCGGGCCGTCCGTTGAAAACCGGCATCGCAGAGATTGCTAAAATTCACCAGGGCGACTTCCGCCTGACTGCCAACCAGAATCTGATTGTGGCGGGCGTGCCGGAAGCGGAGAAGCCAGGAATTGAAGCGTTGGCCCGCAGCCACGGTTTGATGGAAAGCGTCACCGCCCAGCGTGAAAATTCGATGGCCTGCGTGTCGTTCCCGACCTGCCCGCTGGCGATGGCGGAAGCTGAACGCTTCCTGCCAGATTTTGTCACCCGCGTGGAAGGGCTGATGAGTTCGCACGGCGTGGGCCATGAGCACATTGTGCTGCGCGTGACCGGCTGTCCGAATGGTTGTGGTCGGGCGCTGCTGGCTGAGATAGGCCTGGTGGGCAAGGCGCCGGGGCGCTACAACCTGCATCTGGGTGGTAACCGCATCGGGACACGGATCCCGCGCATGTACCGTGAAAACATCACCGAAGATGAAATTTTGTCTACCCTTGATGCATTACTGGGCCGCTGGTCAAAAGAGCGCGAAGCTGATGAAGGCTTTGGCGATTTCACCGTCCGCGCAGGCGTGGTGAAACCGGTTGTCGATCCGGCCCGCGATTTTTGGGCATAACGGAGGCAAGATATGTCTGTACTCGATCTCTCGGCACTGAACGAATTACCTAAAGTTGAGCGCGTGATGGCGCTGGCGGAAGTGAATACCAAACTGGACAAGCTTTCCGCTCAGGATCGCGTGCTCTGGGCGTTGGAGAATTTGCCCGGCGAAGCGGTGCTCTCTTCGAGCTTCGGCATTCAGGCTGCGGTCAGCCTGCATCTGGTTAATCAGGTAAAGCCGGGCATTCCGGTGATCCTGACCGATACCGGTTATCTGTTCCCGGAAACCTATCAGTTTATCGATCAGCTGACAGAGAAGCTGGACCTTAATCTGAAGGTGTTCCGTGCGGAGCAAAGCCCGGCCTGGCAGGAAGCGCGGTACGGTAAGCTGTGGGAGCAGGGCGTTGAAGGGATTGAACGCTACAACGAGATCAATAAAGTTGAGCCGATGAACCGGGCGCTGGCAGCGTTAAACGGCCAGACCTGGTTTGCCGGTCTGCGCCGCGATCAGTCCAGCAGTCGTGCGCATCTGCCGGTGCTGGCTATTCAGCGTGGTGTTTTTAAGGTACTGCCGATCATCGACTGGGATAACCGTCAGGTGCATCAGTATCTGCAAGAGAATGATTTGGGGTATCACCCGCTGTGGGATCAGGGCTATCTCTCCGTGGGCGATACGCACACCACCCGTAAATGGGAGCCGGGGATGGCAGAAGAGGAAACCCGTTTCTTTGGCCTGAAGCGCGAGTGCGGGCTGCACGAGTAGTATTTTCCTGATTTGAAAGAAGCTCACAGGGTTGCCTGTGGGCTTTTTTTTTGCGGGTAGTGCTGGGGGAATCGGTTCAGCATCGGTATCTGGGAGGTGTTGCCTGTGAGGCTGATTTCTGCGGGGGGAAAGCTGGCCATTAGCATCAGTGTCGTGGAGGTGTTGCCTGTGAGGCTGATTTCTGCGAGGGGAAAGCTGGCCATTAGCATCAGTGTCGTGGAGGTGTTGCCTGTGAGGCTGGGTTTCTGCGAGGGGAACGCTGGCCATTAGCATCAGTGTCGTGGAGGTGTTGCCTGTGAGGCTGATTTCTGCGGGGGGAACGCTGGCCATTAGCATCAGTGTTGTGGAGGTGTTGCCTGTGAGGCTGGATTTCTGCGAGGGGAACGCTGGCCGTTAGCATCAGCAGCAGTGTTACGGCGGTGTTGCCTGTGAGGCTGATTTCTGCGGGGGAAACGCTGGCCATTAGCATCAGTGTCATGGAGGTGTTGCCTGTGAGGCTGGATTTCTGCGAGGAGAACGCTGGCCGTTCATAAAGACGCAAAAAACGTCATCCCTGACAGCTCGGCTCGCGCCGTCCATGGCGCGAGACGCTTTATTCACGGCCAGCTTTCCCCTCGCTTTAACCCTGGCGTTGTCTGTCAGAGGTTCCAGCGGCTTAGGTGTTTGTTATTTTGTCTGTCAGAGGTTCCAGCGGCTTCGGCGTTTGTTACTTGTCTGTCAGAGGTTCCAGCGGCTTAGGTGTTTGTTATTTTGTCTGTCAGAGGTTCCAGCGGCTTGGGCGTTTGTTACTTGTCTGTCAGGGTTTCCAGCGGATTAGGCATTCGTTACTTGTCTGTCAGGGTTTCCAGCGGATTAGGCATTCGTTACTTGTCTGTCAGAGGTTCCAGCGGCTTAGGCGTTTGTTACTTGTCTGACAGAGGTTCCAGCGGCTTCGGCGTTTGTTACGTCCTCTGGCGGAGGAACCTGCTGCATCAGCAGGCTCAGCTACCAATCAGCCCCTTAAACTCATCGGCTGCGCGGGTAATATTAATCTCTGTTACCTCATATTCCGCCACGGCCTGGAAGGCATCTTCCAGCAGGATAGTGTTCAACCGTTCACGATCGATATTCCTGGCGATAATCACGCCGCCCGTCCGCGGCTCTTTCCGGCCTGCGGTGATAAAAACCCCGGCAGCAAAATATTTATCCAGCCATGCCATATGCGCATCCAGCACGGCATCCACTTCTTCCATCGGACGGGTATAACTCAGGCTAACGATATACATTACAACTCCTGGATCAGATTTTAGGATTTGCCAGCTCGGTAATCAGCGGCAGGAGGATCTTAACAGCGGTGCGTGTACGTTGCGTCATCCGGCCTGGTAACCAGCGATCAAGAAAAGCCAGGTTATCGAGGGATGCCTGATGCATGCTGGTGCCCTGCGGGAAATGGCGGCTGGCGGTTCGCTGTTGCTTGCCGTCATGTTTGCCTAAATCCCAGTTGGTGGCGCGGAGGCTGAGCAGAGGGAAACCGGCTTTATCAAACAGATCTTCTGCGGGAAGTGCTTTCACCGCTTTGCCGTTTGTTGCCGCAGCCAGCCCATGCAGGCGGGCAATGGCCAGCGCCCGATCCCGCGTTTGTCGGGCGACCGCTTCCGGCGTGTTGCTGCCGCTGTCAAAGTAGAGTTTATCGCCAACAATCAGGCTGTCCAGGCTTATCACCAGCAGCGTGTTCTTCTTCTCTTCCGGTTTCATCCGGGCGAGGTAATCCTCTTCACCGCGCTGTCCCAGCTCTTCAGCGCTGAGGACGACAAATCGCAGGCTGTAATGCAGCGGCACTTTACTGAGCCTTTGCGCCAGTTCCAGCATCACGCCAAGTCCGGAGGCATTATCGTCCGCACCCTGAAGGGTTAACCCGCCCAGATTATGTTGCCGGTCGCTGTCGCTGGATGGCAGGTAAGTATCCGCGTGAGTCACAATCATAATCTGTTGGGGAGCATCCCCCGCTTTGGCGGCAATCACGGAGGTGGCGGTTACGTTATGCGGCGTGGTGCGTCCATTCTGCGCACGGTATTGATAGCGAGCGGTGAAGGTGCGCTTGTTGCTTTCATAGCCCATTTCCGTGAACTGGCGCTGAAGGTAGTCTGCCGTCAGCATCTCTGCCGGGCTGCCCGCCATCCGGCCGGGGAAGTAGGTGGCGATATGGCGCAACTGTTGCTCAGCGAACTGGCCATCCTGCTGCGCAGCCGATAAGGGGAAAACAGCACCGCAACTGAGCAGCGCGGCCAGCGCACCCAGGCAGAGTCGGGAAAACATGTCAGATCCTTAGTCGTCATCCGGTGACGATCCTGCGAGTTTTTTTACCCGGATAGTATGAAAGTGTGATGCGCTTTGCACAATTTCATTCTCTCTTAAATGCCCTAAATATCATTCGTTAAGCACATTATGTGCGGAGCTTTGCCAGAACGTTATTCCATTCAGTAACTACTCATTCCAATTAGTAATTTCATAAGCCTGAAGCCTGGGCCGTATAGTCGCATGAACTTTATGTCATTAATGAAAAAGGCTGACGTGGACTATCTTCCGATCTTTGCAGATATCCGTAACAAACCGGTGCTGATTGTAGGCGGCGGTGACGTGGCTGCGCGCAAAATTGAGCTTCTGCGCCGCGCGGGCGCTCACGTCACTATTGCAGCGCGTGAGCTGTGTGAAGAGCTGACCGCGCTGGAAAAGAGCGGCGCAGTCAGCTGGATAGCCAAAGACTATCAGCCTTCTCAGCTGGATAACGCCTGGCTGGTGATTGCGGCCACCGATGATGGCGAGCTGAATGCCCGCGTATTCACCGATGCCAGCGAGCGCCGCCTGTTGGCTAATGTGGTTGACGATCAGCCCAAATGCTCCTTTATCTTCCCGTCAATTGTGGACCGCTCTCCGCTGGTGGTCGCCATCTCTTCCAGCGGCACCGCGCCAGTGCTGGCCCGGCTGCTGCGTGAAAAGCTGGAAGCTTTACTGCCTGCCAATCTGGGACAGATGGCGGAAATCGCCGGAGAGTGGCGCAACAAAGTCAAGCAGCGCTTCAGCAAGATGTCGGAACGCCGCCGCTTCTGGGAGAGCGCCTTTAACGGGCTGTTTGCCAGCCAGGTCGCTTCCGGCAACATCGAAGGGGCGAAGCGCACGCTGGATCGGCAGCTCGACGAGCCGGAAGCCAGCGAAGGTGAAATCATTCTGGTGGGGGCGGGGCCGGGCGATGCTGGCCTGTTGACGCTGCGTGGTCTTCAGGTCATGCAGCAGGCTGACGTGGTGCTCTATGACCATCTGGTCAGCGATGAAATTCTGGACCTGGTGCGCCGCGATGCCGATCGCATCTGCGTAGGCAAACGGGCAAATGCGCACAGCGTGCCGCAGGAAGAGACTAACCGTCTGCTGGTTGAGCTGGCGAAGAAAGGCAAACGCGTGGTGCGGCTGAAGGGGGGCGATCCCTTTATCTTTGGCCGGGGCGGTGAAGAGTTACAGGCTGCTGTGGAGGCGGGCATTCCTTTCCAGGTGGTGCCGGGCGTGACGGCTGCCGCAGGCGCAACCGCCTATGCCGGCATCCCGCTGACCCACCGCGACCATGCGCAGAGCGCAACCTTTATTACCGGTCATTGCCGTGCCGACGGCGAGGGCATGGATTGGGCTTCACTGGCACGCGCCCGACAGACGCTGGCTATCTATATGGGCACCCTGAAAGCGGCAGAGATCTCCGCACAGCTTATTGCACATGGGCGCGATGCTCAGACGCCGGTGGCAGTGATTGGCCGCGGCACGCGACAGGATCAACAGGTGCTGATCGGCACGCTGGAAGAATTAGACGCATTAGCGCAACGCGCACCGACGCCGGCGCTGTTAGTGATAGGGGAAGTGGTTAACCTGCACCAACAGCTGGCATGGTTTCAACATTCAGCGCAGCAGGATGGACGCGAGTCCCCCGTTGTGAATTTGGCTTGAGGAAAAGTTATGGATCAAAAACGACTCACCCACCTGCGTCAACTGGAAGCGGAAAGTATCCATATCATCCGTGAAGTGGCGGCAGAGTTTGGCAACCCGGTGATGATGTACTCCATCGGCAAGGACTCCTCTGTGATGCTGCACCTGGCGCGCAAGGCGTTCTATCCCGGCACGCTGCCGTTCCCGTTACTGCACGTGGATACCGGCTGGAAATTCCGTGAAATGTATGAGTTCCGCGACCGCACGGTGAAAAACATCGGTGCCGAGCTGCTGGTGCATAAAAATCCGGAAGGCGTGGCGATGGGCATTAACCCGTTCGTCCACGGCAGCGCCAAGCACACCGACATCATGAAAACCGAAGGCCTGAAGCAGGCGCTGAACAAATATGGTTTTGATGCTGCTTTTGGCGGCGCCCGCCGTGACGAAGAGAAGTCGCGCGCGAAAGAGCGTATTTACTCCTTCCGCGACCGTTTCCACCGCTGGGACCCAAAAAATCAGCGTCCTGAGCTGTGGCATAACTACAATGGCCAGATTAACAAAGGCGAAAGCATTCGCGTCTTCCCGCTCTCTAACTGGACCGAGCTGGATATCTGGCAGTACATCTTCCTGGAAAATATTGAGATCGTTCCGTTGTACCTGGCGGCCCCGCGTCCGGTTCTGGAGCGCGATGGCATGCTGATGATGATTGATGACGATCGCATCGACCTGCAACCTGGCGAAGTGATTGAGCAGCGTATGGTGCGTTTCCGCACCCTGGGCTGCTGGCCGCTGACCGGCGCGGTAGAGTCTGAAGCGCAGACGCTGCCGGGGATCATTGAAGAGATGCTGGTCTCCACCACCAGCGAACGTCAGGGCCGCGTTATTGACCGCGACCAGTCCGGCTCCATGGAGCTGAAGAAACGCCAGGGTTATTTCTGAGGAGCCGAGATGAACAACGTCATTGCACAACAAATTGCTGACCAGGGCGGCGTGGAAGCCTGGTTACACACTCAGCAGCATAAAAGCCTGCTGCGCTTTCTGACCTGCGGCAGCGTCGATGATGGCAAGAGTACGCTGATTGGTCGCCTGCTTCACGATACGCGCCAGATTTATGAAGACCAGCTCTCTTCCCTGCATAACGACAGCAAACGTCACGGTACGCAGGGCGAAAAGCTCGACCTGGCGCTGCTGGTGGATGGTCTCCAGGCGGAGCGTGAGCAGGGCATCACCATTGATGTGGCTTACCGCTATTTTTCTACCGAAAAGCGTAAGTTTATTATTGCCGATACGCCGGGACATGAGCAGTACACCCGTAATATGGCGACCGGTGCTTCAACCTGCGACCTGGCGATCCTGCTGATTGATGCGCGCAAAGGGGTGCTGGATCAGACCCGTCGTCACAGCTTTATCTCCACGCTGCTGGGTATCAAGCACCTGATTGTGGCGATCAACAAAATGGATCTGGTGGCGTACCGCGAAGCCACCTTTGAGCAGATCAAACAGGATTACCTGGACTTCGCCGGACAGCTGCCTGCCGACCTGGATATTCGCTTTGTGCCGATGTCTGCGCTGGAAGGGGAAAACGTGGCCTCACCAAGCGAAGCGATGAGCTGGTACAGCGGCCCGACGCTGCTGGACGTGCTGGAAACCGTGGAAGTGAAGCGCGTGGTGGAACAGCAGCCGATGCGTTTCCCGGTGCAGTACGTTAACCGTCCAAACCTGGATTTCCGTGGCTACGCCGGTACGCTGGCTTCCGGCTATGTGAATGTGGGCCAGCGCGTTAAGGTGCTGCCTTCTGGCGTGGAATCTTCCATCGCCCGCATTGTGACCTTTGATGGCGATCTACAGGAAGCGCAGGCGGGCGAAGCAATTACTCTGGTGCTGAAGGATGAGATTGATATCAGCCGTGGCGACCTGCTGGTAGCCGCAGAAGAGACGCTGAAACCGGTGCAGGCCGCCGCTGTTGATGTGGTATGGATGGCCGAGCAGCCGATGGTGCCGGGACAGAGCTTTGATATCAAAATTGCCGGTAAGAAAACCCGCGCCCGCATCGAGAAGATTGAATATCAGGTTGAGATCAACAGCCTGGCGAAGCATGACGTCGAAAGCCTGCCGCTGAATGGCATTGGCCTGGTCAGAATGACCTTTGATGAACCGCTGGTGCTCGACAATTATCAGGCTAACCCGGTGACGGGCGGCATGATCTTTATCGATCGCCTGAGCAACGTCACGGTGGGCGCAGGAATGATCCGCGAACCGTTACAGGATGTGGTGCAGGAGCAGGGCAACTTCAGTGCGTTTGAGCTGGAGCTGAACGCGCTGGTTCGCCGTCACTTCCCACACTGGAACGCACGCGATCTGCTGGGCGGCCAGTAATGGCTGCTGAACACGACGAAAACGTTATCTGGCATTCGCACGCGGTGACGCGTGCGGAGCGTGAGCAGCAGCATGGCCATCAGGGCGCGGTGCTGTGGTTTACCGGTCTTTCGGGTTCGGGGAAATCTACCGTGGCTGGCGCGCTGGAACAGGCGTTACATCAGCTTGGTGCCAGCACCTATCTGCTTGATGGCGATAATGTCCGCCATGGACTCTGCCGCGATCTGGGCTTCAGCGATGAAGATCGTAAAGAGAATATCCGTCGGGTGGGCGAAGTCGCCAAACTGATGGTTGATGCCGGGCTGGTGGTGCTCACCGCCTTTATCTCTCCGCATCGTGCGGAACGCCAGATGGTGCGGGATATGCTGGGTGAAGGGCGTTTTATCGAAGTATTTGTGGATACGCCGTTGGCGATCTGTGAAGCCCGTGACCCCAAAGGGTTATACAAGAAGGCGCGTGCCGGTGAGTTGCTCAATTTCACCGGTATTGATGCCGTCTACGAAGCGCCTGAGCAGGCAGAGCTGCATCTTGATGGCGCGCAGCCGGTGCCAGTGCTGGTTTCTCAGATTGTGACGCTGCTTCGCCAGCAGCAACACCTGCCAGCGTAATCGCCAGAGCAGAAAGCGCTATTCCCGGCAGCTGAAGTAACCGTTAAGCCAGAGGGTGGTCGGCACGCCTGAAGGCTTTAACGGCAGCGCGATACCAACAATTGGTAACAATATTACGGGTTCAAGTGTAGATCTGCCGCGATGCCACGATATGATCCCTTCCTGAGATAGCCTCGGCAAAACGCCTCAGAGCGCGCCGATTTTCGCGTCCACAGGATACTTATGCATAATGTTACGCCCATGCTTGCCCGTAAAGAAGATCGCGACAGGGAAGAGCCTTCCTGGTCTTTTCCCGGTGGAGTAGTCGGCTTTGCCGCTTACTGGCTCGCTCTGGCGATCCCTTTCATGCTGTACGGCTCCTCTACACTGTTTTTCTTTCTCTATACGTGGCCTTTCTTTCTGGCACTGCTGCCGGTTTCCGTGCTGGTTGGCATCGCCAGCAGCGTGCTCCTGCGCGGCCAGCTAATCTGGACCATATTGCTGACCACGCTACTGGTTATCTTTCTTTTCTGGCTGCTGTTTACGCTACTGAGCGGATGGTAACCTGGCCGCTCTCTCCACGCTGTTGGCTGCTGGCCTGAGCAGATTTACTCTCTGAATCCCTGCTTCCGGGAGAAAATGTTGCCTGCAACCCGGTGATTCGGGTGAAGAACGCTCACCATTTCACCAATACAGGGTTAAATCACCGGTAGAGTGGAGTCAGATGAAAAGTTATGGGATGATTGAGCCGTTTTTCAGGGGGCGGGGATGGGAAAACTTACGCTGCTGTTACTTGTTTTACTGGGCTGGCTGCAATATTCGCTCTGGCTGGGCAAGAACGGCATACATGACTATACGCGCGTTAAAGACGATGTTGCGGTGCAACAGGGCGGCAACGCGAAGCTAAAAGCGCGAAACGATCAGCTGTTTGCAGAAATCGACGACCTTAACGGCGGTTCTGAGGCAATTGAGGAACGCGCACGTAACGAGCTGGGGATGATCAAACCCGGCGAGACTTTCTATCGCCTTGTGCCGGATCAAAATAAACGAAACGCGCAGCAGGGTGCTTCTTCCAGTCAGCAACGATAACTCATGAATATCGCAGACTCCTTTCCGGCGCTTGTCGCTGTAGTCCCGGCTGCCGGTATCGGCAGCCGGATGCAATCAGAATGTCCCAAACAATACCTGAAGCTCGGCGGTAAAACGCTGCTTGAGCATGCGCTGGAGAGCCTGCTGATTCATCCGGCGGTCAGCCGCATTATTGTGGTTATCAGCCCGGACGATCTCTGGTTTTCCGCCTTACCCATTGCCAGCGACGCACGTATCTCGGTGGTGCAGGGCGGGAAAGAGCGTGCGGACTCTGTGCTTGCCGGTCTGAACGTCGCCTCTTCTGCGCACTGGGTGCTGGTGCATGACGCTGCACGGCCTTGCCTGCATCCGGACGATCTCAGCCGCCTGCTCGCCATTATGGCGACCAGTAAAGTTGGTGGCATCCTGGCCGCGCCGGTTCGCGATACCATGAAGCGGGCAGAGCCAGGCAAAGAGGCGATTGCCCACACTGTCGATCGCGAAGCGCTCTGGCACGCCCTGACGCCACAGCTTTTTCCGCTGGCGCTGTTGCGGGAGTGCCTGACCCGCGCATTGCAGGAAGGGGCGACGATCACTGACGAGGCGTCGGCGCTGGAGTATTGTGGTTATCACCCGGAACTGGTTATGGGACGCAGCGACAATATCAAAGTCACCAGACCGGAAGATTTGGCGCTGGCCGCGTTTTACCTGACCCAATCAATTAATAAGGAGAGCGCATAATGCGTATCGGCCACGGTTTTGATGTTCACGCGTTTGGCGGCGAAGGCCCGCTGATTATTGGCGGCGTTCGTATTCCTTATGAAAAAGGGCTGCTTGCCCACTCCGATGGCGACGTGGCGCTGCATGCGCTGACGGATGCGCTGCTTGGTGCCGCCGCGCTCGGTGATATAGGGAAGCTGTTCCCGGATACCGATGCCGCTTATAAAGGCGCGGACAGCCGTGAACTGCTGCGTGAAGCCTGGCGTCAGGTGCAGAAAAAGGGATATCGTCTGGGAAACGTTGACGTCACCATTATTGCGCAGGCACCAAAAATGCTGCCGCACATCCCTCAGATGCGTATCAATATTGCAGAGGATCTCGGTATCCATATGGATGATGTTAACGTCAAGGCGACCACTACCGAGAAACTGGGTTTTACCGGCCGGGGTGAAGGTATCGCCTGTGAAGCCGTGGCGCTGATCCTCAAGGCGGGAGCGTAATGGCCGTTGACGAGCTGAGCTGGCTGCACGGAAAACCCACCGCGACAGGTGTGCTGAAAGCCAACCCGGAAGATTTTGTCGTCATTGAAGATCTGGGCTACCGCCCGGATGGAGAGGGCGAGCAGGTACTGGTGCGCATTCGTAAGAACGGCTGCAATACCCGTTTCGTGGCGGAAGCGCTGGCGAAATTTGCCGGTATTCATCCCAGGGACGTCAGTTTTGCCGGGATGAAAGACCGACACGCGGTAACCGAACAGTGGTTTTGCCTGCGTATTCCCGGCAAAGAGACGCCAGATTTATCTGCATTTCAGCTGGAAGGGTGCGAGGTACTGGAAAGTGCCCGCCATCGTCGTAAACTGCGTACGGGCGCCCTGCAAGGAAATGCCTTTACCCTGGTATTACGGCAAATCTCAGATCGTGATGCGGTTGAGCAACGTCTGGGGCTGATAGCGCAGGCTGGCGTGCCTAATTACTTTGGCGAACAGCGGTTTGGTCACAACGGCAACAATTTGCTGATGGCTCGCCGCTGGGCGGCAAACGAGATCCGCGTTAAAGAGCGCAATAAACGCAGCTTCCTGCTTTCTGCCGCCCGCAGCGCAATGTTCAATCAGGTGGCGAGCGAGAGGCTGGCGCAGGGAACCTTCGCCAGCGTGATGGCGGGCGATGCGTTACAGCTTACCGGACGTGGAAGCTGGTTTGTTGCAGAGGAAGCCGAGCTGGCAACGTTGCAGGCGCGGGTAGAGAACGACGAACTGCGTGTTACCGCGCCGCTCCCCGGCAGCGGTGCCTGGGGCACTCTGCACAGCGCGCTCGCTTTTGAGCAACAAAGCCTGGCAGCCGAGACAGAATTGATTACACTGCTTGAGCGTGAGCGCGTTGAGGCAGCTCGTCGCGCCCTGTTGGTAAAACCGCGTGACCTGCGCTGGAGCTGGTGGGATGACGTCACCGTCGAACTGAATTTCTGGCTACCGGCAGGCAGTTTTGCCACCGCACTGGCGCGTGAAATTATCGAACAAGAAGGTGAAGATGCGAATATTGCTGAGTAACGATGACGGCATCCATGCGCCAGGCATTCAGACGCTGGCTGCCGCGCTGCGTGAGTTTGCCGAGGTGCAGGTAGTCGCGCCCGATCGCAACCGCAGCGGTGCCTCTAACTCTCTGTCACTGGAAACACCGTTACGCACCTTTACCCATGCTAACGGTGATATTGCCGTGCAGATGGGCACGCCAACGGACTGCGTGTATCTCGGCGTTAATTCGCTGATGCAGCCCAAACCTGACATTGTGGTTTCCGGCATCAATGCCGGGCCGAATCTGGGCGATGACGTCATCTATTCAGGCACCGTAGCCGCCGCGATGGAAGGGCGTCATCTGGGATTGCCCGCGCTGGCGGTCTCACTTGACGGCTTTAAGCATTACGATACGGCCGCCGCAGTGACTTGTTCAATCTTGCGTGCGTTGATGCGCACGCCGCTGCGCACCGGTCGCATCCTGAATATTAACGTTCCGGATTTACCGCTTGCAGAGATAAAGGGGATCCGCGTGACCCGCTGTGGCAGCCGTCATCCCAGCGATCAGGTGATCCCGCAGCAGGATCCGCGTGGCAACATGATGTACTGGATCGGTCCGCCTGGCCAGAAGCTGGATGCCGGCCCGGATACGGACTTTGCGGCCGTGGATCAGGGGTATGTTTCCGTTACTGCGCTACACGTCGATCTCACTGCTCATGCCGCGCAGGAGAAAGTGGCGTCATGGCTTGAAAGTGTCGAGGTCAGCAACGAATGGTGATCCGCCGAATTGATACGCTACTGGCGCAGCTGCGCCAGCAGGGCATTGACGATGAACGGTTGCTGAAAGCGATTGAGGATGTCCCGCGCGAACGATTTGTCGATGAGGCGTTCGAACACAAGGCCTGGGAAAATATGGCGCTGCCTATTGGTTCCGGGCAGACCATCTCTCAGCCCTATATGGTGGCGAAAATGACCTCGCTGCTGGAGCTGAGTCCCGGTTCACGCGTCCTTGAAATTGGCACCGGCTCCGGTTATCAGACCGCGATTCTGGCGCATCTGGTTGAACATGTTTACTCCGTTGAACGGATCAAAGGGTTACAGTGGCAGGCCAAGCGTCGTTTAAAACAGCTTGATTTGCATAACGTTTCCACGCGCCACGGCGACGGCTGGCAGGGCTGGCCCTCCCGTGGGCCTTTTGATGCGATCATCGTTACCGCGGCACCACCTGAGATCCCGGTTGAGCTGATGTCCCAGCTTGATGAAGGAGGGATTTTAGTGCTGCCCGTGGGTGAAGAGCATCAGGAATTAAAACGTATCCGGCGCAAGGGCGGTGAGTTTATTGTTGATACCGTGGAGCCGGTGCGTTTTGTTCCGCTGGTGAGGGGCGATCTCGCCTGAGACGTTAGCAATTACACACATCTGTAAATAGCACCTGTTCAGCGATGTTGGTAGTATCTTATTCATTTCACGATTTATTACTGCGGGTGCGCGCTCACAGGCTGCCGCAGTGGTCACAGTTTTGCCGTTATGGGGGAGTTAAATGAGCACAGGAAGCCCAGTATTTAAGTTATGCCGAATTGCGGCTGTTTCACTTGTTGGTTTTTGGTTGGCTGGCTGTTCCAGCGATAACACACAGGCTCCTATCAGCTCCGTTGGCGGAGGCAACAGCGGCGGTATGCTAAGCGGCGCTTCCGGTAACGCTAACAGCAGCAACAGCAACAGCAATGCTGGCGGCAACGGTGGTTATATTGCCCCTCCTGCTTCTATCTCGGCAAACTCCAGCGGTGTGGTAAGCGCTCCGCAGAACATCTCTGCTTCCTCAAACGCCGCTTCTGCTCCTGCCAATGAGAATGTGGTGACCCAGGATGGCCATATTGTCTATAACCGTTCGTATGGGAATATTCCTAAAGGTAGCTACAGCGGAGAGACATATACCGTTAAACGAGGCGATACGCTGTTCTATATTGCCTGGATTACCGGCAACGATTTCCGTGATTTAGCCCAGCGAAATAATGTCTCCGCGCCTTACAGTCTCAACGTGGGCCAGCAGTTGCAGGTTAGTAACAGCTCCGGTGGTACCCTGACCGGTGGCAATGCAATTACCGCTGCCGATGCCAACGCTGGCGGTGTAGCGGTTCAACCCTCTGCACCACAAATCAAAGGCGGAGCGGTTGCACAGCAGCCTGTTATTACGTATTCTGAGGATTCAGGTAAACCAAGTGAAGGCAAAATGTTACCTTCATCCGGTAAAAATACTGTTGCAACGACAACAGCACCGGTTACTGCCCCGACCGTCAGCAGCACAACGAACAGCACTACCCCTGTGGGTAACTGGCGCTGGCCGACAGACGGTAAGATTATCGATAACTTCTCTGCTTCCGAAGGTGGCAATAAAGGTATCGATATCGCGGGATCGCGAGGACAGCCTGTCATCTCAACCGCCTCAGGGCGAGTGGTATATGCAGGGAATGCGCTTCGCGGTTACGGTAACTTGATTATCATCAAACATAATGATGACTACCTGAGTGCATACGCCCATAACGATACGATGCTGGTCCGCGAGCAACAAGAAGTGAAAGCGGGTCAGAAGATTGCCACTATGGGTAGTACCGGCACAAGTTCGGTTAGATTGCATTTTGAAATTCGTTACAAGGGGAAATCCGTAAACCCGCTGCGTTATTTACCGCAGCGATAGTCCGGCAGAACCTGGGTGTTCTGCCCTTGGATCACGGGTAGGAGCCGCTTATGAGCCAGAATACGCTGAAAGTTAATGAGTTACATGAAGATGCGGAATTCGACGAAAACGGAGCTGAAGTTTTTGATGAGAAGGCTCTTGTCGGAAATGAACCTGCTGATAACGAAATAGCTGAAGATGAGCTGTTGTCACAAGGCGCTACGCAACGAGTATTGGACGCGACGCAGCTCTATTTGGGGGAGATCGGTTATTCTCCTCTGTTGACGGCTGAAGAAGAAGTTTTCTTTGCGCGCCGTGCTCTGCGTGGTGATGTTCCCTCTCGTCGCCGTATGATTGAAAGTAACTTACGTCTGGTAGTGAAGATTGCCCGTCGTTACAGCAATCGTGGTCTTGCTTTGCTGGATCTGATTGAGGAAGGTAACCTGGGGTTAATCCGCGCGGTAGAGAAGTTTGATCCTGAAAGAGGATTCCGCTTCTCTACCTACGCTACCTGGTGGATTCGTCAGACAATTGAACGGGCTATCATGAACCAAACCCGTACTATTCGTCTGCCAATCCATATCGTGAAAGAGCTGAACGTCTATCTGCGTACCGCTCGTGAACTGACCCACAAGTTAGATCACGAACCAAGCGCAGAAGAAATTGCCGAGCAGCTTGATAAACCTGTTGATGATGTCAGCCGTATGCTGCGCCTCAACGAACGCATTACATCAGTCGACACGCCACTAGGCGGTGATTCTGAAAAAGCGTTGCTGGACATCCTGGCCGATGAGAAAGAGAACGGCCCGGAAGATACCACG
>NZ_JBCHVC010000006.1:0-170630 GCF_039023495.1 Erwinia magellanica
GTTGCCCGCCGCATCAACGGCGGCCACGGTCAGCTCATGCTCAGTACCGTCGGCCAGATCCTGCTCCGGCGTCCAGCTCCACTTACCATTCTCATCAACAGTTGCGCTGCCGGCCAGCTCGCCGTTGTCGTAGATATTGATATGGTCGATATCCGCGGTCGCGTTGCCTGAAAGTGTCGGACGCGTGTCGTCGGTGACGCCGCCGTCGGGGATCTCGCCGGTGACCGGGCCGACGTCGTCGGTCAGGCTGATGGAGTCAACGATAATGCCGGAAGTCTGGTTGTCCGGTACCGTACCGTCGGCAGGGCCGTCAATAATGATGGTGCTGCTGTTGCCCGCCTCATCGGTGGCTTCCACCACCACCTCTTTATCGCCCACACCTGCCGGATTCGGCTGAATGCTCCAGTGTCCGTCAGCGTCGGCCACCGTTTCGGTCACGCTGTCGTTGGCCGGATCTGTGATAACGATCACCGCGCCCGGCTCGGCATTACCGGCCAGCTCCTCTTCGGTATTGGTGGTGATTTCCGGCGTCATGGTGCTGGTGTCAACGGTGAAGCCCCAGCTGCCGTCAGCCGCCGGACCTTCATTTCCCGCCGCATCAACAGCAGTCACGGTCAGCTTATGCTCAGTGCCGTCGGCCATATCCTGCTCCGGCGTCCAGCTCCAGCTGCCGTTCTCGTCAACAGCTGCGCTGCCGGCCAGCTCGCCTTTGTCGTAGATATTGACGTGGTCGATGTCTGCCGTCGCGTTGCCCGAAAGGGTCGGACGCGTGTCGTCGGTGACGCCGCCGTCGGGGATCTCGCCGGTTACCGGGCCGACGTCGTCGGTCAGGCTGATGGAATCAGCCACGATGCCAGAGGTCTGGTTGTCCGGGGCGGAAGTGTCAACGGTGAAGCTCCAGCCGCCGTCAGCGGTGCCGCTGACAGCCGGGCCTTCATTACCTGCCGCGTCCACCGCCGTGACGGTCAGCTCATGCTCAGTGCCGTCGGCCAGATCCTGCTCCGGCGTCCAGCTCCAGCTGCCGTTCTCATCAACAGTTGCGCTGCCGGCCAGCTCGCCGTTGTCATAGATATTGACATGATCGATGTCTGCCGTCGCGTTGCCCGAGAAGGTCGGACGCGTGTCGTCAGTGACGCCGCCGTCGGCGATCTCACCGGTAACGGGGCCAACGTCGTCGGTCAGGCTGATGGAATCAATCACGATGCCGGATGTCTGGTTGTCCGGTGCCGTGGTGTCGGCAGGACCGTCAATAATGATGGTGCTGCTGTTGCCCGCCTCGTCGGTGGCTTCCACCACTACTTCTTTGTCGCCCACCCCTGCCGGGTTCGGCTGAATGCTCCAGTGCCCGTCAGCGTCGGCCACCGTTTCGGTCACGTTGTTGTTGGCCGGATCGGTAATAACGATCACCGCGCCCGGCTCGGCATTACCGGCCAGCTCCGCTTCGGTATTGGTGGTGATTTCCGGCGTCATGGTGCTGGTGTCAACGGTGAAGCCCCAGCTGCCGTCAGCCGCCGGGCCTTCGTTGCCCGCCGCATCCACCGCCGTGACGGTCAGATCATGCTCAGTGCCGTCGGCCAGATCCTGCTCCGGCGTCCAGCTCCATTTACCATTCTCATCAACAGTTGCGCTGCCGGCCAGCTCGCCTTTGTCATAGATATTGACGTGGTCGATATCGGCGGTCGCGTTGCCCGAGAAGGTTGGACGTGCATCGTCAGTAACGCCGCCGTGGGCGATCTCGCCCGTTACCGGCCCCACATCGTCGGTCAGGCTGATGGAATCAGCGATAATGCCGGAACTAATATTGTCGGGAGCGGTAATATCCGGGCGCGAAGCATCAATAGCTGGAGAGGTGTTGCCGGCAGGGTCAACCACAACGACGGTGACATTGCTATCCCCTTCATTGACAGGGTTGGGCTGAACGCTCCAGTTGCCGTTCTCATCGACATCGACCGTAATACTTTCGCCGGTGGTGCCGTCGTTAATAATTACCGTCGAGCCTGCTTCAGCTTTACCGGCGATCTGCTCATCGTCATTTACGTTAATGACGGCGGCATCAGGAGGCGTCACATCGCGATATTCTTCGGTTATGCTGCCACTGTTGCCGGCATTATCGGTAACGGTAACGGTGAGAGTGCCATTAGGTTGTGATGAAGGTGCCTCTACAGCCCAATTGCCGTTATTGTCAGTTTGCGTTGTTATTTGCGAGCCGTCAGGCAACTGAATAATAACCTGTGAGTCAGGACTGTTTGTGGTGCCGGAGAGTTCCGGACGACCATCGTTATCCAAATCAGTGACCGGATTCATTGTTATTGAAATGGATTTGCCCGAGGAGTGGTGATCGTCGCCACCCTGAGAAGCCGCAATGGCGATGCCGCCTGCTGCTGCGGCTCCACCCAGCAGCAGGAAGGGCAGCCAGCTAAAGCTACTCTCTCCGGAGGAGACCGGATCGGCACCGGCGTAACCTTCGCCACCCAGTACCAGCTCACCGCTTTTTCCTTCAGTTAAAGCTGGCGGATATTCTGCGACATTGCCGGAAGTGGGAACAAATTCGTAATACTGGCCATTTTCGCCCTGCCCCATTAAGTGGACATTGCCGTTTGCGTAATAGTCTTCCAGCACGACATCAGGGTGTTCGAAATCATCCTGGCCAATGACGACAAGCAGATTATTACCGACGCGCTTAGTCATGACAATTTGTGGCGCATGGCCGGTAGCGCTATCGATCAGTTCTATATTCAGTGCCCCGTTCTTAGGGACTTTAATCACTGTAGCCAGATCGGCTTTGGTATCAACGGTGTAAGAAGAGATAATTCCCTTTACACTACGCATATTAATTTTCAGCATGGCAACCTTCTGTACACGAGGATTGATAAAATGAGACTAATTACTGAGTAGAACGCAGGCTTCTTCTGGCACCGTAAACCTCGACGTCCACGCTTTGCCTGAAATCAAGACAAGCCTGGCTATCATGCTTACTGGCAGAAAGTGCGGAGCAATTCAGGTCTTTCCCTTGCGCTGTAAAGAATGGCGATGGGAAATCAGAATTTACTAACCATGTTGTCACGCTATTAGCGCGCATTTGAGAAAGCGGATGCGCGGTAATATCATGATCATCAACGTCGCTTTTATTTTTGACGACTACCTTGTCGATTTCTTTGAATTCTTCTTTAACGGCTTTCACAAGCGCCCTCATTTCGTGCGCCCCCTCACTGCTTAATGAGGTTGAGTTTTTATGCGGTGTAAAAACTTCTGCCGTATTAATTGTGTATGTGACTTCAGGGCAATAACGTTCTTTCATCACCCGTGATAATGTGTGCATTTGCGGCTTAAAATTGGCCAGCACGGATTCAGCTTCTTTTTCAGGCACCCAACGGGCGTTAATTTTCCCCAAATTATCTAAGGCAATCCGAACGTAATAACGCTCGCCAGCCTGTAGTGTTGGCGAAATGCCTGCAAATTTTGTTGGCTGTACAAAATAATGTTTATCAAGATGGCTGAGCGCGGCGTTGACTTCTTTTTTACCGGGGCAAAGAACCAGCTCAACCGCGCGGGTGCGTGGATGCACGCTGGTATGATATTGATCGTTAACAAAAAAGTTGATAATCGTTTTTGACGGCAGCGACGCGCCGTCATCATCACGAAAGATAATGACGTGTGCGTGGGTGTCCAGCGTTTGCCAGTGATTCTGCCCTTGTGGCACATGAGCTGGCTGGGAAAGCGCAGGCGTGGGTTGCAACGGCATAGCGGCAGCATAATTGCTGACAATAAAGGTTGATAAAACAACCATAAGGCCTGTTATGATTCCCGTTAAAAATTTAGAGGGAATAACCAGACTGGAGGTACTGTGTTGAGATTTGTTATTCATAAATGCCTCTAACAAGCAGAAACAAAAAATGGAATTTCTTCCTGGCTACATGCGCCCCAACAGGCCGCTTTTTATTGATGGTGTAATTATTCTACTTAGCCTTTTCGAGAGGCTTTTTACTAAATCTATCCTCACCTAGCTTTCATTATCATTTACCACCCCTTTATATAATTCGATTAAAGACAGATCGTTAAGAAAAAAACAGAAATCGCAATCACTTTTGATATTGAATTTCTTCATCACATTGTATTTATGCGCATATATAGTTTTAATGGATAGCCCAAGACTTTTAGCAATTTGTCGGACTGAGCTACCCTTTTTGATAAAAGAAATAACCTGTAGTTGAACCAGTGAAATACGGGAAAATTTACACCGCACGCAATCTGAAGGCATAAAGGTGCTTGTCTTCTTCTGCGCCGTAAGCCAGGCATTAGCGATCTTATCCCTGATCTTACTGACGTTTTCAGTAGGATCGATCAGCGTTAAAGATTGATAACATACCGGCAACTGCTCGGAACTGATGCTATCGGTACGATCGACAAACACCAGTAATACGCTGCCAGGCTTACGATGGCGGTACGCCGGCTGGCACATAAAGAGTCGCCACTGTGAAACATGGACCAGTATAAAATCTGCTTGCTGAATATTTTTGCTATCGTAGTTAGACAAAAACTCAACATTGGCCGTGCATAAAAATGCCGCTTCAATCACTCCGGAGATGCCTAGTCTGAAGTAATAATTGTCATCCGTGCAAATTACCTTAACATCCATACTATTTCCCCTTAAGCATCCCCAAACTGTGGGAGCAAAATAGTGCTAAACAAATTTTCCATTCACCAACTGAATCTCTCCTTTCTCTTTCAGTTCTTTCAACACCCGACAAATCGAACTCTTGGAAAGATGAGAACTGTGTTCTATCAGATAAAGAGCAGAAAACCGTTTTTTCAGATGTGGTGGCAACTTCCCCCAACGTCCAATTAAGGAAAGAACCTCTTCATAGGAATTCCCCTTTGGCAGCTGAATGTAATCCATTAAATCTGAATATTGACCCGATAAAATTGACATTGCGTCGTGGAAAAGATCCTTTTCAAAGATCAAACGCCAGAATGTCTCATAGTCAATAAAACTAACTTTGCCATAATCTATCCTTTCCAGATAAACCGGAGGTTCATCCAGTGCTGGCGTAACGCCGACCACAGAGGGTGCAGAAAGAATATTGAGTACTTTATGCTCACCTTTTAGCTTTAACAAAAAGTCACCATCCAGAATAAACATCACCCGACGTACGTTATCTTTAGTTAAGTGATAACGACGCTTGCCTCGCGAAATTTCATCTGGATTTGCAATTTGCGTATAGCCGGCCAATGCGTCGATGATTCGCTCATGATTCTCAGTCACTCTATACATATCAATAAACTCAATCTAACCAACATCCGGAGCTAAGTGCGTCGTAGTCAGTAAGTAGTATAAAAATAGTAAAATGCTTGTTTTGTTATGATCTATTTACTTTCCCTGATGCACTGTGTCTGAGACCGATCACCTCCTGGTTATGGACTATAATTAAGTGACTTGCTTGTCTCGCAATAATAGAGCCATACAAGTAAAATTCAATCCCATAAACAGGTTAAAAGAAAGCATAAAAGACCACTAAGTCATTATCATGTAGAGCTTTAAACCATTTAACTTCCTTTTTTTAGTTCAAGTGATCAGTAAAAGGAGCCATTCTGACTGCGTTATAACTTTTTTCTGAAAAATAGGTTTTTCCATTCTCATTTGAAATGAAATGTTATGTACACCCTCTCCAGCATTAATATTCGGACAATAAAATAAAAAACATGATCAAGGGTGAAACATGGGTTTCTATTTTGGAGTCCATGTTGCTTGTAATTTACGAAAATCCTCCTCAAATTCTTTTTCTGCTTAAAATTAAAACATGCAATGCCATAAACAGATAATTAAATATGTAAAAACCAGAAATTTAGTTTTTTATTCTAAAAAATAGAGATTATTAGATAAACAATCCGCTTAAGCCTTTCTTCAGAGAGAGGCTGAAAAATTAGTTGAACAGGTAACTGACAGAGTCATTAACAGTTGTTTTAACAACATCGAGTTAGTTTTTTATGGAGAGAGTTAATCTGGCGGGCACTCCTGCTATCTTTACTTAATGTTAATTATTATTAATACTTTCAAAAGAAAACCTGGTTAACATCCCCACTCTTTCCTGACCTTTAAACCTCCTCTTTTTTACGCAAAACAGGTATCCATTTACACTGGCAGTTAAAACAATGTAAAAAATTTATATTCTTTACTAAAAAAGAGAGAATCCAGAGATAAATTATGGATTTTTTACTATTCCTCCCACTCCGGTTTAGCTATTAAATAGCGCAGCCTGCTTGAAGCGGCGATTTAATACAGGATGATGGAGAGTAAAATGAGAGAGTTAACATCTTTTGAAATGCAAAACGTTTCAGGTGCAGGTTTTTTTGATTTTGTTGGTTCTGTAGTTGTTGGTGGCATGGCTGGTATTACTGCTTTTGGTCTGAATTGGGCAATGAGCGGCGGCAGTACAGGCGGAGTGCTGGGTGCCGGGATTATTTCTGGTGGTATTGGATTAGTGGTAGGGGCTGTGGTTGGGTTGATTGATGGCACGCTGTACGGCGCCATGAACGGCTGGGATGCCACCTCTGCATGGTTCAACCAAATCGTAGAAAACCAATTTGATATGGGCACAAAGCCAATCACAGCGTAAGGAAGAGCTATGCGTGAACTTAAAACGAGCGAAATCTCAAACGTCAGCGGCGGTTCATTGACCTCGCTGATCCTTAATTTTATTAAAAACTTAAATGCTTCTTCTCAGCAAGAAACCACCGAATGGACGCGGCCGGAAAATATTCCCGCGGCAAATACCGTAAGTGGTGAATCTTTTGGCATGGGCATTATTGGCGTAGTGGCTGCTGTTGCCTTCGCCCTGCTGATTTTTTAATTTTCAGGGAAGCGCGATCTCCCTGAAAACCTCTCTGAGTGAGGGCAAGTAGTGGCCGTCACTCATTATAGTTAGGGTTCAACGTTTTTTTAATTATACAAAGGAAAGTATATGAAAAAGGTAACTATGGTTTCTCTTGGCTTGCTGCTGGCAACGGCTCAGGTTAATGCAGCAGAAGCGTCTGATGGTACGATCTCCTTCACGGGTAACATCGACAGCCAGACCTGCACTGTCAGCATTAACGGTGGCAGCAGTTCCGCTACGGTAACCCTGCCAAAAGTCTCTTCCAGCGTGCTGCAAAATGCGGGTCAGACTGCGGGTAGTACCCGTTTTACCATCGAACTCAACGATTGCTCTACTGAAACGGGTGGAGTTTATGCCTACTTTGAACAGGGCGCCAACGTCAATGCTAATGGTCGTCTGAACAACACAGGTACAGCGACAAATGTTGAGCTGCAATTGCTGGACGGCGCAAACAATGTCTTGAACGCTGGCAGTACCGATCAGACAACCTCACCAGCTACCGCAACCCTGGCTGCTGGTACTGCAACCCTGAACTATGCCGCTCAGTATTACGCTACTGCGAAAGCAAGCTCAGGTACCGTTGCTTCATCTGTAACTTACTCAATCAATTATCTGTAATTGATTAGGGTGGGAGCCTGCTCCCACCTCTCTTTCACTTTTAGTCATTCCACTAATATTATGAAAAAAAAAAGCGTTAAATTTATCACCTCTTTTCTGTTTGCATGGCTTTTTTCATCCTCTGCTTTTGCCAGCGTTACCATCATTGGTACCAGGGTCATTTATCCCGCTTCTGAGAAAGAGATAACGGTGCGATTAGATAATCGCAGCGACCGGCCTGCACTGGTTCAGGCGTGGATTGACGATGGCGATCTTAATCAGCCACTGGATAAAATTAACGTCCCTTTTGTTCTGTTGCCGCCCGTTTTTCGCATGGAAGCAAACAAAGGGCAAACATTGCGTATCGTTTATACTGGCAGTGACCTTCCCACCAATAAAGAATCCATATTCTGGCTGAACGTGCTGGATATTCCACCACGAGATAAAAATCTGGCGAATAAGAACCAGCTACAGATGGCTATTCGTAGTCGTATTAAATTATTTTATCGTCCGGGAAAACTTAATAGCCAGGGTGCCAGTACCGCCGCCACCGAACTGGTATGGCATAAAGGTAAAAAAAGCAATCAGCTGACAGCCGTTAATAATTCCCCTTACTTTATCAACGTTGCACAAATCAATGCAGAGGATAGTACAGGTCGTAAAATAACAAGTGAAAAGGGTGATATGTTGGTACCAGGGGGAAGCAAAGATTTTACCCTGAAAGGAACAAATATAAATCAAATAAAAATGAAGTTTCATTACCAGTATCTGGATGATTTTGGCGCAGCACGGAATGCAGAAGGCCAGATCAGCCAGTGATTTTATGGTGATAATTAAGGGGAATCAGGATGGCAAGGACAGTCTCTGTAGATAATTCAGCGGGCCGACATTTTTGTCGCTCTTTATTAGCGTTTTTTCTTACTTCCGCAACAACTTCAGCATGGGCTGAAAAGTATTACGACTTCGACGAATCCTTTATAAAAAATATGCCAGGCGTAAAAGTTGATGTTTCACGCTATGCAAATGGCAATCCTATCGATCCTGGCATTTACACCCTCGATATTTTTCTCAATGGCCGTCAGGTCAGCCGCAACAATGTTCGCGTCATACGTGAAGGAGAGGAGACCAGGGCATGTCTCTCGTACGACCTGGTAAAAAGCCTGTCAATTAAAGACAGCGTTTTTAATTCAAAGCAGGCAGAAAATCTTCGGGCAGGAAAAGAGTGTCTCGCTCTGGAAGATGTTGTGGAAGGGAGCCATGCTGCCATCAACAGTGCAGATATGCAGATGGATATCTCTATTCCGCAAATCTATCTCCTGCGTTCGGCGCGGGGTTATGTTGCACCGGAATTCTGGGATAAGGGTGAAACCGCTTTCACGCTGAATTATAACACTAACTACTACCGCTCTGTGTACAGTGGACGCGAATATGACTCTTTCTATGGTCGTGCGCTGGCAGGTTTTAACCTGGGTGGCTGGATGTTCCGCCATGATGGCGCGTTAAGCTGGCGGCGGCAGCAGAACAGCGAATATCATCATTACGATGACATCAATACCTATGTCCAGCGCGATATTCCGCAGTTGAAATCACGTTTACTGCTGGGGGAAGGTAATACCAGCGGTGAGATTTTTGATACCCTCTCCTTTCGCGGGGCGCAGCTTTCAACAGTCGATCAGATGTGGCCAGACTCGCAGCGCGGCTATGCGCCAGCAATTCGCGGCATTGCCCGGACGAATGCCCAGGTTACCGTCTTGCAAAATGGCAGCAAAATTTATGAAACCACCGTTTCCCCTGGCCCATTTGATATCACTGACCTCTATCCCACCGGTTACGGCGGTGATTTGGCAGTGACGGTGAAAGAAGCGGACGGCAGTGAAACCCATTTCTCCGTGCCTTATGCCGCTATGGCGCGATTAAAACGTCCGGGCATGACCTATTATTCATTGACTGGTGGCGTGTCGCGCCGCGATAACATGGTTTACACCCCTTCTGTGTACCAGGGCACTATTCAGCGCGGTTTTACCAACAGCCTTACGGGCTATTCAGGTATTTTGGGTTCTGACAATTATACTTCGGTGTTACTGGGCGGCGCTTTTGGTTTGCCTGTCGGGGCTATTTCACTGGATATCACTGGGGCGCAAACCAAATATGGTGATGAGAAGAAACAGGGTGTAAGTTATCGGGCAACTTACAGTAAGAAAATCCCGCAAACTAATACCAACTTTACTCTGGCGGCCTATCGCTTCTCTTCATCCGGCTATTACAGCTTTGATAATGCGTTGCAGATTAACAACCATTCCAAAAAGCATGGCGGTGAAGGTAAAGTTAATTATCTCTCACGTCCAAAGCAACGTTTTTCGATGAGCGCCAGCCAAAATTTTGGAGACTCATTTGGGAATCTCTATCTTACTGGTTTCGTTCAGAACTACTGGAATGATGCGGGTACAAACACCCAATTTCAGCTCGGTTACAATAATACAATTGGCCAGCTCTCCTATACATTTTCCGCTAACCGATTATTATACTCAACCGGTGGACATGATACGCAGCTCTCACTCGACTTTTCTGTTCCTTTGGGTAGTGATAATAAACACTACTTTACCGGCAGTGCGACCCATACTAAAGATGGCGTCAATGCACAAACAGCGGTTAATGGGATTCTGGGCGATCATGACCAATATAACTATAACCTTGGCGCAGCGCGTGATGTTGATAACAACACGTCAGGATCGCTTAGTGGGCAATATCGTTCGCCTTACAGTACGCTGACAGCATCTTATACCAAAGGGGAGAACTACTATTCCGCTTCAGGCGGCGCCAGCGGCACCGTCGTAGCCTTATCCGACAGTCTGACCTTCAGCGCTTATCAGTCATCCACTTATGCCGTGGTGAGTGCAGAAGATGCAGGTGGTGCGCGGGTGCCTGGCTATCCCAATATCGTGTTAAACGGCAGCGGACGGGCCATTGTGCCAAATCTTAATCCTTACCGGATAAACGAACTGGCAATAGACCCAAAAGGTCTTCCGCTTGATGTTGAACTGGAAGCGACACAGCAGCGCGTGATCCCTGTTGAAGGCGCCGTCGTCAGGCTTGATTACAAAACCAGTAAAGGTCAGCCGCTATTAATTCGTGCTAATCAGCTGAACGGAAATGCATTGCCTTTTGGCGCATCGGTAAATGATGAAAATGGCAATCTTATTACAACCGTTTCGCAGGGCGGCCAGATCTATGTGAGGCTGAACAAAGATGTGAGTCGCCTGCATGTCACCTGGGGCAAAACGCCGGCGGATAGTTGTCTGGTTAACCTTGAGTCAGATGCTGTTCAGGCCAGTGAAAATAGATCCCTGGCAAGACTCACCACAACATGTAACAGCGATCAGAGCCAGCCTGTTCGCTATGTTTCAAATAGCTTAAGCGATAACGAAAATCAGGGTTAATCAGGTAAACCGTTATGACATTTTTTAAATCTTTAAAAACAGCGGGCAGAATTTTCGCTCTGGTCATATTAACAATCAATATGATTATCATGACGACTACCGACGTTTATGCGGCGGCGGATACAAAATTAATATGTAAGGCGCCGCAGACAACCAATGCTTTAGATCTGAGAACGCTGGGGCTGACCCTTTCAGCCGCCGTTCCCATTGGTACTGTGGTTTATCAGGATACGATGAAGGTTGATGTGAAATGCGGCCTTAATTTCCTCGATTATAGCGATGGCCTTAGCGCAGAGGTCTATTTTAAGCGACTGAACATCCCGGAAGGGTCGTTAGGTTATGGGCTGACTATGTATCTGGGTTATGGCGGCCAATATTCGAACGAAGCGGGGAGTGTGCCGACAGGACAGATAATCAAGACTTATGCAGGTATCACTACTGGCGGGGTGTTGAACGATTATACGGAGTTTAGCCTGAACATACCTTTCAGGATCGTTCGTACCTCTTCTTCACTGACTCCGGTAACGCGTACTTTCCTGAATCTGTTCCAGATTGGCTCTTTAGTGATCGGAAGTGATGAAACATACATAGCCAGTAATCTCAGAAGTAATGCTGTCACGGTAAAGGACGAAACTTGTACGGTCACCGGCAATGCTAATCAGGAAGTCCCTCTGGGGAGCTATTCGGTCAGTAAAAGCAGCGGATTAGGTGCCGGAATTGGTCAAACCAGCAGTGTGATTGCCTTTGATATCCAGCTCAACTGCGAAGCATTACTCTCAGGGGCATTTGACGTCATGATGCAGTTTGATGGCGATGCCTCCAGCGGCTTGGGGGATATGGGGGTTGTCGCGCTGAACAGCACCTCAACCGCCAGCGGCGTAGGCGTGCAGATCCTGAATGAAAATCAGCAGCCGATCGCCCTTGCTGCGCCCTTTAGCGTCGCCTCTTATCCGTTATCTGCCGCACTGGTTAGGGTGCCTTTGTATGCTCGTTATTACCAGACGGCAGCCACCATAAATCCGGGAACGGCTAATGCGGTAGCAACTTATACTCTCAGCTACCAGTAATATGCAGGGCTTTGCGAAGCCCTGGTCCATGACAAACTGATTAAAGGATTATTCAGACGAAATGCTTCAGAGAAAAAGGATGCTCAGGATTGGTGTATCTGATGAGAGCCCATTCATCATCTATTCTATTCAGTCGATCCTGGCGGCTGAGATCACCCGTCAGGAAATTTATTCCTATCCGGTTGAGGCGGAACACCTCCTTATACGGCTGAAGGAGCAAACCCCCGATATACTTATCACGGATTTTAGTTTCAGCTTTGAACGAAATGATTTAAACGGCGTAAAGAAGCTGGAAGAAATTCATAAACAGCTGCCTGAGCTGAATATTATTGTGTTTACCACGCAGAGCAGCAAAGCTATTTTAAACAGAATACTGCAAATTCCGGTTAAGGCTATTGTCAGTAAACGTGACGATCAACGTGAGTTGATTGAGGCTGTGCAATGGGTCTGTTCAGCTTCCCCTGGCATCTATTACTCCAGGCAGATGAAAAAGCTGGCGCAGGAGTCTCTGGCCTGTTCGGCAAACACGCTTTTATCGTCGTCAGAAATGGAAGTCATCCGGCTTTTTGCCATGGGTTACAGCTTAATGGATATCGCCAAATTACGTGAACGTAGCGTAAGTACGGTTGCAACACAAAAATATAATGCAATGCATAAACTCCAGCTGCATTCCAATACTGATTTAATTAAATATGTATTTTCCCAGGAATTAGTTTAACCCTGGCATTATTTATTGTCTGAAACAGCGAAAACCATGAAATTCCATAACATCAATCGTGCATTGCTGGCGCTTTTTTGCGTCCCTCTCTACACGCAGGCAACAACGTTACAGCAGGCCGCGCAGGCTGCATTAACCTATGATTCGGCACTGCAATCCAGTAAAAAAACCAGCGAAGCCGACAGGCAGAAATACTGGCAAGGCATGGCAGGCATGTTGCCCACGCTGACGCTGGAAGGCAGTTGGGACCGTCAGGAGCAGCCCGATAAAAAATATCAGAGCGGTGTAACCACGCATAACTACGACGTACGCGTCAGGCAACCCCTGTTTGATATGAGCAAATATGCGGGCTGGCGTAAAGGTGTTGCCATTGCTGATACTGCCCAGGCCCAGGCGCATCTGGCTGAAGAGAAACTGCTGACCTCCATTGCCAATGCTTACTTCTCGGTGCTTTATCAGCAGGAGGTTTTGCAGGCAGCACAGGCGGCCAGCCATAATTTCAGACAGCAAATGGAAAAACTTCAGGCTGGTTTACGCAATGGCCAGAATACCCGCACTGAACTGGACGAAGCAAAAGCCAACTACGCCATCGCTCAGGCAAAAGAGATTGAAGCCAGCAACCAGCTGCTGTTAGCTGGCGAAGCCGTGCGTCGTCTGTCCGGTATTAACCCTGATACGCTGGAACCGGTTAATTTTCAGTGTCTGAACGCCACCCCTTATGCGTCGTTAACAGAAGCGATAAATGCCAGCCAGCAGCGTAACACCAATATTCAGGTCGCCCTGTTTCAGAATGATCAGGCGGATGCTGATGTCCTGGCCGCGGACGGCGCGCATATGCCGGTCGTCTCGCTTTACGCCAGCTACGGTAAAAACTGGAGCCGGAATGATAACGATGACAACATTCTTTATGACGCCATTTTCGGCACCAAGTCCAAGAGTAATAATCTGCAATACGGCGTCAACGTCACTGTTCCGCTATTTGCCGGAGGCAGCCAGCTTTCACAATCCTTTGAAGCCGCTTACCGGCGCGAAGCCGCAAAATATTCCATTGTAGAAGCCCAGCGTAAAGCGGTTCAGGAGACGCGCTCTGCCTGGCTCAGTCTGACCAATGGTCAGGCGCTGATTGAAGCGGAGAAAAATGCGGTGGCATCAGCTCATGAGAAGGTGGTTTCCGTTCAATATGGCCGGGAAATGGGTTTCCGCACGGTGAATGATGAGCTGGATGCCCAGCAAAAATATTACAGCACGCTTAAAGATCAGGCTGAAGCGCGGCTGAACTACCTGAATGCACTGGTCAGTCTGGCGCAGAGCACCGGCTCCTTATCCCCTGAGATGCTGAATTTTTTTCAGTGCCGTTAATCCCCCACATGATGAAGAGATAAATGGAACAGTCGCTTTTCCGCCAGGAAGCCCTTGATGCGGCCAACCGCGGCAGTCTGGGTACCGTGGCGCTCTATTGCCCGCCCTATCGCTGGCTGGTTATCAGCGTGGTGATCGTTATCACTGCGGCAACCGCCCTTTTTTTTATTTTTGGCAGTTACACCAAATATGAATCTTCAACCGGCGAACTACTGCCAAAAAACGGCATGTTGATTATCCCGCCGCCGGTCAGCGCGACCGTTATCGATATTCCGGTTAAAGAGGGTCAGCACGTTGAAAAAGGTGATGTGCTTATGGTGCTGTCGTCAGAAGTCTCGACGCAGCTGGGGCAAACACGTCAGGTCATTGCCGAAAACCTGGCCGCGCAGCGTGAACGCCTGCAACAGGATCTTCTTACTCTCGGTAAGTTGCACGAAGTGGAGATGCAGGGACTTAACGCCACGATAGAGAGCCTGAAATTGCAGCAGGAGCAGTTAAAGCTGCAACTGGCCCACCGTAAAAAGCAGGTTGCCCTTGCGCGGCTGCAACTCGACAAGCTGACATCGATGCAAAGCCAGGGTTATGCCTCTAATCGTCAACTGGAAGAGCAGGAATCCAATCTGCTCGATAGCCAGGCACGCTATCAGGAGTATCAGCGTCAGCTGCTGGATATCACTCAGAAAATCGTACAGGCACGGCAGCAGCTGCATGAAAAACCGCTGGATGATGAGAAAAAGCGTAACGATATCGAACGTCAGCTGGCGGATAACCGCCAGGCGCTGGTTGAAAATGAGGCCCGTCGCTCTTTCGAACTGCGTGCGCCAAAAAGCGGCTATGTCGGCATGATTATGGTCAAAAATGGTCAGATGCTGAATGCCGGTCAGTCCGCGATTGCAATTTTGCCCAGCGACAGTGAGCTGGTGGCCCGCATTATGGTGAACACGCAATCTATTGGCTTTATTCAGGCGGGACAACGCGTTGTGCTGCGGTACAAAGCCTTCCCCTATCAAAAATTTGGTCAGCAATATGGCAAAGTTATCGAGGTCTCTCGCACCGCGCTTACGCCACAGGAAGTGACGAACTTAACCGGCAAAAACAACGTCCAGGAGCAGCAGTACCGGGTATTGGTGGCGCTGGATAAACAAACTATCAAAGCTTACAGGCAAAACGAGCCGCTCAAACCGGGTATGGCGCTGGATGCCGACTTTATCGTCGACAAGCGCCATCTCTATGAGTGGGTGCTGGAGCCGTTATTCGCGCTGGGACACAAAATTTCTCTCTGATTAAAAGGTCTTTGCTGTGTTGTTAAAAGAGAAACTCAATTTTAAATGGTTTAACCGCCTGCCGTTGATTCGTCAGTCCCAGGCGGCTGAGTGTGGGCTGGCCTGCCTGGGTATGATTGCCAACTATTACGGGCATGAGATCGATATGATCACCCTGCGCCGGCAATTTGCCACCTCGCTTAAAGGCGCCACGCTTGCGGACGTCATTGCTATGGCGCAGCAGCTTAATATGAGTTCACGCGCGCTGCGAATTGATCTCGAAGAGCTGTCTAAGCTACGCACGCCCTGCATTCTTCACTGGGATCTTAACCACTTTGTAGTGTTGAAACGGGTACGCGGCAACAAGATTACTCTGCACGATCCCGCACGTGGCATCCGGGTTCTGACGCTTAAGGAAGCCTCTGCTGCCTTTACCGGCGTCGCGCTGGAGCTGATCCCCTCTTCCACCTTTGAAGCAAAAGAAGAGAAAGCGCGCATTTCGATGCGAAAACTGGTGGGAAGCGTCACGGGCGTAAAGTCCGCGTTTGTCCAGGTACTGATTTTGTCGGTAGCGCTGGAACTGTTCGGCGTGCTCACCCCCTTCTTTATGCAGTGGGTGATGGATATGGTGCTGGTCTCCGCCGACTATTCGCTGCTCACCCTGCTCGGCGTCGGCTTTATCATGATTGCACTGTTTCAGACGCTGATTACCGCGTTGCGATCCTGGGTGATGAGCTGGTTCTCCAGCCAGCTCAGCGTGCAGTGGACGACCAACGTTTGTCATCATATGTTGAAGCTCCCGCTTGAGTGGTTTGAGTCGCGCCACGTTGGGGATATTCTCTCGCGTTACGGCTCGCTGAATACGATACAGAACACCCTCACAACCCGGTTTATCAGTACGGTGCTGGATGGGGTAATGTCGATGGTCACCGTGGCGATGCTGTTTATCTATAATGCAAAACTTGCCTGGCTGGTGATCGCCCTGTTCATGGCTTATGCCCTGCTGCGCTTTATGGCTTATGACCCGGTGCGTCGCGCTAATGAAGAGCAGATTATCAGCTCGGCGCGAACCCAGTCATCGCTGCTGGAAACGCTGCGTGGTATTCAGGCCGTTAAAACTAACAATAAGCAGATGCCGCGCCTTGCCGCCTATATGAATTTTTTGGTGGATAGCACCAATAAAGGCATCGTGATGCAAAAGCTCAATATTCTGTTTGGTTCGGCACAAGGGCTGCTTACCTCCGTCGGGCGGGTGGTGCTGGTGTGGCTGGCTGCATTACAGGTGCTTGACGGTAATTTTTCTGCCGGGATGCTCACGGCATTTATCAGTTTTTCCGATCAGTTTATGAGCCGCGGTGCCGGCCTTATTAATGCGATCATCGACTTCCGCATGCTGCGAATGCATGGGGAGCGCCTGGCTGATATCGTGCTGTCTGAAACCGAACCGAGTGCCGATGCCACTCCAGCCCTGGTTCATAAAACCGATGAGGCGCAACCGGCGCAGGATATCGAACTGACTGATATTCGTTTTCGCTATGCGCCTACCGAACCCTGGGTCATTAACGGCGTCAGCCTGAAGATTCCGGCGGGCGAAAGCATTGCGATTGTTGGTCCCTCCGGCCAGGGTAAAACAACGTTAGCCAAAATTATGCTTGGTTTGTTGCATCCTGAAAGCGGCAGCATCACGGTCGGCGGCATGGATATTACCCAGACAGGCCTGCAACATCATCGCAACCGCATCGGCTGCGTGATGCAGGACGATATTCTCTTTTCAGGATCTATCAGCGAGAACATCAGCTTTTTTGATAACGATCCTGACCACGCAAAAATTACCCGCGTAGCGCGACTGGCGCAAATTCATGGCGATATCATGAAAATGCCGATGAATTATCAAAGCCTGGTGGGTGATATGGGTTCGTTCCTTTCCGGCGGCCAGTTGCAGCGTATTTTGCTGGCCCGCGCACTCTATCGCGAGCCGCAAATCCTGGTGCTGGATGAAGCGACGAGCCATCTGGATATTTATAACGAAGCACAGATTAATACCGCCATCAAGCGGATGAATATTACCCGCATTATTATCGCACACCGTCCTGAAACCATACGCAGCGCAGATAAGATCGTGATGCTGCATAACGGTACGCTCAGCGAAGTCACGGCCGAAGAGCTATTCGCCCGTGGAGAACCCAGTAAAGAAATGGAGATTACACATGGAAAAGCAGCTTTGTCGCTTTAGCGAAGGGGAGATTACTTTGCCGGAGGGCTATTGCGAACGCACGTTAAACACGCTGGTTGATACGCGCTCGGTTCTGCCACCGATCACTATTTCCCGTGATACGTTAGGCAACCATAACAATGTGGAAGAGTATATTGCCAGTCAGATCGCCCTGCTGCAAAAGCAGATGAAAAACTGGCAACAGGGGCCAAACGAAGCCGCCATGCTGGGAGAGAATTATGCCTCCGGCGTAATGATAACTTATGATTTTATGCGTCCTGATAATGTTCGCCTTTATCAAAAACAGGCGATTTTTACTCTGGATATGGAAAATTTGCTGATTTTCTCGCTCTCTAAAACCTCTCTGCTCACTGAGGAGGATATTCAGCACTTCAGGGATACGCTGAAAAGCTTCCAACCCTGTTCATGAAAAGCCCCGGCATAAGACCGGGGAAAATGGGATTTTTACCATCTTCTGCACGTTTGCGCCTGCTGGCGCATTCATTTTAAAAGGAAATAAAATGTACAGAACAGTCGCCGCTTTATTATTCTCTTCATGCTCAATGATGGCCTTTGCCGGTACGCAATCCTGTGCTGAGCAACTTGCTGCAATATCTTCAAAACTGGCTGCGGCCAGGTCAGCAGGAAATTCCTATCAGATTTCCGGGCTGGAGCTTGCCAGGGATAAAGTGAAAACGTATTGCAATGATGGCGATCAGCGTATACGTGCCTCTGAGGAGATAGCGGATAAACAGCGAAAAATAGATGAAATTCAGGAAGATATTCTGGAAGCGCAAAGAGATTATAATCACGCCGTGAATAACGGAAATGAACAGAAAATGGCAAAGTACCAGCGGAAGTTGGCGGAGAAGAGATTTAAACTTGAGGAAGCGAAGTCGGAACTGCAAATAGCCAAAGATAACCTGGCTGAGCTGAGCAAGTAACAGCAATATTTTTCCCTTTCGTCGCCCGCGCCGGTAAAAACCGGTTCAGCCTCGTTATGCTCTGAAGAAGATCACGCTGGTGATCTTCTTTTTAACCGATGAAGCCAGAAACCATTGCAACTTATCAAAATAATAAACCACATTGTTACCAAAAAATGTAACAGCCAGCGCTAATAATGCATAAAAGTTTAATTCAGATCGTTTTTTCTCAATCATAACTCTCACATCAAGTCATCTGTTAAATTCAAAAAATTTAAAAATTAAGATAATTATGATGTTTTAATAAGTTACCACTAAGAATGACAAATTATTAATTCGTAGAAACAGCGATACAAAAAATCAATAATGTTGAATAATCAGAAATGCTGTTTTTCGGACTTATTTTCCGTTCGCCGCTAATCAGCGGCTTTTTTTTATGCGATTTTCATGGGCGGCTGCCGGATAATCCCTTCTCGCGGCAGCCATACAGAGATAAATCAGAAGTTCACCTGGCCGCCAATATAAGGGCCTTCAATCAGACGCTGATTCTCACGCGTACCTTTTCCATCCATACCGATATAACGATAACCTGCTTTAAGCGTGACAAGATCAACAGGCTGCCAGCTTACGCCAGCATCAGCATCCAGATAGCTTTTGCTTGTATTGCTCAGCTGACGAGGAGCGGTATACATACTGCCGTAGAGTCCAACCTGAGAAATAACGGGGATTTTAACGCCAACGCCGACCGGGAATACCACCCCTTCGCTGCTGCCTGAGGCGCCTTTTACATAGTCAGCCTGGATGCCGACGTTGACGTCCACCGCACCTGCTTTCATATTTAAGCCCGCTTCAGCGCCGGTTTTTTCGCGGCCATTCCCGGTATTTTTAATCCAGTTACCGTTAATATAGAGACCTTCACTCTCCTGACCCATACCCACAGTAACATCAGTGAAGTTTTTACCTACATTCACGCCACCCTCAACCGCCATCGCTGCGGGAATAACGGAAGCAGCCATCAGTGCAGAAGCCACGGTAAACATTACGGATTTTTTCAAGATACGCATAACATGATCTCCGGAATTTAGATTTCAGGGCATCTCCCTGATGTCGCCTATGAGACTACTGCCGCGCTTTTTCCACAATTTAAATCCATAAAAAGGATATATTTAGTTTTTTGCTCTGACGTTTATTTTATTGATGGGATTAAATATTGGGGAAGCTTTATTGTCCTGTGACAGGAGAGAGCCTGACTGTGCTCTACTGCCTTGCAGGTCAGGAGAACAGTAAGGGAACTAAAGAACGATCTTTAGTTCATGGCAGGTAATGTAATACGCAGAAAATTAATAACGCTGGCAGGTAAATAAGTAGGAGAGCGGGCCGCTGATAAGGTAGGCCTTCTCATCAACTTTAATGACATCAAGTTGCAAATAAGAAGGGTCCAGCGTCAGTTCAGCTAACAGCATATTAAATGTGGCATCGGGCGTAGTATCGGTTGCAGAGGTAATGGTTTTAGCGATCCGGTAGCGATAAGTATCATAATCGACTTTATCACCGGTGGTGAGGATAATTCTTCGGTTAAGCAGGGTTGTCTCTTCACCATTGGTCACTTGCCCGTTAAGTAACAGATAACCGGAATCACGAGTCTGAAAGCGCAGATCCTGAGTAACGGCAAAGTCCAGATGTTTCCCCTCTGTACGGCTGAGATCGTAACGGGTGAATGTGGCGCAACGAAAAGGAAATGCTTCTTCCCGATTCGTGAAATATTTCAGGCCAATAAACAGCACGACCAGTGCAGCAGGTATAACAGCCAAAGCAATACTAATGCGCCGTTTCAATCCAGTCTCCAGTCAAGATAATAAAAATTGTCGCAGGAAATGACCTGCCCGCGATTGTTGAGTTTACAGGATGAAAGAATGGTACGGCCGTAATTTAGCGAGGTGAAGGCGGTGTTCTTATCAAAATAGAGGCGACGGCTGGAATCACAGGTTTGGTGATTTTCACTGAGCATTTGCAGGATTTGTTTATCCAGCTTCTGGCTCTCACTGACGTTCAGCCCCTCTAAATACACCACACTGCAACCACCCGGCAACGTGGCAGAAACGGGGGAAATCTCCTCCTCGCTGGCATTCAGCTTCAGATAATACCAGCCTGCGCTGAGGCTCAGGAGAGCCATAAGCAGTGGCAGCAAAAGCCAGACGCCAGGCCAGCCACTCTTAAGCCGTTTTTTTTCTGTGGGGACGGAGAGAGTGCTGTCGTTTGGCTGATTTGCTGCGATGACCGGCGTCGCTTCCGCTATTAACTCTGCTTGCCCGGACTCGCGCTCAACGGGTATCTCGGTGTTAAGGCGAATGCCAACTTTAGGAATGGTTATAATGAGATTTTCACAGCCATAAGCGGCCAGCGCCCTTCTCAGGATACTCAGATACTGGTTGAGATTGCTGTTGGAGCCGCGCAGTCCATACTTATCCCACACTTCCGTCAGTAAAGTATCCCGTGGCAGGATCTCCCCGGCAGAATTCAACAGGCGCTCGAAAAGTCGACCCGAAGAGATACTAAGGCTTAGCGATTCCTGGGTGGGCAGATGACTCAGGGAGCAATCCTCTGAGTTGTAAGCAATAGTGCCATCGATTATATAAATCATTAAGAAATCACTAAATTTTTACCATCGCTATAGCCATATAAGGCCGCTTACCTCCAGCCTTGCTCAGTTGATCCTGTCCGGACACTCTGTTGTTTACGCTTTGATCATTACCAGCTGAAAAATAAAGGATAGCACAGTAAAAACAGTTCAACCGGTTGAACGCTGGCGGAAATATGATGGTTTTGATTCAGTTTAAGAATGGCTCAGGGTCAGCAATGGCGATGCCAGGCGGCTGTGAGATGACAAGGCGGTGTCTGTCCAGAACATCTCTTCAGTCAGCACCATGCGCGGCCAGCGTTTAAACAGCTGTCCGGGCATACGGCCTGTTATGACCATTGTGATACCTTCAGCTGGCGTTGGAGGATAAGAGCATAAACTGCTGCCCGTGCAGAAAGCCATGTCGCCGGAGATATCCAGAAAATTCACCGAAAGTGCATCGCAAACGCACTCCCGTTGCGCTGAGCAGGGAGATTGCAGGGCTGTAAGTTGGAAGAAGAATGACGTTACAGGCTATCTTTCCAGTAACAGAGTTTCAGCGTTATCTGTTAATTGAGCGCACGCGTGCCGCTATTGCACGGGCAAAAGCATCCGGAAAGCGTTTTAGCCGCCCGCCAGTTCTGTGTGATGAATAAAAGAAGACGGTTTTAGTTGTTAATGAGGGAAACAGTATCAGCGTAACTGCTCGTGAATTCAGCACCACGCACCAGATAATCCTCAGAGTAAAAGCGGCGATGCAAGCTATTGGCGTTCCTGTATGATCTGACCTCGGGCCACTGATTTTTTCAGGACAGCCGAAAAGGGATAACAGCACGCTGTGGAGCGCTTTCTCCTCTTAACATGGCGAACAGTAGCTGTGAAGATTTCAAACCTGCACTCTGATAACCCAGCTCAACAGACATGATGTCAGGCTCAAGAAAAGTCATGAGCGGCGTAGAGCCAATGCTGGCTACTTTTATATTCCAGGACTGCTCTCTGATATATTTTATTGCTCCCAGGGCAATAGTATCTGTGGCACAAATTAATGCGCTGGTTGTTGCCGTAAGGCTTTTTTTTGCAAGCTCATAACCACTTTGATAGCTGAGATCACCAAGCGCAGCTACGGGTTCATAACCGTACTCCTGGCAGCATTTCAGGTAGCTTTGATAACGTAGGCTGCCAGTGGTGTGATCGTTATCAGTTACGCCTATGTAACTAACATTTTGATGTCCCTGATTTTTTATTTTTTCCATCAGCACTCTGACGGCACCTGCATTATCGTAAGTGACAGAAGTGAAACCCGGAATGGGGGAAGCGATAACCACCATTTTATCCTTCCATTTTTTCAGGATTTTCTTGTTCATTTCTGAAAAACCAAAAAGAATGACGCCTTCAACATTCCGTTGTTCGAGCACATGCAAATGGTCTTCAAGCAATTTCGCATCCAGCAAACTCTCCATCAAAATAGCGTCATATTTTTGTGCATAAATATCAGGAAGAATCGCTCTGACAACCTGGTTTTCCGAGGCCGAGTCAAGACGAGTGACAATAACGCCAATGATTTTTTCACGCTGAGAGCGCAGTGCCTGGGCTGCTTTCGATGGGGTATAGCCATGCTTACTGATAATGGCCTCAACGTGCTTACGTGTTGAGGCTTTGACCTTGTCACTGTTATTAATGACCAGTGATACGGTGGATTTTCCAACGCCGCTCAGCCTGGCAATATCATTCAGAGTCAACTTTTTCTCATTCATTGCATATCGTCCGTTCAAAGTGCTGTAGCGAGCATTCTACCATCAACGCTCAGACCTGTTTCTGGCATATTCCTTAAGCTTTTTTAAAGATATTTGTGATCGATTTCAATAATTGGAACGTTCCTACTATCAGTTGTTTTTTTAAGCAGCTATGTTCTCACTCGTCCTGAAATACAAAATTTCACTCCACAAAAAACAATGTTCAAAAAGACTCATCCAACACCTTCGGAAGGCGAAAATGGCGATAAAAAGTAACGCTCGGGATGTTGATAAACTGATTGAAATGGTTGGCGGGAAAAGCAACATAGCCACTGTAACTCACTGTATTACAAGATTACGTTTTGTGCTTAACGATCCATCAAAAGCCAAACCCAAGGATATTGAAACGCTGCCGATGGTGAAAGGCTGTTTTACTAACGCCGGGCAATTTCAGGTGGTGATCGGCACGGATGTGGATGCCTGGTATCAGGTTTTACTGGCCCAGACGCAGCTTTCCGGTACGGATAAAGAGAGTGCAAAGCGTGTCGCCCGGCAAAACATGAAATGGCACGAAAGTCTGATATCTCATTTTGCTGAAATCTTTTTCCCGTTACTGCCAGCACTTATCAGCGGAGGATTGATTTTAGGTTTTCGTAATTTAATTGGTGACTTACCACTGTATAACGATGCGCCTCTGACTGAAGCGTCCGTGGTATGGAAAAGCATCTACGATTTTCTGTGGTTAATCGGTGAGGCGATCTTCTTTTACATTCCGGTGGGAATATGCTGGTCGGTGGTAAAAAAAATGGGAGGAACCCCCATTCTGGGGATTGTGCTGGGTATCACGCTGGTATCACCTCAGCTGATGAATGCTTATCTACTGGGCCAGCAGATCCCTGATGTCTGGAATTTTGGCTGGTTCTCCATAGACAAAGTTGGTTATCAGTCCCAGGTGATCCCCTCCATTCTGGCGGGTCTGACCCTGGCATGGATTGAGCTGAAACTGAAACGCATCGTGCCAGACTACCTGACGTTAGTAGTGGTGCCCGTCGTCTCGCTGCTGCTCGCCGTTTTCCTGGCGCACACCATCATCGGGCCTTTCGGCCGAATTATTGGTAACGGTATTGCCTGGGGCGTCAGCCACCTGATGACCGGGCCTTTTGCGCCGGTTGGCTCCGCACTGTTTGGTTTTTTGTATGCGCCACTGGTTATTACCGGCGTACATCAGACCACGCTGGCGGTGGATTTGCAGTTGATTCAGAATCTTGGTGGGACGCCTGTCTGGCCCATCATCGCGCTGTCAAACATGGCGCAGGGATCGGCAGTGCTTGGCGTCATTTTCATGAGCAAGAAGGTGAATGAACGTGAAATTTCGGTACCGGCAGCCATCTCAGCCTATCTGGGCGTTACAGAACCTGCCATGTACGGCATCAATATGAAATATCGCTTCCCGATGCTGTGCGGCATGGTTGGATCAGCCTGTGCGGGGCTTATTTGCGGCCTCTCAGGCGTAATGGCAAATGGGATTGGCGTCGGCGGGCTGCCTGCTATCCTGTCGGTAAAAACCCAGTACTGGTCAGTGTTTGGCATTGCCATGGTTGTTGCCATTGCGATTCCGCTTATGCTCACCATGGCAATCTATAAACGCAAGTACGCTGCCGGCAAGCTGTTGGTGGTTTGAGTGAAAGGAAATCACAACATGAAAGACGAAGCGCACTGGTGGCAGAGCGGGGTTATCTACCAGATATACCCGCGTAGTTTTCAGGACAGCAGCGGCAACGGTATTGGCGATATTCGGGGGATTACACAACGTCTGGATTATCTGCAATGGCTGGGTGTGAGTGCGATCTGGCTAACGCCGGTCTATTCCTCGCCGCAGGTAGATAACGGATATGACGTCGCTGATTATTACGCCATTGATCCTCTGTTTGGCACCATGGAAGATTTTGACGCGCTGGTCGCCGCTGCGCACGAGCGTCAAATCAGGGTGATCATGGATATGGTGTTTAATCATACCTCCACGGAACATCCCTGGTTTAAAGCTGCTGCGGGCGACCGCAACAGTCCGTGGCGAGATTTTTATATCTGGCGTGATGGCAAAGAAGGAAGGCTGCCGAATAACTGGCATTCTAAATTTGGCGGCAGTGTCTGGAGTTGGCATGAAGAGAGCCAGCAATTCTACCTGCACTCCTTTTCTGCGCATCAGGCAGATTTAAACTGGGAAAATCCGGATGTGCGCAATGCGCTGAAAGATATTTGTCATTTCTGGGCGGACAAAGGCGTGGACGGGTTACGTCTTGATGTCATCAACCTGGTTTCAAAACATCCCGATCTGCCGGATGACTATGAAGGTGACGGACGCCGTTTTTACACTGACGGCCCCTCAATCCACGATTTTCTGCAGGAGATGAGTCAGGATGTGTTCCAGCCCCGTGGGTTGATGACGGTGGGTGAAATGTCTTCCACGCAGCTTGAACACTGCCAGCGCTATGCCCGTGTAGATGGTAAAGAGTTGTCGATGACCTTCAACTTTCATCATCTGAAAATTGATTATCCTGGCGGGGAAAAATGGACGCTGGCTTCGCCGGACAGAGTGGCGCTGAAACGAATATTTTCTGAGTGGCAATGCGGCATGCACGGACGGGCATGGAATGCGCTGTTTTGGTGTAACCACGATCAGCCCCGCATTGTGTCGCGCCTGGGTGATGATGGCTCTTTGCGCACGGTTTCGGCCAAAATGCTGGCAATGGTATTACATGGCATGCAGGGCACCCCGTATATCTATCAGGGCGAGGAGATCGGCATGACCAATGCTCACTTTAGTTATATTGATCAATATCGTGACGTCGAAAGCCTGAATATGTATAAGATTTTGCGCATCCATCATCAAGAGGATGCGGTTATGGCGGTGCTGGCGGCCAGGTCACGCGACAACGCCAGGACGCCGGTACAGTGGGATAGCGGAGAAAATGCTGGCTTCACCAACGGCCAAAGCTGGATCGATATTGCTGATAATTATCGTGACATCAACGTGGTGCAGGAAAGAGAGAATACTGATTCGGTGCTGTACACTTATCGGCACCTTATCGCGCTCCGTAAAAGCATGCCGATCCTGACCTCGGGCAATTATGTTGATCTCGATCCAGCATCAGAAGTGTGTTGGTGCTACCAGAGACGCAACAGTGATAATACATTGTTGGTGATCGCCAATCTTAGTCCCGACCCTATTTCACTTCCCGACAGGCTTGTTCCCCTTGAGAAGGAGTGGAAGCTGGTATGTGCAAATTATCATCATCCAGCCCAACAGCTGGACACGGGGAGCTTACGCCCTTATGAATGTGTCTGGTTAATAAAGTAATCCGGGCAGGCAATCTGCCCGGAAAAAGTAATAAGAACAACTCAAAGTTATGCAGTGGCATATGCCGGTCCGGGCCAGCAGCAGGCCGCCACTGCCCTGGGAAGTAAAACCTTTGCTGTACTAACAGAGAGCGGTCTGGCATGGCCGCATCAGAATTTTTCGTTTTCCAAATGGCCCCTGACCACTGGTCCGGTTATTTAAAAACAGGGGGGCAGCTATACCGTGAAGAACTCGACCCTGCCACCAGCAAGATGATACATGCTGCCAACGATTTTGATTTTTTTCTGATCTTCCAGATTTTTTAGCACCGGGCTGTTTTTACGGATATTCTCGATGGTTAACTCGACATTTTTACGCGCTACCGCATCAACAAAGTCGTAATTGCTTCCTTTACGTTCTCCGCTGTATTCTGTTTTATCGATCGCCGGTTTAATCTCATCCAGCAGCCCTGTGAGATTGCCCAGTTCAGCATTATCAATAGCACCACGCACTGCCCCACAGCGGGTATGTCCCATCACCAGCACCAATTTCGCGCCAGCAAGAGCGCAGGCGAACTCCATGCTGCCCAGGATATCGCGATTGCTGATATTGCCCGCTACACGGGAGTTAAAGGTTTCACCAATACCCGCATCCAGCACAATTTCCGCCGGCGCGCGTGAGTCAATGCAACTGAGGATCACTGCCGCAGGATATTGGCTGGCGGTGCTTGAACGTTTCTGCGCAAGGTAATCATGTTTTGCCGGACGATTTTCCCGGAAACGTAGGTTGCCCTGTTTAAAATGCTCAATCACTGCATCCGGGGTCATAGCATCACGCTCCTGCTGACTCAGTGAGGCGGCGAAAGAGATGGTTGGTAGCGATAAGGCTGTCAGGCCAGTGACCGATAAGGCGGAAACTGCCAGAGTTTGTTTCAGGATGTTCCGGCGTGAAAGCTGGACTGGCTGGTTCTGTTGCATGAGGCGATCCTTGTTACTGAGTTAACTCAAATTGCGGCGATAATACCCAGGCAAAAGTTAATAAAACTGCAACCACAATTTTTTTCTGTGCAAACGCTGGGCGCACGACAGCGTTGGATTAGCTGCTGGAGGGGCTAACCAGTAACTGCCCCTGCCCGCAATCTGCTCTTTTCAGCAACAGAACTCCGGCATGATAATTCCCCCTGAAGGAAGGTTGCGCCGGTAAAAAAGCCAGCATTGACCGAAGAGCATCCCGGAGTGCGGCTGCGCCTTAAACGTCCTTGCCGCAATAACTCTGTGCGGCGGCATAAGCCCAGGCGGTGATAGCCGGGGCAGAAATTTTATTTCTGACGCGTTGTTTGATGGACGGCGGCTGAGGATGACTGGTCTCTTCACGCATGAATGTCAGAGGATTGGCACGGGGCAGACGCTGCGCTTAACGGAACAAGCGTCATTTCCATTCTGCATCGGGCTGGATGCCTTTGTCTGAATGGGGCGGCAATCTGTTGGTTACCAGAATATGCAGCCAGGCTGAAGGGGGTGTAGCTGGTATGACGGGGCATGGGTGTTAATTGAAGGGGCCTCAGCCCCTTCTTTCAGGGATCGGGCACTACTGAAATCACGGTGAAATCAGCAACCCCTGCTACTCCCGCGCCCGGACGATTAAACCGGGCGGTATCCTGCAACACGGCTTCATGCACTTCGCTCTGTGAAGGTTCACCCTCACTATGTAAGAAAACTTCTTCTGAATGAGTTTCATCACCGCTTTTATGTTCATAAGTGATTTTGAATTTAGTGCTCATCTACTCTCCTCCTTTTAGTGGGAGATGTAATTTTAGACGACGGTAGCCATAAAGCCCCATTGGTAATTATCGCCCTCGGCCTGATGGTGGATGACGCGGTGATTGGCGTAGAAACGATGGTTACCCGCCTGGAAGCGGGCGATACCCGCGGGCGGGCAGGCTAAATTAATATTAGATAGAAATGGCTTATTAATTATTGTCCCCTCTTACAAAAAACGTCACTTCTGCTCCCCCGCACCATAACTAACAGCCCTACTTTCTTTAACCAGCCGAATGAGTTAGCGTCATTGAAACAGTTTCTCATGGTCATGGATGGAGAAGGTATGAAGAATAGGATCGTCGAAATACTGCAATACACCTTGAAAAAAGGTTCTGGTGAAGAGTTTCATCAGGTCATGCTTGAAGTCAGTGTTCCCCTACATGCAAAGAACGGCATTGATGTCGTTGCGTATGGAAACTCTCTGCACGATGCTGACAGCTACTACCTCATACGTGCTTTTGAGAGCGAAGAACAGATGAAAAGCGTTCTTGAAGATTTCTACGCAAGTGCAGGCTGGAGAAGTGGTCCAAGAGAAGCCATCATCGACAGAATTGAGACAAGCCTGAAATCGGTTTTGGCACTTTCGCTTAGCGCGGTGGATGGTCTGAGGAACAAATGAAAAAGTAAAAATAGCAAAAGCCGTGACGCAATTGACCTGCTCTTTGTTGATTAGTACGCCCCGATGTTAGTGATGTCTACATATTGATCCGTTCCCCTTATGGGATCCTGGGGGCGGGTCAAAACTATACCGTCATCATCTGACAGCTTACAGGCTTTTGCTTCAGGCTTAGCAGTACGAACCTTCACATTACTCAGAACTGTGATGAGTATCCTTTCAAGGGTTCGGTGTGGGTACAAACATTGTCGAAACGGGATATACACCCAGATGTACCTACATCAGTAAGTTGATGTAGATTGAATCAGGTTGACTTAGGTTGACTGAAAAGCGGGGTAAAACCTTGTGGGAACAAGATTTACAGGCAAAAAAGCCACCTATAAGGTGACAGATTTTTTCATACGTATTCATGGTGCGAAGGCCGGACTCAAACAATAATGCAACAGAATGTTTTAATTGAGTTTTTTATAAGTTAAACCCAAGAGTGCTCCTTTTTGTGCCCCCGAGTGAATACATGGCTATGTGTTTAAAAACAGACAGTTATGGACTTGATTAAAAATAACCCATTTCTTTTTTTTTATAAATTTGTTCTTTCAGTTCGGTTCCGTGCCGTAGACCCTTACCGGCACTACCGCCCCTAAAATTTTAATATCTACTCAGAAAAAAAGATTTAACTGAAAAGTGTTCACCCTGTTCACCTTTAATTTTTATTGATTATTATCATGGTGTTAGCCGGTGATTACTTGCATGGGTTCTATTCACCACTCTTCACCCTAGGTGAACACTATCCACTTTAAATCGCTAAAAATTGAATTTGCTAGTTTGTTTTTTGGACGACTATATTTTACACGGCATTTGCCCGGTTTCACCGCTTGGTAAATTGAAGTTAGGCTCATGGATCATGCAAAACAACGCGAATTTGCATATCGGCCATCTTCTACGTCTTATTGCGGCCATAAACGAGAACCAGAAATTAAGTACTTTATCTTGTTTCAATTAATTAGTAATAGTTTATAAATTACGTCAGAGATCGTCTAAAAAATTACCGACCAATATCAAAATCACTCCTTTCAACATAAGCGGCTTGAAAGATCCTAATATATCCATTTTGAAATTTTTTATTATAATTACCATGTTACATGAGTGGTTGAGAGTCATTTATTAATAAGGTGTGTTATATTATTTCCGCTCTTATATGATGTCAAGGGGTTATGGCGAGATTAATAGGCCTCGCCATAGTGCATCAATATGATTTATATCTCTCTAAGAAAGATGGTTTGCTTTTAATAGGGGTTTTTTTATTTTTTATATAAAACGATGTATGGAAATCAGTAAGTTTATTTCTATAACAATTCATTATTTGTTTTTTTGTCGCGTCATTTAATGTTTCTATATGAGCGTTAAGAGGGATCTTTTGTTGCTCTTTGGAATTCATTAACTTAAGAATAGTATCTTCGTTAGTGCTTAAAACATGCATTACATCATCTGCATAATTATTTCTTAATTCGGTAGCGAATGAGTTTAATATATTAAGTATTTCATTTGTTGGGCCAATTATCATCCCACCCTTTTTTTTATTATGACCCGGTGAATTTGTTATAAATTCATCTTTATATTTAATGCTTTTTGTACCTCGAGGAATAAATACTATGAATGATTCGCTTAATTCCTTTTTTATAAGATTTGTTAGATTTCTATCATCTATTGAAACCGTACTCTCATCGATTTTAACTCCCAACTTTGTTAGATAAGGCTCAAGTATGTAATTTATGGAGTCTATTTTATCTATTCTTCCTAAGAAATAAATGAAATCAAGCATGTGTTCTGTAGTTGTTATCCTTTCGCTGATTATTGCACAGTATTTTTCTTTTGCCCCATCACTAAGAGGTTGTGTTTTAATGAATTCGGCAGCATGATACTCTTGTATTGATTTATGAGGGAATGTGTAAAACTGATCTGAGTCTTTTATTAAAAGAGATGTAATATTTTTTATGTCAGTTATTAAATCTCTTGAAAGGTCTCTGTAATTTGCAGTATTTTCAGTTTCTGGATTGATTAGTTCCATCGCTTCAAATGCTTTTTTTTGAATTTCTTTTTCAGTCATGGAGGTCATTTCATCAAATAAAGTCACAAAACACAATGCGCAGAACATGTCATAACTAAATGATCTCGAAGCACTTTTTACAATTTTATCCCTTCCTGAAAAGCGTTTTATTTTATCATGAGTCTCATACATTACATCAAAGATGCTTTTATAAAATTCTATAGTGTCATTCGGTATTACCTTCATGAATGGGAAGCATTTTATGAATAATATGACTAAGATAGGTGTCTTTAGTGAAGATGAGAATTTAGGATTTGAATTTAAGGCGTTTTCAGCAGTGCTAACGTCAATTTGTGTACCTGCTCTCTTTATCATTCCGATAACATCATTTACATTCAAGTTTTCTATTTGGAGCTGCTTTATTCCTGATGTGTCGCATATTATAGTGTCTGGCCGTGATGACGTTATGATTTGAGTCTTTAAATTTTCATTGATATTTATTATTTCTTTTAATATATCTTCGCGTTTCGCTGTTTGTACTTCATCAAAACCATCAAGAAAAATTACAACTCTACCAGATGTGAACAATGAATTTAAAGATTCAAGATTGCAGTCTACTCCTACTTGCTCAACAAATGTTAAGATTTCAGTAAAGATTGAGTCGCTTTTCATTGCGCTTAAGTTTATAAAGAATGGTAGCTTATCACCATGTTCTATTTGGTTTATAAGTATTTTCCTTAGGATTGTGCTTTTACCTTGACCTGCAGTTCCTGATACATTTGTTATTTTTTCATCAGAAATATAAAAGCTATCGTTTATGGTGAGTATTTCCTCCTCTTTCTTTTCGTTTTTTGTCTTCTTTTTTATTTTGATAGGATAGTAAGTCGTGCTGATACTTGTTTTATTTTCCGGATCTAACAACGTATATGACGAAAGATTCTTTTCTATACAAACCTCGATATATTTAAGGTAATATAAATCTTTTCCAGTTATCTCATCATAGATCTTTCTGCCTGCATCACTACCGTGCCTCCATTTGAGGCTTTTTATTTTACTAACTAAATTATCTAATGATACTTTTACTGTGCTGTTTATTAATGCTTTGCCAGCGATGCTGGCAGCTCCTGTCAAAATTGTATCAATTGCCATTGTGAGACCTTGTGCTTTAGTAGGTTAAGATGAATAAGTTTTACCCTTTAAAGAGAATATTATCAACATTTATACTTGAGAAATTTTAAAGTATCTATATCTCCAAAAAAAGAAAATTTAGGATGCGATTCCAAACATGCGTAAGTTGCGGGTCCAGTACTAAGAGTAACTGGCTTTAAGGGGCACAATCACCTATTCCTCATTGATTTACGTGCCGAAATGTTTGTAATTAAAGTTTGTAGCCTGTCGTCTGGCTTATGCATCGCAGCGCGGCAGCCATTCGGCTTCACAGTCCTCGCTCAGCTCCAGGCTGGTCTGGATGCCGTTCTTTGTCTTGCGCTTCAGCAGCTCTATCTCGTACTCCTTCAGCGTCTGCGGTACAGCCTGGCCGAACGCCGTCAGGCTCATGGGGTATTGGTGCCCTCTGGCCTCCATAAACGACAGGTAGGCGTGATAGAGATAGCGACGCGGATTCATCGGGCGGATATTTGCGTTGCCGATAAACAGCCCAGTCGGCGTGCTCAGCGGCGTCAGGTAGCCACAGAAATCGACCAGCGGGTCGGCGCTGCGCTTGATTTCCAGCGCTTCCTCAGACGACTGCTGTGCCTGTAGCAGCTCGCGGGCATCATCAGGTCGGGTGAAGCGCTGCATCAGGTGGCGCACGATAACCGCCAGCTCACCGGCAATCTTTTCCAGCAGCTGCGGGTCACGTTCGCTTGCCGGTATCACGTCCGGGAATGGCAGGATACCCCGCCGACGCGACACGCCGCAGCTGCGGTCGCTGAAGCGCATCGGGTTGTTGTTCACCGCCAGAATTACCGCCGGGATGTGGGGTGAATAGGCGTCACGGTACTTGGGGTCACCGCCGGTAAGCGCCCTGATGCCCGCGCCGTCACCGCTCCACTTTTCCTGATCCGGCAGGATAATCAGCGAGTAGCCGACCACGCTTGCACGTTCGCGAGATGACTCCAGCGTGTCGATGGTGGCGGCCGTGGTATTGTCCTCTCCGGCCAGCAGGCGGGCAATCGACGCCATCACGCTTTTCCCACTGCCGCCGGGGCCTGTCACCTCAAGGAACATCTGCCAGTCGTAGCGGTTTGCCAGCACCATAAATAACGCCGCGAGGATACGCTCCTGTTTTGCCTCATTGCGTCCGGCCGCCCGCGTCAGCCAGCAGGGCATTTGATGAGGCCAAAAAAATGGTGACGGATAAAATTATCGGTACGCTTAGTGCCCTAAAGAGAAGAATGAAAACGGCAAAACACTTACCGCTTTGAAATTTCAAGGTATTCATTCAGCTATGTGACTCGAAGCAAGAAACCTTCGACACGGAGGATTCAGATTAATGAAGAAAGAAGCTCCACTGACCAGTGGTGGTGAATCATTTAGTTAACGCTATACCTTCTTCCCTTAGCCATTTGTAGTAATATTGTCCCCTTGTGAGGCGTTTTTGATTCTTAAGATTAACTTTTAATGGAAGAGAACAAAACGCAGCTTTAAATTTTTAGCAAATAAGTGGAAATACGATGCGTCTTTTGGAATTGGCTGAACAGAATAGAAAAGAAGCAAATAAGCTACTCAACCCTAAGACTAAATCGGCACTCGGTCAATTTATGACTCCAGCCCCGATTTGTCTGTTCATGGCAAGTCTGTTCGACAACATCGAAAGTGACGTAAAGTTACTTGATCCTGGCTGTGGGGTGGGATCACTGTCCGCTGCATTCGTAGATCGAGCCTTATCCTTAGGAGTTGAAAGAATAGAGCTTGACGTCTATGACGTCGAAGAGGTGATGCTACCATTTTTGGATAATACATTAAGAGCATGTGCAAATGAATTTGGGGGAAAATTATCACATAAAATCAATAATAAAGATTACATTATCGAGACAAGTCTGCGCATAGCAAACCTTTTCAATCTTGAAGAGATTGCAACGTATACTCATGTAATCATGAACCCCCCGTACAAAAAAATTCTATCATCAAGCCCTCACCGAATCTCGATGAGCAATGCAGGAATTGAAACGGTCAATTTATACTCGGGATTCGTTGCTTTATCTTTAAAACAGTTGAAATTGGGGGGAGAAATAGTAGCAATCATTCCTCGATCTTTCTGTAATGGCCCGTACTATCAATCTTTCCGCGAACAGTTACTTTCGGAAACATCCATCAAGCATATTCATATTTTTGACTCTCGAAATACTGCTTTTGCCGAAGATGAAGTTCTTCAAGAAAATATCATCATTCACTGCATTAAAGGTGTATCTCAAGACGAAGTTATAATCACTTCGAGTCCAACCTCTGATTTTCATCTTGATGAAGAAACCGGGCAAATAACAGCCACCGACATGACTCAACGTAAGGTTTCGATCGATAAAATAGTAAAACCTACGGATAAACAGAAATTCATTCATATTGCAGCAAGTCCGCGTGAGCAGGACATAATTGAAAGATTGTCACCATTCACATCAACTTTAGACGATCTAAAAATTCAGGTCAGTACAGGTCCTGTCGTTGACTTTCGGCTTCGAGATGACCTGCGCGAAACTTTAGATTCAGAATCCGTCCCGCTTCTTTTCCCCCAGCATTTAAACGGGAAAATTCATTGGCCCCTTGTCGGAAAAAAGCCAAATGCTATAAGAGTATCAGATTCATCACGCCCATGGCTTTGGAAAAATGAAGGCTACTTTCTAATCATTAAAAGATTTAGTAGTAAAGAAGAAAAACGTCGAATCGTAGCAACTTTGTATGACTCATCTCTTCCGGGTGATTTGATCGGTTTTGATAATAAAACCAATGTCTTCCATATTAAAAAAGTTGGTATGGACGCAGATCTTGCCCGTGGACTTTATGTTTATTTGAACTGCACTTTGTTGGACAAATACTATCGCCAGTTTGGCGGACACACTCAAATAAATGCCTCAGACCTAAGATCGATCCACTACCCATCACTGGAAATCCTGCGGAGAATGGGCAGTGAGTTAGACGGTGAAGTACTTAGTCAGAACCAAATAGATGAAATAATTAACAGGGAATTAGATCTGATGACAGAAGGAAAAACGACTAATCCATTGAAAGCTCAAGAAAAAATAGAACAAACTCTTGAGATTTTGCGCTTATTGGGGATGCCACGAGCTCAGCTAAATGAACGTTCAGCACTGACCTTACTCGCTCTTCTTGACCTTCACCCTGACGGACATTGGTCAAAAATACAACGACCAATGATAGGCGTCACTCCGATCATGGATTGGTGTAGAAACGTATATGGTAAGGAATATGCGCCGAACACACGTGAGACGTTCCGCCGGCAAACACTTCATCAATTTTGTGATGGTGGAATTGCTCTATACAACCCTGATGAACCTAACCGTGCGGTTAACTCTCCTAAAGCCTGCTACCAAATAGCACCTGAATTGCATACTGTACTGCTAACATATGATACTCCCGAATGGGATGAATCGCTCAAAAGGCATATGGCGAACATATCCACCCTGGTTGAGCAATATGCAATGGCAAGAAAAATGGAAATGATCCCTGTGAAGCTGAACGATGGAACAGATCTCATCTTAAGCCCAGGCGCCCACAGCCAGTTAATTAAGGATATTATTGTTGAATTTGGCCCTCGCTTCGCCCCAGAAGCCGAAGTTATATATATCGGCGACACTGGTGCGAAAGAAGATCATTTCCGCAAGGAGCGGCTTGCCGAGCTGGGAGTAACTGTTAATCGCAAAGGAAAACTGCCCGATGTTGTACTCTATTGGGAAGAACGTAATTGGTTATTGCTAATCGAGTCAGTCACCTCGCATGGCCCAGTTGACGGAAAGCGACACGGAGAATTAGCAAAATTATTTGCGAGTGCAAAACCCGGATTGGTGTATGTCACGGCATTTCCTGACCGTAAAGTAATGGCTAAATATCTTATGGATCTATCATGGGAAACAGAGGTTTGGGTCGCCGATGCACCTACTCATATGATTCATCTGAATGGTGATCGATTCCTCGGCCCACATACATAAAATAAAAAGAGCAATCATTGATGGAGCCTGAAACTGGCTCCATTTTTAAAAAATTTGCAGATGTCAATGCGGCCAATCGCAGCAGTCCAAAATAGTATTGCAAGGTAAGGAGCAATCTTACGGGCGTGAATTTTACGGTTGTTGCGTTTTGTTGCTGCTATATTTATCGCCATGATTGCTTTCAGAATAGTCCACTGTCGGGGCATTCCACCAAGTTATCGAAAAGCTCATTAATAAATTCGAATGCAAAACCACCCTATCAAATGGTATCGAAGGCAATAAGTGCCCACTACGTGCCGTGTTGAGCACATAAGGAAAGGCGGAGCGTAGCGACTTCTGCAGAAATGCTGACGACTTATTATGGCTTCTTATTAAGTAGCCATTTTGATCCGGTGGCTGAAACCCTGGCAGAACCGCATTTTTTCTCAATCCGTATAGTCTTCCCATCATTACATCTGATTATTTGCTGCAACATCATCTCGACGTGTTGCATCATGGATGCGCCGCACGAACTGCGAACCATATTGACAAGAGTTTCAGGAAGAGGGTTTGAGACGCTGGTGAGATATTCCGGCTTCACAGGGAAAATGGAACGAATAGAGCTGCGACATAATTCTATGTCATCAGTGCTGACTGTTCACTTTTTCTTCGGGATTGAGCCTGGAAACTTTCTGAAGATGTTTGATAACGTCACAAAAGTCACTTCTAAACACAGCGGCAATCGTTAGTGAAGTTATTCAAGCAAAAAACACAGACAAGAAAGACAATACTTAGATTAACTCTTTGTTTATAACCCCTTTTTCTTGATTGGTGCCGAAGGCCGGAATCGAACCGGCACGCCTCGCGGCGGTTGATTTTGAATCAACTGCGTCTACCGATTTCGCCACTTCGGCACTGAAGGGTATGCGGAAAACGTTGTGGATTATACCGTTACCCTCTCAGCACGCAACTACTATCCGCCCCGATGTGATGCAAGTGCTGAAAAATCCACCGGCAGGCTCCTTCTTAAGCATAAACAGAAGTTCTGGCCTTGCCCTGGAATCGATAAAATGCTCACCAGGCAACTCTGCTCCTTAAGACAAATCTCAAAGCCCGCCTCCTGCCCTTCTCTGTTCTGCAACAGCGGAACTCCCCTGCATTCCGACAGTCCCAAAGGAACATAAAGCGTGATGCCGGGAGGGCGCGCGCCGGATAACAAACGTAAAGGGTTAACTATGAAAGCTTCTAAGATGGTTTTGGCATTGACGGTTTCTGCTTCCTTGTTCGCTGGTGTGGCCTCGGCGGCCAGCTGGCAGGATCAGCTGAGCAGCGCGGCTTCTTCGCTCAGCCAGAATTCTAACTCCTCCAGTTCTACCACTTCACCGCAGCCGACTGGCACCTCTCTGGGAGCGCTGGCCGGGTTGTTGAACGGCGGTAATCAGTCGCTCAGCTCCAGCACCATGACTAACGCCACGGGCGTGTTGCAATACTGCATGAAGAATAACCTGGTGGATAACAACGTCAGCTCAGTGAAAGATCAGCTGCTGGGCAAGCTGGGCCTGACTGATACCACCAAACAGCAGGAAACCACCGACTACAAACAGGGCCTGATGGGTCTGCTGAATACCGGCAACAACCAGCAGGTGAACCTGAGCAGTCTGGGCGACACCGCTATGGGCAAGAAGGTGAAAACCAAAGCCTGTGACCTGGTGCTGAAGCAGGGCAAAAACTTTATCTCCTGATAAAGCCGAGCCTGTTGATTATCACAAGATCTCCTCACTTGTGATAAGACCAGGCAGTTGATCATACAGACAATATTTTTATCATGGAGAAGGCGAGCCTGCTGCTCATAAAGAGATTTTCTCTCTTACAGTAAAGGCGAGCGTCACTGTTGATGATTACCAGGCTGAACCTGTACCGATCACAGTAAGGCTCTCTCCTCACTCTCTCTAAAACGGTGAGGCTGTCCCCTCACCGTCTTCCCGCGAGCCGCCACTGTGCGGCTCGTTTTTATTTCACCATAAGCTTGAGGCTCAACAGCGCCATTACGCTTCCGCCCGGACGATCAAACATCGCCTTATAGCGCAAAGTGGTGCGAGGGCCGCGCGAAGAGAGCGCCCGGCAACAGCGCGCCACCAATCGTGGTCACCGACAGAATTGCCGTCGCCATTTTTCTCGCCTCCTGAGAACTATCCCGATATAACATACGCATGGCGGGCTAAAAAGGGCAATCCCCTTCTCGCCTCGCTGCGTACCGGGCGCTACGCTTAAAGGATAAGTTGCCCATTTGCTTACTTCAGGGATTACATCAATGACCGAACCACTGCTGATTGCCAAATCTGCCGGCCTCCCGGTGAACTTACTGCCCGGCATGGCCAACCGCCACGGGCTGATTACCGGCGCGACCGGAACCGGCAAAACCGTCACGCTGCAAAAGCTGGCGGAGAGTTTTTCCAGTATCGGCGTTCCGGTCTTTATGGCCGATGTGAAAGGCGACCTGACCGGTATTGCCAGAGAAGGCGAGGCCTCAGAGAAGCTAATGGCGCGGCTGGCGAAGATCGGTGTGACGGAGTGGTCACCGCAGGGCAATCCGGTTGTGCTGTGGGATATCTTCGGCGAGAAAGGCCATCCTGTGCGCGCCACCGTTACCGATCTCGGTCCGCTGCTGCTGGCTCGTTTGCTTAACCTCAATGAGGTACAGAGCGGCGTACTGCACATTATCTTCCGTGTGGCGGATGATCAGGGTCTGCTGTTACTGGACTTCAAAGACCTGCGGGCGATGACGCAGTACATTGGTGATAACGCCAAAAGTTTCCAGACGCAGTATGGCAATATCAACAGCGCATCGGTCGGCGCCATTCAGCGCGGGCTGCTGACCCTGGAGCAGCAGGGCGCGGAGTATTTCTTCGGCGAGCCGATGCTCGATATCAAAGACTGGATGCGTACGGACAGCAACGGCAAAGGCATCATCAATATCCTCTCGGCAGAGAAGCTCTACCAGATGCCGAAACTCTACGCTACCAGCCTGCTGTGGATGCTCTCCGAGCTGTATGAACAGCTACCGGAAGCGGGCGATCGTGATAAGCCAAAGCTGGTGTTCTTCTTTGATGAGGCACATCTGTTGTTCAGCGACGCGCCTCAGGTATTACTGGATAAAATTGAGCAGGTCATCCGACTGATCCGCTCAAAAGCGGTAGGCGTTTATTTTGTGTCGCAAAACCCGGCAGACATCCCCGATACGGTGCTTGGCCAGTTGGGGAACCGCGTACAGCATGCGCTGCGTGCGTTCACGCCGAAAGATCAGAAAGCGGTGAAAGTGGCGGCGCAAACCATGCGTGCCAATCCCGCCTTTGATACCGTGACCGCCATTCAGGAGCTGGGCACCGGCGAGGCGCTTATCTCTTTCCTGGATGAGAAAGGGAGTCCATCGATGGTGCAGCGTGCCTCGGTGATAGCGCCGTTCTCGCGGATGGGGCCGGTTACTGAGGACGAACGTAACGGACTGATCAATCACTCGCCGCTCTCGGGCAAGTATGAAGAGGCGGTAGATCGTGAGTCCGCTTACGAGAAGCTGAGCAAAGGCGTGCAGGCGGCCACGGAAGAAGCCAAAGCACCCCCGGCGAAAGGCAATAATGTTGCGGTGGATGACGGTATTCTGGGCGGGCTGAAGGATATTCTGTTTGGCAGCACCGGCCCGCGCGGCGGCAAGCGCGACGGCATAGTGCAGAGCGTGGCGAAAAGCGCGGCGCGTCAGGTCACCAGCCAGATTATCCGCGGCGTGCTGGGCAGCATTATGGGCGGCAGGAAGCGCTGAGCGGCTGGATCAGAAAAGAGGGAATAGCAGCGGGCTGCGCGATCTCCAGTAAGTCACTACTCTGCGGCACCAGCCAAAGGAGATTAACACTCTGCCGTCAGCCCTGCTACAGTCAGAGGCTGCGTTAAAAGCGCCAACAGGGACAAGCCCGGCAATGGGCTGAATTAAGGAAAGCAGTAACCGGGAGAGCAGAGCATCCATGGATAAAGAATCAGAACTGATCAGAGCAAAACGGACGCCGCTGCTGCTGCTGTGCGGCGCCGCCCTTCTCTTTATTGCCACCGTACTTTACCCGCTGTGGTATCCCACAAATCACTGGGTTGGCGCCCTGAAAGCGGTATCGGAAGCCTCAATGGTCGGCGCACTGGCGGACTGGTTTGCGGTCAGCGCGCTGTTCCGCCGCGTGCCGATCCCGCTGGTGGGCCGCCACACCGCCATTATCCCCCGCAATAAAGATCGCATCGCCGATAACCTGGCGATGTTTGTTCAGGATAAATTTCTTAATACCGAATCCCTGCTGACGCTGATCCGACGTCACGATCCGGCGCAGATCATCGCCAGGTGGCTGAGCCAGCCGGACAACGCTGCACGGCTTGGCGGCTATCTGCTGAAGATTGTTCGCGGCTTTCTGGATCTGGCCGATGACACGCGTATTCAGGCGTTTATGCGCCGCGCTATCCACAAGGCGATTGATAAGGTCGATCTGACGCAGTCCGCCGCGATGGTGCTGGAGAGCCTGACCAAAAATAACCGGCATCAGGCGCTGCTGGATGACGCCATCGCGCAGGTGCTGCATCTGGTGAACAAGCCCGGCACGCACGACTTTATCGCCCAGCAGGTGATGCGATGGCTGAAGCGGGAACATCCGCTGAAAGAGAAGATGCTGCCGACGGAATGGGTCGGAGAAAAAAGCGCGGAGCTGGCCGCCAACGCGGTGAAGTCGATTCTCAGCGATATTGAGCAGGATGGCGCGCACGAGATCCGTCAGGGCTTTAACCGGGCGGTACAACGGTTGATTGAGCGGCTGCGCAGCGATCCGGAGATGGTGGAGAAAGCGGAAGAGATCAAAGCTTATCTCAAGCAGGATGAGGCGCTGAACACCTATATCAGCCAGCTGTGGGGCGACCTGCGCAACTGGCTGAAGGAGGATCTGGATAAGCCAGACTCTGTGCTGCATGCAAAAGTCAGCGCGGCCGGTCAGTGGCTGGGCGAAACGCTGATGCAGGACGCCAGCCTGCGCGCCTCGCTGAATCAGCATATGGAAGAGGCCGCCACCAGCGCCGCGCCGGAGTTCTCCGCCTTTCTCAGTAGCCATATCAGCGACACGGTGAAAAGCTGGGATGCAAAAGATATGTCCCATCAGGTTGAGTTGAACATCGGCAAGGATTTACAGCGCATCCGGATTAACGGCACGGTGGTAGGTGGCGTGATTGGTCTAATCTTATGGGGAGTGACGCAGCTTCCCGCGCTGATCGACTGGATCCGCGCGGGAGCTTTATAAAGGCAGAGGGTTATTTAGGGTCGTCATCAAGGCGCGACAGATCGTGCTCCGTGTCGCCCTCTTTTTCCACCTTCACTTCCTGGCGACGTACGCTCTCTTTCACCGTTTCCACGCGCTCGGTGCCTTCGCTTCGTACGCCCACCTCTTCACGGATGTGGGCGGTTTTACTGACCACCGGCACTTCGTGGGACTCTTCCACCTCAATGGTCTTGTCAGACCAGTCAACGTCGTTGAGATAGGAGGGGTCATCTACCGCATGGCGGAACACTTCGGCATGCTGATCGTAGAGCGAAATGTCTTCAGAGACTGACTCTTCCACCGTGTAACGGCGCAGGCGAACAAAGCCGTCGCTGACCTGACGTTTACCAATCTCTACCTCTTCCTCAGCCAGCGTCAACCCTTCGCGCTGATCATCGCGCTGGAGTCCGCCACCGGTGACCGACGCTACCCCTTCACTGGCCAGTGGGCGGTCTGCCCCTTCATTGTAGAGCGGTTCGTCGGTGGCGAAACGGTCATCACTCTCTGTACCCAGACGGCTGTCCGCCCCGGTAGTAAGAAGATCGTCCGTATCTGTCCCCAGGCGACTGTTTGCTCCGGTGGTAAGACGGTCGTCCGTATCTGTCCCCAGGCGACTGTTTGCTCCGGTGGTAAGACGGTCGTCCGTATCCGTGCCCAGGCGACTCTCCGCTCCGGTGGTAAGACGGTCGTCCGTATCCGTCTCATAGCCTCCGCCCGAGGTGGTGGTAAGAGGATCGTTATTATCCCTTACCGGACTGCCACCCAATGTAGCGGCAAGAGAGTCATCTTTTTCCGTCTCATAGCTTCCCCCCACGCCTCTGGAAAGCCGCTCATCCGTCTCCCCCAGCAACTGACGATCCGTTCCCTGCCCCGCGCCTGGCGTCAGGCTGGAGTAATCACTGGAATATTGATCCAGCAGCATCTCGACGTTACCTGCTTCCTCTTTCGAGACGCGAACGGTCAGCAACACCCCGCCGGTTTGCAGCGCACGGTTATATTCGCTGGCGTAACTTTCATCCACATCGTCACCAAAAATGCGCTGCCAGAAGCTGGGATGGCGGATCTCTTTGTCTTCCACCCGCAGGCGCTCACCAGAGATAATATCGATATTTTTCTCGGCGATGCCTTCGGCAATCAGCTTTTCACGGGCAACCTGCGCCTGCTGTTCCTGGTTAAATGCGGTAACGATTTTTTCATGTGCCATAACAGATTCCTCGTAAATGGGTTTAGGGTTTTCCTTTCTCCTTACGAATCTTCACCTCCTGGCTTCTGACCAAAACCTCTTGTTGATAAGGCTCTACTTTTTTGACTTTACGGATATGCACTTCTTCTTTCAGGATTTTCCGGCGGATAATTTCAACGCGCTCTTCGATAACCGGAATAATTAACAGGTCGCCTTCATAACGAACTTCAGCAGAGTAGTCATCCTCTACCAGCTGGTTCTTAATAATATGTTTAATCTCCACTTCATCGCGTGCTAATTCGGTTTCAAGCAGCTCGGCAGCGGAGGTAGTAGTCCGCTCGATTCTGATGCGGCTGTCCAGCACGCGAGCCTTGGTGAGAGTGGCATGCTCCTCTGACAGCGGCAGCCGTTGCTCCTCACCGGAAGCTCGCTTCGGGGGATCAGATTTGCCGCCCATAGCGACTCCTTTAATAAGGCAAGGGATTAATTACGCGAAGTAATTAAATCTTAGCGCAGCCGGAACGCTTTAGCGGGGGGAAGGAAAATAAAATGTAATGGAAAATTTTTTTCACTGACAAAGCTAAATTAAGACTGGCCCTTATTGTTAACATAAATCACCTTCAGCGATAGCGCCGTCAGCTTATTATCTTTAAGTCTGCTTTTAATTTTTAAATAAAAATAACTAACACAGGTAATTGCAATAAGCGAAGCCGCAGACAAGGTCATTATATTACCGTTTTTCTCTGAACCAGCCGATAGCAGAGGTTCTGTCAACGCCGCGCCGGGAAAGTGACACCACAGAGATTAAAGCGATCCGCGCCTGGCCCTCCTGCGTCGGTTTCATCAGCCCTTGCCGCCTGCTGAAAGTGACATTCTTTAATAAGCGGGAATGATGTCGGCACGGTTTGCGGGCGATAAAAACAACTCAGGCTCGCCAGCTTTCGCTGGTGAGCCTGAGTTCTGATGCGGTTTCAGTATGACTGTAAGCTGACAGCGTATGTGCTGCCTGACAGGGCTGATTAACGTCGTTTCAGCAGCATATAGACGCTGATGGCGAAGAACGCTGCGCTTGGTAGCAACGCGCCGAGGACAGGCGGGATGTTGTACACCAGGCTCAGCGGCCCGAAGATCTGATCCAGCACGTAGAACAGGAAACCGAAGCTGATACCGGTGACTACCCGCATCCCCATCGATACGCTGCGCAGCGGGCCAAAGATGAACGACAGTGCCATCAGCATCATCACCGCCACCGACAGCGGCTGGAAGATTTTGCTCCACATGTTCAGCTGATAGCGCCCGGCAACCTGGCCGCTCTGCTTCAGATACTTCACATAGTTATAGAGGCCGCTGATAGAGAGCGCATCCGGGTCCAGCGCCACTACGCCCAGCTTGTCTGGCGTCAGCGTGGTTTTCCATTCGCCGCTCAGCGTCTGGCTGCCGCTGACCTGCTTCGGATTGGTGAGGTCAGACTGATCCACCTGCGCCAAATCCCAGGACTTTTTATCCGCGTTGTACTTAGCGGAGGCCGCGTAGCGCACGTTTTGCAGACGACGCTCTTTGTTGAAGCTGTAGATGCTGATGCCGGTCAGCTCACTGTTATCCTTGATGCGTTCAATAAAGATAAAGTTGTCGCCATCCTTTGCCCACAGGCCGTTCTGCGTGGAGAGCAGCGAACCGCCCACCAGCTGCTGCGCACGGTAGTTACGCGCCATCTGCTCGCCCTGCGGCGCCACAAACTCACCAATTGCCATGGTCAGCAGCACCAGCGGGATGGCCGTTTTCATCACCGAAGCGGCGATCTGCATCCGCGTAAAGCCGGAAGCCTGCATGACCACCAGCTCACTCCGCTGGGCCAGCGTCCCCAGCCCTAACAACGCGCCAAGCAGGGCGGCCATCGGGAAGAAGATTTCAATATCCTTCGGCACGCTGAGCACGGTATACAACCCGGCACCCAGCGCGGTGTATTCGCCCTGCCCGGTTTTGCGCAGCTGGTCCACGAACTTGATGATGCCCGAGAGCGACACCAGCATAAACAGCGTCGCCATAATGGTGTTGAAGATCGTTTTACCGATATATCTGTCGAGTACGCCAAACATCAGACGGAGCCTCCCTTGCTGAAGCGGGCACGGAGACGCCGCATGGGCACGGTATCCCACAGATTAAGCAGCACGGCCAGCGCCAGGTAAGAGATATTCACCACCCACATCCAGACCGCAGGATCGAGGCGGCCTTTCTGGCCGCTGGAGCGCAGCGAACTCTGCAACAGGAAGAAGATCAGATAGAGCAGCATAGCGGGCAGCATCGACAGAACCCGGCCCTGACGTGGGTTAACCACGCTGAGCGGCACTACCATTAACGCCATCACCAGCACCGAGAACACCAGCGTGATGCGCCAGTGGAACTCGCTTCTGAACTCTGGCTTGCTGGACTGCGCCAGCGTTTTGAAATCCATCTGCTCGGCATCGTTCGGGTCCAGCACCACGTCCTGGTGCCCGACTATCGCCTGATAGTTTACGAAGTCCGTGATGCGGAAATCGCGCAGCATCGCCGTGCCTTCAAATCGGGTACCTTTCTCCAGCGTCACCACCTGCGAGCCGTCTGGCCGCTGGGTCATATGGCCTTTATCAGCCAGCACCACAGAAGGACGGGCATTGCCTTTAGGCCGCAGCTGCGCCAGGAAGACGTTGCCAAAGGTGTTGCCCTTAACGTTCTCAATGAACATGACCGACTGGCCATCCCCCGACTGCTGGAACTGCCCGGCAGCCAGCGCCGCGGCGCCTGGGTTAGCTTTTGCATTCTGCGTAACTTCGCTTTGATAGCGGGAAGACCAGGGGCCAAGCCAGGCGACATTGACAGCAGCCACCACCGCGGTGAACAGCATCAGCACCATAGCGGCCTTCACCAGCACCGCTTTGCTCAGGCCGCAGGCATGCATCACCGTGATCTCGCTTTCGGTGTATAACCGCCCAAGCGTCATCAAAATGGCTAAAAACAGGCTCAGTGGCAGGATAAGCTGCGCCATTTCTGGCACGCCAAGGCCCAATAATGTCAGGACTAAATTTGTTGGAATTTCGCCATCCACCGCGGCTCCCAAAATCCTGACTAACTTCTGACAAAAGAAGATCAGTAGCAGGATGAAGAGGATAGCCAGCTGGCTTTTGAGCGTTTCCCTAACCAGATATCTAATGATGATCACGCTGAGTACGCCTGTGAAAACTTGTCTTTTTGCAGGAAAATCGCTAGTTTCATCGCTTATACGCCATTTTTTCTCATCAATGGCCTCCGTCATAGCTAAAATAGTATGACAACAATCGCGTTCTGGTGATGCAAAAAAAAACGTATTATCACCAAAACTCATTCAGACGCCCGATACCCCAGTGGCGTAATGCCTGGCACCGAGCTTGACGAAAGCGCTACATTCTAGCCGCAGCAAGCGCCGTTGTCTTTAAGATTCAGGAGAGTGCATGGAGTTCAGTGTAAAAAGCGGTAGCCCGGAAAAGCAGCGCAGTGCCTGTATCGTGGTTGGCGTGTTTGAACCGCGCAGGCTGTCACCGATTGCTGAACAGCTGGATAAGATCAGCGATGGCTACATCAGCGCCCTGCTCCGCCGGGGCGAACTGGAAGGCAAAGTCGGCCAGACTTTGCTGCTTCATCACGTGCCCAATATCCTCTCTGAGCGCATTCTGCTGATTGGCTGCGGCAAAGAGCGCGAGCTTGATGAGCGTCAGTACAAGCAGGTGATCCAGAAAACCATCAACACGCTGAACGATACCGGTTCAATGGAAGCGGTCTGCTTCCTGACCGAGCTACACGTTAAAGGCCGCAACACTTACTGGAAAGTGCGCCAGGCAGTGGAGACCTCTAAAGAGACGTTGTACAGCTTCGATCAGCTGAAAAGCAATAAAACCGAGCCACGCCGTCCGCTGCGCAAAATGGTCTTTAACGTGCCTACCCGCCGTGAACTCACCAGCGGCGAGCGCGCCATTCAGCACGGTCTGGCCGTAGCTGCTGGTGTTAAAGCCGCGAAAGATCTTGGGAATATGCCGCCAAACATCTGTAACGCCGCCTACCTGGCTTCTCAGGCGCGTCAGCTGGCCGATGCCTACAGCAAGAACATCACTACCCGCGTGATTGGCGAGCAGCAGATGAAAGAGCTGGGCATGAACGCCTATCTGGCCGTGGGACAAGGCTCGCAGAACGAGTCGCTGATGTCGGTTATCGAATACAAAGGCAGCCCGGACGCAGAGAGCAAGCCCATCGTACTGGTCGGCAAAGGCGTCACCTTCGACTCCGGCGGCATCTCCATCAAGCCGGGCGAAGCGATGGACGAGATGAAATATGACATGTGCGGCGCGGCGTCGGTCTACGGCGTGATGCGTATGGTGGCGGAGCTGAATCTGCCGCTGAACGTGGTGGGCGTGCTGGCAGGCTGTGAAAACATGCCTGGTGGCCGCGCTTATCGTCCGGGGGACGTGCTGACCACCATGTCCGGTCAGACCGTGGAAGTGCTGAATACTGATGCGGAAGGCCGTCTGGTGCTGTGCGATGCGCTGACCTACGTGGAACGTTTTGATCCGGACGTAGTGATTGATGTCGCTACCCTGACCGGTGCCTGCGTGATTGCGCTGGGTCACCACGTCAGCGGCCTGCTGTCGAACCACAACCCGCTGGCGCATGAGCTGATTGGCGCCTCTGAACAGGCGGGTGACCGCGCCTGGCGTCTGCCGATGGCAGATGAATATCAGGAGCAGCTGGACTCCAACTTTGCCGATATGGCAAACATTGGTGGCCGCCCTGGCGGAGCGATTACCGCCGCCTGCTTCCTGGCGCGTTTTGCCCGTAAATATAACTGGGCGCATCTGGACATCGCGGGTACGGCCTGGCGCTCCGGCAAAGCCAAAGGGGCCACCGGCCGTCCTGTGGCGCTGCTCTCCCAGTTCCTGCTGAACCGTGCTGGCCTTAACGGCGACGATTAAAAACTGATGAAAACCGCAACCTTCTATCTGCTGGAAACCGATACCCCGGTTGACGGGATCAGCGCCCTTGAGGCGCTGGTCTGCGATATAGCAGAGGCGCGCTGGCGCGAGGGGAAACGCGTATTGATAGCCTGTGAGGATGAAGCGCAGGCTGTCCGGCTGGACGAAGCGCTGTGGCAGCGTCCGGCGAACGCCTTTGTGCCGCATAATCTGGCGGGTGAAGGACCGAAGTATGGCGCACCGGTTGAGCTGGCGTGGCCACAGCGTCGGGGAAACGCCCCGCGTGACCTGCTGATCAGCCTGCTGCCGCAGTTTGCAGATTTTGCCACCGCTTTCTATGAAGTGGTAGACTTCGTCCCTTACGAAGAATCATTGAAACAGCTGGCGCGCGACCGCTACAAAGCGTATCGCAGCGTTGGATTCCACTTGAATACGGCACCGCCTCCCGTGCCTAAGACATAGCAGAAATGGAAAAGACATATAACCCGCAAGAGATCGAACAGCCGCTTTACGAGCACTGGGAACAGCAGGGCTACTTTAAACCTAATGGCGATACCAGCCAGGAAAGCTACTGCATAATGATCCCGCCGCCGAACGTTACCGGCAGCTTGCATATGGGTCACGCATTCCAGCAAACGATCATGGATACTCTGATCCGTTACCAGCGCATGCAGGGTAAAAATACTCTGTGGCAGGCGGGTACTGACCACGCGGGTATCGCCACGCAGATGGTAGTTGAGCGTAAAATTGCCGCTGAAGAGGGCAAAACGCGTAAGGACTACGGTCGCGAAGCGTTTATCGACAAAATCTGGGAATGGAAAGCAGAGTCCGGCGGTACCATCACCCGCCAGATGCGCCGCCTGGGTAACTCCGTGGACTGGGAGCGCGAGCGCTTCACCATGGATGAGGGTCTCTCTCATGCGGTAAAAGAAGTGTTTGTGCGCCTGTACAAAGAAGACCTGATCTACCGTGGCAAACGCCTGGTAAACTGGGATCCTAAACTGCGCACCGCCATTTCCGACCTGGAAGTGGAAAACCGCGAGTCGAAAGGCTCGATGTGGCATATCCGCTATCCGCTGGCTGACGGCGCTAAAACCGCCGACGGCAAAGATTATCTGGTGGTGGCCACCACCCGCCCGGAGACGGTGCTGGGCGATACCGGCGTGGCCGTGAACCCGGAAGATCCGCGTTATAAAGATCTGATCGGCAAGTTTGTGGTGCTGCCTTTTGTGGATCGTCGCATTCCGATCGTGGGCGATGAACACGCGGATATGGAGAAAGGCACCGGCTGCGTGAAAATCACCCCGGCGCACGACTTCAACGACTATGAAGTGGGCCGCCGCCACAAGCTGCCGATGATCAATATTCTGACCTTTGATGGCGATATTCGCGATCTGGCGCAGGTCTATGACTGCAACGGCGAAGAGTCTGACATTTACGACGCCACCATCCCGGCTGAATTCCAGAATCTGGAGCGTTTCGCCGCGCGTAAAGCGATTGTGGCGGCTGTGGATGCGCTGGGCCTGCTGGAAGAGGTTAAGCCACACGATCTCACCGTGCCTTACGGCGATCGTGGCGGCGTGGTTATCGAGCCGATGCTGACCGACCAGTGGTACGTGCGTACCGCGCCGCTGGCCAAAGTGGCGGTGGAAGCCGTTGAGCAGGGCGAGATCCAGTTTGTACCTAAGCAGTATGAAAACATGTACTTCTCCTGGATGCGTGATATTCAGGACTGGTGTATCTCCCGTCAGCTGTGGTGGGGTCACCGCATTCCGGCCTGGTATGATGCCGAAGGCAACGTCTATGTAGGCCGCACCGAAGAAGAGGTGCGTAAAGAGAACAATCTGGCCGCCGACGTGGCGCTGAACCAGGATGAAGATGTCCTGGATACCTGGTTCTCTTCCGGCCTCTGGACTTTCTCCACCCTGGGCTGGCCAGAGAACACCGAAGCGCTGCGTACCTTCCATCCCACCAGCGTGATGGTGAGCGGCTTCGACATCATCTTCTTCTGGATCGCCCGCATGATCATGCTGACCATGCACTTCATCAAGGATGAAGATGGCAAGCCTCAGGTTCCGTTCAAAAAGGTCTATATGACCGGCCTGATCCGGGACGATGAAGGGCAGAAGATGTCGAAATCGAAAGGCAACGTCATCGATCCTCTGGATATGGTTGACGGCATTTCGCTGGAAGACCTGCTTGCCAAGCGCACCGGCAACATGATGCAGCCGCAGCTGGCTGATAAGATCCGCAAGCGCACCGAGAAGCAGTTCCCGAACGGCATTGAGCCGCACGGCACCGATGCTCTGCGCTTCACCCTGGCGGCGCTGGCCTCTACCGGCCGCGACATCAACTGGGATATGAAGCGCCTGGAAGGCTACCGTAACTTCTGTAACAAGCTCTGGAACGCCAGCCGCTTTGTTCTGATGAATACCGAAGAGCAGGATTGCGGCTTCAACGGCGGTGAACTGGAGCTGTCGCTGGCGGACCGCTGGATCCTTGCTGAATTTAATCAGACGGTGAAAGCCTACCGCGAAGCGCTGGATACCTTCCGCTTCGATATTGCGGCCGGCATCCTGTATGAGTTCACCTGGAACCAGTTCTGCGACTGGTATCTGGAGCTGGCCAAGCCGGTGATGACGAGCGGAACGGAAGCGCAGCTGCGCGGTACCCGTCATACGCTGGTTGAGGTGCTGGAATCCCTGCTGCGCCTGGCGCACCCGATTATTCCGTTTATCACGGAAACCATCTGGCAGCGGGTGAAAGTGCTGAAAAACATCAGCGACGACACCATCATGTTGCAGCCGATGCCAGCTTTCGACACCGCTAAGGTGGACGAAGCCGCGCTGAGCGATACCGAGTGGCTGAAGCAGGCTATCGTTGCCGTGCGTAATATCCGTGCGGAGATGAATCTCTCCCCTTCCAAACCGCTGGATGTGCTGCTGCGCGGTGCCAGCGCTGATGTGGTTCGTCGTGTGAACGATAACCACAGCTTCCTGAAAACGCTGGCGCGTCTGGAGAGCATCACCTGTCTGTCTGCTGATGAGAAAGCACCGGTATCGGTTACCAAAATCATCGACGGCGCAGAGCTGCTGATCCCGATGGCGGATCTGGTGGACAAGGCGGCTGAGCTGGAGCGTCTGGCGAAAGAGGTCACCAAACTGGAAGTGGAAATCGGCAAGATCGAAAGCAAGCTGTCGAACGAAGGCTTTGTCTCCCGCGCGCCAGAAGCGGTGGTTGCCAAAGAGCGCGAGCGTATGACCGAGTTCGGCCAGGCAAAAGCGAAACTGATTGAACAGCAGGCAGTCATCAAAGCGCTGTAAGCAGTAAGCGCCCTGCACCACAGGCCCGGCTGAGAACTTCTCACCGGGCCTTTTTTATTGCCGGTCTACATGGCAGGCTGGCACAGGTGAAGTTTGCATCACACCGCTTAATATTATTACACTGCTTTTATACAGACTAACACGGCACCGCTATGACTATTTTTACTACGACTTCACTTCGGGTGCGCCCGATGCAACTTGCTGATAACCCGCATATCGCCCGCGTGATCCGCGACGTTTCCGCCGAATTTGGCCTTACCGCCGATAAAGGCTTTACCGTGGCCGATCCGAATCTTGACCATCTGTTTGAGCTTTACAGCGAACCGGACAGCGCCTACTGGGTGATTGAGCTTGAGGGGAAGATTGTGGGCGGCGGTGGCGTTGCGCCGCTGCACGGCAGTGAAGAAGGGGTATGCGAGTTGCAGAAGATGTACTTTATGCCTGCGGTACGCGGCATGGGGCTGGCGCGCGAGCTGGCAATGCAGGCGATGGATTTTGCCCGCGAGCGCGGTTTCAGCCGCTGCTATCTTGAAACAACAGCGTCACTGACCCGTGCTATTCGTCTGTATGAACATCTTGGCTTTGAGCATATTGACGGCCCGATGGGCAATACCGGTCACGTGGATTGCGAAGTCACAATGCTGAAGACGCTTTAATGCATCCGGGCCTGGCCGTGCGGGCTGCCCTGGTCAGAAGGCCGGTACGCCGCTGTGAAATCTCAGCTGGCTGTCGGGCTGCTGGATCAGCTGCGCCTCCGTCTCGCCAATTTTCCTGACGCGCTCACTGATATCCGCTTTTGCTACCTGTTCTGCCAGGGCCAGATAATCCTGATAGTGCCTGGCCTCTGAACGCAGCAACGAAACGTAAAAGGCCGCCAGTTCCCGATCCAGATGGGGCGCCAGGCTGGCAAACCGCTCGCAGGAGCGCGCTTCGATGTAGGCGCCACAGATCAGTTTATCCACCAGCGTTTGCGGTTCGTGAGTGGTGATTTCACGCAGCAGCCCTTTGGCATAGCGGCTGGCGGTAATTTTGATATAGGGAATCCCGCGCGCCTGCATAATCTCCAGCACCTGATAAAAGTGGTGCAGCTCCTCTTTAATCAGCAGCACCATCTTGTCCACCAGCACATCGCCGTACTTTACGTCAGCACGGCTGATCACCGCCTTCGACAACCCTTTCTGTTGCTCAAGAAAGGTCAGATCGTTGGTCTGCTGATGAATAAACTCTTCCCACGGCTTCAGCCAGGCCAGCAGCGCCTCGCTACTCTCTTTGTCTGCCACGTAACGGCGGATCAGCCACATCGCAGTCTGGGCTGCTTTCAGCTCGCAGACCAGATGATCCGTCAGCAGCAGCGGCAGGTTCTCAGGTTTACGGGCCTCATCAATCCATGCCTGCGGCGTGCGGCAGTGCAGAAAGGCGTGAATGGGGGCAAGAAGCGGTTCGGTATGCATGAAGAGAGAGTCCGGAAAATGAATAAGGGCGAAGCGGCGTCCACCCTTTGAGTCTTGCGGAGCGCGTACGGGCCTCCCGGATAATAAACAGGCCGGGCACAGGGCCGGGCCTGGTAAAAATCAATCAGTGGCGGATGCCGTTATCTTCTTCGTCGATGAAGTCGCCATCTTCTTCTTCATCCTGTGCATCAGGATCTTCAAAATAGGTGCCCCAGCCGTCGTAATCGACGTTGAACTTACCGGCCAGATCCACCAGCTGCTCAACCTGAGCATCAATCAGCTCTGCATTCAGCGCACCTTCACTGAGAATATCGCAGCACATCACTTTGCTGCCATCTTCCAGCTCCAGCTCTTCTGGCTCGGTCACTTCATATCCCATTTTGAACGCTTCTACCGCCGCCTTTTCCAGCGCGTCGAAGCTGTCGCAGGAGAGGTGGTGCTCAATGGTATAGAGCGCATCCGGGTCGCTACCGTCATCTAACAGCTCTTCAATAATCAGCCGCGTCTCTTCACGCTGCTCTTCCAGCAAGGCTTCGTTTGCCATGATCCGTTCCTCATTATGTGGCATCTCTTGAGAGTATTTTCCCACAGTGCCGTTCCCGCCACTACCTTTAAACAAAAGTTTCTGCACCCTGGGGTTGAAAATGCATATTCATACGGTTAGATTGAATTTTAATTCAATAAATGTCACCTGGAGTGCTTTATGAGTCACTTATATCAACGCCATTTTCTCAGGCTGCTGGATTTCACGCCTGCGGAGCTGACCGGCCTGCTTGCGCTGGCGTCAACGCTTAAAATTGATAAGAAAAATGGCGAAGAAATTCAGCACCTGAAAGGCAAAAATATTGCGCTCATCTTCGAAAAAGACTCGACCCGCACCCGATGCTCTTTCGAAGTTGCCGCTTACGATCAGGGCGCTAACGTCACTTACCTCGGCCCGAGCGGCAGCCAGATTGGCCACAAAGAGTCGATGAAAGATACCGCCCGCGTGCTGGGCCGGCTCTATGACGGCATTCAGTATCGCGGTCACGGCCAGGCGCTGGTGGAGTCGCTGGCTGAACATGCGGGCGTGCCGGTATGGAACGGTCTGACCAACGAGTTTCACCCCACTCAGCTGCTGGCCGATCTGCTGACCATGCAGGAACATCTGCCGGAAAAGGCCTTCAGCCAGATGACGTTTGCTTACGTGGGCGACGCGCGTAACAACATGGGCAACACGATGATGGAAGCAGCGGCGCTGGTCGGCCTTGATCTGCGTCTGGTGGCGCCGAAAGGCTGCTGGCCGGAGGAGGCGCTGGTGGCCGAGTGCCGCCAGGCCGCAGAGAAAAACGGTGGCAAAATCACCCTGACGGAAGAGATTGCGGAAGGCGTTTACGGCGCAGACTTTATCTACACCGACGTCTGGGTCTCGATGGGCGAGCCAAAAGAGGTGTGGAAAGAGCGTATTGCTCTGCTGCGTCCCTATCAGGTCAACAGCGCGATGCTGGCGTTAACCGGTAACCCAAAGGTGAAATTCCTGCACTGTCTGCCTGCCTTCCACGACGATCAGACCACGCTGGGTCGGCAGATGGCGGAACAGTACGATTTGCACGGCGGCATGGAAGTAACCAACGAGGTCTTTGAATCCGCGCACAGCGTGGTGTTTGACCAGGCGGAAAACCGCCTGCACACCATCAAAGCGGTGATGGTTGCGACGCTGGCCAGGCTGTAATCAGGCGCTCAGAGGCGCGGATTTTTGCTTGCCGCCGCAAACTGAACGCGTATAATCGCCACCGTTTGCCGGGAGAATGCATGAAACTGAGTATCGTTCACATTGCTGAAGTGACCAGCCTGTCCGCAGGCGGGCAGCGCCGTTTCTTCTTCCCTGGCACCGCCGATCATAAAAAAAGCCCCTCAGTGAGGGGCTTTTTTTTGCCCATTTTTCAGCTCACAGTAATGGCATGCCAACAGTTTTCAGGCCCGGTTGGCCCTGAAAGGTGAAGGTTAAGAGGAGAGATCATGGCTAATCCCCTGTTTCAAAAACACATCATTTCAATCAATGACCTTAACCGGGAAGAGCTGGAGCTGGTGCTGCACACTGCCGCCAGCCTCAAGGCGACTCCTCAGCCGGAACTGCTGAAGCACATCGTGGTGGCGAGCTGCTTCTTTGAAGCCTCCACGCGCACCCGTCTCTCCTTTGAAACGGCGATACACCGTCTGGGCGCTTCCGTCGTGGGGTTTGCTGACGGCAGCAACACCTCGCTAGGTAAAAAGGGAGAAACGTTGGCCGATACGATTTCCGTGATTAGCACTTACGTGGACGCCATCGTCATGCGTCATCCGCAGGAAGGCGCGGCGCGGCTGGCGACGGAATTCTCCAGCGGCATCCCGATCCTGAATGCCGGAGATGGTGCCAACCAGCACCCTACCCAGACGCTGCTCGACCTGTTTACCATTCAGGAAACCCAGGGCCGCCTGAGCAACCTCAACGTGGCAATGGTCGGGGATCTGAAATATGGCCGTACCGTGCACTCGCTGACCCAGGCGCTGGCGAAATTTGACGGCAACCGCTTCTTCTTTATCGCCCCGGATGCGCTGGCGATGCCCTCCTATATCACCGACGTGCTGGATGAGAAAGGCATCATCTGGAGCCGCCACGACAGCATTGAAGAGGTCGTGCCGCAGGTTGATATTCTTTATATGACCCGCGTACAGAAAGAGCGTCTCGACCCTTCTGAATACGCCAACGTGAAAGCACAGTTTGTGCTGCGCGCTGCCGATCTCGCCGCCGCCCGTGAAAACATGAAGGTGCTGCATCCGCTGCCGCGCATCGACGAGATCGCTACTGATGTGGATAAAACGCCGTACGCCTGGTACTTCCAGCAGGCCGGAAACGGCATCTACGCACGCCAGGCGCTGCTTGCGCTGGTCCTGAACAGCGAACCGGTTCTGTAAGAGGGAAACATAATGACGCAAGATAACAAATTGCAGGTTGAAGCGATCAAACGCGGCACGGTAATCGACCATATTCCGGCACAGATTGGCTTTAAGCTGCTGTCGCTGTTCCGCCTGACAGAAACCGACCAGCGCATCACCATCGGCCTGAACCTGCCTTCCGGCGAGATGGGCCGGAAAGATTTGATCAAGATCGAGAACACTTTTCTCACCGACGATCAGATCAACCAGCTGGCGGTCTACGCGCCCCATGCCACCGTTAACCGCATCGATAATTATGAGGTGGTGGGCAAAAGTGCCCCCGCCCTGCCGGAGCGTATCGAACAGGTGCTGACCTGCCCTAACAGCAATTGCATCAGCCGCAGCGAGCCGGTTAAATCGAGCTTTGCGGTGAAAAAGCGTGAGGATGACGTGCGTCTGACCTGCAAATATTGTGAAAAATCCTTCGCTCACCACGTGGTGCTGGCGAACTGGTAATCAGCCTTCAGCAGCCTATAATGAGCCGGACGGGTGGTACAGCGGGAGAGGTTTCTCCCTCTCACCCACAACTTCATTTACAGGGAGAAATTATGTCTCGCGAAATCAGCACTGAAAACGCACCAGCCGCTATTGGTCCTTACGTGCAGGGCGTCGATCTGGGCAGCATGATCATCACGTCTGGCCAGATCCCGGTCGATCCCAAAACCGGCTCCGTTGCCGACGATATCGCCGCTCAGGCGCGCCAGTCGCTGGAAAATGTGAAGGCGATTGTGGAAGCTGCCGGTCTGAAGGTTGGCGATATCGTGAAAACCACCGTCTTTGTGAAAGACCTGAACGATTTCGCTACCGTCAACAGCACTTATGAAGCCTTTTTCACTGAGCACCAGGCCAGCTTCCCGGCCCGTTCATGCGTGGAAGTTGCCCGCCTGCCTAAAGATGTGAAAATCGAAATCGAAGCGATCGCCGTTCGTCGCTAAGCGCCTGCCTCTTCTGCACCGGCTAAACAGTAAAAAGTGAAGCAGCAGACATTCCCTCTCCCGCACGCAGGAGAGGGTTTTTCGCTTATCGTACTGCCCGCAGCAGTTTCTCCAGCGGATAGACCAGCGCCAGCACCACTTCATCCTGAACTGCGGCGGCCTTGTCCAGTTTCGCCTGCATTGCTGTGATATCGGCTGCGCCAAACGTCCGGTTCTGCTCTATCGCATCCAGCAAAGATAGCCCTGTGCTGCTGATCTCCTGCAACTGCTGCGCCACCGGCTTTAACGGCTGTAGCTGATAATTCTGCGCCAGCAACGGCATCACTTCTGGCACATTCTGCTGCCACTGCCGCAGCTGGTGACGAATCGCCTGCATTGCCTGTTGGTTACCGCGATCGGCAATCAGCGCATCCACCTGCCGCTCCAGCTCCTGCACCTTGTTACTGCTGGCGGGCAGGAGATCGGCCAGGCGGTTCAGCGGCTCGCTGAGAGTGTAGTGCCCCGCCTGGAACTTCAGGTGCTGGCGGGTGTAATACTGAGCCGGCTCCAGCGCTTCGGCAAAAATTTCCAGCGGAACGATGCTGCTGCTGTTTGCCAGGCGGATCATCTGGGTCTGCGCCTGCGCATGCTGCTGTAAACCCACCGAAACGGCGGACCAGCTGTCCACCTGCGCCAGCCGCTGAGTCATATTCTGCTCGTCAGTGACATCTTTTGCCGACCAGAGCCGCTCTGCCACCACATAGGCTCGCGGCCACAGGCGCACATCAATCACCTGCGGGTTGATAATTTCCGCCCACAGCGCCACTTCGCCCCCCAGCAGGTTATCCTTCATCTGCTGCTCGTCCGGTACGCTGGGCTGGATACCTTCAGGCACGGCCTTCAGCTTGCTGCCCTGCGTGGGATAGCGCACGTTGCCTACGCGCATGTAGCCCGTGAGTTTCTCTCCTGCCAGAGTGACTACCGGCTGCAATTCGCCCATCCACGTATCCACGCTGAAGGTGACCTGCTGCGGCGTCAGCCACGCCACATTGCGCACCAGGCGGCGCGACTTGCCGGCAAAATCAATAAAGCCCCGCCATTCCCCGTCCCGTTGCACCAGCGTAAAGCTGCCCTTCACCGCGCTTCCCTTCAGGCGGGGCAGAATAAACTGCCAGCTCTGGGCTGTGTCTTGTTTCTCCAGACGATCCTGTCCGTTCAGCCCCTCCGGCCAGACTTCATTACGGTAGTGGTAGGCAGCAGGTTGTGCCTGGTCAAGGTAGAACCCGGCGGAGAGAATGCCGCGATAACCCTGCTTGCTGACTTCCCCCAGCGCATCCTGTCCCTGCCAGGAGTGGATCAGGATGCTTTTGGGCAGATCGGGATGGGCAATCTCATCCCAGCCAACCATTTTTCGCTGATGTTTCTCCAGGATCTTCTCGACCCGCTGATTGAAATACGCCTGTAACGCCTGTTCATCCTTCAGCCCTTTCTGCTGCATAAACGCCTGAATGGATTTGGACTCCTTCCACTGCGTGGCGTCCACCTCATCGCCGCCAATATGCAGCCAGGGGTCGGGGAACACTGCGGTGACTTCGCCAATCAGCGTGTCGATAAAGGCATAAACCTGCTCGTTGCTGGGGTCCAGCAGCGGCTTAAACACCCCCCAGCCGCGCTCAATCTGATAAGGGCCGGGCGCGCTGATCAGCTCCGGCATCGCCGCTGCAAGTGCGGTAGCGTGGCCGGGAAGATCGATCTCCGGTACCACGCGGACGCCACGATCCGCCGCATACTGCACGATCGCTTTCATCTGATCCTGGGTATAGAAGAGGCCGTCGCTGCCTTTCTGCTGGAGCTGGGGGAAGTGCGTGGAAGCGAAGCGCCAGCCCTGATCGTCAGTAAGGTGCCAGTGAAATACGTTCATGCGGGCGCTGGCGATACCATCGATCTGCCTGCGGATCGTCTCCAGCGGCATAAAGTGGCGGGCGGAGTCGATCAGGATCCCTCGCCATGGGAAGCGTGGACTGTCATGGATCTCCACATAAGGAATAGCGCTGTTGCTCTCACCGTTTTCTACCAGTTGAAGCAGCGTTTCCATGCCGCGCAGTGCGCCAAACCGGGTAGCCGCCTCCAGCTTAACGCCTTCGCTGTTTACCAGAAGATGATAGCTCTCATCGCTGTCCGGCTGGGGAAGAGGATCGACGCTTTTGGCGATGGTTATCGTAATGGTGGCGTTCGCCACATCCCCGGTTTGCGGCAGCATTTGCCAGCCGGTTTGCAGGCCAATCCGCTGACGCCAGCGATCCACCGCACCCGGCAGTGCATCCCCCCGGATGTTTACAGAGAGCTGGTTATTCAGCGCCAGGCTTCCGCCCCCTTCCGGCTGTTCAACCTGCTGAGGCCAGGGCATCAGCGGCAGGTTGCCAGCAGGGGTGGCATGAGCATAAAGTGAGACCAGTAATGAGGTGGCAAGCAACGTAAAACGCAGGGTTCCGATCATGACACTTCTCCAGAGGGGCGACGGGCAAAAAAAAGCAAAAAAACCATAAAACATAATTCGCTTTACACATCAAGTTACACATCGCTTCGGGAACAACCTGCTTCTTGTTTTGTGACACCTTGCGAGTTAATGGCTAATCTTAAGGAAGAACAACAAGGCTTTAGAACACTATTGTGCGCAGCCAGACCCTTTCACCTGAGAATCAGGATTGAGCAATGACAAAAATTCCACCGTGGTGGCAGAACGGCGTTATCTATCAAATTTATCCAAAGAGTTTTCAGGACACCACCGGTAGCGGCATGGGCGATCTGGCGGGGGTGATACAGCGACTGGATTATCTGAAGGAGCTGGGCGTAGATGCTATCTGGCTGACGCCCTTTTATATTTCTCCGCAGGTAGACAATGGCTATGACGTGGCGAACTACACCGCCATCGATCCCATTTTTGGTACGTTGAACGACTTTGACCGGCTGGTGGAGGAGACGCACGCCCGCGGAATGCGCCTTATCCTGGATATGGTGTTTAACCACAGCTCCACGCAGCACCACTGGTTTTACGAAGCGCTGAATAAAGAGAGTCCTTACCGCTCGTACTATATCTGGCGGGACGGTACGCCCAACCAGCCGCCCAATAACTGGCAGTCAAAATTTGGCGGCAGCGCCTGGCGCTGGCATCCGGAGAGCGCCCAGTATTATATGCACCTGTGGGCGCCGGAACAGGCGGAGCTGAACTGGGAAAACGAGAATCTTCGCGCGGAACTCAAGCAAATCGTCAACTTCTGGGCAGACCGCGGCATTGACGGACTGCGGCTTGACGTGGTGAATCTGGTCTCCAAGCATCAGGACTTTCCTGACGATCCCAACGGAGACGGACTGCGTCTCTATACCGATGGGCCGCGCATTCATGAATATATGCAGGAGATGAGCCGCGACGTGTTCCGCCCGCGCGAGTTAATGACGGTGGGCGAAATGTCCTCGGCAACGCTGGAGCATTGCCAGCGCTACGGCTCGCTGGAAGGCGAAGAGCTGTCGATGGTGTTCAGCTTCGATCATGTAGAGGTGGATTTTTACAACGGTCAGAAATGGACCCTGACGCCGCTGGATCTGGTGGCGCAGAAAGCGATTTTCACCCACTGGCAGCAGGGAATGCATAATAAGGCGTGGAACGCGCTGTTCTGGTGTAATCACGATCAGCCTCGCGTGGTGTCACGCTGGGGAGATGAAGGACAGTATCGCGTGCAGTCCGCCAAAATGCTGGCGCTGGTGCTCCACGGTATGCAGGGCACGCCCTATATCTTCCAGGGTGAAGAGCTGGGGATGACCAATCCCCATTTTACCCGCATTCTGGATTACCGGGATATTGAAAGCCACAACATGTATGCAGAGCTGCGCTCGCAGGGGCGCGACAGCGATAACCTGCTGGCGATCCTCGCCAGTAAATCACGCGATAATGGCCGGACGCCCATCCCCTGGGATGCGAGTGAAAACGGTGGATTTACCACCGGCACGCCGTGGATTGGCATGTGCGACAATATGGAGACCATCAATGCGCAGGCGGCGGTCGCGGATAAAGGATCGGTGTTTTACACCTATCAGCGGCTGATCCAGCTGAGAAAAGAGTATGCGATCCTCACCTGGGGCGATTATCTCGATCTGCTGCCGGAGCATCCCTGGCTCTGGTGCTACTGCCGCCGCTATGAAAAAGAAACGCTGGTGGTCGCCACCAATTTCAGTGCGGAGACGCAGGTGTGGCACCCACCGGCCTACAGCGGCCAGTGGGATGTGCTGATCAGCAACTACCCCGATACCCACGTCACGCCAGGCGAGGTGATGCTGCGTCCGTGGGAAGCGGTCTGGTGGTATCAGAAGCGCTGAGGCTGTCAGAGAGGAGCAAGCAACGCGGCCAGGTCATCACTGGTGAACTGGCCCGGCTCGCTCAGCTCATCTTCCAGAATGCCCTCTGCCAGCTCAGCTTTCTGCTGCTGCATCGCCACAATTTTCTCTTCAATGCTGCCCGCAACAATCAGCTTATAGACAAAGACCGGTTTATCCTGGCCCAGTCTGTAGGCCCGATCCGTTGCCTGATTCTCCGCTGCCGGGTTCCACCACGGATCGTAGTGGATCACCGTGTCGGCGGCGGTCAGGTTCAGCCCGACGCCGCCCGCTTTCAGGCTAATCAGAAATACCGGTACTTCCCCTTCCTGAAAACGCCTTACCGGCTCGGTTCTGTCGCGGGTGCTGCCTGTTAACGTCACAAACGGGATCCGCGCCTTTTGCAGCTCCTCAGCAATCAGAGAGAGCATGGCGGTGAACTGAGAGAAGATCAGAATGCGGCGATCTTCCGCCAGCAGGTCGGTGAGCATTTCCCGCAGCAGCGCCAGCTTGGCGGAATGTTTTACCTTCGCCGCTTTGTCGATCTTCACCAGACGGGGATCGCAGCAAATCTGCCGCAGCTTTAACAGCGCATCCAGCACCAGCAGATGGCTGCGCCCCGCGCCCTGCTGCTGAACCGCCAGCTGCACACGCTCCTGTATCGCACTGCGCACCGATTCATAAAGCTCACGCTGGCTGCCTTCCAGCTCTACGGAACGCACGATGGTATTTTTGGGCGGCAGCTCCTTCGCCACCTCCTGCTTGCGCCGCCGCAGCATAAACGGCCTGACGCGCCGCGCCAGCAGCTCTCTGCGTACCCGATCGCCGTTACGTTCGACTGGTATACGCCACTCCTGGGTAAACTCCTTTTCGCTGCCAAGAAAACCGGGTAGCAGGAAATCAAACTGCGACCAGAGTTCGCCAAGATGGTTTTCCAGCGGCGTGCCTGTCAGGCAAAGGCGGTGGCGTGACTTCAGCGAGCGGATCACCGAGGCGGCGCGGGAAGCGCTGTTTTTCACATATTGCGCTTCGTCCAGGATCAACAGGTGATAGCTGTGGCCCAGCAGCTGCGGCTGATCCCGCCACAGCAGGGAATAGGTGGTCAGCACCACGTCGTAGTGCTGGATCTCATCATAAAAGGCTTTACGATCCGGCCCGGTCAGCGCCAGTACTTTCAGCTCTGGCGTGAAGCGGCTTGCTTCCTGCGTCCAGTTATAGACCAGCGTGGTAGGCACGACGATCAGCGCCGGACGATCCAGCCTGCCCGCCTCTTTTTCTAACTGAAGGTGCGCCAGGGTCTGGATCGTTTTCCCCAGCCCCATATCATCCGCCAGCACGCCTGAGAGATCGTGGGCGCGCAGAAACTGCATCCAGTTCAATCCCTGCTGCTGATAATCGCGCAGCTGGGCCTGTAGCCCCTTTGGCGGCTCAACGGGCAGAATGCCTCCGCTGGCGCCTGACCGCTCCGCCAGCTGATATACGCTGCTCTCGCCGTGGAATTGCCAGCGCCCGGTGTCATGCAGTGCCGTTAACCGACCGGCCTCATAAGGCGCAATGCGCAGCGGCGTGCTCATCCCCTTTGCAAACAGATCGACCAGATTGCCCACCAGCGGTTTCATCACGCCAGCGCTGATATGCAGCCGTTCGTTGCGATCGCTTCTGAGTTCGATCACTTCCTCATCGGGGATCTGGTTAAGATTGCCGGAAAACCAGCGTCGGTCTTTCTGAAACAGCCCCGCCAGCAGCGGCTGCATGCGTACCTGGCGGCGACCTACGCTGGCTTCCAGCTCCAGGCTGAACCAGCCATCCTGCTCCTGAATGGCCTTCCCGGCAATTTCAGCAATCTCGGTGACGTTCCAGGTGAAGTCTTCATCCATGCTCACCTTCCAGCCGCGCCGGCGTAGTTTGGGAAGCTGAAGGCGAATGAACTCCCGCCATCCGGATGGCGTATCAGGCGCAAATATAGAGGGCGGTAAAGGTGCGGATTCCGGCGTATAAATATGGCCTGCGGGGATAGTGTTCAGCCCGGCAGCATTGATCTCATTCAGCCAGCTCTCTTCCAGAGCCGAGTGACGCTGGATCAGGAACGGCGTGCCCTTGCGGTCGGTGAAGCGCTCGCCGCTGCTGCCAGCGGCCACCGCGATCCCGCCATAGTCAAAATGCACCGCGGCGAAATCCAGCTTTTTCTGGCGGTGGCCGTAGCGACCAAACCCGCTGACAAACTTTGCGCGAGACTCCAGCCTGAGCGTGGGAACTGGCTGAACAGAGAGGCTGTTAGCTATCGGTTCTTTCGGCGCTGTGGCAACGGAGTGCTGGAGGTTAGCCAGCATCACCGCAGCAACATGACGACAGTTGTTCTTCACCGGACAGGTGCATTCGCCGCTGGCATGGAGCTTGCCCTGCGGGCGGCTGAAATGCACCATAACCTGAAACGGTTCAACCTTTCTGCCCGGCACTTCACCGGTCAGCAGATCGTTTTGCCATTGAATATTCTGCGCTTTTTCTACCAGGCTTTTTGCCCTGGCAACGGTGCGCGCACCGATCCATCGGCTAACCTGTTTCTCATTGTACGTCACAGAAGGCATCAGACTCTATCCCGGGATGACCTGAGCAAAACCCTGTTTGCTCTGCATAACAGGCAATAATATGAATTCCTCTGCCACTAATGCAACCAAAGCTAGCTTTTCAGGAGGCAAAAAATGCGATCCTGCGCGTTCTCTGGCCAGAGATTCATCGCCAGCCGCGCCACCTTCTGTAAATCCTCCCGACTGGCACCGTCTCGCGCCTGCAACGACATTCCCTGCTGAAGGCTGATATACATCTGTGCCAGCGCTCCGGTATCTGTCGCTGCCGGCAGTTCACCTTCCGCTACGGCCCGTTTCAGCCGGTCTGCCAGTATTTGCTGCCCTTCAAGACGACAACGTTTGACGCAGGCGCCCAGCCTCTCGTTACCTTCACTGGCGACCGTTGAGAGCGTGACCATGCAGCCCGGAGGGTAATCCTTGCAGGTGAGTACTTCAGCTGATTGGTTCAGCCAGCCAGAGACGCCCTCATACGCAGAGCTGGCGGAGGCCAGCACCGACCAGATGCGTGGTGCCATGTGCTGCACGTAGTAGTTAATCACTTCCTGATAGAGATCCTCTTTACTGCCATAAGCGGCATAGAGGCTGGGAGAATTGATCCCCATGACCTGATAGAGATCCGCCATTGAGGTCGCGGTATAACCTTTCTGCCAGAAGAGGCACATTGCGGCGATCAGCGCTTTTTCCCGATCGAAACTTCTTGGTCTTCCTCTTACAGCCATAGCACCCTCAATTTTTGTGTCGATCGTTATGATAATCCGGTTGACGGAACGCTGCAACCGCACATAGGATAATTACATACCGATCGACACATAATAGAGGTTACCTATGAATGCACTTTCAGGAAAACGCGCGCTGGTTACCGGCGCCAGCCGTGGATTAGGCAAAGCTATCGCCCTCTCTCTCGCCAGCCAGGGCGCTGATATCGCCATCACCTACGAGAAATCAGCGGATAAAGCCGCCGAAGTGGTGGCCGCTATTGAAGCGCTGGGCCGTCGCGCCGTCGCCATCCAGGCCAGCAGTGCCGTGGCGGAAGAGACCCAGCGGGCAGTAGAGGAGACAGTAAACGCCCTCGGCGGGCTGGATATTCTGGTGAACAATGCCGGTGTGGCGCGCGGCGGCATGCTGGAGGAGATGTCGCTGGAGGATATTGATCTCATGCTGGATGTTAACGTTCGTGGCGTTATTCTCACTACCCAGGCGGCGCTGCCACATTTAGGTCAGGGCGCCCGCATCATCAATATTGGAAGCTGTCTGGCAGAACGCGTGCCGATGCAGGGGATCAGCATCTATTCAATGACCAAATCCGCGCTGCTCTCTTTTACTCGCGGCCTGGCAAGAGATCTTGGCCCAAAAGGCATAACTGTTAATCTGGTGCACCCTGGTCCAACGGACAGTGATATGAATCCGGCAGAGGGTGAAGGCGCTGAGGCTCAGCGTCAGTACATAGCACTGGGACATTACGGTAAGGCGGAAGATGTCGCGGCAGCGGTCACTTTTCTCGCCAGTCCGGCCGCTGGCCAGATCACCGGTACAGGTCTGAACGTGGATGGCGGCATCAACGCCTGATTGCCCAACGCCGATCGTCCCGTCCGTGGTCGGCCCCTTCTCTCCTGCGCCTGAAAAAAAGAGGTTATAAAAGGCCGCCTGGCGAGGAACTCTCCAGAGTTTTCCAGTCTATGTCCTGGATCAACAAACCCCCAGTTAAACTCGCGCAATCACTATATATAGGGTTTATCATGCCCCAAGCAAACTATATATAGTTACCGGTAAGGAGAGGGCGAGTGGTCAGGGTAATCAAACGAGATGGCTGCAACGTGTTATTTGACGCGTCACGCATTGGCGAAGCGATCAAAGGAGCCGCCCGTGCGGCGGCGATTGATGATGAGGCGTATTGTGCAGAAGTCACCGCAGAAATTTGCCGGCAGCTGCTGCAACACGAGAGCCTGGATATTAACGATATTCAGCGAACCGTTGAAAATCATCTTATGGCTGGCCGTTACCCGGAGCTTGCCCGTACCTATATTGAATATCGTCACGACCGCGACCTCGCCAGGGAACTCCGGGGCAAACTGAATAAAGCTATCCGGGGGCTGGTTGAGCAAAGTAACCCTGCGCTGCTGAACGAAAATGCCAATAAAGACAGCAAAGTCATTCCCACTCAGCGGGATTTACTGGCGGGGATTGTCGCAAAACACTATGCCACTCAGCATCTTATCCCTCGTGATATTGTTATGGCCCACGAGCGTGGCGAACTGCATTACCACGACCTGGACTATTCACCCTTCTTCCCGATGTTTAACTGCATGCTGATTGACCTGAAGGGGATGCTGACCCAGGGCTTCAAGATGGGCAATGCAGAAATCGAACCGCCGAAGTCCATCTCCACCGCCACCGCCGTGACCGCCCAGATCATTGCTCAGGTTGCCAGCCATATCTACGGCGGCACCACGATTAACCGGATAGATGAAGTGCTGGCACCTTTCGTTGAGGCCAGCCTGGAGAAGCACCGCAGAACGGCGCAGGAGTGGCAGATAGCGGATGCGGAAGCCTATGCCCAGCAGCGCACCGAAAAAGAGTGCTTTGACGCTTTTCAGTCGCTGGAATATGAGGTCAACACTCTGCATACCGCTAATGGCCAGACGCCGTTTGTCACCTTCGGCTTCGGTTTGGGAACCAGCTGGTCTGCCCGGCTGGTGCAGCAATCTATTCTGCGCAATCGCATCGCCGGGTTGGGGAAAAATCATAAAACGGCGGTGTTTCCCAAACTGGTTTTTGCCATCAAAGAGGGGCTTAACCGCCTGCCGGGCGATATAAATTACGATATCAAGCAGCTTGCCCTGGAGTGCGCCAGCAAAAGGATGTATCCCGATATTCTTAACTACGAGCAGGTGGTGAAAACTACCGGTTCGTTTAAGACGCCAATGGGATGCCGCAGCTTCCTGGGGGTATGGGAAGAGAACGGTGAAATGGTCCATGACGGGCGTAATAATATTGGCGTAATCAGCCTGAACCTGCCGCGCATCGCGCTGGAGGCAAAAGGAGAGGAAGCGCGCTTCTGGACGCTGCTGGATCAACGCCTCGCGCTGGCGAAAAAGGCGCTGATGACGCGTATCGCCAGGCTGGAGAATGTTAAAGCACGGGTGGCACCCATTTTATATATGGAAGGCGCCTGCGGCGTACGGCTGAAAGCGGATGATAACGTGGCGGAGATATTCAAACATGGACGCGCTTCGATCTCGCTGGGCTATATCGGCCTGCACGAAACCCTGAATGCGCTGAGCGGGGGTGAAATTCATCCTTATGACGACAAGCGGCTACAGGATAAAGCCATCGCTATTGTCAGCCATCTGCGCCAGGCAACGGATCGCTGGAAGAACGAAACCGGCTATGGCTTCAGCCTCTACAGCACGCCAAGCGAAAACCTGTGCGACAGGTTCTGTCGGCTGGATGCGGCCGAGTTTGGCGTGGTGCCGGGCGTCACGGACAAAGGCTATTACACCAACAGCTTCCATCTTGATGTGGAAAAAAAGGTTAACCCTTACGACAAGATCGATTTCGAAGCCGCCTATCCGCCCCTCGCCAATGGTGGATTTATCTGTTACGGCGAATATCCCAATATTCAGCACAACCTGAAAGCGCTGGAAGATGTCTGGGATTACAGCTACAGCCGCATCCCCTATTACGGCACCAACACGCCAATTGATGAGTGTTACGACTGCGGCTTTACCGGCGAATTCTCCTGCACCAGCAAAGGCTTCACCTGTCCAAAATGCGGCAACCACGATGCAAGCCGGGTCTCCGTCACCCGCAGGGTATGCGGATATCTGGGCAGCCCGGACGCGCGTCCGTTCAATGCCGGCAAGCAGGAAGAGGTCAGACGCCGCGTTAAACACCTGGACGGGCCGCTGGGATGAATATTCATCGCTACTACCCGGTGGATATTGTGAACGGGCCGGGTACCCGCTGTACGCTGTTTGTGGCGGGATGCGAGCATCAGTGTCCCGGCTGCTATAACAAGAGCACCTGGCGCCTGAACTCAGGCAGGCCGTTTACCCTTCAGCAGGAAGAGCAGCTGATTGCCGACCTCAACGACACGCGTATCCCACGCCAGGGGTTGTCCCTCTCGGGAGGCGATCCCCTGCATCCCGCTAACGTACCGGAAATAGTAAGGCTGCTGAAGCGGATACGGCGTGAGTGTGCCGGTAAGGATGTCTGGCTGTGGACCGGCTATCGTCTGGAGGAGCTGACAGCAGCGCAGCGGCAGGCGGTGGATCTGATCAACGTGCTGATTGATGGCAGGTATGTCGAGGAGCTGCGCGATCCGGCGTTGCTCTGGCGGGGAAGCAGCAACCAGATTATTCACTACTTACGCTAAAAGCTGCCACACCCGGTGCCGCCACAGTATGCCGCTTTCTCTTGCCATAATTTAATCGCGGCTCATCTCACGCTTCGGTTCGTGGGATGTCAGCAGATTCGATAATTTTTAGCCCCTGCCCGGTGGAAGAGAATCCTTCCCGCATCATCACTGCGGCAACATCTCTGGCTGACACGGCACGCCAGTTGCCCGGCAGCAGCCGGAACAGGGGCGCTATCAGCGATTCGCCGCTTCTTTTGGTGTCGCGTTCGCCCAGTAACAGCGACGGGCGGACCAGAGTCAGACGCAGCCACAGCTCATTTTGCAGCGCCTCTTCCATCTTGCCTTTAACCTTGTTGTAGAAAAACGGCGAGTGCGCATTAGCACCATGGGCGCTGACGACGACCAGATGTTGCGCCCCCAGCCGTTGCCCCGCAATGGCGGTATCGACCACCAGCGTGTAATCCACATGCACAAAAGCCTCTTTACTGCCCGCCTGTTTGCGGGTGGTTCCCAGGCAGCAGAACACTATATCCACCTGCGTTTGCAGAGGGCTGAGGACGTCAGTGAGATCTTCCTCAACCAGATTAGTGACTTTAGGGTAGTCCGGAAGTTTGCGGCGCGTGGGGGCGATAATTTCGCTGACCTCTGGCTTTTCAATCAGCATACGCAGCAGATGCTTCCCCACCAGCCCCGTCGCTCCGGTTAGCAGTACCCGACTCATAAACCTCTCCCATTTGTGATAAATGATGTGCTGCCTGGCTGGCAAACCCTGCCGTTAAATCTTCAGTATGATCAGTAAGATTAAGCGTTAACTTTCAGTCTGGCTTGATTTTTCAGGATCACCAACCACACTTAAGGGCGTTGAACAACATAATCACCGGAGGAAAAGATGAGCAAGAAGATTGCGGTACTGATTACCGATGAATTTGAAGACTCAGAATTTACGTCCCCTGCAGAAGCCTATACCAAAGCAGGCCATCAGGTGGTGACCATTGAGAAAAAAGCCGGGATTACCGTTACCGGTAAGCAGGGAAAGGCCAGCGTGAAGATCGATAAAGATATCGATCACGTCAGCGCCGAAGAGTTTGATGCTCTGCTGCTGCCAGGCGGCCATTCGCCGGACAGCCTGAGAAGCGATGACCGCTTCGTTAATTTCACCAAAAAATTTGTGGACCTGGGAAAACCCATTTTCGCCATCTGCCACGGCCCGCAGCTGCTTATCAGCGCCAATGCCGTACGTGGCCGCAAAATGACCTCCGTGAAGGCCATTGCGATTGATGTGAAAAACGCTGGTGCCGACTTCTATGACAAAGAAGTGGTGGTGGACAATGAGCAATTTGTCACCAGCCGTACGCCTGACGATCTGCCCGCCTTTAACCGCGAGTCACTGCGTATTCTCGAAACTGTCTGATTGCAGACTGGCCGGGGCACTCCCCGGCCCTTTATTCCCGCGTCCAACTCAGTTTTTTACCGAAGCCCAGCGCGTTATCGGTCATTTTTAACTCATCCAGCTTAATTTCCCACAACGGCGCTGTCGCTCTGGCCGCAATCGGGAAGCGTTTAATGTACGCCCTGCGCGCCGCCTGCTCCTCATCGCCTTCCAGCAAAGCTATTCGTCCGGCATACTGCACGCCTTTAATCAGCAGCACCGATTTGGGCTGACCATTGACGGTGCCTGCCACCTGCTCATCTTCTCTCATCTGCTCGCCGTGCCGGGTTGTGGTTTCCGTCATCAGCCAGAACGCGGCCTTCTCAGCATTGAAGAGATAAAAACAGTTAGCGCACCACACAGGATTGCCGCCGCAAACCGACAACACATGCTGCTTTTTCAAATAGCGAGCAATTGCGCTCAGTTGATCGTTATCAAACATGGTTTCTCCCTGAAAACGTTACTTTGCCACATCTGCGGCGGGTTTTGCTATGCTGCGCAGAGAGGAATCAAGATGGCTGAACCAATGAGTGAAAGTGAAACTGCGCCGTGGCAGCTTTATATCCTGCGCACCGCCAGCGGTATGCTCTACACCGGCATTAGCAACGATGTGGCCAGGCGTTTTGTGCAGCATCAGAGTGGCAAAGGGGCAAAAGCGCTGCGTGGCAAAGGGCCGCTGGAGCTGCTGTTTCAGTGTGATGCGGGCGATCGTTCCAGCGCCTCACGCCTGGAGTATCAGGTCAAGCAGTTAAAAAGGCAGGAAAAGATCAGGCTGATTGAGCATCAGCCTGTTTCGTTAAGTCTGTGGCTTAACGCACGCGGTTGAAAGGCTCGGCGTAATCGATATACCCTTCCGTGCCGGTGAAAGCATTGTCTGCCAGTTTATAAACCTGGAAAGCGGCTTCCGTTCCCTGCCAGCGACAGCGCAACTGGTGGCGGGCGGCTGGCTCAAACCCATAGCGTCCGAAATAAGCCGGGTCGCCCAGTACCACCACCGCGGCATAGCCAAACTCATTAAGCGTATCCAGCCCTTCATATATAAGCTGTTTGCCCAACTGTTGGCCACGAACGCTTTCATCAACGGCTAAGGGCGCTAATCCAACCCACTGGTTATCTTCGCCATTCAGCGTAACCGGACTGAATGCCGCGTAACCCAGCACCTGCCCCTCGTCGTCTGTGGCAACAACGCCCAGCGTGAGCAGACCATCTTCACGTAGCTGCTGAACCAGCTCAGCCTCTGCCGGCGTGGCAAAACAGCGACGCAAAAGGCTGTCTATGCTGGCGGCATCAACTCCTATTTCAGAACGAATTAACATGGTGCACCCGCGCGATCCGCTGGGGAATTCGCGTCCTCGGTCAGTCCAGCCTCAACCAGATCGGCCAGTTGCATTAGGCCAAAGCGCAATGGCGCTGGCATGAATTCAAGCTCAATCGCATCCATCAGATTTTTCACTTCAAGCCCCAGTACCGTATCGCCTTCAATCACTAACCGGCGCTGGAAGAACAGCGTATCGGGATCCACTCTGCGTGCGGCCACCAGCAGCAGATCGTTCGCGTCACCACGAAACCAGACGTCCGCCTGGGTGCGATCGGCTACCCGTAATTTCCCCTGCTCAACCGTTGTTGCCCAGCGCAGCCCCAGATCGCGGATCTCAATGCCTGTCCAGCGCCCCTGTAGAAAGTCTAACTCACCTTCGGCCAGAGCATAATGAAATTGCCAGTTGAGGATCTGCTGCAACAGCTGTTTTTTCAGCATGAAAGGGGCAAATTGTACGGGAGTTCGCAGCCATTGCGGGCCTTTTCGTACAAGTTGAGCGCGTAATGGGTTCAACACCATTCTGACTCCTTTTGAGTAAATTTCGGCTATTCTGCCATATCAGCAAAACAGATCGGGCAGGTGGATCAAAAAAGCGCGCGAACGTTCCGGTTTTTGTCGGTAATTCTTCTTCCCATCAATACGCCATTAGCTGCCTTAAATCAAAAGTTGTCGTCTTAAGGCTGACTAAACTCAACGTTTCCTCTGTTTATCCGGAATTTCTTTATATGGAACTGCTTTGTCCCGCAGGTAATCTGCCCGCCCTGAAAGCGGCGATTGAAAACGGCGCGGATGCCGTCTATATCGGCCTGAAAGATGACACCAATGCCCGCCATTTTGCCGGTCTGAACTTCACAGAGAAACGCCTCCAGGAAGCGGCCCGTTACGTTCATCAGCATAGACGTAAACTGCACGTTGCGATTAATACTTTTGCCCATCCGCAGGGTTATCAGCGCTGGGAACGCGCTGTAGATATAGCGGCGCAGGCGGGAGTGGATGCGCTGATCCTGGCAGATATTGCGATGCTGGAATATGCAGCCAGTCGCTACCCGCATATCGAGCGCCACGTCTCCGTCCAGGCTTCCGCCACCAATGCAGAGGCGGTGAACTTTTATCAACGCCATTTCGAGGTTGCCAGGGTGGTTCTGCCCCGCGTGCTCTCGGTTCACCAGGTGCGCCAGCTTGCTCGGGCGACGACGGTTCCTCTTGAAGTCTTTGCTTTCGGCAGCCTCTGCATCATGGCGGAGGGGCGCTGCTATCTCTCTTCTTATCTTACAGGCGAGTCGCCTAATACGGTGGGAGCCTGCTCTCCGGCGCGCTTCGTACGCTGGCAGCAAACCCCTGCCGGGCTGGAGTCCAGGTTAAATGAAGTGCTGATCGATCGCTATGGCGCTGATGAAAATGCCAGCTATCCCACGCTCTGCAAGGGGCGCTATAAAGTTGAAGAGGCCCCCTATCACGCCCTGGAAGAGCCTACCAGCCTGAATACGCTGGAGCTGCTTCCCACGCTACTGGCAGCCAATATCGCGTCGGTAAAAATTGAAGGTCGTCAGCGTAGTCCGGCTTATGTGGCGCAGATCGCCCGCATCTGGCGCCAGGCAATCGACAGCTGCAAAGCCGATCCTGAACATTTCTCCGCGCACCCCAACTGGATGAAGGCCCTGAGTGCTCTGAGCGAAGGCACACAAACCACGCTGGGCGCCTATCATCGTGAATGGCAGTAAAGGATATTCCATGAAATATGCATTAGGCCCGGTGCTCTGGTACTGGCCACAAGAGACGTTGCAGGCATTTTATCAGGCCGCAGCAGAAAGCCAGGCCGACATCATCTACCTCGGTGAAACGGTATGCAGCAAGCGCCGCGCCACGAAAAGCGCCGACTGGCTGGCAATGGCAAGAGAGCTGGCGGCGGGAGGGAAACAGGTGGTTCTCAGTACGCTGGCGCTGTTGCAGTCATCTTCCGAGCTGAACGAACTGAAAAAGTATGTTGATAACGGCGAGTTTCTGATTGAAGCCAATGATATGGGCACGGTGAATATGGCCGCGCGTGCCGGACTTCCCTTTGTGGCCGGCCATGCGCTGAACTGCTACAACGCCGTGACGCTGAGGCTGCTGCTGAAACTGGGCATGATACGCTGGTGCATGCCTGTGGAACTCTCCCGCGACTGGCTGGCCAATTTGCTCACACAGTGTGAAGAGTTGGGGATCCGGCATAAATTTGAGGTGGAGGTGCTGAGCTACGGGCATCTGCCGCTGGCTTACTCGGCGCGCTGCTTTACCGCCAGAGCAGAAAACCGGGGGAAAGATGATTGCCAGACCTGCTGTATCAAGTGGCCCCAGGGTCGGGCGGTGCGTTCTCAGGAGGAGCAGCAGGTGTTCGTGCTGAACGGTATTCAGACCATGAGCGGCTACTGCTATAACCTGGGTAATGACCTTATCTCCATGCAGGGGCTGGTTGATATTGTTCGCCTTTCACCTGAAGGGAAAGAGACGCTGACGATGCTGGAGGCGTACCGGGCCAATGAAACGGGAAAACATCCTTTACCGCTGGCTGCCGGGCAAAACTGCAACGGCTACTGGTGGCAGGTGGCGGGGCTGGAACTGGTGAACTGATCGCCGCGCGGGCCTGATGCCCCTAAAAATAAATGGAGTTTAAATATGGGGTGCGAAGGGTATACTGGACTCACTAAGTCCTGAGTTTTTGCAGGGGATTGGCGCGCCTTTCAGGCTGCCCCTGTCAGCTGAAAAGTGCTTCAAATTGCCAATCCTTCTGCTAAAAAATCGTCCAGGATAGAGATTTGCAATGGCGCTAGTCCCGCCCTTCGAACAAGTGAGCAATTATGTCTGATAAAAAAAATGTTCCGCTCTCAGTCCTCGATCTGGCCCCTATTCCTCAGGGTGCAACGGCGCGTGACGCTTTTCACTCCTCGCTGGCTCTTGCGCGGCAGGCAGAGAAGTCTGGCTACAACCGTTACTGGCTGGCTGAACACCACAACATGACCGGGATCGCCAGCGCCGCAACATCGGTGCTGATTGGTTATCTGGCTGCCAACACAAACACGTTGCGTCTGGGTTCCGGCGGCGTCATGTTGCCTAACCACTCACCGCTGGTGATTGCCGAACAGTTCGGTACGCTGGAATCTCTCTATCCTGGCCGTATTGATCTGGGGCTGGGCCGCGCGCCCGGTTCCGATCAGCGCACCATGATGGCACTGCGTCGTCATATGGGAGGGCACGTCGACAATTTTCCGTCAGACGTGGCTGAGATGATTTCATGGTTTGACGCCAAAGAGGGTGAGCAGCCAGCGGTACAACCCGTGCCGGGACTGGGTCTGAAGATCCCCGTCTGGCTGTTGGGTTCCAGCCTGTACAGCGCACAGCTGTCTGCACAGCTTGGCCTGCCCTTTGCCTTTGCCTCGCACTTCGCGCCCGATATGCTTTATCAGGCGCTGCATCTCTATCGTGAAAACTTCAAACCTTCTGCCCGCCTTGAGAAGCCGCATGCGATGGTCTGTGTCAACGTGATTGCCGCCGACAGCGAACGGGATGCGCGCTTTATGTTTACTTCGATGCAGCAGCAGTTTATTAACCTGCGTCGCGGCAGGCCCGGCCCACTTCCGGCGCCGGTCGAAAATATGGATAACCTCTGGTCACCTTCAGAACAGTATGGCGTGCAGCAGGCGCTGAGCATGTCGATTGTGGGGGATGTGGAAAAAGTCCGTCAGGGGCTGATTTCGCTGATCCGCGAAACCCAGGCTGATGAAATCATGGTGAATGGCCAGATTTTTGACCAGCAAGCCCGCGTCCGCTCCTTTGAGCTGACCATGGAAGCCCATAAGTCGCTCTGAGGCCCGCGGAGTCAGGGTGAGCGGGAGCATTTCCGGATCGCCCTTTTTGCCCGCTCAGCGTGCAGATTTCAGTTTATAGCAGACATAAAAAAACCAGCCCGAAGGCTGGTTTTTTTTCAGACGTCAGTGATTATGCATCACGACGACGTGGAGGTGCAGAACCTTCAGGACGTGGACCACGGCTGTTGCCGCCATCACGGCTGAAGCTACCGCTACGACGCTCACCGCCGCCGTTGCGATCGTTGCTGAAGCGACGACCACCTTCCGGACGGGCAGCAGCACCGTCACGGTTACCGCCACCGAAGCCACCACGTCCGCCAGGAGCAGCACGACGCTCACCGCCACCGCTACGCTCGTTAGTTCTTGGCACGGCATCGCCAATCAACTGCATATTCATCGGTTTGTTCAGAATACGCGTACGAGTGAAATGCGACAGAATGTCACCCGGCATGCCTTTCGGCAGCTCGATGGTGGAGTGGGTACCGAACAGCTTGATGTTACCGATGTAACGGCTGCTGATATCACCTTCGTTGGCAATCGCGCCCACGATGTGACGAACTTCAACGCCATCATCGCGACCCACTTCAATGCGGTAAACTTCCATATCGCCAACGTCACGACGCTCACGACGAGGACGATCGCCAGCGGCTTCGCTACGTGGTTCACGCGGACCGCGGTCCGGACGATCGCCACGACGGTCATCACGCTCTTTGAACTCACGGCGCGGACGCTGTGGCGCATCAGCAGGAACGATCAGAGGACGTTCACCCTGAGCCATTTTCAGCAGAGCTGCGGCCAGCGTTTCGATATCCAGCTCATCTTCTGCCGGCTGCATTTTGCTCAGCAGCGCGCGGTACTGTTCCAGATCGCTGCTTTCCAGCTGCTGCTGTACTTTAGCCGCGAACTTAGCCAGACGACGCTCACCCAGCAATGCTGCGTTAGGCAGTTCAACTTCTGGAATAGTCAGCTTCATGGTGCGTTCAATGTTACGCAGCAGACGACGCTCGCGGTTCTCAACGAACAGCAGAGCACGGCCAGCACGACCTGCACGACCGGTACGGCCGATACGGTGAACGTAAGACTCCGCATCCATAGGGATGTCGAAGTTAACCACCAGGCTGATACGCTCAACGTCCAGGCCACGGGCCGCAACGTCGGTAGCGATCAGGATGTCCAGACGACCATCTTTCAGACGCTCCAGAGTCTGCTCACGCAGAGCCTGGTTCATGTCACCATTCAGCGCGGCACTGTTGTAACCGCTGCGCTCAAGCGCTTCAGCAACTTCCAGCGTGGCGTTCTTGGTACGCACGAAGATGATAGCTGCATCAAAGTCTTCTGCTTCCAGGAAGCGAGTCAGTGCATCCGTCTTACGACCAAACGCAGTCCAGTAGCTCTGGCTGATGTCCGGACGGGTAGTCATGCTTGACTGGATACGCACTTCCTGCGGATCTTTCATAAAGCGTTTGGTAATACGACGAATCGCTTCTGGCATAGTTGCAGAGAACAGAGCGGTCTGATGACCTTCTGGGATCTGCGCCATGATAGTTTCAACGTCTTCGATGAAGCCCATACGCAGCATTTCATCGGCTTCGTCCAGCACCAGACCGCGCAGGTTAGAGAGATCTAACGTGCCGCGTTTCAGGTGATCCAACAGGCGGCCAGGAGTACCCACAACAACTTGTGGACCCTGACGCAGAGCGCGCAGCTGCACGTCATAACGCTGACCACCGTAAAGGGCGACAACGTTAAGGCCTTTCATATGTTTAGCAAAATCGGTTATAGCTTCGCCTACCTGAACCGCCAACTCACGGGTTGGTGCCAGCACCAGAATCTGAGGTGCTTTCAGGGAGCTATCAATGTTGTTCAGCAGTGGCAGCGAGAACGCTGCGGTTTTTCCGCTACCGGTCTGTGCCATACCCAGAACATCACGGCCAGCCAACAGGTGAGGAATACACTCAGCCTGGATTGGAGAAGGCTTAACGTAGCCCATACCGTTCAGAGATTCGAGGAGTTCGGCGTTCAGGCCAAGGTCAGCAAAAGTGGTTTCAATATCAGTCATGTAGTACACGTGCCTCTTAGATTGCGGCGGCCAGTCTACATAACTCGTCGTGAAAACATTCAGTAATTTTCATCAAAAAGTGTGAACCGGCTCAAATTAGTGGTTTCGACGAACAAGAAAGCCCTCATCCGCTAAGATGATGACATTCGAGAAAAAAGGGCAATAAAAGTTCGTCAGCTATTGCTGGTCAGATTCTGATAAATCGTCTTGTGTCTGGCCGAGTAGCGCCAGCTCCAACAATGCATATCGGTGCTCAACGAAGTTATGTACGTTGTTTGCAACCGTCAGCTTGAACAACGCTTCTGCGTCGTCCTTCTCCCCCAGACTTAGGTAATGTTTACCTAAATAGAAGTTGGTTTCACTGAGATGTTCAGCGAGCGAGGTGTTATCCGTTGCGTCTGCCTTGAGACTATCCATCAGCGTACTTTCGCTGATATTTCCCAGGTAGAACTCGACAATTTTCCATCCCCATTGGTCTCTGACCGCTTTTTCATAACGCTGTTTCAGCGCTACTCTCGCTTTGTCAGCATCTATCTCTCTTTCGTCGAGATACAGCCACAAGCTACGGAAAGGATCGTTAGGATCGTCTTGATAAAACGCCAGCAGATCATCTTGCGCTAATTTAAACCTTCCACCGTAGTAGAGTGCGATACCGCGGTTTAAATGCGCATAATTGTAAGTTGGATCAAGCTCAAGTACAGAATCGAACGCTTCATAGGCAGCATCAAAATTGCCTGCCTGCGTTAAATATATGCCTAAGTAATTGAATACTTCAGGCATATCTGGTCTGACAGATAACGCTAATGAAAAATCATTTCGCGCCAGTGCTCTCAAACCCAAACTATCATACAACACTCCGCGCTCATATAACAGCTGTGCGCGTTCATCATCGCTAAGGGATCGACTGGCAAGAATTTGTTCCATGCGCGCCAGGATGACTTCCTGTTGCAGCGTAGGCTGAAGCGGAACAGCCAGAACCTCGTTCTTACGCCAATCCGAGTTGCTGCATCCTGCCAGCGTTAAAGCTGTCGCAACGAAACACCAGCGCAAAAAAGGCTTCATTTCCCACTCCCAAATACCAACATTGGGATGACTATCCTTTCATCCGCCTGCCGTGCACAAGGTGTCGTCCTACCCTCGCGATGATACAGCTCTCCCTGATGACAGGGAGAGCGTCCGACATTATTCTGCTTCAGGAGCTACCGGTGCCACGCCTGCTTCCGGCTCAGCCGTCTGCTCGGTCGCTTCTTTGATGCTCAGGCGTACGCGGCCCTGGCGATCAACTTCCAGTACTTTCACTGGCACTTCCTGGCCCATCTGCAAATAGTCTGTCACTTTCTCAACACGCTTGTCAGCGATTTGAGAGATGTGGACCAGACCTTCTTTACCGCCGCCGATAGCTACGAAGGCACCGAAGTCTACGATGCGGGTCACTTTACCGTTGTAAATGCGGCCCACTTCGATTTCAGCAGTAATCTCTTCGATACGGCGGATAGCGAATTTCGCTTTGTCACCGTCGGTCGCTGCGATTTTAACAGTACCATCATCTTCGATTTCGATAGTGGTGCCGGTCTCTTCAGTCAGCGCACGGATCACAGAACCGCCTTTACCGATCACATCTTTGATCTTGTCCGGGCTGATTTTGATAGTGTGAATACGTGGTGCAAACTGAGAGATATCGCCACGCGGAGTGCTGATAGCCTGTTCCATAACGCCCAGGATGTGCAGACGCGCGCCCTTAGCCTGGTTCAGTGCCACCTGCATGATTTCGCGGGTGATGCCTTCAATTTTAATATCCATCTGTAGCGCGGTGATACCTTCACGGCTACCGGCTACTTTGAAGTCCATGTCGCCCAGGTGATCTTCGTCACCCAGAATGTCGGAGAGGACCACATAGTTCTCGCCTTCTTTGACCAGGCCCATCGCAATACCGGCTACGGCTGCTTTGATTGGTACGCCTGCATCCATCAGTGCCAGTGAAGCACCGCACACGGAAGCCATAGAAGAAGAACCGTTTGATTCAGTAATTTCTGACACTACACGCACGGTGTACGGGAACGCGTCGCCTTTAGGCATCACGGCCAGCACGCCACGTTTCGCCAGACGACCGTGACCAATTTCACGACGCTTAGGCGAACCCACCATACCGGTCTCACCTACGGAGTACGGAGGGAAGTTGTAGTGGAACAGGAAGTTATCGGTGCGCTCACCCATCAGCTCATCCAGGTTCTGCGCGTCACGGGCAGTACCCAGCGTTGCGGTAACCAGGGCCTGAGTTTCACCACGGGTAAAGAGTGCAGAACCGTGGGTACGTGGCAGTACGCCAGTGCGCACGTCCAGACCACGGATCATATCTTTTTCGCGGCCATCGATACGCGGCTCACCACGCAGGATACGGCTACGAACAACGTTCTTTTCCAGCGTATGCAGGATGTCGTTGATTTCACCAGCGTCCAGGGTGGCATCTTCCGCCAGCAGAGCTTCAGTGGTTTCTGACTTGATCACGCCAACCTGAGTATAACGCTCTTGTTTTTCAGTGATCAGGTACGCTTCGCTCAGGCGAGACTCGGCCAGGGCGCTGATACGCGCATGTAAAGCTTCGTTGACAGCTTCTGGCTGCCAGTCCCAGCGAGGTTTGCCCGCTTCGGCAACCAGCGAGTTAATCTGATCGATAACAATCTGCTGCTGCTCATGGCCATAGACCACCGCGCCCAGCATCTGATCCTCGCTCAGTACTTCCGCTTCTGACTCAACCATCAGCACAGCGCCCTGAGTACCCGCAACAACCAGATCCAGTTTGCTCTCTTTCAGCTCATCGGTAGTTGGGTTCAGCACGTACTGATCGTTGATGTAGCCCACACGAGCAGCACCGATAGGACCATTGAATGGCAGGCCAGAAAGGCTCAGCGCTGCGGAAGCACCGATCATCGCCACGATATCTGGATTGACCTGCGGGTTAACGGAAACCACGGTTGCAATAACCTGGACTTCGTTAACAAAACCTTCCGGGAAGAGTGGACGAACCGGGCGGTCAATCAGACGCGAAGTCAGCGTTTCGCCTTCGCTCGGACGGCCTTCACGACGGAAGAAGCTACCCGGAATACGACCAGCAGCGTAAGTACGCTCCTGATAGTTAACGGTCAGCGGGAAAAAGTCCTGGCCTGGCTTGGCGCTTTTCTTGCCTACAACGGTAACGAACACTGCGGTGTCGTCCATGCTTACCATTACGGCTGCCGTTGCCTGGCGAGCCATCATACCGGTCTCAAGGGTGACGGTATGCTGACCATACTGGAATTTTCTTACGATCGGGTTCAGCAAAATTATGTCCTTAACGTACTGGCAAGGCACTGACCCTGCCGTTAATTTTCAATCCTCATCTGCATCCTCGCGACTAATGACAACCCTAATCCCTTATGGGACAAAGCCTCTCATTAGCCGCGCGAATCTCTGCAACTGAAGATCACACGCTGCAACAATACAATAGTTTGACCTGAAATGCTGCGGTTCGCCTGAAAAAAGGGGCCATAAAGGCCCCTTTTTAGCGAAACTCGCACGAATCTGCCCTGGTGCCTGTTTGGCGCACCGTGATGCGCCGAAAGCGGCGTAGCAGACTCTAAGATTTAGCGACGCAGACCCAGACGTTCGATCAGGCTGGTGTAACGTGCAACATCTTTACGCTTCAGGTAATCCAGCAGCTTACGGCGCTGGGAAACCATACGCAGCAGACCGCGACGGCTGTGGTGGTCTTTTTTGTGCTCAGAGAAGTGACCCTGCAGATGATTAATCTGTGCAGTCAGCAAAGCAACCTGAACTTCGGTAGAACCACTGTCATTCGCATCACGACCGTAATCAGCAACGATCTGCGCTTTAGTTTCAACACTTAGAGACATGATACAACTCCAAATTATAAGATAAATGTACAGGTGCCGATCTCTAATTCAGCAACCCAATGGTAAAGCCGCACTATTCTACTCTGAGCCACAGGCTTACGCAAATGACTAGTCGGAATATTCTACAACCAGCCGACGAGGCGCTACGCGACCATCTTCAGCAATTTCCGCCATGCCAATGAACTTATGCTCATCGCCTTCCGTTACCCGCACCAGCCCGGAGGCGGGTGCATTAGCAGCCTGTACCGGCATGCCCTGTTTAAAGTAAGCGGAGACGGTTACCGGCAAGTTAACTACAGGCCAGGCGGCAGCCGGACTGTCCATCGGCATCAGCAGAGAGTCCAGCAGTTCTGCCGGCTCACGCTCAGTACGGAACGCTTCTTCGCTCAGCGCAGCCAGCTGCTCCAGCGTCACCATGCTGGTAATGGGATAAGTGGCAACCTGTAAACGACGCAGGTAAATCACATGTGCGCCACAACCCAGCATCTCACCGAGGTCGTCAGTAATGGTGCGGATATAGGTGCCTTTTGAGCAGTGGATCTCCAGCTCCAGCTCATCCCCTTCCCAGCGGATAAACTGCAACTCATAGACCGTGATGCTGCGGGCTTCGCGCGGCACTTCAATACCTTCACGGGCATACTCATACAGCTTGCGCCCCTGGTACTTGAGCGCAGAGTACATGGAAGGCACCTGCTGGGTTTCCCCACGGAAGCTCTCCAGCGCACGATCCAGCTCCTGCTGGGTAAACGCAACGGGACGCTCGCTGATAACCTGTCCGTCGGCATCAGAGGTGTCGGTGCGCTGCCCCAGACGGGCAATAACGCGGTAGCGTTTATCGGAGTCCAGAAGATATTGAGAGAACTTGGTGGCTTCACCCAGGCAGATCGGCAGCATGCCCGTAGCCAGAGGATCCAGCGCGCCCGTGTGACCGGCGCGGTTAGCCGTGAACAACCGCTTTACTTTTTGCAGGGCATCATTGCTTGAAAGCCCCTGTGGTTTGTCCAGCAGCAGAACACCGTGGACGTCGCGACCGCGACGACGAGGACGGCTCATTACTCTTCCTTCTTGTCTTCTTCCTGCTCTGCGTCTGGCCCACGGCGCTCGGCGTCGTTTCTGACCACGTTAGTGACCAGGTTAGACATACGCATCCCTTCAACCAGCGAGTTGTCGTAGAAGAAGGTCAGTTCCGGCACGATACGCAGACGCATCGCTTTACCCAGTAAAGAGCGGATATAGCCTGTGGAATCACCCAGCGCGCGCAGACCGCTTTTAATAGCGTCTTCGTCTTTGTCATTCAGAAAGGTGACAAACACTTTGGCGTAGGCCAGGTCACGAGAGAGATCGACGCCTGAGACAGTAACCATCATGCCCAGACGAGGATCTTTGATCTCACGCTGTAAAATGATTGCGATCTCTTTTTGCAGTTCCTGAGAGACACGCTGTGGGCGACCAAATTCTTTCGCCATATTAATACTCTCCAAATAATTCGGGAGGCACGACGGCCTCCCAAATAAGTCACATTTTCAGGCGACCATTAATCGATGGTACGCTGGATTTCGATAATTTCGAAGACTTCGATCATATCGCCAACACGCACATCGTTGTAGTTCTTCACGCCGATACCACATTCCATGCCGTTACGGACTTCGTTAACGTCATCTTTAAAGCGGCGCAGGGATTCCAGCTCGCCTTCATAGATAACTACGTTGTCACGCAGTACGCGGATTGGGTTGTGACGCTTGATGTTGCCTTCCGTCACCATACAGCCCGCGACAGCGCCGAATTTAGGTGATTTGAACACGTCACGCACTTCAGCCAGACCGGTGATCTGATGCTTGTACTCAGGCGCCAGCATACCGCTCATCGCCTGCTTAACTTCATCAATCAGATTATAGATGATGGAGTAGTAACGCAGATCCAGACTTTCGGAATCCACTACGCGGCGAGCAGAAGCATCGGCACGAACGTTGAAGCCAATCAGGATAGCGTTGGACGCTGCTGCCAGCGTGGCATCCGTCTCGGTAATTCCACCCACGCCGGAACCCACGATTTTGACTTTAACTTCGTCAGTCGAGAGCTTCTGCAACGAGTCGGAGATAGCTTCGACAGAACCCTGAACGTCAGCTTTCAGCACGATATTCAGCTCGGAAACTTCGCCTTCGGTCATGTTGGCAAACATGTTTTCCAGCTTGGATTTCTGCTGACGCGCCAGCTTAACTTCACGGAATTTGCCCTGACGATAGAGTGCCACTTCACGGGCTTTCTTCTCGTCACGGACCACGGTCGCTTCATCACCGGCGGCAGGCACGCCTGACAGACCCAGGATTTCCACAGGAATAGAAGGACCCGCTTCCGTTACTTCACGGCCTAATTCGTCACGCATCGCACGTACACGGCCATATTCGAAGCCGCACAGCACGATATCGCCTTTGTTCAGCGTACCTTCACGTACCAGCACGGTAGCAACCGGACCACGACCTTTATCCAGGAAGGATTCGATAACCACACCGCTTGCCATACCCTGACGAACAGCGCTCAGTTCCAGAACTTCAGCCTGCAACAGGATGGCGTTCAGCAGGTCATCAATACCGGTACCGGCTTTGGCTGAAACGTTAACAAACATGTTCTCGCCGCCCCACTCTTCCGGAATGATGCCGTACTGAGTAAGTTCGTTTTTCACGCGGTCTGGATCGGCATCAGGCTTATCGACTTTGTTCACCGCAACCACAACCGGCACTTTCGCCGCTTTAGCATGCTGGATCGCTTCGATAGTCTGTGGCATCACGCCATCGTCAGCCGCTACCACCAGGATAACGATATCCGTTGCCTGAGCACCACGTGCACGCATCGCGGTAAACGCGGCGTGGCCAGGGGTATCCAGGAAGGTGATCATACCGGTATCGGTTTCTACATGGTAAGCACCGATGTGCTGAGTAATGCCGCCCGCTTCGCCAGAGGCGATTTTGGTGGAGCGAATGTAGTCCAGCAGTGAAGTTTTACCGTGGTCAACGTGACCCATGATGGTCACGACCGGCGCGCGGGATTCCTGAGTAGCGTGAGTATCACGATCGCTCATTACCGCATCTTCCAGCTCGTTTTCACGGCGCAGCGTCACTTTGTGACCCATCTCTTCCGCTACCAGCTGAGCTGTTTCCTGATCGATAACCTGGTTAATGGTCGCCATAGCGCCCATTTTCATCATCGCTTTGATGACCAGAGAACCTTTCACGGCCATTTTGTTCGCCAGTTCCGCTACGGTGATGGTTTCACCGATGATTACGTCACGGTTAACAGCCTGAGCTGGCTTGTTGAAGCCCTGCTGTAGGGTGCTTGGCTTGCGCTTGCCGCCTTTACCGCCGCGAACCTGCGCACGCGCTTCTTCACGGTCAGTTTTCGCTTCAGAATGCTTGTTGCCTTTCTTGGAGCGAGGCGCTTTTGCCGGACGAACCGCACGGGTACGACGATCGCCTTCAACCTTAGCATCGTTCTCGTCTTCAGCCGCACGAGCGTGCGTTGATGTGGTCACGTGGTAATCAGAAGTGTCTTCCACTTCTTTCACTTCGGTCCACTCGGTGCCTTTCTCTTCAGCCATTTTACGAGCCTCTTCCGCTACGCGCTTCGCTTCTTCTTCAATCTTGCGATGCGCTTCTTCTTCGGCTTTACGCTTCAGTTCTGCAGCTTCTGCTTCGCGACGGGCTTTGTCAGATTGCGTCGCCCGGGTTACTTCGTCGGTATGTTGATTGCTCACTTTGTCTTTTTCCGCTGCTTCACGTTTGGCTTTATCAGCTGCCTCACGTTTAGCCTGCTCCTCGGCTTCACGCTTCGCTTTGTCTTGAGCTTCGCGCTGGGCTTTTTCTTCAGCCTCGCGACGAGCCAGTTCTTCCGCTTCACGCTGTGCCTGCTCTTCCGCTTCAGCCTGTTCAGCTTCTGCAGAATCGCCTTTTACATAGGTGCGCTTTTTGCGGACTTCAATTTGTACCGACTTACTTTTACCCCCGGTACCGGGGACATTCAAGGTGCTGCGCGTTTTGCGCTGCAGAGTCAGTTTACCTGAACCGCCATTATGATCGCGATTCAAATGGGTAAGGAGCGTTTCTTTTTCCTGCTGCGTCACAGAGTCTGTTTCAGACTTACGGATCCCTGCATCAGCAAATTGCTGTACCAGGCGTTCTACCGGTGTCTGAATCTCTGCGGCCAGCGATTTTACAGTTACATCTGTCATGCTGTTCCTTCCTGCTACAGTTTATTACGCGTCGTCGCCGAACCAGCAGATATTACGTGCAGCCATAATCAGCTCACCAGCCCGCACATCGTTCAGGCCTTCAATATCTGTCAGGTCGTCAACACCCTGTTCGGCAAGATCTTCCAGCGTACAGACGCCTTTTGCGGCCAGCTTAAATGCCAGCTCACGTTCAAGACCTTCCAGATTCAGCAAATCTTCTGCCGGCTGGTTTACGCCCAGGCTCTCTTCTTTCGCCAGCGCCAGGGTGGTTAACGCATTTTTCGCACGATCGCGCAGCGCTTCTACTGTCTCTTCATCCAGACCGTCGATTTCCAACAGCTCATTAATCGGAACATACGCCAGTTCTTCGAGAGAAGAGAAACCTTCTTCAACCAGTACCGTGGCGAAATCTTCATCGATATCGAGATATTTGGTAAAGACGTCGATGGCAGCATGGGCTTCAGCCTGGTGCTTCGCCTGCAGATCGTCGACCGTCATCACGTTCAGCTCCCAGCCACTCAGCTGCGATGCCAGACGTACGTTTTGACCATTACGGCCAATCGCCTGAGCCAGATTACCGGCTTCAACAGCGATATCCATGGTGTGATTATCTTCGTCCACCACGATAGAGGCAACATCCGCCGGGGCCATAGCGTTGATCACGAACTGAGCAGGATTATCATCCCACAGTACGATATCAATGCGCTCGCCACCCAGCTCACTGGATACTGCCTGAACACGCGCACCACGCATACCTACGCAAGCGCCGACCGGGTCGATACGCTTGTCGTTGGTTTTCACTGCAATCTTGGCACGAGAGCCAGGATCGCGCGCGGCGGCTTTAATTTCAATGACTTCTTCGCCAATTTCTGGCACTTCAATGCGGAACAGTTCGATCAACATTTCCGGTTTGGAACGGCTGACAAACAGCTGAGCACCGCGAGCTTCAGGACGCACTGCGTACAGTACGCCGCGAATACGGTCGCCCGGACGGAAGTTTTCGCGCGGCAGCATATCTTCACGAATGATGACGGCTTCAGCATTGCTACCCAGATCCAGAGAGATGTTGTCGCGGTTTACTTTTTTAACCACGCCGGTGATGATCTCACCTTCCTGCTCACGGAACTGGTCTACCACCATCGCACGCTCAGCTTCGCGCACTTTTTGCACAATAACCTGTTTCGCGGTTTGCGTGGTGATACGGTCAAAGGTCACTGATTCAATCTGATCTTCAACGTACTCGCCCAGATTCAGCGACTCATCTTCGTAGCGAGCAGCATCCAGCGTGATTTCACGCGTCGGCATAGTCACTTCGTCGACGATTACCCAACGGCGGAACGTATCGAAATCGCCGCTTTTACGGTCAATGCTGACACGCACGTCGATTTCCTGCTCATATTTCTTTTTGGTAGCCGTTGCCAGTGCGCTCTCCAGCGCTTCGAAAATCTTTTCGCGCGGGAGTGATTTCTCGTTCGACACAGCCTCAACTACAGCTAAGATTTCTTTGTTCATCCTGGTATGCCTCAATCCGGACTTTTAAAAGTGGGGAACCAGGTTCGCCTTCTGAATATTGCTCAGCGCGAACACTTCGTCGTTACCCTCAACAGCAACAGTGATCATTTCACCTTCAACAGATTTAATGATGCCCTGCCATTTGCGGCGGTTTTGAACGGCCATACGCAGCACCAGGCTCACTTCTTCGCCAATAAATTGTGCGTAATGCGCAGCGGTAAAGAGTGGGCGCTCAAGGCCTGGTGAGGAGACTTCAAGGTTGTAAGCGACGGTTATCGGGTCTTCGACATCGAATACGGCACTTACCTGGTGGCTAACATCAGCACAATCGTCAACATTGATGCCATCTTCACTATCAATATAGATGCGCAACGTGGATGTGCGACCGCGTACAAACTCGATACCGACCAGTTCGTAGCCCAGCGCTTCTACCGGTGCTGTGATCAGCTCAGTTAATTTTTGCTCTAATGTGGACAAGGCCACCCCCAAGACATAAAAAAAGGGCTTAATAGCCCAGTATGCTGTTTCCTGATAACAAAAAACCCCGATAAATCGGGGCTTAATGCGACTGGACCCTGTACGCCAAAAATCTGGCGGTTCGGCACAATCCAAAAGAATTTTTTTCAAAATCTGCTGAAGATGCGCCGTGCGATGCATACAGTATATTTGAAAAAGAACTCTAAGGGAAAGTGGTTGCGGGGGCCGGATTTGAACCGACGACCTTCGGGTTATGAGCCCGACGAGCTACCAGGCTGCTCCACCCCGCGTCCGAAAACGTGGCAAATACTACGCCGATCTTGCATAAAATGCAAGCAATACTGAAGTTTGGTACCGAGGACGGGACTTGAACCCGTAAGCCCATGCGGGCACTACCACCTCAAGGTAGCGTGTCTACCAATTCCACCACCACGGCACTAAAGAGACGACTTTTTTATTTCTGTCGTGTCGAAATCACACCCTTACTGCTTACTGTGGGATATCGCTACCCGGCGTAGCCGGTTTAGCTGGCTGGCTCTGCTGCGACTGTGCAGGCTGAGTCAGATTTTCCCACTCACTTCCTTTCTGTGTTTTGTTGCTATTGAGGTTACCCAGAATCAAGCTAATGATAAAGAACAATGTCGCCAGTACTGCGGTCATACGGGTCATAAAGTTGCCTGAACCGTTAGAACCAAACAGCGTAGCGGAACCGCCTGCACCAAATGACGCGCCCATATCAGCGCCTTTACCTTGCTGAAGCATAATCAGACCCACAAGGCCGATTGCCACAATAAGGAAAACTACCAAGAGAGCTTCGTACATAATTAACCTGTTTCCTTGCGCGTTAACCGCACATCAAAAGCTTCAAACCAGTTAGAGAGATAGCGTCTTCACTACCCATCAGAAGCGGGTGTGAATACTAACTAAAGCCGCCTGAGTGCGCAAGAGCAATTTACTGCCCTGCTGCTGATTGCGGAAAAAAACGGCAAAGGTAGCGATAATCTGCGCGTAAATCACTCATCTGGTGAGTATTTGTGCAGGAAAAGAGAAATAGTAGCGCGCGTCTTTTAATCCCCAAAAGGGTAGAAAAAAGTGAGCGCAGCAGACAGTTCTGCGCCTGCACTCCCCGGAGGCAATGCAGGCCTTTTGCAGCAGCTGGGGTCATCACCACCCCAGACAGACATCAGACTGCTTTTACCGCATCCGCAATCCGGTGAGCCAGCCCGGTCACCAGAGCTTCATCTTCCCCTTCAACCATCACGCGGATCAACGGCTCCGTGCCAGATTTACGCAACAGCACGCGTCCCCTGCCCTTTAACTCCTTTTCCACCTCGGCGGTGACCGTTTTAACCGTTTCGTCCTCAAGCGGGTCAGTAGTGCCGCTAAAGCGAACGTTAACCAGAATTTGTGGCAGTAGCTTCATACCGCTGCACAGGTCATGCAGGCTCATATGATTACGCACCATTGCAGTCAGCACCTGCAAACCGGCAACGATGCCATCACCTGTGGTGGTTTTATCCAGCAGGATGACGTGACCCGAGTTCTCTGCACCGAGTCGCCACCCTTTTTCCTGCAATTTTTCCAGCACATAGCGGTCACCCACTTTGGCCCTGGCAAACGGGATCCCGAGCTGTTTAAGCGCCAGCTCCAGCCCCATATTGCTCATCAACGTCCCTACCACGCCGCCACGCAGCTGTCCCTGACGAAGCCCTTCACGAGCAATGATATAGAGGATCTGGTCGCCATCCACTTTGAAGCCAAGGTGGTCCACCATCATGATGCGGTCACCATCGCCATCGTAAGCCAGGCCGATATCCGCCTTTTCAGCCAGTACGCGTGCCTGAAGCTGGCGTACATCGGTGGCACCACACTCTTTGTTAATGTTCATGCCATCTGGCTGTACGCCAATAGTGATAACGGTGGCACCAAGCTCACGCAGCACATTAGGCGCGATGTGGTAAGTAGCGCCATTTGCGCAGTCCACCACAATCTTCAGGCCATTAAGGCTAAGCTCGCTGGGGAAAGTACCTTTGCAGAACTCAATATAACGGCCAGCGGCATCGACAATACGGCTGGCGCGCCCCAGCTCCGCAGACTCCACGCAGGTGATCGGCTTTTCCATTTCCGCTTCAATGGCTTCTTCCACGTCATCAGGCAATTTTGTGCCCTCTACGGAGAAAAATTTAATGCCGTTATCGTCAAAAGGATTGTGTGAAGCGGAAATGACGATGCCGGCCTCTGCACGGAAGGTGCGGGTCAGGTAGGCAATGGCTGGCGTAGGCATCGGGCCGGTAAAGGCTGCGGAAAGACCTGCGGCGGCCAGGCCGGCTTCTAAAGCCGATTCCAGCATATAGCCTGAGATACGTGTGTCCTTACCGATAATAATTTTCTTTGAGCCATTACGCGCTAACACCTTCCCCGCAGCCCAGCCCAGCTTGAGTACGAAATCAGGCGTGATTGGAGACTCGCCTACTTTGCCGCGGATACCATCGGTGCCAAAATACTTACGGTTGCTCATAGCGTTACTCTTCCTTCGCTGACAGTGTTGCCTCGACGACGCGCATCGCCTCGACAGTTTCTTTAACATCATGAACGCGCAGGATATGCGCGCCCTGCATTGCGGCAATCACCGCGCAGGCCAGGCTTCCGGTAAGCCGTTGTGACGGCCCGACGTTCAGCAGTTGACCAATCATACTCTTGCGGGACATTCCTGCCAGCAGCGGCAGCCCAAAGCGGTGAAAATCGCCCAGATGGGCCAGCAGCTGATAATTATGGGAGAGATTCTTACCGAAACCGAATCCCGGGTCGAGGATCAACTGCTCTTTTTTAATCCCGGCCGCTTCACAGCGGGCAATTTGCTGTACGAAAAAGGCGTCGATATCCTGTAGAAGCCGGGTATATTTTGGCGCCTGCTGCATGGTGCGGGGTTCGCCCTGCATATGCATCAGGCAGACTGGCAGTCCCGTTTCTGCGGCGGCCTCAAGCGCACCAGGTTCCTGCAAGGAACGTATATCGTTGATGATATGTGCCCCCGCGTTTGCAGACTCGCGGATCACCTCTGGCTTGGAGGTATCCACAGAGATCCAGACTTCAAAACGCTGTGACAGCGCCTCCACCACCGGAATGACCCGCTCAAGCTCCTGCTCAACGCTGACTTCATCAGCGCCTGGCCGGGTGGATTCCCCACCCACATCAATAATGGTGGCGCCTGCATTAATCATTTCGTTGGCATGCGTCAGCGCCTGCACCAGCTCGTTATGCTTTCCGCCGTCCGAAAAAGAGTCCGGGGTCACATTCAGGATCCCCATCACATGAGGATGAGACAAATCGAGCACGGTATCCCGGGCGTAAAGCTTCATAACGGTTACTCTCCAAACGTATTCTGCGGGTCGGTCAGGATGGTCAATCTAAGGATATAAAAAACCCCGGTCAAGGCCGGGGTTTGGGGTGAGCTGAGACGAACAAAGGTGTTATTTGTCGCCCAGCTGCTCTGACATGGTATTACCAGGGTTAGGCGTGCGCGGTTCATCAACCGGGCGCGGCGCCTTTGGCGTACCGTTGGTATCAGAATTATTGGTGCTACCCGGATCTTCCCAACCTTGTGGCGGACGCACTTCACGTCGTGCCATCAGGTCATCAATCTGCGGAGCATCAATGGTTTCATACTTCATCAACGCATCTTTCATTGCGTGAAGTATGTCCATATTTTCATTCAGAATCCGGCGAGCGCGCTGGTAGTTACCTTCAACCAGAGATTTCACTTCCTGGTCAATGATACGTGCGGTTTCATCAGACATGTGCTTCGCTTTTGCCACTGAACGACCAAGGAAAACTTCACCCTCTTCTTCAGCATACAACAGCGGGCCAAGTTTCTCTGAGAAGCCCCATTGCGTCACCATGTTACGTGCGATAGAGGTGGCTACTTTGATGTCGTTAGACGCGCCAGTAGAAACGTGCTCCACGCCGTAAATGATCTCTTCTGCCAGACGGCCACCGTACAGCGTGGAGATCTGACTTTCCAGTTTCTGACGGCTTGCGCTGATTGCATCGCCTTCAGGCAGGAAGAAAGTCACACCCAACGCACGACCACGAGGAATAATGGTCACTTTGTGAACCGGATCGTGTTCTGGCACCAGGCGACCGATAATCGCGTGACCCGCTTCGTGATAAGCCGTGGACTCTTTCTGCGATTCTGTCATCACCATGGAGCGACGTTCCGCACCCATCATGATTTTGTCTTTCGCTTTTTCGAACTCGACCATTGAAACAACGCGTTTGTTGCCGCGAGCAGCAAACAGCGCCGCTTCATTGACCAGGTTAGCCAAATCGGCACCGGAGAAGCCAGGAGTACCACGGGCAATCACTGAAGGTTCGATATCGGTAGCCAGAGGCACACGACGCATATGCACTTTCAGGATCTGTTCGCGACCACGCACGTCTGGCAGGCCCACAACAACCTGACGGTCAAAGCGGCCCGGACGCAGCAGCGCTGGGTCCAGCACGTCCGGACGGTTGGTTGCGGCAATCACGATGATGCCTTCGTTGCCTTCAAAACCATCCATCTCAACCAGCATCTGGTTCAGGGTCTGCTCACGTTCATCGTGACCACCACCTAAACCGGCGCCACGCTGACGACCTACCGCATCAATCTCATCAATAAAGATGATGCAGGGAGCAGCTTTTTTGGCCTGTTCGAACATGTCACGGACGCGCGATGCACCCACACCCACGAACATTTCAACAAAGTCAGAACCGGAGATGGTAAAGAAAGGCACTTTAGCTTCGCCTGCAATGGCTTTCGCCAGCAGCGTTTTACCGGTACCCGGAGGACCGACCATCAGTACACCTTTCGGAATTTTACCACCCAGCTTCTGGAAGCGGCTTGGCTCACGCAGGTATTCCACCAGCTCAGCCACTTCATCTTTCGCTTCGTCGCAACCGGCAACATCGGCGAAGGTGGTCTTGATCTGATCTTCCGTCAGCATGCGGGCTTTGCTTTTACCAAAGGACATCGCGCCTTTGCCGCCCCCGCCCTGCATCTGGCGCATAAAGAAGATCCAGACACCGATAAGTAACAGCATTGGGAACCATGAGATAAAGATCGACGCCAACAGGCTCGGTTCTTCAGGTGGTTCACCCACGACTTTTACATTTTTAGTCAACAGGTTATCGAGCAACTTAGGATCGTTGACGGGGATATAAGTTGTGTATTTGTTACTGTCTTTTTTGACAACGTTGATTTCACGCCCGTTAATACGTGCCTCGCGGACCTGATCCTGGTTCACTTCCGACAGGAAGGTTGAGTAGTCAACCCTACGGCCATTCGACTCGCTGGGCCCAAAGCTCTGGAATACAGACATCAGCACGACTGCGATGACTAACCAGAGAATCAGGTTTTTCGCCATGTCACTCAAGGGATTAACCTCTTATTACAACTGTGTTAACAGACAGCGTAGGGTACTATAGTTTGCGCCCTGTCGCTACAATGTACACTTCACGCGATCGAGAGCGCGAAGCGTCCGGCTTACGAATTTTTACTTTCGTAAACAGGGAGCGAATTTCCCGGAGGTAATCTTCAAAGCCATCTCCCTGAAACACTTTCACTAAAAAACTGCCGCCAGGTGCCAGTACATCTCGACACATTTCCAGCGCAAGCTCAACTAAATACATCGAGCGGGGAATATCTACCGCGGGCGTTCCTGTCATGTTGGGTGCCATATCGGACATCACAACCTGCACTTTGTTGTCGCCAACGCGTTCCAGCAGGGCTTTCATCACCAGTTCATCACGAAAATCGCCCTGAAGGAAATCGACACCGGCGATAGGATCCATCGGCAGGATATCACATCCAATGACGCGGCCCTGTGACCCAATTTGTGTTACCACATACTGAGACCAGCCGCCGGGTGCAGCACCCAGGTCAACTACCGTCATACCAGGCTTGAACAGCTTGTCACCTTGCTGTATTTCATCAAGTTTAAACCAGGCACGCGAACGCAGCCCTTTTTTCTGTGCCTGAAGCACATATTTATCGCTAAAGTGTTCCTGTAGCCAGCGGCTGGAACTGGCCGAACGCTTTTTACCAGTCATACAATTTCCAACTATGATTCAGCGTATGCGATAAATAAACCGCGCAAATCAGCAATGCCGATTTGGTGATACACCAGAGATGGCGGTAGAATGACCCGTTTTCAATCCCAATGTAAGTAAAAAATACGATGAATCTGAGTACCAAACAAAAACAACACCTCAAAGGACTGGCCCATCCGCTGAAGCCTGTGGTCATGCTGGGCAACAACGGTTTGACCGAAGGGGTGCTGGCCGAGATCGAACAAGCACTGGAGCACCACGAGCTCATCAAGGTGAAAATCGCTACGGAAGACCGTGAGACGAAAGCACTGGTTGTTGAGGCTATCGTGCGCGAAACCAAAGCAGCAAACGTGCAGGTTATCGGCAAGACGCTGGTACTGTACCGTCCAACGAAGGAACGCAAGATCGCACTTCCACGCTGAGGCGCAGTAAAAAACTGACGCTTGCGCAGAAGGTGACATGCTCCTGATGTTGATAAAAGGCCGCTAAGCGGCCTTTTTCCTTTCTTTACAATACGCCTGCACTTTCCAGCGTAGCAGAAATCAGAGATATTCTATCTTCAGAATTTCATACTCGACGTCGCCGCCGGGCGTTTTGACGATGGTCACATCATCCACTTCTTTACCAATCAGGCCACGCGCCATTGGCGAGTTAACAGAAATCAGATTTTGCTTAAAGTCAGCTTCGTCATCGCCAACAATGCGGTAAGTCGACTCTTCATCCGAATCCAGGTTCAATACGGTAACCGTTGAACCGAAGATCACCCGACCATTCGCGTTCATTTTAGTGACGTCTATCACCTGAGCATTAGAGAGCTTAGCCTCTATCTCCTGAATACGACCTTCACAAAAGCCCTGCTCTTCGCGCGCTGCATGATACTCAGCGTTCTCTTTTAAGTCGCCGTGCTCACGCGCATCAGCAATTGAGGCAATAATTCTGGGGCGTTTAATGGTTTTCAGCTCTTCAAGCTCTTCACGCAGTTTTTCCGCGCCCCTTAACGTCATCGGAATCTGATTCATCTCAATACCTCGTAAAATCTGTCCTGTGCAAAATTTCGTCATCCTGACAGGTTAATGCAGAAAAAGCGTTCTGCGGCGCTTGCTACTGAATTACAAACGAAATAAACCTGACCCGAGAGAGACCCAGGGCCTGGTGGTTTTGCATTTTGATACGTATTTTAACCCAGAGTTCCTTATGGGTCATCGTTTACTTTCCACAACGATGCACCGTAGTATGTCGGCATCACCTGTCAGTAAACGCGAGATTATGCGATTTTCACGAATTGTTACCGGTCTGGCCTGTGCATTTGTACTCAATGCGCAGGCGGGTTCGGTTGAAGACTATACCCAATATCTGCCGGATGGCGCGAACCTGGCGTTAATTGTGCAAAAAATAGGCGCAGCTAATCCTTCTATCGATTATCACAGCCAGCAAATGGCACTTCCTGCCAGTACCATGAAGGTGATAACCGCTTTGGCGGCGCTGCTTCAGCTTGGGCCGGATTACCGTTTCCATACCCAGCTTGAGAGTAAAGGCTCGGTGAGTAATGGCACCTTACAGGGAGATCTGGTAGCGCGGTTCGGCGGCGATCCCACTCTGACGCGGCAGGATCTGCGCAATATGGTCGCCACCCTGAAAAAACAGGGCGTAAATCATATTGATGGCAATCTGGTTATCGACACCTCGGTGTTTGCCAGCCATGACAAAGCACCGGGCTGGCCGTGGAACGATATGACCCAGTGCTTCAGCGCGCCACCCGCTGCCGCTATCGTTGACCGTAACTGCTTCTCTGTCTCGCTGTACAGTGCGCCAAAGGCTGGGGATAACGCGTTTATCCGCGTGGCATCCTTCTATCCGGTGAACATGTTCAGTCAGGTACGTACGCTGGCGAAAGGCTCGCCAGAGGCACAGTATTGTGAACTGGATGTGGTACCGGGTGAACTGAACCGCTTTACACTCACCGGCTGTATGACCCAGCGCTCAGAACCGCTGCCGCTGGCTTTTGCCATACAGGATGGCGCCAGCTACGCGGGCGCACTGCTTAAAGCAGAGTTGCAGGCTGCGGATATCGATTATTCCGGCCATCTGCTGCGTCAGACTCTGGTAACGCCCCCCGCTACGGTGCTGGCACAAACGCAGTCTGCCCCCCTGCACGATCTGCTGAAGATTATGCTGAAGAAGTCAGACAACATGATCGCGGATACCGTTTTTCGCACCATTGGACATGAGCGCTTTGGCGTTCCGGGCACCTGGCGTGCCGGCTCTGATGCTATTCGTCAGATCCTGCGTCAAAAAGCGAATGTGGATTTAGGTAACAGCATCCAGGTTGATGGTTCCGGGCTTTCTCGCCACGATCTGATTTCCCCTGCTACCATGATGCAAGTGTTGCAGTACATTGCGAAAAACGATCGTGAGCTGAATTATATCTCGATGTTGCCGCTTGCAGGCTATGACGGAACGTTACGTTATCGCGGTGGTCTTCATGAAGCAGGCGTTGACGGCAAGGTCTCGGCCAAGACCGGCTCTTTGCAGGGTGTGTATAACCTTGCTGGCTTTATGACTACCGCCAGCGGGCAGCGCGTGGCATTTGTCCAGTATCTTTCCGGTTATGCTGTCCCGCCGGAAGATCAGCGTCAGCGCCGTATTCCGCTGGTGCGTTTTGAAAGCCGGCTCTATAAGGATGTTTACCAGAACAACTGACCCCGATGAAACTGCTGATTGTTGAAGATGATGCTCTGCTGCTGGGCGGCCTGGTTCAGGCGCTCACCAGTGAAGGCTATGCCGTTGATGCCGCGACCAAAGCGGCAGAGGCCTGCGCGCTTCTGCAATCTGGCCAGTACAGTCTGATAGTGCTCGATCTTGGCCTGCCGGATCGTGATGGCGGAGAGCTGCTGCGGCAATGGCGTAAAGAGCATATTGACCTGCCTGTCCTGATCCTGACTGCCCGTGATGCGCTGGAAGATCGGGTTGGAGGTCTGGATGCGGGGGCCGATGACTATCTGGTCAAGCCGTTCGCCCTTGCGGAACTCAAAGCGAGAGTGCGCGCGCTGATCCGCCGTTATCAGGGACGCAGCGACAATCTTCTGCAACATGGCGATTTGTCGCTGAATCTCTCATCACAGCAGGTCTGGCTCGACACGCAGCCGGTAGAAATCACACCGAAAGAGTTTGCGCTGCTGACCCGGTTGCTGATGCGCATCGATCAAACCGTGCATCGTGAAACGCTGCAACAGGATCTTTATAGCTGGCAGGACGATAACGGCTCCAACACGCTGGAGGTGCATATTCATAATCTTCGCCGCAAATTGGGTAAGGATCGGATCAAAACGGTGCGCGGCGTGGGTTATCGTCTGGAAAACCGCTCTTGAACAGTATGCGTCGGCGTTTACTGATTATGCTGGCGCTGATCCTGCTCTCCTGCCAGATGATGAGTGCAGCCTGGCTGTGGCATGAAAGCCGTGAACAGATTGGTTTTCTGGTCAACGAGACGCTCTCTGCCCATTCCCGCAACGAGCATGTCGAAGGCGAAATCAGGGAAGCGATCGCCTCCCTGTTATTGCCCTCCCTGGTTATGGTCTGCTTCACCCTGCTGCTCTCGTTCTGGGCGATAAGCTGGATTGTTCGCCCTCTGAAGTCGCTGCAAAACAGCCTTTCAGAGCGTTCCGCTGATAATCTCACTCCCCTTCCCCATTTCTCCGATATGGATGAAATTGCCGCCGTGACGCGGGCACTGAATCAACTGCTGGGCAGGCTGGATCACACCTTGCAGCAGGAGCGGCTTTTCACTGCCGATGCCGCCCACGAACTCCGTACACCGCTGGCAGGCCTGCGGCTTCACCTTGAATTGCTTGGACAACAAGGCGTAGCCCAGGGCCCGATGCTGGTTGAGCGTATCGATCAGTTAATGCATGTCATTGAACAGTTGCTGATGCTCTCCCGCGCCGGTCAGGCGCTGGCAGGCGGTCACTATCAGGTGGTGAACTGGGAGACCGTTTTTAAGCCGCTTGAACTGGAAATGAATGAGATGCTTGCCAGCCGTAAGCAGACGCTGGAGGTAACGGGCGATCTGTCGCTGGAGGTTCAGGGCGATGCCGTTTTGCTGCGCCTGATGGTGCGTAATCTGATCGAAAACGCTTCACGCTACAGTCCGGAAGGCAGCCACATCACCCTGCTGGCTCAGCAGGATAATGAGGGCAGCAGCTTTACCGTCAGAGATGAGGGGCCGGGTATCGATCCCGCAGCCTCGCAGGAGTTGACTAAAGCCTTCAGAAGAATGGATCAGCGGTTTGGGGGAAGTGGGCTGGGCCTGAATATTGTCCAGCGCATTACTCAGCTTCATCATGGCGAGCTGCGCTTAACCAATCGCCAGGATCGCCCTGGCCTTGACGCTACCTGCTGGCTACCGCAAAAGCTGAATTAGCCGCAAGCGGAAGGCGCATAACGACATAAGCGTTATTTCGTCTCAGAGAGTGGCCCGCGCGTTGCCCATAAAAAAAGGGACACACTGGGTGTCCCTAAGAATTAACGCTTGTAGATGATTTCGACGCCTTCGTCGTCTTCTTCATCCCAGTCGTCATCCCAGTCATCTTCTTCCACTTCAATCTCAGACTCTGCTTCGGCTTCTTCCAGCTGCTGACGATGATAGTCGTCCCACATGAATTCCACTTTTTCAGGCTGCTTCTGCTCTTCTTCCGCTTCCTTAGGATTAGCGATAATGAAGGACATAACATCCCAGCACAGCGGCGTGACGCCTACGCGGTTAGCGGCAGAGATCAGGTAATACTTGTCGGTCCAGCCCAGCGCTTCAGCAATTGCTTTAGCCCGCGCCTCGGCCTCTTCCTGATCCAGCAGGTCAACCTTGTTAAACACCAGCCAGCGAGGTTTGTTAAACAGTTTCTCGCTGTATTTTTCCAGCTCGCCCAGGATGATGCGCGCATTCTCAACCGGGTCAGATTCATCAATCGGCGCCAGGTCAATGGTGTGCAGCAGGACGCGGCAGCGTTCAAGGTGCTTCAGGAAGCGGATGCCCAGACCTGCGCCATCAGAAGCACCTTCAATCAGGCCAGGAATATCGGCAATGACGAAGCTCTTCTCGCTGTCCATACGCACCACGCCGAGGCTGGGAACCAGAGTGGTAAACGGATAGTCCGCCACTTTCGGCTTAGCGGCAGAAACGGCACGGATAAAGGTCGACTTGCCGGCATTAGGTAAGCCCAGCATGCCCACATCGGCCAGCAGCATCAGTTCCAGCTGAAGATCGCGCTTTTCGCCTGGCGTTCCCATCGTTTTCTGACGGGGAGAACGGTTAACGGATGACTTAAAGCGGGTGTTGCCCAGGCCATGCCAGCCGCCTTTAGCGACCATCTGCACCTGACCATGGGTCATCATGTCACCCAGCGTTTCGCCAGTGCCCTGATCGATGATGCGTGTGCCCACCGGCACTTTGATAGTGATGTCTTTGCCGCGCTTGCCGGTACAGTCACGGCTCTGGCCGTTCTGGCCACGCTCAGCACGGAAAGATTTTTCAAAACGGTAGTCGATCAGGGTGTTCAGGTTTTCGTCGGCCTGCATGTAGACATCGCCGCCGTCACCACCGTCGCCACCGTCCGGACCGCCTCTTGGGATATATTTTTCACGACGGAAGCTGACGCAGCCATTGCCGCCATCGCCCGCAGCAACGAGTATCGTCGCTTCATCAACAAACTTCATGTTACTTCTCCGTAAATCATTCGCCCGGCACGGGTACGCCTGTCCGGGGGTGATCCGTCGTGGCAAACAAAGATGCCTGTGACGGAGCGTCTGGTGCCGCAGAATCTGTCTTCGCGTCAATTCCAGAAAGGGGATCCGCCTCAAGACATTGTGCAGCTGAGTATAAAGTGTACAGTAAAAATCGTCTTTACTGTCTACCCACAAGTGGAATTACGCCGGGGGCTTAAGACAGAATGTAAAAAGCCCCGCAATCAAAGCGGGGCTTTCAGATTCGCTGCGGAAAGCGGTATCAGGTACCGCTTTCAGGCACGAAAACCTTATTCAGCAACGATGCTGATGAATTTACGGTTGTTCGGGCCTTTAACTTCGAATTTGACCTTGCCGTCTGCAGTTGCAAACAGGGTGTGGTCACGGCCGCAGCCTACGTTGGTACCCGCATGGAATTTGGTTCCACGCTGACGAACGATGATGCTACCTGCCAGTACGGCTTCGCCGCCGAAACGCTTAACGCCGAGACGTTTTGCATTGGAATCGCGACCATTTCGAGTGGAGCCGCCAGCCTTTTTGTGTGCCATTTGTCAGATCTCCTCTTAGGCGCTGATGCCAGTGATCTTCACGTCAGTGAACCACTGACGGTGACCCTGCTGCTTACGGTAGTGTTTACGACGACGGAACTTAACAATCTTGATTTTGTCGCCACGACCATGGGCAATAATTTCTGCCTTGATCACGCCACCTGAAACTAAAGGCGCGCCAATTGTCACGTCTTCACCGTTGGCAATCATCAGAACCTGGTCGAATTCAATCGTTTCGCCGGTTGCGATGTCCAGCTTTTCCAGGCGAACGGTCTGACCTTCGCTTACTCGGTGTTGTTTACCACCACTTTGGAAAACCGCGTACATATAAAACTCCGCTCTCGCGCTTGCCGTCTTGGTTTCAGGCTGCGCTATAAATATTCACAATAGGGCGCGAATTCTACGCAAGTTCCCTCGTAATGACAAGTGCCTGATGCGCTGTATTGCAGAAAAAAAACACATAGCACAGGCAATTGTTTCGTTACGGCGATTTTCCAGTACAATCTGTTATACATTATATGCCGCAGGCACGGGTAAAGACGCTTATCATAGCAGCATACTGAGCAATAGCTGAACAGACTGATGAACTTAGAACAGATAAACGAACTCACCGCGCAAGATATGGCGGACGTCAATGCAACCATACTCGAACAGCTGAATTCAGAGGTTTCCCTCATCAATCAGCTGGGTTACTACATCATCAGTGGTGGAGGCAAACGCATCCGCCCGATGATTGCTGTGTTAGCGGCGCGCGCCGTTAATTACACAGGTAAACAACATATTACCGTGGCCGCCCTGATTGAGTTTATCCACACCGCTACGCTGCTTCATGATGATGTGGTGGATGAATCGGATATGCGCAGAGGGAAAGCCACGGCGAATGCCGCCTTTGGCAACGCCGCCAGCGTGCTGGTGGGCGACTTCATCTATACCCGCGCTTTCCAGATGATGACCAGCCTTGGTTCTCTCCGCGTTCTGGCGCTGATGTCGGAAGCGGTGAACGTTATCGCGGAAGGCGAGGTGTTGCAGTTGATGAACTGCAACGACCCGGATATTACTGAAGAGAGCTATATGCGGGTTATCTACAGTAAAACGGCTCGTCTGTTTGAAGCGGCGGCCCAATCCTCAGCCATTCTTGCCGATGCCTCTTCAGAGCAGGAAAAAGCGCTACAGGATTACGGACGCTATCTCGGTACCGCTTTCCAGCTGATTGATGATTTACTCGATTACAGTGCGGATGGCAAAACGCTGGGCAAAAATGTCGGGGACGATCTGAGTGAAGGTAAGCCTACCCTGCCTCTGCTGCACGCGATGCGAAATGGAAATGCTGAGCAGTCAAAACTGATCAGAGAAGCCATCGAGCAGGGTAACGGTCGTCATTTACTGGAACCCGTTCTGGAAACCATGCGCCAGTGTGGCTCTCTGGAGTGGACGCGTCAGGCCGCGGAGAATGAAGCTGACAAAGCTATTGCCGCGCTGAAGGCGCTACCGGAGTCGCCATGGCGCAGCGCTCTGGAAGCTCTGGCACATATGTCCGTTCAGCGCGATTTCTGATATTCCCAGGCGCGGGCAGCCGCGCTTATCTCCCTCTTTTTTGCTCTCCTTCCCTTTCCTCTGCGCCCCGATGCCTGGCGCGCGCTCTGCATGAATGTAACGGTTTAAAGGGTTGCGTAACTTTTGCGCGATGGGGCACAAATCCAAACCCTTATTGAGAAACTATTGGAAATTATTATCCAAATATTGTTATAAAACCTCCGGGTTTCCTGTAGCGGATTATCGCCCACTGCCCTTTCCGGCACAGCGCTCTGCCCGCCCGGTTTGAGACCCTTCATAGCAATTTTGTTGTGTGTACAAGGAGGAAACACATATGTGTAAAGATAAACAAGATTGGCATAACGCAGACATTATCGCGAACCTGCGCAAAAGGGGAACCAGCCTTGCTGGCGTCTCCAGAAAGGCGGGGCTGAGCTCATCTACCCTGGCAAATGCCCTTTTCCGCCCCTGGCCGAAAGGCGAATGGCTGATTGCCAATGCGCTGGATATTCATCCTGCTGAAATCTGGCCAAGCCGCTATTACGATCCTCACACCCAGCAATTGATCGATCGTAAAAAGCTGATGAGATAATAAAAAAGGCGGTAGTTTCCTACCGCCTTGCACTCTGATTTAGCAGGAAGATTACTCTTCGCCGCGAACGCGCTCAATGTTCGCGCCCATCGCTTTCAGCTTATCTTCAATGTGCTCATAACCGCGATCGATATGATAGATGCGGTCCACAATGGTTGTACCTTCTGCAATGCAGCCCGCCAGAACCAGGCTGGCAGAAGCACGCAGATCGGTCGCCATCACCTGGGCACCCGAGAGCTTTTCAACGCCGTGACAGATAGCCGTATTGCTCTCAATCTCCGCATGAGCGCCCATACGGATCAGCTCAGGGATATGCATAAAGCGGTTTTCAAAGATTGTTTCGGTGATCACGCCCGTGCCTTCAGCCACCAGGTTCAGCAGGCTGAACTGTGCCTGCATATCCGTTGGGAAACCGGGATGCGGCGCAGTACGGAAGTTGACCGCTTTGGGACGCTTGCCATGCATGTCCAGGCTTATCCAGTCTTCACCGGTCTCAATTTCCGCGCCCGCTTCGCGCAGTTTTGCCAGTACGGCATCCAGCGTATCAGGCTGAGTAGCCCGACAAACCACTTTACCGCCAGAAATGGCCGCTGCGATCAGGAAAGTCCCGGTCTCGATGCGATCGGGTAACACGCGATAAACACCGCCGCCCAGACGTTCCACGCCTTCGATAGTAATACGGTCGCTACCTGCACCGGTGATTTTCGCACCCAGCGTATTCAGGAAGTTAGCCGTGTCGACAATTTCAGGCTCACGGGCAGCGTTCTCAATTACCGTCACGCCGGTTGCCAGGGTAGCTGCACTCATGATGGTCACGGTAGCGCCAACGCTCACCTTATCCATGACGATGTGTGCCCCTTTCAGGCGGCCATCAACAGAGGCTTTAACGTAACCCTCTTCCAGTTTGATCACCGCGCCTAACTGCTCCAGCCCGGTGATATGCAAATCAACAGGACGGGCACCAATGGCACATCCGCCGGGCAGAGAAACCTGTCCCTGACCAAAGCGGGCCACCAGTGGCCCCAGCGCCCAGATAGAGGCGCGCATGGTTTTCACCAGTTCATACGGCGCGCAATAAATATCCACGTTGCTGGCATCAAGATGCACAGAGCCATTACGCTCCGCCTTCACACCAAGCTGGCCCAGCAGCTTCAGCGTGGTATCAATGTCCTTGAGTTTAGGGACATTCTGAATCTCTACAGGATCGGACGCCAGCAGAGCGGCGAACAGGATCGGCAGCGCTGCATTTTTAGCGCCGGAAATAGTCACTTCCCCGCTCAGACGGGTCGGACCCTGCACACGAAATTTATCCATTGCACCAGCTCTCTTTTTTAACAATAAAGTACCGCCCGCCCCACCGCAGCGCTCTGCGAGGGCCTTAGCGAAGCTTAAAAACCGTTCAGCTTACGGTCGCGCGCCCACTCTTCCGGGGTAAAGGTTTTGATCGATACGGCATGGATGCGGTTATCTGCGATGTATGCCATCAGCGGAGCATAGACAGCCTGCTGTTTTTTGACCCGGCTCATTTCACCGAACAGTTCGCCTACGGCGATAACCTGAAAGTGGCTGCCATCGCCAGTTACGTGGACTTCCTGCAAAGCTAACGCGCCCATCAGCACGGATTGAATTTCACTAGTTTCCATGAGGCTTCTAAATTAGTTAATGATAAACAGGCACACATATTAGTGGAAAGCGCCGCTATCTTAAACAAGCAAAAAGCCCCTGCGGGGGCAGGGGCTCGTTCTGTTCAGTTTCAGACGGACTTTTTAGCGGTCAGAAACAATGATCTGCTGCAAATTGTAGAGGGTGATTAACGAAAGCAGTTTCTCATTAACGCCTGTAAACAGCGGCGCTTTGCCCTGCTCCAGCGCAATCTGGCGCAAATGCACCAGCAGCGCCAGCCCGGCAGAATCCACGCGCTCCAGCGCCGAAACGTCGATTGTATCGATCTGTTTCATGACCGTCTCGCGCTGGTCCCAGAGCGACAGCAGCGTTTCCCGTTGTAGCTCGCCGGTAAGATGTAACTGATTCGCCTCAAGGTGCCAGCTCAGTTGTTCGCGCATTATTGCTTTTTATCCAGAGTAATCGGCTGATTAGCGTAGGATTTCAGTAACTGAGTCAGACCTTCAACGCCCTTCTGGCGCAGCGTATCGCTCCACTCATTCTGTTTGGTGGTGATCATTGAAACACCTTCAGCAATCATGTCGTACGCCTGCCAGTCGCCGGTACGGCTGTTTTTGCGCCACTGGAAATCCAGGCGGACAGGCGGGCGGCCATTAGGGTCCACAATGGTCACACGAATAGCGATGATGTTTTTATCCGCATAGGGCTGCTCAGGTGCAATCTGGTAAGTCTGACCGTTATAGAGGGCGAGCGCCTGGCCGTAGGCCTGCGCCAGATAATCACCAAAGGCGGCGAAGTAAGCTTCACGCTGGGCTGGTGTCGCATCTTTGTAATAACGGCCTAATACCAGCGCGCCAGCATATTTAATCTGTACATAAGGCAGCAGCTCCTGGCGAACGATCTGACGCAGGTAGTTGGGATCCTGCTTAATCTTCGGCTGCTCTGTTTTCAGACGGGTAAAGGTTTTGCCTGCCGCCTCGTTCATCAATTGATAGGGGTTAGTTTGATCCGCAGCGGCATTGGCTGCTACCGGGGCAATAACCAGCATTGCCACCATCAGGAAACGTTTAAACATTGATTATCCTCTTAAGGAGTAGTGGTTGCAGCTGGCGCGGGTTGTCCGTCAGTTTCCGGTGCCGCCGACGCTGCATCTTTATTATCGTTACCGTTGCCGCTCTTATACAAGAACTGGCCAATCAGATCTTCCAGCACCATCGCCGATTTGGTGTCCTGTACGGTGCTGCCATCTTTAAGCATAGCCGTTCCCATATCCGGGTCATCAAAACCTACGTTCAGCGCAAGATATTGCTCACCCAACAATCCGGAAGTTCTGACCGCCAGCGAGCTGGTATCGGGAAGCTGATTATATTTTTCTTCAATATCCATCGATACACGTGGTGAATAGGTTTTGTCATCCAGAGCAATATCGGTGACGCGCCCAATGACCACACCGCCAATTTTTACCGGGGAGCCAGTCTTCAGGCCACCGATATTGTCGAAGGTGGCATACAGCTTCCAGGTAGGCTCATTGCCCAGAGATTTCAAATCCGCCACGCGCAGGCACAGGAAAAGCGCCGCACACAGCGCCAGCAGTAAAAATGCCCCTACCCAAAGTTCGCTTTTTTTCGTTTGCATTGAATCAGTTCCCAAACATCAGTGCAGTCAGCACAAAATCTAAACCGAGTACCGCCAGAGAGGCGTGTACCACAGTGCGAGTGGTTGCCCGGCTAATCCCTTCTGAAGTGGGGATAGCATCATAGCCGTTAAACAGGGCTATCCAGGTGACCGTAAAGGCGAACACCGCACTTTTAATCACGCAGTTAACCACGTCAGCCCGAACGTCAACGGCATTTTGCATTGCCGACCAGAAGAATCCGCTGTCGATCCCTTTCCAGCTCACGCCTACGATGGCGCCACCCATAATGCCCACCGCTACAAAAATTAGCGTCAGCAACGGCATGCTGATAAAACCAGCCCAGAAACGGGGTGAAATGATTCGTCGCAGAGGATCAACCGCCATCATCTCCATACTGGAGAGCTGTTCGGTAGCTTTCATCAGCCCTATTTCCGCTGTCAGCGCCGAACCTGCCCGACCGGCAAACAGCAGCGCTGTCACCACAGGGCCAAGTTCGCGCAGCAGCGAAAGCGCCACCAGCATGCCAAGGCTGCTGTCAGCGCCATAGGTGTTTAAGACCAGATAGCCCTGCAAGCCCAGCACCATGCCGATAAACAAACCCGACACCACAATAATCAGCAGCGAAAGCACGCCAATACTGTAGAGCTGTTTTACCACCAGCGGCGCATGTTTTCGAAAGCGTGGAATGCCTACCAGCGCGTGAAAGAGCATTAATCCTGCGCGGCCAAAGGAAGCGCAGGTATTGATTCCCTGCCGTCCCAGTGCACGTAATAACATCTGTTAGTTAACTCCCTGACCGGTTAAGTCTTGCAGATAATCCCCTGCAGGAAAACGAAACGGTACCGGGCCATCGGCGATACCATCGATAAACTGACGCACGCGGGCGTCTTCATTTTCATGCAGCGCCTTAGCCGTGCCCTGGGCAATCACTTTCTGCCCGGCAATGATATAGGCGTAGTCGGCAATACTCAGCACTTCCGGCACGTCGTGCGAAACCACGATACAGGTCATGCCCAGAGAGTGGTTTAGCTCATCAATAAGTTTAACCAGCACGCCCATAGTGATGGGATCCTGTCCGACAAACGGCTCATCGAACATAATCAGGTCAGGCTCCAGCGCAATAGCGCGCGCCAGGGCAGCGCGGCGGGCCATGCCTCCTGAGAGTTCAGAAGGTTTCAGCTGCGCGGCGCCGCGTAACCCAACGGCTTCCAGCTTCATCATAACCGTACTGCGCAGCAGTGCCGGGGGAAGTTGCGTATGTTCACGCAGCGGCCAGGCGACGTTATCAAAGACGCTGAGATCGGTAAACAGCGCACCAGACTGAAACAGCATGCTCATCTTTTTTCGCGCTTCATATAAGCGCGAACGAGAGAGGCTGGGAATATTTTCACCGTTGAACCAGATTTCACCACTATCCGGGCGTAACTGCCCGCCAATCAGGCGTAACAGGGTAGTTTTACCGATGCCTGATGGCCCCATAATGGCCGTCACTTTCCCTTTTGGAACCGTCAGCGAGATGTTATCGAATACAGGCCGATCGCCACGCGCAAAGCTCACGCCGCGTACATCAACCAAATTCGTTTCCGTCTGGCTCATAGTTATCTCTCCACGATTTCAGGCGTATATTTAGTTCTGATGGTAACGTAAAACCTATCAGGCACGACACTTTTACAGAAACTTACCTCGCAGACGTGGCTAAAGTTGGCATAAGTTTTACTTTTTGCTTTCAGACCGTCAAAATCAGCACATTAACATAACGCCCTTGCTTTACACGTCGCGCAAGGCGAGCCGACGATTATACCCGATCAAAGGACATTCCATGCTCGTTGCAATAGCACTATTAGTTATCGGTTTAGTTTTGCTGGTCTATGGTGCAGATCGTCTGGTATTCAGCGCCGCCATTTTGAGCCGGGCGTTGGGCATTCCCCCTTTGATTATTGGCATGACGGTGGTGGGGATTGGCACCTCATTACCCGAGCTGATTGTCTCTTTCTCTGCGGCGATGCATGGACAGATGGATATCGCCGTGGGTACCGCTATGGGGTCGAATATCACCAATATTCTGCTTATTCTTGGCGGGGCCGCGCTGCTTCACCCGCTGACTGTCCACTCCAATCTGGTCAGGCGTGAACTGCCGCTGATGCTGCTGGTTACGCTGTTGTGCGGCGTTATGCTGTTTGATAATAATCTCAGTCGCCAGGACGGTATCGCCTTGATCGCTATCGCCATCGCTTACTTGTTGTTTATTATTAAAATTGCGCGGAAAGCCGAGCGCGAAAACAACGACTCACTGACCCGCGAGCAGCTGGCTGAGCTGCCACAGGATGACAGCGGCAACACGGTAGCGTTTTTGTGGCTGGCGGTTGCCTTAATTATTCTGCCGATGTCGACGCGCATGGTGATTGATAATGCCACGGTGATTGCGGACTTCTTTGGCATCAGCGAACTGGTTATCGGTCTGACGCTGATTTCAGTGGGCACCAGCCTGCCTGAACTCGCCACGGTTATAGCGGGAGCGCTGAAAGGTGAAGATGACATCGCCATCGGCAATCTGATCGGCTCTAACATCTACAATATTGCCATTGTGCTGGGCGTTCCGGCACTGATTCATCCGGGCGATATCGATATACACGCTTTTGCCCGTGATTACTGGGTCATGCTTGGCGTCAGCGCGCTCTTTACCCTGATCTGCTTACAACGCAGCCGCTGTATTGGCCGCGTGGCTGGCGCACTACTGCTCTCTGGTTTTGTAGCCTGGGTTGCCCTGCTCTACTGGCTGCCCTCCGCTACCCTCTGGTAAAAAGGAATGGAAAATATGGCACCTGGCAATCTTGAGCCTGGGTTTGACTTTCAGCAGGCTGGTAAAGAGGTTCTGACCATTGAGCGTCAGGGACTTGAGCAGCTCGACCAATACATCAATGAGGACTTTACTCAGGCTTGCGAACGCATTTACAGCTGCCTGGGAAAAGTCGTGGTGATGGGAATGGGCAAATCGGGCCATATCGGCAAAAAGATGGCGGCGACCTTTGCCAGTACCGGCACCCCAGCTTTCTTTGTCCACCCTGCCGAAGCCAGCCACGGCGACCTGGGAATGGTCAGCGCCGGCGATATCGTGATTGCCATCTCCAATTCCGGCGAATCCTCAGAAATTCTGGCCCTGATCCCGGTACTTAAACGGTTGCGCGTGTCGTTAATCTGCATGACCAGCAAGCCTGAAAGCGCAATGGGCCGTGCCGCTGATATCCATCTCTGTGTTAAAGTACCGCTGGAAGCCTGCCCGTTGGGCCTGGCCCCCACCTCCAGCACCACGGCTACGCTGGTGATGGGTGACGCCCTGGCTGTGGCCTTACTGAAAGCGCGAGGCTTTACCGCTGAAGATTTTGCCCTTTCCCATCCGGGCGGCGCACTGGGTCGTAAGTTGCTGCTCACCGTAAATGATATTATGCACACTGGCGACGAGATCCCCCATGTCAGCCGGGATGCCTCGTTGCGCGATGCTCTGCTGGAAATAACCCGCAAGAACATGGGTATGACCGTGATTTGCAATGACCTGATGAAAATCGAAGGTATTTTTACCGACGGTGATTTACGTCGGGTATTTGATATGGGAATCGATATTCAGACGGCCAGCATTGCCAGCGTTATGACGACCGGCGGCATTCGGGTACGCCCTAACCTGCTGGCTGTGGATGCGCTGAACCTGATGCAAAGCCGCAACATTACGGCGGTAATGGTAGCGGATGGCGACCTGCTGCTGGGCGTTGTGCATATGCATGACATGCTGCGCGCTGGCGTGGTTTAACAAGGAATAAGAGAGAAATGAGTACTGTTACAGGCTGGGTGAAAACCTGCTATGGCGACGTAAGCCAGGAAGTCATGACCCGCGCGCGCAACGTCAGGCTGCTTATTTGTGATGTTGATGGCGTGATGTCCGATGGCGTGATTTATCAGGGCAATAATGGCGAAGAGCTGAAGGCGTTCAACGTTCGCGATGGTTATGGTATCCGCTGCCTGCTGACCTCTGATGTGGAAGTCGCCATCATCACTGGCCGTAAAGCGAAACTGCTGGAAGATCGCTGTGCAACGCTCGGGATTACGCATCTTTACCAGGGACAAACCGATAAGCTTTTGGCCTTCCGCGAACTTCTGGATACACTAGCACTTCGCCCCGAACAGGTGGCTTATATTGGCGATGACCTGATTGACTGGCCGGTGATGGCGGAATCGGGTCTCAGCGTCGCCGTGGCTGATGCCCATCCGGTTCTGCTGCCTCGCGCAGATTATGTCACTCGCATTGCGGGTGGACGCGGAGCCGTTCGTGAGATTTGCGATCTGATTTTGATGGCACAGGATAAGTTTGATGAAGCCAAAGGGCAGTCTGTATGAGTAAAACCAGACGTTGGATTACCTTGTTACTGGCGCTGGTGGCCATCGTGCTGATCGGCTGGAATCTGGCGGGACCGGACGATAACGGGTCGCAGGTTGCCAGCAACGATCAGGAACCCACCTATACCAGCCAGACATCTGATACGGTGGTGTATAACCCGCAGGGCGCCCTGAGCTACAAGCTCGTCTCCGATAAAGTCACCTATTTTTCCACAGAGGCCGTCAGCTGGTTCGATAACCCGGTAATGACGACCTACGATGAAAATAAGATCCCGACCTGGTCCGTGCGCGCCGACAAAGCCAAACTGACCAACGATCGTATGCTCTATCTCTATGGTCACGTTGAGGTCAACAGCCTGACGCAAGACGCTCAACTTGAGCGGATTAAGACCGATAATGCCGTAGTAAACCTCGTGACGCAGGATGTCACATCGGAAGATCAGGTGACGCTTTATGGCCGTAGCTTTAACTCTACGGGAATGAAGATGCGTGGAAATTTACGGAAGAAAACTGCCGAGTTGATTGAAAAGGTCAAAACCTCTTATGAAATCCAAAATGAAAAATAATCTTAAGTTTCTGACGCTCGGCCTGCTGCTGGCTGCCAGCCTTCCAGCCCTGGCGCTGACCGGAGATTCCGAAAAGCCGGTAAATGTTGACTCAGAAAATCAGGCTCTGGATATGCAGGGCAACGTAGCGACCTTTACGGGTAACGTTATTGTCACCCAGGGTTCGATCAAAATTACCGCGGATAAAGTGGTCGTTACCCGTCCTGGTGGCGACAGCAATAAAACCATCGTGGATGCCTATGGCAACCCGGCCACCTTCTATCAGTTGCAGGATGACGGTAAACCGGTGAAGGGCCATGCGCAGAAAATGCATTATGAACTGGCAAAAGATTTTGTCGAACTGACGAATAACGCTTATCTGGAGCAGCTCGACAGCAACGTGAAGGGCGACCGGATCACCTATCTGGTAAAAGAGCAGAAGATGCAGGCTTACGGCAGCAGCGGTAAGCGCGTAACGACGGTGCTGGTTCCTTCTCAGTTGCAGGATAAAGGCACCCAGTCCTCCGGACAAAAAAAGAGTAACTAATCAGCTATGGCTACTTTAATTGCGGAAAACCTGGCGAAGGCTTACAAAGGCCGACGCGTGGTCGAAGATGTCAGTCTACAGGTCAAATCCGGCGAGATCGTTGGTCTGCTTGGCCCTAATGGTGCGGGTAAAACCACCACGTTCTATATGGTGGTAGGCATTGTCCCGCGTGATGCGGGCCGCATCATTATTGATGACGAAGATATCAGTATTCTGCCGCTGCACGCCCGTGCACGCCGTGGGATTGGTTATTTGCCTCAGGAAGCGTCGATTTTTCGCCGCCTGAGCGTCTACGACAACTTAATGGCCGTGTTGCAGATCCGCGAAGATCTGACGACTGAGCAGCGTGAAGACCGTGCCAACGAGTTGATGAATGAGTTCCACATTGAGCATCTGCGCAATAGTCTGGGCCAGGCGCTGTCAGGGGGAGAGCGTCGTCGTGTCGAGATTGCTCGCGCACTTGCGGCCAACCCCAAATTTATTCTGCTGGATGAGCCTTTTGCAGGCGTCGACCCCATCTCCGTTATCGATATTAAAAAAATCATCGAGCACCTGCGCGACAGCGGGCTGGGCGTGTTGATAACCGACCACAACGTGCGTGAAACGCTGGCGGTTTGTGAACGGGCCTACATCGTAAGCCAGGGGCATTTGATCGCACACGGCTCGCCAGAAGAGATTCTGGAGGATGAACAAGTTAAGCGAGTCTATTTGGGCGAAGAGTTCAGACTCTGATAAGGTGTTAAAACCCGGTAAGATTTTCGAGGAATCAGTATCCTGAATATGAAGCAAGGTTTGCAACTCAGGCTTAGCCAACAGCTTGCCATGACGCCACAACTGCAACAGGCCATTCGTCTGTTGCAGCTCTCTACGCTTGAACTACAGCAGGAAATTCAGCTGGCGCTGGAAAGTAACCCGTTGCTTGAACAAACCGACATTCATGAGGAAGTGGACGCGCGCGAGTATCAGGAGAAAGAGGCGCTGGATACCAGGGAAGCGCTGGAACAAAAGGATATGCCTGAAGAGCTTCCATTGGATGCGACCTGGGATGAGATCTACACCGCCGGCACGCCCTCAGGCACCGGCACTGATTACCATGATGATGAGCTGCCGGTCTATCAGGGCGAAACCACGCAAACGCTACAGGATTACCTGATGTGGCAGGTTGGGCTGACACCCTTTACCGAAACCGACCGGGCGATAGCTACCTCGATTGTTGATGCCGTGGACGAGACAGGTTATCTCACCGCCTCCCTGGAGGAGATCCTGGACAGCATCGGTAACGATGAGCTGAGCATGGACGAAGTAGAGGCGGTGTTAAAACGCGTTCAGCGCTTTGACCCGGTGGGCGTGTGTGCCCGCGATCTGCGTGACTGTCTGTTGGTACAGCTGTCACAGTTCGCTCCGGACGCGCCAAGCCTGAAAGAGGCGCGGCTGATTGTCAGCGAACATCTGGATCTGCTGGCAAATCATGACTTCCGCAGCCTGATGCGCGTCACGCGGCTGAAAGAAGATGTGTTAAAAATGGCGATGCAGGTTATCCAGACGCTGGATCCGCGCCCTGGTCAGTCGATCAATACTACCGAGCCGGAATATGTCATCCCGGACGTACTGGTACGTAAAGTGGGACCTCGCTGGATGGTTGAACTCAATTCAGAGAGCGTGCCAAGATTAAAGATTAATCAGCAATATGCCGCGCTTAGCGGGACGACCCGCAATGACAGCGACAGCCAGTTTATTCGCAGTAATTTGCAGGAAGCCAAATGGCTGATTAAAAGTCTGGAAAGCCGAAACGATACGCTGCTGAAAGTCACACGTTGTATCGTCGATCAGCAGCAGGCCTTTTTCGAACAGGGCGAAGAATTTATGCGCCCGATGGTGCTGGCCGATATTGCCAGCGCTGTGGAGATGCATGAGTCCACGATTTCCCGCGTGACCACGCAGAAGTATCTGCACAGTCCACGCGGTATTTTTGAACTGAAGTATTTTTTCTCCAGCCACGTCAATACCGAGGGAGGAGGCGAAGCGTCCTCCACGGCAATCCGTGCATTGGTGAAAAAATTAATCTCGGCGGAGAATCCCGCCAAACCTCTGAGTGACAGTAAGCTCACCACACTGCTTTCCGATCAGGGGATCATGGTGGCGCGCCGAACCGTCGCGAAGTACCGAGAGTCTTTATCCATCCCGCCCTCAAACCAGCGTAAACAGCTGGTCTGAACGAACAGATAAGGAAGAGCATATGCAACTCAATATCACTGGCCATAACGTGGAAATCACTGAACCTTTACGGGATTTTGTCACCACTAAATTTGCCAAGCTGGAGCAATATTTTGACCATATTAACCAGGTCTACATTGTTCTGAAGGTCGAAAAAGTCACGCAGATAGCGGATGCTACGCTGCATGTGAATGGCGGTGAGTTGCATGCCACCTCGGAAGAAAAAGATATGTACGCGGCGATCGACGGCCTGCTGGATAAGCTGACGCGCCAACTTAATAAACACAAAGACAAGCTGAAGCAGCACTAAATTTCACTCAAACATTGATTATTTCTTCGTCACCCTTATCTAAGGGTAAGTGGTGACGTATGATAGCCGGCTCGCTTCCTTTCAGGTGCGGGCCGTTAATCAATCGGCCGTGCCTTAGCTCCCTCCCCCCTTTTGGGGTGGCAAAGAGGCTAAGTCATTTTGCCAGGCAGAAGTGAACACGTAAGTGAAACTATGATGAACAATGAATTAACACTGGAACTGAGCTCGGTCCTGAGCGTCTCCTGCACCCGCAGCGGCGTACATTGCCAGAGTAAAAAGCGGGCGCTGGAAATCATCAGTGAACTGGCGGCTAAGCAGCTGAACCTTCCGCACCAGACCATCTTTGAAGCGATTCTGACTCGTGAACGCATGGGAAGTACCGGCATTGGGAATGGCATTGCCATTCCGCACGGCAAGCTGGTTGAAGATACCCTGCGTGCGGTGGGCGTTTTTATTCGCCTGGATCAGCCCATTGCTTTTGATGCTATTGATAATCAACCAGTGGATCTGCTTTTTGCCTTACTGGTGCCTGCCGATCAGTGCAAAACCCATCTGCACACGCTTTCGCTGGTGGCTAAACGTCTGGCGGATAAAACCATCTGCCGCCGCTTACGTGCGGCACAGACGGATGAAGAACTTTACGAAATCATGGCGGAAAGCCCTGAAGAGAGCCACTGATGCCACCAGGCTGGCTGATACCGGCTCCTGGAAGCCTCTGGCCGACACGGGTGCCGGATGAAAAGCCTGCGAACAGGCAAAATCGGGAGAAAGAGTCATGGTGCTGATGATTGTCAGCGGTCGATCGGGTTCGGGTAAGTCTGTCGCCTTAAGAGCGCTGGAGGACATGGGCTTTTACTGCGTGGATAACTTACCCGTAGTTTTACTCCCTGAGCTGGCGAACTCTCTGGCAGACAGAAATATCTCTGCGGCGGTCAGCATCGACGTGCGCAACATGCCTGAGTCACCAGAAATTTTTGAGAAAGCGCTGACCAGCCTGCCGGAGAGCTTTTCACCTCAGCTGCTGTTTCTCGACGCCGATCGCAACACGTTAATCCGCCGTTACAGCGACACGCGCCGCCTGCATCCCCTTTCCAGCAAAAATCTCTCGCTGGAAAGTGCCATCGATGAAGAGAGCGATCTGCTCGAACCCTTACGCTCGCGAGCGGATCTGATTGTTGATACTTCAGAGATGTCAGTACATGAGCTGGCTGAGATGCTGCGCACGCGTTTACTGGGTAAACGAGAGCGTGAGCTGACCATGGTGTTTGAATCTTTTGGCTTTAAGCACGGCATCCCTATTGATGCTGACTATGTGTTTGACGTTCGCTTTCTGCCGAACCCGCACTGGGATCCTAAACTGCGTCCCATGACGGGTTTGGATCGCCCCGTGGCCGCTTTTTTGGATCGTCACACTGAAGTCCATAACTTTATCTACCAGACGCGAAGCTATCTTGAGTTGTGGCTGCCAATGCTGGAAACCAATAACCGCAGCTATCTTACCGTAGCTATCGGTTGTACCGGCGGTAAACACCGTTCTGTTTATATTGCCGAGCAGCTGGCTGACTACTTCCGCTCACGTGGAAAAAATGTGCAATCCCGCCATCGTACGCTGGAAAAACGCAAATGACCGTCAGGCAAACTGTAGAGATCCAAAATAAGCTGGGAATGCATGCGCGCCCGGCAATGAAATTGTTTGAGCTGGTACAAAGCTTTGATGCCGAAGTGCTGCTGAGAAACGAAAGCGGCACCGAGGCGGAAGCCAGCAGCGTTATCGCCTTACTGATGCTGGATTCGGCAAAGGGAGGGCATATTGAAATTGAAGCTTCAGGTCCTGAGGAAGAGCAGGCGCTAAAAGCGGTTATTGAATTGTTTAACGCCGGCTTTGACGAAGAGTGATGGCCTGAACAGGCATGAGGCGTACATCATGCCTGTGGCACCCGGCCTACTTCAGCTTATGCTGACGCAAGAAGCCTTCTCCTCCAAGCTGCCGCATCTGCCGCAGTATCCACTGCTGCCGCTGGCGAACATAACCTGAGGGCGCGCTGGCCCTGAAGCGAATGGGGTTGGGCAACACTGCCGCCAGCAACGCCGCTTCTGACATCGTTAACCGGCTTGCCGGTTTATGGAAGTAGCGCTGCGCAGCGGCTTCCACGCCAAAGACGCCTTCACCAAATTCTGCAACGTTGAGATAAACCGTCAGGATACGCCTTTTCGTCCATACCGTTTCAATACCCACGGTTAATCCCGCTTCCAGCCCTTTCCGCACCCAGCTTCTTCCATCCCATAAAAAGAGATTCTTGGCCGTTTGCTGAGAAAGCGTGGAAGCTCCCCGGATCCGCCCGCCTCCCTCACTGTCCAGTACGGACTGAATGGCCTGGACATCAAAGCCCCAGTGATCAGGAAACTTCTGGTCTTCCGAGGCGATTACAGCGAGCGGCATCCAGGGTGAGATATCGTCCATACCCACCCAGTCGGAGTGGGCGACATAACCGAAATCGCCCCTTAGCCACGCGCCTGCCTGCTTTTGAGCCATCACCGCCGAAAAGGGAACCGGGAGAAAAGAGAAAAGAACAATTCCCGCTATCCATAAGCCCACCAGAGTAAATACAGCCCGTAAACCCCAGGATTTAAGACGATGAAACCCCTTTTTTTGAGACCCTTTCATACAATAATATCCATAACTATCTTATCAATTCCTGTCAGAGAAGCGGTCTGAACCCACCTGCTTTTTCAACCAGTAACCTCAGCAGAAGAACGCTGTAAATAGCGGTCAGCCAGTTTAATCCCCGGCTTAATCCTAAATGTTCTATCTGCTTCAACCACTTCCGCGCTTACGGAATCGGTTCCATGCACAAAACGAACCTCTTTGCCGCGTTACTGCAAAGCGAATATCAGAGGGCAAAGGTGAAAATGAATGGTTTACATTGCTTATAAGTTCCTTGCCTAAGCTTCTGCAAAATTCATCTTAACAGGCAGGAAACCTGTTGAGAATCTTCACCCAGCCTTTTCACAGGCCCTTTTCACTGCTGATCTGTCCCGATTGCTAAAGCCGTTGAAAAAGCCCGGATCAATCGGTCTTACCTTGTGTACACCCTTATCAGGGTGGCCCCGCAGAGCCAGAGTGAGGCGAGACCCTAATCTCACAAAAAGAATATGTTATACAATCAGTTAAACTTTGCGGATTTATGGCAAATTTTATTAGCATCCCTGCTAGCGCCTGCGACTTCTTCCTGCGTGAGCGGTCACAGAATATGCCGAAAAAGCTGTGCTATTTGTGCAAAAAACAGACAATAATGCGTGAAAAATCATTTCCCGCTTGACTGTGTTATCAAATTAATGTTTTCTGTCTGAAATCGCTGCTCAACATCACACATTTTAATGAATCTGGTAACAGGTGATGCAGGATTTGCTAAGGTACTTCCTGAGCGTTTTACCCAATACCGCGCCTGTGCTTTTAAACTCTTCTTCTCAGAATAGCGCAGGTTACCCTTTTCCCTGGTGTTGGCGCAGTATTCGCGCACCCCGGCTTCGGTCGGGGTCATTTTTTTCCAGCTTCCGAAACCCATTCCCGTAACACCGCCACATCATTACGCCATTCCTGTTTCAGCTCATCGATCCACTCCTGCACATTGTCCCACCAGGCCGGCAGTTCAGGGCTTTGGATCTGCTTGGCTAACTGCTGCAAATGCACCAGCCCGACCGATCCTGCTGCCCCTTTGATTTTATGCCCCTCTTCCGCAATCCCTTTCTGGTCGCGCGCCATCATATTAGAGTCCAGCACTTCAAGGTAGCCGGGCATCATCTGTTCAAACATCTCCAGACTTTGATGAATAAGCTGGGGGCCAACCAGTTCGATATACTGTTCCAGCATCGCCACATCCAACAGCCCCAGTTTCTTCTCGTCCACTTTTCGCTCCTCGTCATCTTCCTGCTGAAAATCCCAATACTTTTTGATGATGGCCGTCAGGGCGGGCACCGCCAGCGGTTTACTCAACACATCATCCATTCCTGCATCCAGATACTCTTTTTTATCCTTCAGCACGTTGGCGGTCAGGGCTACCAGCGGCGGCAGATGACAACCGGCATAACGCTGGTGGATCTCCCTCGCCACATCCAGGCCTGTCATATCGGGCAGCTGAATATCCAGTAGCACCAGGTCAAACTCTTCCGGGTCAAAGAGTTTAAGGGCTTCCTCACCCGTCATGGCCACTTCCACGCTGTTGCCAAGCTTCTCAAGCACCGAACGTGCGACCACGACGTTCAGCTCAATATCCTCCACCAGCAGCACGTGTAGCGCAGGAAGCGGAAGATCCTCGGCGGGCTGCGCTTCTTCAGGAGCTTCCTCAATACGCGGCGCATTCACCGTCAGCGTAAAGCAGGAGCCTTTACCCGGTGCGCTATGCACGCTGATATCTCCTCCCATGCTCTGCGCAAGACGACGGGAGACCGCCAGACCAATTCCGGTTCCTGTTGCGGGTTTTCCACCCCGCTGGTCCTTCACCTGGTAATACATAGCGAAAATTTTATCCTGCTCATCCTGGGGTATCCCCATGCCGGAGTCTTCCACTTCAAACCGCAGGAAGCTTTCCCCCTGATAAGCCACACGGACAATGATGCTGCCCTGCTGGGTGAACTTCACCGCGTTGCCAATAAGGTTCCACAGGATCTGTCGCAGCCTGGTACCGTCGGTCATGATTTGGTGTGGAAGAGGAAGCTCGGGTTCCAGCACAAACTTCAACCCTTTAGGTTGAACCAGCAAGCCGGAGAGGTTTTCCAGATCGGTAATGAAACCGGTGAAGTCGACAGGCTGGATATCGAGCTGAACTTTACGCCGTTCAATTTTGTCCATTTCGATCACGTCATTGAAAATATTGCCCAGCGTGATGGCGGAAACGTGGATCGTTTTCAGATAATTAAGCTGCTCCTTGTTCAGGGCAGTATCCAGCAGAATGCGGCTTAATCCCACGATGCCATTAAGCGGCGTACGAAGCTCGTGGCTGATTGTGGAGATAAAAGTGGTCTTCTCCCTGCTGGCGTTCTCTAAAGCGTCCTGGTAGCGCTTACGCTCCGTTATATCGCGCCCAAAGCCCATCAGCCCGCTGCGTTTACCAATACGGTCGTAATAGGGGACTTTACGGATCTCAAAGCAGGCTTTACGCCCATCGGGATACTGCAACCACTGCTCGTAGGTGAGCGAGACGTTATGGCGGAACACTTTGTCATCGGTTTCTAAAACCTTAGAGGCGGCATCATTGTCATAAACATCTCGCGGCGTCAGGCCAATCAGCTGCTTTTCACTTTTGCCCGTAAGCAGTTCCATTGCGCGATTGCAGCCGGAAAATTGCTGATCGATGTTGCGATAGAATACCAGGTCGGGAGAGGCATCAAGAAACGAACGCAGAAAGGAGGATTGTTGTTCAAGTTCGATTTGCGCTTCTTCACGCCTCGCCATCTCTTCCTTCAGCTTAGCCATAACCTGCAAACGCGCCTCTTCCGCTTTAATACGGTCGGCTATTTCCTGATTCAGCTGGGTGATGTTTTCCTTCATCTGCTGATTAAGCTCAAGATCGCGGTGGCGCATCTCTTCAAGCTTATCCACCAGCCGGGATAAGCGCTGCCGGGACTCCTCAAGCTGTTCAACCACCACAGAGAGGAAGTAGACCGCCCAGGGGGTGATCAGCAAGCCAAAGAACACCGAGCGGACCATATCAATACTTTCAACATGGCCACGCAGCACCATCGTCACCGCCATCTGGACGATCATCGCCAGAACCACAAGCGCAGAAGCCAGCAGCAGAGAGAAGCGTACCAGCCCTAACTTCACCATTAAATCGACGTAATATTGTGCCAACAGACGAATTTGTTTCATAAAAGGTTCCTTCCAGCCCGATCGTTCAATCATACCGTAAAAGCCTCCGCGACCCACGCAACCGTTCACGCTTTAATCGCACCAGCATGGTGCAGCGGCAGCCGAAATTGCCTGCTTAAGCACTCGCTGCTTTGTAAGAGCGGGCATCGGGAGGAAGTGGGCGGCGCCTGACTCCCCCTCATTTGCCTGGCACAGACCTCCTGTTTCATCCGGACTTTTAATAAACAGAGAAGAATGCGCTACGTCAGGCAGGCGCAGAGATCGGATTCTGCGTTTGATGGGTAATATCTGTTCAGGCTGTGCGCTGTCTGGATTTACCGCTTAGATCCCGGAAGAAACCAACCTTTTTATTTCCTTTAATAATGCTGTCATTTTCCTGTGGTAAAAGGGCTGACTCATTATTCTGACTGCATAATCTGTAAGTCATTTATCTGACCCTTTTTGCTGCCGGGTCACGTCGGCTCAATGCGATAGCATGCTTTACCCGGGCCAGCCCTGCCTCGTTAACGAATAAAAATTCATGTTTAGCGGAAATTTAATCACCCCTGCGGTAATTAATTTTACTAATGACGCACAGTTGTTTAATTCAAATAGGTGACAAGTTTAAAAACAGTATATTTAAGTAAATCAGCAAGGATTGTCAGAACAATCTGCTACCAATATCCCTGGCACCAGCATGGTGCAGAGATTTGGCTGCTGCACTACAGTGAGACAGCTCACACTTATTGCGGACTTTGCCATCAAATCCCCACCATTAAAAAGCCTTACAAAACCTTACATATCAGTAAGATAGTGCAGGTTAACACCCTAAAAGCGCCCTTAAGAGCGCTATTTGACCTTAGTACGCTTTCCCGATAAGTTGGAAATCCGCTGGAAGCTTTCCTAACGGGCCAGTGTCTCGGCATATCTATGCAGCAAGAAGACTCCCTCGTGATGCAAGTTATCTCCATATCAAGAGACCCGGAAATGTAAGAGCAGCTCCCCCTTCAGGAACAAGATAAAAAAGTCTGGAGGAGTGCTCGGGGTAACGGCGTCCGCGTTTAGCGGTCAGGAAAATGATACAGAGCCTGGCACATACCAGAAGCTTACTGTGATTGAAACTCTATAGGTAATGTCAAAAAGAAGTTGAGGAGGCCCCCAATGTCCAACACAAAACCTTTTCCCTATGGCTTGTACGACCCGACCAAAGGCAGCGACAGCTGTGGCGTAGGTTTTATCACGCGTAAGGACGGCGAGCAGACCCATGAGATACTTCAGATGGCACACAGTGCCCTGTGCACGGTACCTCATCGCGGGGGTATGTCGGCGGAAGGCGTGGGTGATGGCGCTGGCGTCAACGTGGACCTCTCTTTACACTTCTTCCGCAAAATTACCGGCCAGCCGCTGGAGTCAGGCCAGTTTGGCGTGGGCAACTTCTTTGTGCCTAAAGATGTTGAGCTGCGCGCCAACGCCGAGCGTCTGGTAGAAGAGACCTTAGCTGCTTACGATTTAGCGCTGTTGCTGAAACGCGATCTGCCGCTGGATGCCAGCGTGCTGCGGCCTGCCGCCCTCTCCTTCCAGCTGCCAATCGTGCAATGGGTGTTTGCTGCCCCGCAGGATGTGCAGGACCAGAACGACTTTGAAAAACGCATCTACCGCGCCCTGCTGGACATTGAAGCGCGTGCTTTTACCGAAAGCCAGTTTGGCGGCCTCTATCCGCTTTCGCTCTCTTCGCGCACGCAGGTTCTGAAAGCCCGCCTGAATTCCAATGAAGTGATCCCTTACTTCAAAGATCTGACCGACAGAGATCACAAGGTGCGCGGGCTGTTCTTCCATACCCGTTTCTCTACCAATACCGATCCGCACACCACCATGGCCCAGCCTTTCCGGCTGATGGCGCATAACGGTGAACTGAATACCGATCGTAAAAACCGCATTGCAGAATCTGCGCTGGCGCTGGCGCGCGGTAAAAATATCGTGCGCCCTAAAGGACAGTCCGACAGCTCTCGTCTGGATCAGAGCATTCACAGCCGCCTGATGGAGGACAACCTCGATCTGATTAATGCCGTTGTCTCCATGATGCCGCCAGCCTGGGAAAACGATCACTCCTTGTCCACTGAAGTTCGCGCCATGCTGGAGTACTTCTCCCTGTACGAAGAGAAGAACGATGGCCCTGCCGCGCTGATTTTCGGCAATGGTGAGATCATTGGCGCGCGCCTGGACCGTCTGGGCCTGCGTCCTCTGCGCTCTGTAGAAACCGCTGAGTATATTGGTGCCATGTCTGAAGCGGGCCAGATCGCCTTCCCACCGGAAAGCGTGTTGCGCCGTGGCCGTATCGAAGCGGGCGGCATGCTCTATTACGATCACAGTGAGAAACGCAGCTACACCACGCTTGAAGCGCTGGAGAAGCTGGCGGCAGAGAAAGATTACCCGGCGCTGCTGGCGCAGTCTCGCGTAACGTTGCAGGATCTCCCGGTGATCCCGGCAGAGCAGCAGGGATCACCGCTGCGCTACAGCGGCGACCTGAAAACGTATCAGCGTTTCGTGGCGTACTACTATAACCAGGAAAGCTTCAAGTTCATGATGGACCCGATGCTGAATACCGGCGCTGAGAAGATTTCGGCAATGGGTTATGGCAACGCCATTAACGGCTTGTCCGATCATGAAGGCGGCATGGCGCACTACTTCTCTCAGCGCTTCGCCCAGGTAACGAACCCACCATTAGACTCTATCCGTGAAGTTGACGGCATGACGCTGCGGGTAGCGCTGGGCGCTAAACCGCATTTGGGCAGAAGCAAAGGCCGTCAGATCATCGTGCCTACGCCAATCCTGACCCACCTGGATATGCTGCAACTGCGTGAACAGAGCGTGGCGCCTTACGCTCGCTTTGACATGCTCTATACACCGGTGACGGGAACCGAACCGCAAAACCGCCTCGATAACGCGGATGCGCTGGAAAAAGCGATTGACGATCTTGCCCAGCAGGTGGTGGACTTTGCCCGTGAGCAGGGCGGTATCGCCGTTCTGACTGACCGCCATATCTCCTCTACCCGCGCCGCTATTCCGATGCTGCTGGTGGTTTCTGCTATCAACCAGCGTCTGGTGCAGGAAGGGTTGCGCCTTGATGTCTCTCTGGTCGTCGAAAGCGGTCAGAGCATCTCTTCCCACCATATTGCAGCAGCGCTGGGCTTTGGTGCTTCGGCAATTTACCCGCTGGGTGTGCAGATGCGTGCCGAAGAGAAATTCGGTGAGGGCGAGGAAGGTAACAAAGCCTTTAAACGCTATGCCAAAGCAGCGGAAAAAGCGCTGATGAAAACCATGGGTAAAGTGGGCCTCTGTACCGTAGAAAGCTACAGCTGTGGCGAATTCTTCGAGCCGAACTTCCTGAATACTGAAGATCGCGTACTGAAGAAATATTTCCCGAATATCAAAACGCCAGTAGGCGGCGCAGGCTTTGCCACCATCGCTCAGATGGCCGTAGACTGGCATCAAAGCTCGCTGAAGATTCAGGGTGAAGCTGAAGTGCCGTTGCTGGGCCTGTTTAAAGAGCGCGCTGAAGGTGCGGGACACTCTTACGGCACCATTGCCGTAAGAACCTTTATCGACATGACCGAGCAGCCTGTTCGCTTTGCAGACAAGCCACGCGATGAAGATCAGTTCATTCGTCTGCTGACGCTGGCTAAGCTGGATAATGCATTTAACATCAAGCCTGACTCTTTTGCAGACAGCAGCTTTGAGCGCATCCCGAACGACGTGATCGATAACTTTACTATCACGCCCGATTACCGTGAATTCTCCAGCCTGATGAATCAGGAGCGTAAACGTCGTCCGGCGGCGTTGCGCGATATCCTGGCATTTCCTGCCGACCTGACCCATGTGGACAGCCAGGCCGAATTTGCCCGCAAGCTGGGTCGCTATTCGCTCACCAACAATGGGTTTGCTACCCGTGGACTGGTGTGTGAAGCAATGGAAGGCCGCGAAGGCTACTTTACCCTGCGTCTGACCGACACCATTGTTGGCCTGAAGCCGGAAAAAGAGCGTCTGGCGGCGCTGTTCAGCGCGCTGAAAACCCGCTTCAACGACGAAATCGGCGACAGTGAAATCGTCACCGGTGCACTGCACCTGGCCGCAACAGGTAAAGCGGCGGAGTATCTGTCACGCATCTTTACCTCAGCCCCCTCTCTGCCGCTGAATGAGATCCAGCCGGCCAGCGAGATCACCCGCACCTTTGCCTCTGGCGCGATGAGCCACGGCGCACTGGTAGCGCCGGCTCACGAAGCGGTAGCGCACGGGACGAATATGGTTGGCGGCATGAGTAACTGTGGCGAAGGCGGCGAGCACTACTCGCGCCACGGCACCATTCGTGCCTCCCGCATCAAACAGCTCGCATCCGGTCGTTTTGGCGTCTGGGCTGCTTATCTGGCCGACCCGATGCTGGAAGAGCTGGAGATTAAAATTGGTCAGGGCGCGAAACCGGGTGAAGGCGGGCAGCTTCCTGCGGCGAAAGTCACGGTTGAGATCGCCGCGGCTCGTGGCGGTACGCCTGGCGTGGAGCTGGTTTCTCCTCCTCCGCACCACGACACCTACTCCATCGAGGATTTGGCTCAGCTGATCCACGACTGTAAAGCGGCCCGCGTACGCGTTATCGTGAAGCTGGTCTCTTCAGAAGGGATAGGCACCATCGCCGTCGGCGTAGCCAAAGCGGGCGCCGATGTGATAAACGTCGCGGGTAATACCGGCGGCACCGGTGCGGCTTCCGTCACCAGCCTGAAATACACCGGGCGTGTTGCTGAAATCGGTATTGCGGAAGTTCACCAGGCGCTCTGTGCCAATGGACTGCGTGAAAAAGTGCTTCTGCGCTGTTCAGGTGCTCAGCAAACCGGTAGCGACGTGGTGAAATCAGCGCTGCTGGGCGGAGACAGCTTTGAATTCGGCACCACTGCGCTGATGATGCTGAAATGCGTGATGGCGAAAAACTGTAACGTGAAGTGCCCGGCAGGCCTGACCACTAACGCCGAAGCCTTTGATGGCGATCCGCGTCAGCTGGCGCAGTACTTTATCAACGTGGCGCACGACGTGCGTGAGATCCTTGCTCGCCTGGGCTTACGCTCGCTGCGTGAAGCGCGCGGTCGCTCCGATTTGCTGCACCTGATGGATCATCCACTGGAAGTCGGCAAGCTCGATTTCCGTGCCATGCTCACCGTGGTACCTGAGTTGAAAATCGCCCATCCGGTTTATCTGGAAAAAGATTTTGAACTGGATAATTGCTGGTTAGAACAGCTGAAACTGGAGCTGGTCGATCAGGGTAAAACGGCTATTCAGTTCGGCAACGGTATTGTTCTGAACAACCGTAACAAGAGCGTGGGCGGTCAGCTGGCCATTGATATTGAACGTCTGCTGAACCATGAGTTAAAAACAGAGCAGCTGGCGAACATCCCGGCAGTGCTGCGCGACGATCGTGGGCGCCACTATCTCGCGCCTGCCACGGTAAACATCACCACTTCTGGCTCTGCGGGTCAGTCCTACGGCGTGTTCTGCAACGACGGAATGCAGATGAAGCACACCGGTACCTGCAACGACGGCGTAGGCAAAGGGCAGTGTGGTGGCGAAATTGTAGTGACCTCACCTGGCGGCGGCTCGCAGGATGCTGAAGGCAACGTGCTGATTGGTAACTTCGCTCTGTTTGGCGCGACCGGTGGCCGTCTGTTTGTGCAGGGCCAGGCGGGCGACCGTTTTGCGGTACGTAACTCTGGCGCCACAGCAGTTGTGGAAGGCGTCGGCGATTTCTGCTGTGAATACATGACCAATGGCGCCATTCTTAACCTGGGCACTTACGGTACTGGTTTCGGCAACGGCATGAGCGGTGGCTTCGCCTACCAGTACGACCCGTATGGCACGCTGGCAGCTTCGGCCGCCGGGGATTCCGTACTGTTCGGCTCCATTAGTGACGATAACGAAATGGCGCGCGTGCACAAAGAGGCGGTGCTGGCGATGCTGAACTGGCATCTGGAAGCGACCCAGTCACCTCGTGCGGCCTGGCTGCTTGAGCACTGGGAAACCGAGTGCCAACACTTTGTCTATGTCATGCCGCGTTCACTGTTGCTCTATCAGGAGAGCGCCGAAATTCTGAAGGCGAAAAGCCGCAAGGATCTGCTGGAAGAGCTTTCCACTGCGCTGGCAGGCCATCAGGTAACAAAATTCAAGACGGCGTGGCGGTTGAAAAAATCTATCGCTAACGGTGCGGTCCCGGCTTATGGCGCAACGGACACGCAAGAGATGTTTGTGTTGCTCAACAACTACACCGTTCTCAGCTTCGCTCAGCAGCTGGCGCTCTCTCGCTTGCCGAAAGGAACGCCGGTAGAAGATGCAGCGGTAGAAAAAGCGGTACGTAATCTGTTGATGACAGAAGACTTCTCGCTGATTGCTAAATTGCAGCGTCATGCACGCTCAGCGATTGAAAATTACAGTGATGATGAGCTGGCCTGCCTCATCGCAGCGAAACGCATGGCCGATTACAAGGCGGCCCTGACGCAGCGAAACATCCGTTCTATGGACAGCCTGGCAACTTACGGCTGGATCATGTATCAGGATGCGCGGAACAGAGAAGTGCTGGGTGGACTGCCTGATTTTGAAGAGCTGTTTGCGCGAGCCGCTCTGCCAGAGATCGCTGCTGCCGTCGGGAAATTATCCTGACGGTTCGCCCCCTTTGACTGACTATGATGAAACGGGATTGAGTACAGATAACCGATGAAAATTCCTTACATTCCTGAAGATGCGCCTTTTAATGGCGACCAGAAATACTGGCTGGCGGGGTTTCTCGCCGGGCTGCACTCGCGCCTGCTGGTGCTGGAAGACAATAAACAGGTTGCCGGAACCACGGCGGCGGCCACGACTCAGCTGCATATTCTGTTTGGTTCTCAGACCGGCAATGCAGAAGCCCTGGCGCAGAGTGCAGCCAAAGCTGCCCGCGCGCAGGGTCTGGTGCCTGTGGTTCAGGGCCTGGGTGAAGTGGATATTGAAGTCTTTGCCACCATGCGTCACGTGCTGATTATTACCTCCACCTACGGTGAAGGCGAAATGCCTGACAATGCGCAGCTCTTCTGGCAGGCCATTTCTGCCAGCACCGCGCCACGTCTGGAGCAGATGCACTTCGCCGTGCTGGCCATTGGTGATACCGGCTATGATGGCTTCTGCCAGGCGGGCAAATTCATCGATATGCGGCTGGAGCAGCTGGGCGCAAAACGCGTCAGCGATCGTATCGACTGCGATATCGATTACGAAGAGCCATCCAATCAGTGGATTGCCACCTCCATGCCGCAGTTTGCCGCCAGCGCGGGCAGCAGCGGTACGGCGCTGGAAAACTTGCCGGAAGCGCCGGTTATCCCTGGCAGCAACAAGCAGAATCCTTATGCGGCCGCGCTGATCACCAACAAGCGCCTGTCGGGGGCTAACTCCGGCAAAGATATTCGCCACTTTGAATTCGATTTAACGGACAGTGGCCTGAAGTATGAAGCTGGCGATGCGCTGGGGGTGATCCCGGTTAACGATCCCTCGCTGGTCTCTTTACTGCTGAAGCAGCTGAACTCAGACTATGAGACGCCGGTTTCTGGCTTCGACAGAAGCCTGGGCGACCTGCTGACCTATCAGTTCGAGATTTCTGAGCCTTCCCGCAAGCTGATTGAATGGGTTGGTCAGAACACCACGAATCAGGAACTGCGCCACGTACTACAGCATGATGATAAAGAGGCGCTGGGCGTCTGGCTGTGGGGTAAAGACACGCTGGATCTGCTGCAACTTGAGCTGACGCGTTCGCTGAGCATTCCTGAGTTTGTGGCCCTGCTGCGTCCGTTACAGCACCGTGCTTACTCCATCTCTTCCAGTTCGAAAGCGCATCCGAATCAGGTGCATCTGACCATCGCTACGCTGCGTTATCAGAGCACAGGCCGTGTACGCAGCGGCGTCTGCTCTGCCTACCTGGCCGAGCGCGTAGGACGGGGTGAAAAGCCTGCTATCTTTATTTCACCGAACAAATCCTTCCGTGTGCCTGCCAACGGTGAAGCGCCGCTGATCATGGTTGGCCCTGGTACAGGGATAGCCCCCTTCCGTGCCTTCCTGCAAGAGCGCCAGAGCGTTGGGGCAACCGGTAAAAACTGGCTGTTCTTTGGCGATCAACATCAGGAACATGACTTTATCTATCGGGATGAGCTGCTGGCCTGGAAGGAAAGCGGCCTGTTGACCCATCTGGATCTCGCCTTTTCCCGCGATCAGTCCAGTAAAATCTATGTGCAGCATCGCATGATGGAACAGGGTGCAGAGCTGTTTGCCTGGCTTGAACAGGGTGGCTATTTCTACGTTTGCGGCGATGCTTCGCGCATGGCAAAAGATGTGGATAAAGCACTCTATCAGGTGATTATGCAGTTTGGCGGGATGTCTGCTGAGCGTGCGGCTGACTATGTTGACCAGCTGAAGAAAGAGAAGCGCTATCTGCGCGACGTCTATTAATCTCGCTCTGGCTGACGGGTAATTGCGGGTCAGCCAGTCAGAGACAAAAAAACGGGCCGAAAGGCCCGTTTTTTATTTCACAACGCGTAATGCCGGTCGGCCACCGCGCGGAGGCGGCTCGTCGTCCGGATTATCTTCATCGTTATGTACGCTGTCATCCGGGCGGTCGCCATCAATTACGGACATAACCGTCTCTGGCGTGCCGTTCTGCTCAGCGTCCGGGTTATACTCCCCGGCCTCTTCATACACTGGCTCAGGCTCAAACATTGTGCCTGCGCCGTTTTCACGCGCGTATATCGCCATTACTGCCGCCAGCGGTACCGTTACCTGACGAGGAACACCGCCAAAACGGGCGTTGAAAGTGACCTCATCATTGCCCAGTTCCAGGTTGCCCACGGCCCGCGGCGCGATGTTCAGTACGATCTGACCATCGCGGGCATATTCCAGGGGTACCATCACGCCTGGCAGATTGATATCTACAACCAGATGCGGGGTAAGCTGGTTATCCAGCAGCCAGTCATAGAACGCCCGCAGCAGATAGGGACGACGAGCGGTAAGTTGCGACATTTCCATCGTAATCAGCCCCGTGTTTGCAGGCGCATTTCACGTTCCGCTTCCGTCAGGGAAGCCAGGAAGGAATCACGCTCAAAGACACGTGTCATATAGCCTTTCAACTCTTTGGAACCCGCTCCGATCAGGTCAATACCCATCTGCGGCAGACGCCACAGGAGCGGAGCCAGATAGCAGTCTACCAGGCTGAACTCTTCGCTCATAAAAAACGGCGTGCGGGCAAACAGTGGTGCGATTGCCAGCAGCTCTTCACGCAGCTGCTTACGCGCTGCTTCCGCTTCCTGCGCCGTGCCGTTTTCAACCTTACGCATCAGGCTGTACCAGTCCTGCTCCACACGGTGCATCATCAGACGGCTTTCACCACGGGCGACCGGGTAAACCGGCATCAGTGGCGGGTGTGGGAAGCGCTCATCAAGGTATTCCATGATGATGCGGGATTCGTACAGCGTCAGCTCGCGGTCCACCAGAGTGGGCACGGTGCGATACGGGTTGAGGTCAATCAGATCCTGGGGCAGGCTATCCATTTCTACCTGCTCGATCTCTACGCTGACACCCTTTTCCGCCAGGACAATACGAACCTGATGGCTAAAAATGTCAGTCGGACCAGAAAACAGCGTCATTACCGAACGTTTGTTGGCAGCGACAGCCATGTAAACCTCCAAGTTTATCCAGAAAATTACTGCGCAAGCCCGCCAGGTGGCGACTAACCTGCTTAATAGATTGCCATTAGCATGATGTGAAGCCGAACCAGCATCCACTCAGGATTTCATGCATCAATGCCCTGCTAATGGGCGCAAAGTGACACACAGTTTACCAGATTTTAGACAGCTTGTGGGGCGGGAACGTCGATTTGACGGGAAAAGGGTAAAGCCCGTCGCGTTTTCAACCATTTTTGCCGATGGCGGAAAAGAAAAAACCCGGTGCAGGCACCGGGTTTTCCGATAATTTTTTCTGCCGAAGCAGAGCAAATTAACGTTTGGAGAACTGAGGACGACGACGTGCTTTACGCAGGCCGACTTTCTTACGTTCAACTTTACGAGCATCACGAGTTACGAAGCCTGCTTTACGCAGTTCGGAACGCAGTGACTCGTCATACTCCATCAGAGCGCGTGTGATACCGTGACGGATCGCACCAGCCTGACCAGAGATACCACCACCTTTAACGGTGATGTACAGATCGAATTTACCGACCATGTCCAGCAGTTCCAGCGGCTGACGAACTACCATGCGGGCAGTTTCGCGACCGAAGTACTGTTCTAATGAACGCTGGTTGATAACGATGTTACCGCTACCCGGCTTAATAAAGACGCGTGCGGAAGAGCTTTTGCGGCGACCAGTGCCGTAGTTTTGATTCTCAGCCATTGCCTGTAATCCCGATTAAATGTCAAGAACTTGCGGTTGCTGCGCCGCATGGTTGTGCTCGTTGCCCGCGTAAACTTTCAGTTTACGGTACATAGCACGGCCCAGCGGGCCCTTTGGCAACATGCCTTTAACCGCGATTTCAATCACACGCTCAGGACGGCGAGCAATCATCTCTTCGAAGGTCGCTTGCTTGATACCACCGATGTGGCCGGTGTGATGGTAATAAACCTTATCGGTACGCTTGTTACCGGTTACGGCAACTTTTTCGGCGTTAAGAACGATAATGTAATCACCGGTATCTACGTGCGGAGTATATTCCGCTTTGTGCTTACCGCGCAGGCGACGAGCCAGTTCAGTCGCTAAACGACCTAAGGTTTTGCCTGTTGCGTCAACAACAAACCAGTCACGTTGGACCGATTCTGGCTTAGCTGTAAAAGTTTTCATCTAAAAGCTTACCCAAATTAAGTTACACGTTGGTGAAATCCCAAACGCTTGAATAAACGGTTGAGGCTCACACGACCATCTTGACCAGCAAGCCCACCCCTTCGGATAGAGTTACTGGAACACAAAGAGTTTTGGGAAAAAAACCTTTGTTGTAACGTGGGGTCGCAAGATTATAGAGAAGTCGCCCGTAAAGAGCGACCCTTTTTTGATAATAATTGCGTCCCCTCCCCCGCCCTGGCTTGCCTCAGGGCAAATGTGCCAGACGGAGGTACTCTTCGCTTTGCATCTCCTGTAAACGGGAGACGCAGCGTTGGTATTCAAACTTCAGCCTGCTGCCCTGATAAATCTCATACAGCGAGGCTTCGGCGGAGACCACCAGCTTAACATGCCGTTCGTAGAACTCATCCACCAGGGCCAGAAATCTTCTCGCCTGGTCTTCTGTTTTGTAGATCATCACCGGTACGTTATAGAGCAATACGGTATGAAAACGCCGTGAAAGCTCAATATAGTCGTGCTGGCTGCGCCCCTCTCCGCACAGCGTCAGGAAATCTATCGCTACAACGCCCTCAGCCACACCCTGGGTGGCGAGAGAACGGTGATTGATCTCAAGGACCGGCTTCTCTTCTCTTGCTTGCCCGGAGAGCGCAATAAACATGCGATCCATCTCTTTATCCGTGGCATCGTTTAATGGCGATATCCACAGATGAGCAGAGGTCAACGACCGCAGGCGGTAATCAATACCAGCGTCAACGTTCATAACGTCGCAATGTTGCTTGATCATCTCAATAGCGGGCAGGAAGCGGGCACGCTGCAAACCGTTGCGGTAAAGATTGTCTGGCGGAATATTGGAGGTGGCGACCAGCGTAATTCCTCTGGCAAACAGCGCCTCCATCAACGTCCCCAACAGCATCGCATCGGTAATGTCAGAGACAAAAAATTCATCAAAGCAGAGCAGATCCGTTTCGCTCTTAAAGCGATCGGCAACGATCTGCAACGGATCGCTCTGGCCCTGTAATTCGGTCAGTTCCTGATGGACGCGCAACATAAACCGGTGGAAATGCAACCGCTGCTTGCGCTCACCAGGAATTGACTGAAAAAATAGATCCATCAGCCAGGTTTTTCCCCGCCCAACGCCGCCCCACATATAAAGCCCGCGCGCCGGTGTCTGAGTCTCCGTTTGTCCCTTACCCAACAGCTTATTCAGCTTGCCAAATAACCCCTTGCCGGAGGGTGCAGAGGGCGCTTCAACCTGAGTCAGGGCCTGAAAAATCCCGTCCAGACGGGTCATTGCTTCACGTTGAACATCATCAGGCTGAAATTCACCTTTATCCAGTGCCTGCTGGTACAACGTCAAAGGGGAGAGCGTTTGCATAATTTAGTCACATTTCCTGAAAAATTCGGTGCGCCAGGTATTTGATTGTCGAAAAAAAGGCCGCTCTACACTAAGCGATGCAGCCTCAGGATTCCACTTCCATCAGATTAGCGGTTATAGTGGCAGGTAGTGAACTGGCGTTGGCCAGTAGCCCTTACGGAACAACGACGACAACACGGGAGTTATTATGACCTGGGAATACGCGCTTATTGGGTTGGTAGTGGGATTAATCATCGGCGCGGTGGCAATGCGTTTCGGTAACAGGAAGCTTCGTGAACAGCGAAGCATGCAGTATGAGCTGGAAAAAACCAAAGCGGAGCTTTCCGATTACCGCGAAGAGCTGACCAGCCACTTTGCACAGAGCGCTGAGCTGCTGGATAACATGGCGCGGGATTACCGCCAGCTTTATCAGCATATGGCGAAAGGTTCGAACGATCTGCTGCCTAACCTTCCGGGTGAAAAGAACCCGTTTGCTTATCAGCTGACGGAGTCTGAAGCGGATAACGATCAGGTTCCTGTCCAGATGCCGCGCGACTATCCGGACAGCGCATCAGGATTGCTTCGCGGCGACCGCGCTGCACAGAAATAACCATGTTATAAGGGCGCGCCGCGCCCTTTTCTTATGCTTGTATCCAGGCAGTTGTGTTTCCAACTTCCCCATTAACCGGTAGCGAGAGCGTCGTAACGATGAAGAAAAAATCCTTACTTTTAAGCGCAGTGGCATTGAGCGTTGGTTTGAATCTGGCCCTTGCTCCTCAGGCTTTTGCTACCCTGCCTGCGCAGGTGGAAGGGCAACCGTTGCCAAGCCTGGCGCCGATGCTGGAGAAAGTGCTGCCGGCAGTGGTCAGCGTGCATGTGGAAGGGACGCAGACACAAACTCAGGAGATCCCGGAGCCGTTAAAACGCTTCTTCGGCCAGGGCAACGTCCAGGGTGATGCTCAGCCTCAGCCGTTTGAAGGGCTGGCCTCTGGCGTGGTGATCAATGCTGAAAAAGGCTACGTGCTGACCAACAATCATGTGGTGAATGGCGCAGATAAAATCAGCATACAGCTAAGCGACGGACGTGAATTTGATGCCAAACTGATCGGCCACGATGAGCAGACCGATATTGCGCTGGTGCAGGTCAGCGGCGCAAAAGGGCTGACGCAAATTAAAATTGCAGATTCTGATCAGCTGAAAGTGGGCGATTTTGCCGTTGCCATCGGCAACCCGTTTGGATTAGGCCAGACGGCAACTTCCGGGATTGTTTCTGCATTAGGGCGCAGCGGGTTGAATCTGGAAGGACTGGAAAACTTTATTCAGACCGATGCAGCCATTAATCGGGGAAATTCCGGCGGTGCGCTGGTGAACCTTAATGGTGAGCTGATTGGCCTGAATACCGCCATCCTCTCCTCTGCTGGCGGCAATATCGGCATTGGGTTTGCCATCCCCAGCAATATGGCGATGAACCTGGCGCAGCAGCTGATTGAATTTGGCGAGGTCAAACGCGGCCAGCTGGGCATCAAGGGCACCGAGATGACCGGTGAGATGGCGAAAGCTTTCAACGTAGACGTGCAGCGCGGCGCCTTCGTCAACGAAGTGTTGCCAGGCTCTGCCGCAGCGAAAGCAGGCATTAAATCTGGCGATATCATTACCACGCTGGATGACAAGGCTGTGGAGAGTTTTGCTGCGCTACGCGTAAAAATCGGAACCACCGCGCCAGGTAAAGATGTGAAGGTTGGCCTGCTACGCGATGGCAAACCGATGACGGTGACCGTTAAGCTTGATACCAGTAGCCAGAGTGCCATCAGCGCCGAGCAGATGACACCAGCCCTACAGGGCGCGACGTTAAGTGACGGCGCTGCGAAGGACGGCACCAAAGGTGTGGTTATCGACGCTGTCGAAAAATCCACTCCGGCCGAGCAGTTCGGCTTACAGAAAGGCGATGTCATTGTCGGTCTTAACCGGACGAAAGTGGATAATCTGGCAGCACTGCGTAAATTGCTGGAGGCTAAACCGCCTCTGCTGGCGCTGAATGTGATCCGCGGCGATGAGAACATCTACCTGCTTTTACGTTAAATCATGAAGCGGACACCTGCGTGTCCGCTTAACTCATGTTATCCTCCCCAAGTTGATTCACTCACCCTGTAAAGCCATGTTTCCTAAACTTTTGCGTTCAGTGCTTATTGGCCTGCTGGTGGCGGGTCTCTTGCTGGCTGCCCTGCCAGCGCTGAGGATCGGCAGTGACTTTTTCTCTCATAAGAATGAAAGCGCCGATGAGACGCCTGTCAGCTATAACTCCGCCGTGAGAAGAGCTGCGCCAGCAGTGGTGAATGTCTATAACCGCAGTGCCAATGCCTCTGCGGATAATCTGGAGATCCGTACTCTTGGCTCCGGTGTGATCATGGATGGCCGGGGATATATTCTCACCAATAAACATGTGATCAACGATGCCGATCAGATCATCGTTGCGTTACAGGATGGCCGTATTTTTGAAGCGATGCTGGTGGGGTCAGACAGCCTGACCGATCTGGCTGTGCTGAAAATAACCGCCTCTGCTCTGCCCGTTATCCCTATCAACCCTAAACGCACTGCCCACATTGGCGATCTGGTGATGGCTATCGGCAACCCCTACAACATTGGGCAGACTGTCACCCAGGGGATAATCAGTGCGACAGGCCGCGTGGGCTTAAGCCCTTCGCGCTACCAGAACTTCCTGCAAACCGATGCCTCTATCAACAAAGGCAACTCCGGCGGCGCACTGATCAACTCGCTGGGGGAACTGATGGGGATCAATACCCTGTCGTTTGATAAAAGCAACGATGGCGAAACGCCGGAGGGCATAGGCTTTGCCATCCCTACTGCGCTGGCGGCAAAAATTATGGATAAACTGATCCGTGATGGACGCGTTATTCGCGGCTTCATAGGTATCAGTGGTCGCGAAGTGCCGCAGATGCATGGGCAGAACAACGGCCTTGATCATATTCAGGGGATTGTAGTGACCAACGTAGCGCAGGGTGGGCCAGCCGCTAAAGCGGGCTTGCAGGTCAATGACGTGATTACCAGCGTGAACCATAAACCGGCAATTTCCGCACTGGAAACCATGGATCAGGTCGCTGAAATCCGGCCTGGTACGGTAATTAATATGGATATTATCCGCAACGATCGGAAAATGACGCTGCCTGTAACGGTTCTTGAATATCCGGGGACTTAGCAGGAAAGCGCGGTGCAATAACAGAGGGCCAGGCTGGCTGGCCCTCTGCTCACTTATTTGACGAACTCTTCGCCCAGGGTAATATCTTTTTTCAGCGTATCAAGCATGCCGGACAGCGCCTGCTGCTCGAATGCGCTCAGCGTACCGATTGGCTTGCGTTCGGCCACCCCATTTTTACCCAGCAGCAGCGGCTGTGAGAAGAAGCGGGCATGTTCGCCATCCCCTTCCACGTAAGCACACTCAACCACGTTGCTCTCACCGTTCAGCGCCCGCACCAGTGAAAGACCAAACTTCGCGGCCGCCTGCCCCATCGATAAAGTGGCAGATCCCCCGCCAGCTTTCGCTTCCACTACTTCCGTTCCCGCGTTTTGAATGCGTTTGGTCAGGTCAGCGACTTCCTGTTCGGTAAAGCTGACGCCAGGGATCTGAGAGAGCAGCGGAAGGATGGTCACACCGGAGTGCCCGCCGACAACAGGGACATCCAGCTCAGCAGGATTTTTGCCTTTCAGCTCAGCCACAAAAGTGTTAGAGCGGATGATGTCCAGCGTCGTGACACCAAACAGCTTGTTCTTATCGTAAACGCCGGCTTTTTTCAGCACTTCGGCGGCAATCGCCACCGTGGTGTTGACCGGATTGGTGATCACGCCAATCAAGGCTTCAGGACAGGTGCTGGCGACTTGTTCGATCAGATTACGCACAATGCCAGCATTGACGTTGAACAAGTCGGAGCGATCCATACCCGGTTTACGGGCAACGCCAGCGGAGATCAGTACCACATCGGCACCCTGAAGGGCGGGTCTGGCGTCTTCGCCGCTGAATCCTTTGATTGTAACAGCTGTAGGGATATGGCTTAAGTCAACCGCAACGCCAGGCGTAACGGGAGCAATGTCATACAGAGAAAGGTCTGAACCCGCCGGAAGCTGGGTTTTAAGCAGAAGTGCGAGAGCCTGGCCAATACCGCCGGCTGCGCCGAGAACTGCAACTTTCATCCTGAACTCCTTATAAGTGTACGAAATGTGCCGTGAATCCATCGGGTTAAGAACAGACGACCCGTAAGGTCAAACGTGAAAAGCTTTCCTGTGGTTTCGGGCGTTATGCCTGAAAACGCTGAAGCGAGTGAGATTGACCGCATTACGGGAAACGCTATTCGTAGCCGTCTGCAGACAACATGTTTCGGCGTTACATTACACCCTTAGCGCTAATCAGAACAACATCATTTTAATAACAATTCGTTTACTTTTCGATCAAGCCTGGCAGTGAATAACGCATTTTTTTCATCCGTAATATTTGGTAAACTGCCGCTCCGCCTGGCACTCCGGTCAATTAACCCGCTTATGCATTGCATAAAAATTCATATAATTGCATAATAATGTATTATTGCCTCTGGGCTTTTCCTTATATACAGCGAATTTTAGCGGACACCTATGCGTAATCCATCAAAACAAGAAGATCTGATTAAAGCCTTTAAGGCTTTGTTAAAAGAAGAGAAATTCAGCTCTCAGGGCGAAATTGTGGCCGCGCTACAGGAAGAGGGTTTTGACAATATCAACCAGTCTAAAGTGTCACGTATGCTGACCAAATTTGGCGCGGTGCGTACGCGTAACGCCAAAATGGAGATGGTTTATTGTCTGCCTGCTGAACTGGGCGTGCCGACAACCACCAGCCCACTTAAAAATCTTGTGCTGGATATCGACTATAACGATGCGCTAATAGTTATTCACACCAGTCCGGGGGCGGCTCAGCTCATCGCGCGCATGCTTGACTCTTTGGGTAAAGCTGAAGGTATTCTTGGCACCATCGCCGGAGATGACACCATTTTTATTACCCCTGCGCGAAACTTTACGGTCAGGAAGCTGATTGACACCATCCTGATCCTGTTCGAACAGGAGCTCTAAGCAGTAGCCAGACCTACTGGCTGACCCTTCCCCTTTTTATCCTCGCATGAAAGCCAGCACCTGCTGGCTTTTTGCTGACAACTGTCCCCGCTTTCTCCAGCATGATGAACTGCCTCTGCCGCGCAGATGCAGCCATAAAAACTGGATACTCTCGTCTCACAGTGTGATCAACCAAAAAGTAGCGCACAAAAGGCTAAATTGCCCTATATCTATGTTTTTACATGTATTTAACAAGAAAAGGCGAAATTATCAGCAGCTTTTATAACCAGTAGTTATTAAAAGACGAAAATGGGGTAAAGGATCACAACAAAAGATTATTAGCATGCTATTAATTTTTCGGGTGATTAGATCTATACTTCTTTTCGTGATGAGAATCACATTAAACAGAAAGATAAAAACGGACTACGAGGAATAAACCATGAACATTAAAACCACTATTGCCACATTAAGCCTGCTTTCCACCCTGTCGTTTGGTGCTTTTGCAGCTGAATCTGTCAACGCGGATCAGGCGCAAAATCTGCAATCTGTAGGTACCATTTCCGTCAGCGGCGTCGCAGGTGCCCCCATGGACATCAAGCAGAAGCTGAGCGATAAAGCGGATGCCCAGGGCGCCAGCGCTTACCATGTTATAGAGGCTTATAACAACGGTAATTACCATGCGACTGCTGAGCTGTACAAATAAACGAACCCGATCGACCCGTTTTAACCTGACAATACGGTAACCCCAAGAATAATAATCGCTTTGCAGCCCTTTCGGTTACCGCTCAACACTTTGTGGAGCATGAAAAATGAAAACTAAATTCGCTATCGCTGTACTCAGTCTGGCCTCTGTCCTCTCTTTCGGTGCCAGCGCCGCTAACCTCGTGACTGACCAACAGGCTGCTGAGCAAAATCTGCAATCCATGGGCACCGTAAGCGTAAGCGGGATTGACGGAGCGCCAACCGTTATCCGTGAGGCGCTCTCTCAGAAAGCCGAACAGCAGGGCGCCAGCCATTACCGTGTGATTGAGGCCTATAATAACGGCAACTACCACGCCACGGCTGAGCTGTATAAATAAGAGCGGTTTTGCGGGCATGTCGTCGAAGCATGCCTGTAAGCGACACCGCTTTAACCCCCTCCAGGATATTCCTCGTCAGTATGACGACCCTTTGGCCCCGCTTGCCGGGGCCTTTTTTACCCTGCCACTGCCTTTAACGAATGCTGAAGCGGAGCTGCCCCTCCAGCTCCTCTTCAGCTTCTTCAAATAACTGGATCAACGCCCCATAGCGTGGTTTCTGACCTTTTCCCAGATGGATAAAGATTATCTCCAGCGGAAAAGAGAGCACGCCTGCCTTCATGACCTCACGTAAACCCTCTAAATCCGTTACGGTCAAATCGGTAAGCGCCAAACGATGGCTGAACTGGCGAAAAAAATGCGCCTGATCGACAATTTCATCAAAATCAAATGACTCTGTTCTCATGTTAGCCGCTCCGCGAGGCACACATCTGGGCGGTGTTACCCGCCCGTTGAGTTACAGTCCCCCTATATGCAGGGCTTTGACTTCCAGATACTCTTCCATGCCTGAAACCGAACCTTCACGTCCCAGCCCGGACTCTTTGACGCCCCCGAAAGGCGCCAGCTCCGTGGAGACGGCACATTCGTTAATGCCAATCATGCCGCTTTCCAGCGCTGCTGAAACACGAAACACGCGTTGTAGATCCTGAGTATAGAAATAGGCTGCCAGACCAAATTCCGTCTCATTGGCGCGACGGATCGCCTCCTCTTCATCATCAAAACGGAAACAGGCGGCTACAGGGCCAAAGGTTTCTTCCCGTGAGAGCTTCATAGTCTCATTGGCTTCAGCAATGACCGTCGGCTGCCAGAAATTACCGCCCAGCGTATGCCGTGCCCCGCCGGTCACGATCCTGCCGCCATGGGCTACAGCATCCTTGACGTGCTCTTCCACTTTTTCCACTGCGGAAGCTTCAATCAGCGGCCCGACAATGACGCCCTCTTCCATACCATTACCCACTTTGAGCTTGCTTACCTCCTCGGCCAGCTGGCTGACAAAGCGGTCGTAAACGCTGTTGTGGATAAAGAACCGGTTTACGCTGACGCATACCTGCCCGGCGTTACGGAATTTATTGGCAATAGCGCCCTTAACGGCCGCATCGATATCCGCGTCCTCAAAAACGATATAGGGTGCATTGCCTCCCAGTTCCATCGACACTTTTTTCATTGTTTCTGCGGCGTTACGCATCAACAGTTTGCCAACGGCGGTAGAGCCGGTGAAAGAGATTTTTCTTACCACTTTGCTGGCCATAATGGCATCGCTGATAGCGTGCGTGTCCCCCGCGACAGCGTTCAGGACGCCATCCGGCACCCCCGCTTTCTGCGCCAGCGCCAGCAGCGCAAAGGCGGAGAGCGGCGTGTTATTGGCGGGTTTAATAATGCCGGTACAGCCTGCGGCCAGCGCTGGCCCCAGCTTACGGGTCAGCATTGCCATCGGGAAATTCCAGGGCGTGATGGCCGCCACCACGCCTACAGGTTCACGCGTTGCCAGAATGCGTGAGCCTGCTTTTGCCGGCGGAATAATTTCACCATTTGCGCGTTTAGCCTGTTCAGCAAACCACTGAATAAAGCTGGCTGCATACTCAACCTCGCCTTCAGCCTCTTTAACCGGCTTGCCCTGCTCAGCGGTCATCAGCTTGCCCAGCCAGGTTTTATTTTCAATCATCAGCTGATACCAGCGATAAAGGATCTCGCTGCGCTCTTTCGCCGTTTTTGCGCGCCAGGCAGGGAAGGCTTTCTCCGCTGCATTAATAGCCTGTTCCGTTTCCGCTTTCCCTGCTCGTGCCACCTGAGCGATAACCTCGCCGGTTGCCGGATTAACTACATCGAAGGTTGCAGTGCCGCGCAGCCACTGACCACCCACAAAGTAACCGGTCTGGAATAGCGCATTGTCCTGTAGCGTGGAGGTGCTCATGGTCTTCTCCTCATTGAATAACCAACATAATAAAAATAAGTATAGTTGGCAGATGTTGAGGCGGGAGAGTGCGGAGTGGGAAAGCGCTGATACCAGAGGGTATCAGCGTTGAATCAAATTTTAATCAGGGTGTTTTGATATTTTTTCAGCATGAAGGCCAGCCTTTGCACCGGCTCGGTCACGCTTAGCGGCGCCTCGTAATGGCGCAATTTTTCCTGGTAGACCTCCAGTTCAGCCAGCAACCGTTCAAAATAGTGCTGGCGTTTAGAGTCGGTTCCGGAGGCAATCACGCGATCGGCGGTATGTCGCAGCTGTTTGTGGTAAGCCGACAAGTCGCTGTTCACCGGGATATCCGCATCCCGCAGGCGTTGATGTCCGATGATCAACGTCAGGGCTATACGGAATTTATCGATGTCACCGGGGAACATATTCAGCAGCATAAAGAGCTGTTGATAGAGCGCGGGAAGATGGTTTTCACGACGGCGGGCCTGATTGGTGGTCATGGCAGAGACGGCGGCATACATAAAGCGGTTAAGCAGAATGCGCCCCGTGCGCGCTTTAGAGGTGTCGCGGATCAGCAGGATCACCAGCAGCGCAAGGAAACAGCCAATCGCCTGACCAAGCGCATTATCCAGAAATGCACTGACATTAAAGGTCATTGGGTTATCAAGCGTGATGATATTGATTGTCCCCACCAACGCACCCAACGTACCAATTTGTCGCCGCTGGATCAGTATCCCACCGATGAAAGCCATCACGCCAAGGGCGATGCACAGTAACAGCATACTTTGCTGAGTAGCGGGCATGATCACCATGTAATAGAGCGAGCCTAGCGGGATAGCCACCACCATGCCATAGAGGAAGTCTTTCGCCATCATTAGCGGATTAGGCATGCGCATAGCCAGCGCGGTAATAACTGCCAGCATCACCATTGCTCCGCTTCCTGAAGTCCAGCCGCTCCATAGCCAGAAGAGCGATCCCACCGATGTCGCCACAAAGGTACGAATGCCGTTAATCAACGCGTGCCGGGTTTCGGCAGAACGCATTTTAACCACAGGTTCATCGTTCAGCACTTCCTGTTCAATACGGCTGATGCTGCTGTTGGTATGGATCCCTTTCAGCAACAGCAGGTAACGCGTGGCGGCCACTACCCAGTTACGGATGGTCACCGGCGTGTTTTTGCTGCCGCTGCGGGTAATGACCCTACGCATGATTTTCATGCGTTTGTGGATATCACCAATGTTCTCAACCGGCTTTTCAAAAAAGATGTGGAACTGTGGCGGAACATACTCCTTGCGGGAGTTCTGAATAAGATAGGTTTCTGCGGCCTGCGTGATCAGCGTAAGCGAGAGGGTATTCAAGGCCCGCATCCGCTCGTCAATCTTCTGCCAGCGGCTGGACTCCATCATCAGGTTGCTGCGCATGCCGTTCAGCGCGGAGGTGCGGCGCACCAGCCCTGTCCAGAGTTTATCCACCTCTTCCCGGTCACCGTGGGCGATGCAGAGCTGCATCAGCTTGTACTGATCGACCAGCAGCGCATCAATTTCACGATCGATATCGTTTTTAATGGAACGGGGAGAAAACAGCATATCGGCCAGAATGGCACAAACGATGCCGATAATGATCTCGCTACAACGCTCTACCGCAAACTGCGGAGCCAGAAGAACAGAGCCGTTTGCATCCACGCTGACCACGATTATCAGCGCGGTATAGCCCGCCAGCCCCAGCGCATAGGAGTTTTCAACTCTGATCAGTGAAGAGAGCCAGACGCAGAATCCCGCCCAGAGACAGCAAAGCAGCAGCATCAGAGCGGGCGCGCGAATGGTAGCTATCATGATGGTCAGTGCCGCAATACAGCCCAGAAAAGTGCCGATAATGCGTAACATGCCACGGTGACGCAGAGCGCCAGAAAAGGGATCGCCTCCGGCGGCAAAAGCCGTGCCGCCCGCAACGATACAGGCGGTCATCACCGCCCAGCGAGGCGTTTCCAGATTAAAGTGAAAGCCGATAAGCAGAGCCAGCAAAATAGCAAAGGTCAGCTTGATCGGGAACCGCAAACGGTGCCACTGCATAATGCGCCCCTGGTTAGCCGAACTCACGCAGGCGATGCATCAATTTCATCATCGGCGACATCTCTTCGGGTTTACGGTCGCTGGCGCCGGTTACCACCACAGTGGCTGTGGTACCCGACGGGTAGAGATTGCCCTGCTGCTCGTCCAGATGAATGCGTACCGGTACGCGCTGCGCCAGCCGCACCCACTCAAGGTTGGAGTCGATGGTAGCCATGCCTTTGCTGTCGATGGTGCTGCTGCTGTTCGTTACGCCTGCGGCAACGCTGTCTACCGTGCCGTGCAGAACCCGGTTACTGCCCAGCGGGGTGATTTCAACCCGGTAACCCGGACGGACGCCCTCCAGCTTGGTCTCTTCCATATAGGCCAGCACATAGAAAGTATGCTGCTGAACCAGCGCCACCGCCGTGGAGCCGCGGGTAATAAACTCTCCCCGGTAGACATTCAGGTTGGTGACCCAGCCATCGGAAGGCGCTTTAACCACGGTACGGGCCAGATCCAGCTTAGCGGTATCACGCGTGGCAACCGCTTTCGCCAGCTGATGTTCCGAAGTCTGGTAATCGTTATTAGACTGCTCGATTGCTTCACGGGACATGGCGGAAACGCCGAGCTGATTACGACGGCTGGCTTCACGCCGCTTCTCATTCACCAGCGCCTGATAGTAAGCCACGTCCGCTTCCGCTTCATCTAACGCCTGCTGATAACGGGGCTGATCGACCACAAAAAGCACCTGGTCTTTTTTCACCAGTTGGTTATCACGGACGCGCACATCGGAAATCAGCCCGCTGACGTCGGGGGCAATAGCCACGACATTAGCGGTAAATTTAGCATCACGCGTCCAGGGCGATTCGGTATAGAAGACCCATGCGCGGAAGATAACGATGACGGCGATAATCACCAGAATAATGGTAATGGCGTATCGGGCAATTTTAGTTGTTAGCGCTTTCACTAAGACCTCAGACAAACAATCGGGAAACCAGGTAGAACAGGCAGCAATAGAGTGCCGTATTAAACAGTGCAGGATGCCAGACCAGGTCATAGATCCCGGTAGGCGTCAGCAGCCGACGCACCAGCCAGAACAGCATCAGTGACACTATAATTTCAAAGAAGATGGGCGGAAACGAAAGCCCAAATATCACAATAACCGGAAGCACACTCATCTTTTTTCCTTGTCAGTACCTTGCCGGGCACACGCCTTGCAACAGGCTCCCTCCCTGATAAGGGGGTCTGCTGATCTACAGGTTGAAGGTAATTCATGACGGTAAGCTGTCAGATAATCCTAACCGGCGCTCAATGAATCATAGCGTATCCATGAGCCTGCATAGTGACGAGTAGAGTTACAAGAGAGTAACCCGGCGGTGCTATAGTAACGCGCCTGACTATACGTTTTCTACCTAATGTGATCTAAATCACTTTTAAGCCAGAGTTAATAATGGACAGATTAAAAGGCATGTCGGTTTTTGCCCGCGTAGTGGAGCTGGGTTCTTTTACGGCCGCGGCACAGCGGCTGCAAATGAGCGTCTCCGCCGTCAGCCAGAGTGTGGCCAGGCTGGAAGATGAACTTCAGGTCAAGCTGCTGAACCGGAGTACGCGCAGTCTTGGGCTAACGGAAGCGGGAAAAATCTATTTTCAGGGTTGCCGCCGCATGATGCTGGAAGCACAGCAGGTACATGAACAGCTTTATGCGTTCAATAACACTCCGGTTGGCGCGCTACGCATCGGCAGCTCCTCAACAATGGCGCAAAATGTGCTGGCGACAATGACGGCTGAAATGCTGAAAGAGTACCCAGGACTGACGGTAAGCCTGGTGACCGGTAACCCCGCACCTGACCTGATTGCTGACGGGCTGGATCTGCTTATTCGCGTAGGCGCACTTCAGGACTCCAGCCTGTTTTCACGACGCCTGGGATCGATGCCCATGGTGGTCTGCGCAGCGAAAAGCTATCTGACGCTGCATGGCACCCCGGATAACCCCGCAGATATCGGTAAGTTTTCCTGGCTGGAGTACAGCATTCGTCCCGACAATGACTTTGACCTGATTTCGCCGGAAGGGGTCTCTATTCGCCTTTCACCCCAGGGCCGTTTCGCTACCAATGATTCACAAACGCTGATCCGCTGGCTGGTGTCTGGTGCCGGGATTGCCTATCTCCCTCTGATGTGGGTGATAGAGGAGATCAATGCCGGGAAAGTGGATATTCTGTTTACGCACTATCATTCAGCGCCAAGACCGGTCTATGCCGTCTATACGCAGAAAGATAAACTGCCGCTGAAGGTGGAAGTCTGCATAAATTATCTGACGGAGTATTTTGATAAAGTGGCGGATATCTATCAGGGATCGCGGCAGGAGTAGTACCAGCGAAAAAAATAGAGCGCTAAAAGCGCTCTATTCAGGGGTTACTCATCTTCTGCTTAAAGCTCTAACCGTCCCCACTACAGAAAGGGGAAGTGCTCCCGGTAGAAGTTGTGGGATCAGGCCGTGCCGCCCACCGTCAGCTTATCTAACTTCAGGGTGGGCTGACCTACGCCGACCGGCAGACTCTGCCCCTCTTTACCGCAAACGCCCACGCCTTTATCCAGCGCCAGATCGTTTCCGACCATAGAAATTTGCTGCATCGCTTCAATGCCGGAACCGATCAGGGTCGCGCCTTTGACCGGTTTGGTAACTTTACCGTTCTCAATCAGGTACGCCTCAGAGGTTGAGAAGACAAACTTACCGGAAGTGATGTCCACCTGGCCGCCGCCAAAGTTGGGTGCATAGAGGCCATACTCAACGCTTTCAATAATATCCTGCGGCGTTGATTTCCCTGCCAGCATATAGGTATTGGTCATGCGTGGCATTGGTAAATGGGCGTAGGATTCACGACGACCGTTGCCGGTTGGGCTTACGCCCATCAGCCGCGCATTCAGCTTATCCTGCATATAGCCTTTCAGAATGCCGTTTTCAATCAGCACGTTATACTGACCCGGCACGCCTTCATCATCTACCGCGAGGGAACCGCGCAGCCCTTCAATAGTACCGTCATCTACCACGGTACAGATTTCAGAAGCCACCAGCTGCCCCATCTGCCCGCTGAACACCGAGGTGCCACGACGATTGAAGTCACCTTCAAGGCCATGCCCAACGGCTTCATGCAGCAGTACGCCAGGCCAGCCAGCGCCCAGCACCACCGGGATCGTGCCGGCCGGCGCTGCTACTGCATTCAGGTTCACCAGTGCCATGCGCACCGCCTCACGCGCCCAGGCTTCTGCGCGCATTTCGCCAGACTCATCGGCGAGGAAAAATTCATAGCCGAAACGGCCGCCGCCGCCGCTGGAGCCGCGTTCACGCTTACCGTTTTCCTCAACCTGCACGCTGACAGAGAGGCGTACCAGAGGGCGTACATCGGTCGCCAGCGTTCCATCGGTAGCGGCCACCAGAATCAGTTCATAAACGCCGCTCAGGCTGGCACTCACTTCCTGCACACGCTTATCTGCGGCACGGGCAGCGCTGTCAACGCGATGCAACAGCGCAATTTTCTCTTCGCGAGTCAGGCTCTGCAACGGATCAGCCGTGGGATAAAGCGACCGGTGCATTACTGCGCCCAGGGTATGGGATTTTCCATTTCCCTGCTCACGTACAATGCTGCGCGCCGCCGTGGCACTTTGCGTCAGGGCATTCAGCGTAATCTGGTCGGCATAGGCAAAACCGGTTTTCTCACCGCTGACGGCGCGCACGCCCACGCCCTGGTCGATATTCCAGGAGCCATCTTTAATGATGCGGTCTTCCAGCACCCAGGATTCATGATAGCTGGATTGAAAATAGAGGTCGGCATAATCCAGTTTACGTTCAGACAGCTGACCGAGAAGGGAAAAGAGATCCTGTTGATTAATATTGTTCGCAGTTAGTAACTGCTCACTTACCAGATTCAGACTCATGTATTCTCGCTCTGTTTGGATGAGCCAGTAATCGCTGGCATCGCATCTCTATAGCCTGAGGCAATTCGCAGGTCACGTCAAATTCACTTCGCGCTCTTTTCGCGCGGCTTACGCAGCACTTCATCAATTTGTGGTTTATCAATGGGGCCGGAAATATGATAGCGAAGCACGGAAATTTTGTTCCAGAGCGGGCCAAGAACTTTACTGGCAGCAAAGACTGCTGCGCCCACCACAGGATTGACGGCAAAGGCGGCGGCGACCCCTACCGTAGCCGAAATCTCAGGCGCGACAACCGCTTCCATATCGATCTTCCGCTGCACCAGGTCCATCTTTCCTTTCATGGCAATATCCGCTTCAAGACCGTCCACCAGCAGATTGTCGGTGCGCATCACCCCTTTTTCAATCCAGGCCGTGCCGTTAATGGAGTCGAAATAGAAGCCCTGGCTGAACGTATCGCTGAAATCGAGCCGGAGCTTGCGCAGCAGAGCATCAAAACTCATCAGCCTCAGCAGTTGTCCCGCTCTGCCGGTATTCACATCAGCTATCTGCCCTGCACCAAAGTGGGTTTTCAATAAGCCGCTCAGCGTCGCCTCTGAAGGCTCCCAGGGGGCGGATTGCCAGTGCAGATCGTAATCAACCCTGAAGGGAGAGTCCCGCAATGGCGTATTCACACCAAACCAGTTGGCAGCATCATTAATTTTGTTGCCGCTCAGCACACCTTTCAGCGCCGTACGCTGGCCAGCCGGACGGTTAACCCATTCTCCTTCCACTTTCAGACGGGCGTTTCCGGTATCTATCAGGCCGTTTTTCAGGGTCAGCGTATCGCTGGTATGGCTGAGGTTAGCCCTCATCCGCCCAAAATTCTGACCACGCAGCCAGCACTCATCACAGGTGAGGCCCAGTGCAGGCCAGCTGCTGAAATTGATTGCAGTGGCTTCATCAGGCAGCGGCGAACTCTTTTGCCCGTCGCCCCACTGCGGATTGTAATAAAGGTAATTGATATGCGCATCCCACGGCGCTCGCTGGTTCATTTTAAGCGTTCCGGCAATCTCTTTCCCTTTTGCCTGCACCTGAGGATCGCCCGATACCGTCTGGCCCAGCGTAACTTCCAGGTCATGCCATTGCTGCCCGCCCAGCGTCAGAGCGGGCGTGCGCAGGGTAATATTATCCGGGATCATGGCATGGCCTGACTGACTTTTCCCGACAGCTGACGGGCCGTTTTTATTGCCGCCACCGTTGTCGAACAACGCCAGCCAGGCTTCGCCATCCAGCGGCGGCAGATTCAGTACCATGCCATCCGAGTCAGGTAAGGCCGGAATATGTTTTGTATTATTTTCCCAGATGCCGCGGCTTACTTTCAGCTGTTTGCCCAGCAACCACTGACTGTTAAAGCGGCTTCCCTCGCCAACCGTACCGTTGAGGTTGAAACTCTGTAGATCTCCTTTAGCGGAAACCTTCACCGGCAGGGCTTCGCCCTTCTTCTTATCCAGCGGTTCGGGTAAGTGACTACTTACATTTTTGAGGTCACCCTCCAGGGCAATCTGATAATTTGCTCCACCCGCATGCGGCAGATTGATCAGGACATTACTTTTCCAGTTGGCGTCACCCGCCAGCTTATCGCGCAGCTGCACAGGGACAGCATCTATCTTGCCCGGCTGCCAGTCCCCCTGAAGATCGACGCCAATCTGATAGTTTTTGTCGCCTTCCTGCGTGTTGAAGCTGACATTCAGAGGCTGACCGAACCAGCTGGCGGTCATTGGGTCGCTTTTCAGGTCGCCATTGTCATAGGTAAAGTGGCCGGTTAGCTGTTTAATGGTGCTGTCGAGCGGCTTAATAAACAGCGAATTGTTGAGCAGATCTACCTCGCCCGTGGCTCTGACCGGCTTGCCGTCCAGCGGAATATCAAGATGTAAGCGACCACTTACATCCCCGTCGATCTGGAGTTCATCCAGCGCCGCGCCCAGTGAAGACTTTAACGGCGTCTGATTAAAATAGTGACCAATCTCTTTACCTGCGCCGACGATCTCGCTGTCAACGATCAGCTTATCTTTGAGATAATCGGGGATGACCGCAGAGACATTGTTTCCGTAAACCTTTCCTAATTTCGCCTGTTCAGCCTTCATAAACAGTCCGTTATTGATGAAATCGAGATTGATATCCAGATCCTGTAGATCGGGCCAGCCTGGCTGGAACTGGTAGGTCGCTTTCCGGAGGGGCACCCACACTTCAAACATCCCTTCGTTATGCTTAAACGGGAAGAGCTGTGGATTACCGGCGAAGATCAGGGAAGCATTGTGAACCTCTCCCCCCTTGATCGCCCCGCTCAGATAGTTCACCAGCGAGGTGCCCATCAGTGGCTCCGGCAGGTAACGCCATGCATCGCCAGCATTTGTGAGATTAATCCCGGCGAGGATATCCAGGCGCGGAGCCTGATCTTTAAGCTGGGCATAGGTGAAGTCACCCTTAGCCCACAGCGAACGGGCTTTGATATCCAGCTGGTGGCCGGCAAAGGAGAAGTGGTCTTTATCATACTGCCAGTTAAACGAGCCTTTAGCCGCTTCAATTTCAAGCGGCGCACGGAACATGGTGCCATAAGGCAGGCTTGCCTTGTTGATGTCGAAAGTCACCTTGCCATTGGCAAAGCCGCCAGACGCGGTTCCGTTTAAATGCTCCATTCCGGGCAGCAATTCCCAGTGCTTCCAGCTCAGATCACGCCAGCGCGCCTGGAAGCGGCTCTGCTCGGGTTGCTGAACGGGAAGATCAACAGCCAGTGCCTCAAGCCGCCCTTTAGGCTGTAAAGAACGCCAGTTTTCCAGCAGCGTGGGAGAGAGTCGGGAAAAAAGCGGGATAAGCGGATCAATACGTTCCAGATCCAGTTGAGTGGCGCGCACCCGCACCTCTTCATTATGATTAGGCCCCGGCAGCAGGCCGTTTTCCGGCAGCCACAGCAGGGAGAGCCGCCCGTCAGGCCAGCGCTGACCATCCGTTACCAGGTTGGTTTGCGGCAGTTCAATCTGCCAGCCGCTGTTAAAGCGGGAGACGTGAGCAGTCACGTTATCCACCGTGAGCCTGTGCCGCTGCTTATCGCCCTGCCAGCTCGCCCCGCCTTTTTTCAGCTGAATATCACCGTCATAAATTTCACCTTCTCTAAGGCTCATCCAGGCTGCCAGGCTGAAGCGGGCGCTGTCGAGCGTGGTGTTATCACGCATCCACTCTCCCAGCCAGGGTTTCACATCCACATCATCGGCCTGCATCCAGACCCGGCCAGTATCGAGATAGCCATTGCTGTCGCTGAGGTCCAGACGAACCTGCACTTCGCCATGCTGCCCGGTAAAACTGGAGAGGTTAACGATACCTTCTGCGCGGTGACGGGTTTTCTCATTGAGCCAGGTTAGCTGCGGGATATCGAGCCTGGCGCGCTGGCCGGAAAGCGTGAGGAAGCTGATATGGCTGTCGCGCAGATCGAAATGGTCAAACTGACGCAGGAAGAGATCGATGAATTTACCCGGTTCCAGCTTTAGTTTTGCGCCATCTCCCGAGGTGAGCGGCTTGCTGGTGGCCAGGTTAAGCTGATAAAAAGTGAGGTTACGAAACTGCCAGCGCAGATGCAGTATGGACTGCCAGATATCCAGCGCCAGGGTAATGCGCTCCGCTTGCAGATCGTCCCCCTCCTTCAAGCTGAGATGCAGGTCGCGGATCTCCAGCACCGGGCCATAATTCTCCCAGTGACCGTTCAGGGCGCTGGCCTGCACCGGCACTCCGGCAACCACAGAGATCTTCTCCAGCAAAGGCTCCCGCCAGCTGTTGATATGCGGCAAAACCAGACGCAGCCCGCTGACCATCAGCGCAACGATCACCACAACCGTTGCGCCAGTCAGCAGCAGAATTCCTGGTAATCGCCTCACGCACTTCTCCCTGTGGTTGTCACATCATGACCACGTCAAATTGCTCCTGAGTATAGAGCGGTTCGACCTGAACTTTGACCTGCTTGCCGACAAATATTTCCACTTCGGCCAGCGCATGCGATTCGTCAGCCTTCAACGCTTCGCCCACGGCTGGTGATACGTAAACCAGGAAGCGGTCCGAATCATAGGCATGATGCACACGAACAATTTCACGCATGATTTCATAACAAACGGTTTCAACCGTTTTTAACGTGCCGCGTCCCTTGCAGACCGGGCAGTCCTGGCACAGTACGTGTTCAATACTTTCCCGCGTCCGCTTGCGTGTCATCTCCACCAGCCCAAGCTGCGAGAAACCGTTAATGCCGGTTTTTACCCGATCCTTGCTCAGCGCCTGCTCCAGGGAGTGCAGTACCCGCCGTCGGTGATCCTCATTGGTCATATCGATAAAGTCGATGATGATAATGCCCCCCAGATTACGCAGCCGCAGCTGACGGGCTATCGCCTGGGTGGCTTCAATATTGGTATTAAAGATGGTTTCGTCGAGGTTGCGGTGACCAACAAAGGCGCCGGTATTTATATCGACAGTGGTCATCGCTTCCGTTTGATCGATGATCAGGTAACCACCAGACTTCAGCTCCACCTTACGATCCAGCGAGCGTTGAATTTCGTTTTCCACATCAAACAGATCGAAGATCGGCTGCTTGCCGGTATAAAGCTCCAGCTTGTCGGTCATTTCCGGGATATATTCGCTGGTAAACTCGACGAGATGTTCATAGGTCAGGCGCGAGTCAATACGGATGCGGTCGAGGGCTGCGCCAGCAAAATCACGCAGAATTCGCTGCGACAGCGCCACCTCGCCATACAGACGGCAGCGGGTCTGGTTGCGTTTCCGTCGCTCAATAACTTTTGTCCACAGTCGTTTGAGAAAAGCAGCATCGGAAGCCAGCTCAACTTCCCCTACGCCTTCGGCGGCGGTGCGAATGATATAGCCGCCCAGCTCATCGCAGTAGGAAGAGACCACTTTCTTCAGGCGGTCGCGCTCGGCTTCACTCTCTATCCGTTGCGACACGCCGACGTGTGAAGCACCGGGCATAAATACCAGATAGCGCGACGGCAGCGTGATATCGGTAGTCAGACGCGCCCCTTTAGTGCCCAGCGGATCTTTCACCACCTGCACCACCAGATCCTGCCCCTGGCGGACAAGTTCGGAAATATCACGCACTGTGAAATTCTTTTTCTCATCACCCGCCACGCATTCAGTGTGCGGCATGATGTCGGAGGCGTGCAGAAACGCGGCTTTTTCCAGCCCGATATCAACAAAGGCCGCCTGCATACCAGGCAGCACGCGGCTTACGCGCCCTTTGTAGATATTGCCGACAATGCCACGGCGCGCTTCGCGTTCAATGTGGATCTCTTGCAGGATGCCGCCATCAATATAGGCAACCCGCGTTTCCGAAGGCGTAATATTTACCAGCAGTTCAGCGGTCATGTTGCTCCCTTACTTCACGCAGTGACTGAAAGTGGCTCAGCAGCTCGGCCGTTTCAACCAGCGGCAGACCAACGACGGCGTGATAGCTTCCATTAATTTTACGGACAAAATTGCCCCCTAACCCCTGAATACCGTACGCGCCAGCCTTATCCATCGGTTCACCGCTGGCGATATAGGCGGCAATATCTTCCGTCGTCAGGGTGCGAAAAGTAACTTCGGTCACCACAAGGCAGTCAAGGCAGGCTTTACTGTCTGCCAGGGCTACCGCTGTCATCACCAGATGCGTCTGCCCAGAGAGTTTCGTCAGCATCTCTGTAGCGGCTGCCTCATTTACCGGCTTTTCCAGCACGGCATCGTTGAGCACGACAATGGTGTCTGCACCCAGCACCGGCAAATCCCGTTTGGCAACGACGACGCCCGCCTGAGCTTTTTCACGCGCCAGGCGGCGCACATAGGCTTCCGCCCGTTCATCGGGTCGTTTTTGTTCTTCAACTTCAGTGGAGAGGCGTTCAAAGCGCAGGCCAAGCTGGGTAAGCAGCTCGCGACGACGGGGAGAACCAGAGGCCAGATAAAGGGATATCATAATCTTCCTTATTGAACGGCAAACTGGCGGCGTATTTTTCTCATCAGCAAGAAGAGCCAGGGCCAGAGGATACCGTCTATCACACTGCTCCAGAAAATTTCCGGCCGGAACGAGACGTTTATCACTAAAAATTCAGCCCAGAATACAATAACGTCCATTGCCAGGGAGAGCACCATCACCATCAGTGCCTGCTGCCAGAGCGCAAGGTTACGGAATAGTTGGAATTTGAACGCTACCAGGTAAGCCACAATACTGAGCGCTAACGCCCGCACGCCCAGCGTTGAGCCAGAGATAAGATCCATTATAGATCCCATCACGAAGCCCGTGCCGACATTCACGCGGTGCGGCAGAGCCAGCGTCCAGTAAATCAAAATCAGAAGCAGCCAGGAGGGCCTGAACATATACAGTTGCTCAGGCCAGGGCATTATTTGCAAAACCAGTGCGACGAGGAACGACAGCCAGATAACCCAACGTCCGTGGCTGCGATAACTGCTCACGGTTGGCCTCCGCGCGCCCGTTGCTCCGCAGAGGAGGCGGGCGCAACGCTCTGAGCGGCGGGTTGCCCCTGCGCAGCAGGCGGCGTGACAACCGTTTGTCCCGGCGCGGGCGGCCCTACCATCTCGCTGGCAGCAGGCAGCACCTGCGGCATCATCTGCATCAGCCGCTCGTTAGCCACCCGATGCACTTCGTTTGGCGCCATTGGCATGGTGCCGTTACGATCGGCACCCCACAGCAGAAGCAGATAGCGAAGGCGCTGCAAGCCAGCCATTGGCCGTGCCTGAATCACGGTATAAGCACGCTGCGTATCCAGCTTCACCGAGGAGACGACCCCTACAGGATAACCTTCCGGGAAACGACCCCCCAGGCCTGAGGTCACCAGCACGTCACCATCGCGGATATCGGTGTTACCCGGCAGATGCTCAAGCTGCAAATCTTCAGTGCAGCCGTTACCGGCGGCAATCACCCGGATGTCATTTCTCAGTACCTGAATCGGTAGCGCATGGGAGGAGTCACAGATCAGCATCACGCGGCTGGTGATTTTGCCAACGGCAACCACCTGCCCTACTACGCCTTTATCGCTGATAACTGGCTGACCTTCATACACACCGTTGACGCTGCCTTTATCAATGACAACCTGGTCGGTGTAAGGATCGGTGCCGGTAGAGATGACCTGGGTGACCATCTTATGCTCATCCTGACGCAGCGGCGAACCCAGCAGTTCACGAAGGCGGGCATTTTCCTGCTTGAACTGACCCAACATTTGCAGTTCACTGTTTTTCAGCATCAGCTCGCGCTGTAACCCTTTATTTTCAAGCTCCAGCTGCTGGCGGGAGGCCAGTGTTTCAGAAACACTGTCCAGAATTTGACGTGGCCCGTTGGCCAAAAAATAGAATGGGCTGACCGCCGTATCCATATAGGTGCGTATCTGGCTGAAAGCGCCCATACGACTGTCGGCGATGATCACGCCTATAGCCACAATAACCGCTAAAAATAAGCGTAACTGCAGGGAAGGCCCCCTGCTGAAGATCGGCTTCATAAACTCGGCGTATTCCTCGACATCTTAAAAAAGGAGTACGGAACAGCGCGCGTCCGCACTCCCTGAGGCAAATTATTCTTCGCTGAACAAATCGCCGCCGTGCATGTCGATCATTTCCAACGCTTTACCGCCACCGCGTGCAACGCAGGTCAGCGGATCTTCTGCCACCACAACCGGGATACCGGTCTCTTCCATCAGCAGACGATCGAGGTTACGCAGCAGCGCGCCCCCGCCGGTCAGAACCATACCGCGTTCGGAAATGTCAGATGCCAGTTCCGGCGGACACTGTTCCAGCGCAACCATCACTGCGCTGACGATACCGGTCAGCGGCTCCTGAAGCGCTTCCAGGATCTCGTTGGAGTTCAGCGTAAAGCCGCGCGGCACACCTTCAGCCAGGTTACGCCCACGGACTTCAATCTCACGCACTTCATCGCCCGGATAGGCCGAGCCGATTTCATGTTTGATGCGCTCAGCGGTTGCTTCACCAATCAATGAACCGTAGTTACGGCGCACATAATTAATAATAGCTTCATCAAAGCGATCGCCACCAATACGAACGGAGGAGGAGTAAACCACGCCGTTCAGGGAGATCACTGCCACTTCTGTGGTACCGCCGCCGATGTCGACAACCATTGAACCGGTTGCTTCAGAGACCGGCAGACCGGCACCAATAGCCGCAGCCATTGGCTCTTCAATCAGGAAGACTTCACGAGCGCCCGCACCCTGCGCGGATTCACGGATAGCACGACGTTCCACCTGCGTTGCGCCAACAGGCACGCACACCAGCACGCGCGGACTTGGGCGCATAAAGCTGTTGCTGTGAACCTGTTTGATGAAGTGTTGCAGCATCTTCTCGGTAACGAAGAAGTCGGCGATCACGCCATCTTTCATTGGCCGGATAGCAGCGATATTGCCGGGAGTACGTCCCAGCATCTGTTTGGCCTCATGACCGACTGCCGCAACGCTCTTTGGGGAGCCGGCACGATCCTGACGGATAGCAACGACAGAAGGCTCATTCAGAACGATGCCCTGCCCTTTCACATAAATCAGGGTATTGGCTGTACCCAGGTCGATGGACAAGTCGTTGGAAAACATGCCACGGAATTTTTTAAACATACTAAAGGATAATCCTGCAAGCTGGGGGCGGATAATAAAATCCGCTTACTTTACCAACCACACGAAGCAGCGACAAGGCGCAAAAACGTTCTACTTCGGTGAAAAATCACGCTATCTCACTTCTTCGTCAGTCGTTTAAATAGGGGCGAATCAATCAGCCTGACTCAGGCCTTGCACGCAGTATTCAGGGCTGACAAAAGGACATAACGTACATAATATTTACCATGTTTCGGGTTACTGGCAGACCAGAAGCCCCATGCCGGCACCACAGCCGCGCGGGTATTCTACGTGAATTCCAGCACAACGGCAGATTAAACTTGATATCTTTGCGAATATTTTTTCACGCGGCTGTCAAGCGGTTGTGAAGACGCAACAAATTCCCCCTGACCACCCGCCACGCCTAGTTCCATAAGGACTTGCCACTCGGTTCGGGTACGGACGCCCGCAGCAAAAACCTGAGTGGATGTCCTGGTACAACTCTCTAACAAACTCCTGACAAAGAGCTGATTCTCGGTGCGGCGCTCAATATTCCTGACCAGTGCCGGATGCAGTTTGATCAGCTCCACTTCGAACTGTCGGATATAGGCCGTGCTCACTACCGTTAACCCGGCCTGATTAACCGCAATCCGACAGCCAAAACCCTTCAGCAGTCGAAAGGCAGAACCCAAACGGCTGATGTGTTGACACACATCTGCTTCAGCAAGTTCAAATAAAATGCGTTTTCTTTGTAATTTAGTGCATTGCAGCAGCATATCCCGGAGCCATATCTGGAAAGGCCGCTGCAACAGAGCGTCAACGGTAAGCGGAATGGTCAGCGTCTCTTCCGGCCAGAGAGCCAGCAGCGCCATAATCCGCGTCACCAGCAGACGGTCATATCCTTCGGCCATACCCAACTGCTGGATAAAGGGCAAATATTCCGCTGAGAGCAGCTCTTTCTCGCCATCAAAGATCCTCGGCATTAACTCCCGATGATGGACCGAGCCATCCCGTCTTACGGCGGGCTTCTGATAGAGTCTTGGCCCACCCCGCTGTAGCGTATTTTCCAGTAGCGTGCGCCATTTGACGCTGCCACGGGCAAATTCCTGCTGCGGCGCTTCACCCAGTGACCAGTTATTGCCCCCCAGCAAAGCCGCATGACGCGTAGCCAGCTCCACATTCTCCATTACCTGTTGCGTAGCCTGCCCGCTGTGCCAGGCGCTAATGCCGATATGGATCATATCTTCACGATCCAACATTCGGGTGGGGGGAAGCGCGTCAACAGCTTTGATCAGCTGCGAAGCGATGCTGTCAGCATCCTTCAGGCTACGGTGTGGAAGCAGCACGGCAAAATCACTGCGGAAATAGCGGGCCAACAGCGCGCCAGGGTAGCGTAATACGAAGGTTGAAAGCAGATTCACCAACGCATAAAGGTAATCTTTGGTCTGGTTGTGTCCCCAGTTATCCCGCAAGGTATCGAAGTCTGGCAGACGGATCATCATCACCATGCCGTGGACGCCGCCCGTCTCGGTATCTTCCAGCATGGTAGCCAGCTGATTATCGAAAAAGAGGCGGTTGCTAAGACCCGTCTTTGCATCCTGTGCAGCAAAAGCCCGGATCAAGGTATCAAGACGCGAGCGCTGCTCTCCTGCTTCCTGAAGATCGGCCAGCAGCAGGTCGATTGCGCTGCTGGCTTTCGGTGGCCACTCATGAACAGATCCCGCCTTTACCGTCTCTCTTTCACCCTTAACAATATTTCCAGCCCTGAATTCAAGGCGCTCCATGCCCTCAAGCTGACGGTTTAACCAGCGATGAGTGACAAACAGGATGGCGGTCATGATCGCCACTACGGTCACCAGCACGCTGAGGATGGAGGCGCCAATAAATGACTTCAGCCAGGTTTTGGTGGAATCAACCCACTGAATGTTAAGGGAGTAACGGGAGTTATTTTGCAGCGGCAGAACGGTGAAACGATACTGATTAGGCTCATCATCCAGAACCGGTTCCTGATGATGCGCGATAGTGAGTCGGGTATTCTCCCCCTCTTTCAGTTCCAGCCGGACGACTTGCAGCGGCCCCATCACTCTGCTCAACCACTGCCCGACCTGCTCGGGAGACTCTGACGCCAGCGCCGTATCCACATCTCCGGCCATCACTTCCAGCCGGTGTTCCGCGCGCTGGGTACTCAGGTAAAAAAAGCTGATAACGCAGCCCACCAGCATTAATAACATCGCCAGTGCGCTCAATAGGGTAATCATCGTCGAAAGTTTGGTGGTTAATCGCATCCCTGTGTCCATTGACTGCTGCTGAATAACGGCATTAGCGTTTTCAGGCAGCAGCATAGCGTTATCTCCATCCCGCTCTGCGGGCCGCCCGAGAAATTATCACGTGCTGTAAGGTCATTAGTTGCTGGTAATCAGTTTACTCTCCCTTATCGGGAGTATAGTGATGTAAGAATTTAATACTATTTTCTGGTCCCATTTTTCAGGAGATTCTCATGCAAGCATTGATCCTTGAACAATCGCAAGGCAAGACTCTCGCCGCCATTAAGACGCTGGACGCTGATGCGCTGCCCGCGGGCGAAGTCACGGTGGATATCGACTGGTCAAGCCTGAACTATAAAGATGCGCTGGCCATCACCGGCAAAGGGAAAATTATCCGCGAGTTTCCGATGGTACCCGGCATAGATTTTGCCGGAAAAGTGCACCACAGCGAAGATCCGCGTTTTCATTCAGGCCAGGCCGTTTTACTGACGGGTTGGGGCGTGGGCGAAAATCACTGGGGCGGGCTTGCCGACCAGGCGCGGGTTAAAGCTGACTGGCTGGTTCCCCTGCCGGAAGGGCTGGATGGCCGCAAAGCGATGATTGTCGGCACCGCCGGCTTCACCGCTATGCTTTGCGTAATGGCGCTCGAAGAGGGTGGCATTACGCCTGAAAGTGGTGAAGTGTTAGTCACCGGCGCAAGCGGAGGCGTTGGCAGCACCGCCGTCGCCTTGTTAAGCGCGCTGGGCTATCGCGTGGTCGCGGTGAGCGGACGCGAAACAACGCATGAGTATCTGAAATCGCTGGGCGCCACTGAAATACTTCCGCGTAGCGCCTTCAGTGGAGAAGCCCGACCGCTGGATAAGCAACGCTGGGCAGGGGCGATAGATACAGCCGGCGGCGGCATACTGGCTACCGTGCTGGCACAAATGCACTATTCCGGTGTGGTAGCGGCTTGTGGACTGGCTGGTGGCTTTGCTTTACCCACCACAGTGATGCCTTTTATTCTGCGTAACGTTCGCCTTCAGGGGGTTGATTCCGTCAGCACGCCTGCGGCCCGCAGAAAAGAAGCCTGGAAACGTCTGGTGAAAACGCTGCCGGACACCTTCTATCAGCAGGCCTCGCGGGAAATCGCCCTTGCCGAAGTGCCGGAATACGCCGCTAAACTGTTAAACAATGCGATTACCGGCCGCACGCTGGTGAAAATCCGTTAGTCCCCTCTCCTCCTTCCGCAGTAAGAAAGGGAAGGAGGGCCTTCCAGGAAATTTCACATTTTTTGTTCTGAATTCGCGCAAATCCGGCTCTTTCGTCATGCTCAAGGTAAGATAAGACCGCGCCTTTGGAGGCCGCCCGATGAAACCTGTTGATAAACTCACTGAAAGCGATGTCACGCCGGAAGGCATTTTTAACACGCGCCGGCGTGAGCTGCTGAAAACGTTGGGCATCAGTGCCGCAGCGTTGTCCCTGCCTGCGACTGCCCGCGCTGACGTCCTTTCCTGGTTTAAAGGTAACGACCGTCCTGCTGCCCCAGCCGGTAAGCCCCTTGATTTTACCAAACCTGCACAGTATCAGGCTGACCTGGCGCTGACGCCCGCAGATAAAGTCTCGGGTTACAATAATTTCTATGAATTTGGTTTGGATAAAGCCGATCCGGCAGCTAATGCCGGGACGTTGAAAACCGATGACTGGAAGATCGAAATTGGTGGCGAAGTGGCCAAACCCATGACCCTGTCAATGGAGGATATCTACAAGCGCTTCCCTCTTGAACAGCGCATCTACCGCATGCGCTGCGTAGAAGCCTGGTCAATGGTTATCCCGTGGGTTGGTTTCGAGCTGGGAAAACTGCTGAAAGCAGCCGAACCAAACAGTAATGCCCGCTATGTGGCTTTCCAGACCATTTATGCGCCCGATCAGATGCCAGGCCAGAAGGACAGGTTTATCGGCGGCGGGATCGATTATCCCTATGTGGAAGGGCTGCGGCTGGATGAGGCTATGCATCCGCTGACTCTGCTTTCTACCGGCGTCTATGGTAAAGCGTTACCGCCGCAAAACGGCGCACCGATTCGCCTGACTGTGCCCTGGAAGTATGGCTTTAAAGGCATCAAATCCATTGTGAAAATTACTCTGGTCAGGGATATGCCGCCAACGACCTGGAATCAGCTCGCTTCAAATGAATATGGGTTTTACGGCAATGTTAACCCGCATGTCGATCACCCACGCTGGTCACAGGCCACCGAGCGCTTTATCGGATCTGGCGGCATTCTGGATGTACAACGCCAGCAAACCTTACTCTTTAATGGTTATGGCGAGCAGGTAGCCTCGTTATATCGTGGGCTGGATCTGCGGGAGAATTTCTAGTGGTTCGTCTGACAGCTAAACAGATTACTGGCCTGAAGGTGGCACTGCATCTTGCCGGCTTTTTGCCGCTGCTGTGGTTACTGTTATCGATCGACCAGGGGTGGTTCAGCGCCGATCCAGCAAAAGATATTCAGCATTTTACCGGGCGGATGGCGTTGAAATTTCTGCTCGGCAGCTTGTTGATCGCGCCTCTGGCCCGCTATGGAAAGCAGCCTTTGCTGATTCGTGTGCGTCGGCTGCTGGGGTTGTGGTGCTTTGCCTGGGCCACGCTGCATCTGGTGAGCTACTCGGTACTGGAGTTGGGGATCAGTAATTTAGGGCTGTTAGGTTCGGAGCTGATCTCCCGGCCTTACCTGACATTAGGCATTATCAGCTGGCTGGTGCTGCTGGCTCTGGCGCTCACCTCCTTCCAGAAAGCACAGCGCAAGCTAGGTAAACGCTGGCAAACTCTGCATAATGGCGTCTATCTGGTGCTGATCCTGGCGCCCATTCACTATCTCTGGTCGGTTAAGACATTCTCGCCGCAACCGTGGATTTATGCGCTTATTGCGGCCATCCTGCTGGCATGTCGGTACAAAAAATTCCGCCAGTGGCTGCGTTAAGGTTCCCGTAAGAGTGTGTGCCGCTCCGCAAATCCTGTAGTCAACCGCCTCTCCTGTGCGACAGGCGGTTGATAATCTTCGCTGATACGACCAGTATTTAGCTGCGAATTGCCACGAAATCGTTATAATGCCCGACTTTACACCTGCATGAGGCCCGATTTTCACCATGAAAGGTGACAAACGGCGTTTCCCCATGTATTTTGTGCGATGCCTCAATTATCGCGGGAGATAGCAGCACAATGGCTGATAAGTTTCACATACTGCTCTTAAACGGTCCCAACCTTAACCTTCTCGGCACGCGTGAGCCAGAAAAGTATGGGAAAACGACCCTGGCAGAGATCGTCAGTGATATGTCATCGCAAGCTGACGCGCTCAACGTGAAGCTGAGTCATCTCCAGTCCAATGCGGAATATGCGTTAATTGACCGCATTCATGAGGCAAAAGGCAATGTCGATTATATCGTCATTAACCCGGCGGCATTTACCCATACCAGCGTAGCGCTGCGGGATGCCCTGCTGGCCGTTAGCATTCCATTCATTGAAGTTCACCTGTCGAATGTGCATGCTCGCGAGCCGTTTCGCCATCATTCTTATCTTTCTGATATTGCTGCCGGTGTAATCTGTGGACTTGGTGTCGACGGTTATTCCTGGGCTTTACAGACGGCGGTAAAACGTCTGTCACAATCTAATTAAACAGAGTACGGAACCACACTCATGGATATTCGTAAGATAAAAAAACTGATTGAACTGGTTGAAGAATCAGGCATCTCTGAACTGGAAATTTCTGAAGGCGAAGAGTCTGTTCGTATCAGTCGTTCACCGGCAAATCCTGGCTACCCAATGATGCAGCACTATGCTGCGCCAATGATGCAGCAGCCTGCGCTGGCTAACGCCGTTGCACCGGCAACTGCACCTGTTATGGAAGCTCCGGCAGCTGCAGAGATCAGTGGCCACATCGTACGTTCCCCAATGGTTGGCACTTTCTACCGCACCCCCAGCCCGGACGCTAAAGCGTTTGTGGAAGTGGGTCAGAAAGTCAACGCTGGTGACACTCTGTGCATCGTAGAAGCGATGAAAATGATGAACCAGATCGAAGCCGATAAATCCGGCGTTGTGAAAGCGATCCTGGTTGAAAGCGGCCAACCCGTTGAATTTGACGAGCCGCTGGTAGTCATCGAATAACGAGGCGAACCATGCTGGATAAAATTGTAATAGCTAACCGCGGTGAAATCGCGCTGCGCATTTTGCGTGCCTGCAAAGAGCTGGGCATTAAAACTGTTGCCGTGCATTCAAGCGCGGACCGCGATCTGAAACATGTGCTGCTGGCAGATGAAACCGTTTGTATTGGTCCTGCCCAGTCAGTGAAAAGCTATCTTAACATCCCTGCTCTTATCTCCGCAGCCGAGATAACTGGTGCGGTGGCTATCCACCCGGGTTATGGCTTCCTGTCCGAAAATGCGGACTTTGCCGAGCAGGTTGAGCGTTCTGGTTTTATTTTCATTGGCCCTAAAGCGGAAACCATTCGCCTGATGGGAGACAAAGTCTCTGCCATCAACGCCATGAAAAAAGCGGGCGTACCAACCGTACCCGGCTCTGATGGTTCGCTGACGGATGACATGGAAAAAAACCGTGCCTTCGCCAAGCGTATCGGCTATCCGGTAATCATTAAGGCGTCGGGCGGCGGCGGCGGTCGTGGTATGCGCGTTGTGCGCAACGATAAAGACCTGGAACAATCCATCAATATGACCCGTGCGGAAGCCAAAGCGGCTTTCAACAACGATATGGTCTATATGGAGAAGTACCTGGAGAATCCGCGCCACATTGAGATTCAGGTACTGGCTGACGGTCAGGGCAACGCCATCTATCTGGCTGAACGTGACTGCTCTATGCAGCGCCGCCACCAGAAGGTTGTGGAAGAAGCGCCTGCGCCAGGCATCACTGAAGAGATGCGCCGCTTTATTGGCGAACGCTGCTCTAAAGCCTGTATCGAGATCGGCTACCGCGGTGCAGGGACTTTTGAGTTCCTGTACGAAAACGGCGAGTTCTACTTTATTGAGATGAACACCCGTATTCAGGTTGAGCATCCGGTTACCGAGATGATCACCGGCGTTGATCTGATCAAAGAGCAGCTGCGTATTGCTGCCGGTCAGCCTCTCTCCATCAAGCAGGAAGATGTGGTGATCCGCGGCCATGCGGTGGAATGCCGTATCAATGCCGAAGATCCAAACACTTTCCTGCCAAGCCCTGGCAAAATCACGCGCTTCCATGCGCCAGGTGGTTTTGGCGTGCGCTGGGAGTCTCATATCTACGCTGGTTATACCGTGCCGCCGTATTATGACTCCATGATTGGTAAACTGATCACTTACGGTGAAAACCGTGATGTGGCTATCGCCCGCATGAAAAATGCGCTGGCGGAGCTGATCATTGATGGCATCAAAGTGAACGTTGAGCTGCAGATGAAGATCATGAATGACGAGAATTTCCAGCAGGGTGGCACCAACATCCACTATCTGGAGAAAAAACTCGGCCTTCAGGAAACCTGATTAGCCTGATGTTCTGAATAAAGGCCGGTCTGACCGGCCTTTTTCTTTGCGTTTGTAAGGTGAGGTGAAACATGGACAAGCGTTTCGTTCAGGCTCATCGTGAGGCTCGCTGGTCATTCTGGCTCGCCGTGGCTTATCTTGCGGCCTGGGCCGCGTCGAGCTGGCTGTCGGACGATCTTCCCGGCATTACCGGCTTACCGCACTGGTTTGAAATGGCCTGCCTGCTGGTTCCCATACTGTTTATTCTGCTCTGCTGGCTGATGATCAGGCTGGTATTTCGTGACATTCCTCTGGAAGATGAAAAGTGAAACTTGAAATCATCCTGCCTCTGATTGCTTATCTGCTGCTGGTTGCCGGCCTCTCTGTTTTTGCCATGCGCAAACGCCGCGAAGGCAACTTCCTGAATGAATATTTCCTGGGGAGCCGGTCAATGGGGGGCTTTGTGCTGGCGATGACGCTGGCCACGACCTATATCAGCGCCAGCTCCTTTATCGGCGGGCCTGGTGCGGCTTACAAATATGGTCTTGGCTGGGTGCTGCTTTCGATGGTGCAGGTGCCCGCGGTCTGGCTCTCCTTAGGGATCCTGGGGAAGAAGTTCGCCATCCTGGCAAGGCGTTATAACGCCGTTACGCTTAACGACATGCTTTACGCGCGTTATCACAGCCCGTTGCTGGTATGGATTGCCAGTCTCAGCCTGCTGATTGCCTTTATTGGCGCAATGACCGTGCAGTTTATCGGTGGCGCGCGTTTGTTAGAAACCGCCGCAGGGATCCCTTACAATCAGGGCCTGCTTATTTTTGGCGGCAGCATTGCGCTCTATACCGCCTTTGGCGGCTTCAGAGCCAGCGTGCTGAATGATGCCATGCAGGGAATGGTAATGCTGGCAGGCACGTTTCTGCTGCTGTTTGCCGTTATTCATGCCGCCGGTGGCGTACACAGCGCGGTAGAAAAACTCCAGCAGATCGATCCTCAACTGGTCTCTTCCAGCGGCGTTGATAATATCCTCAGCCCCACTTTCCTGGCCTCTTTTTCCGTACTGGTCTGTTTCGGTGTGATTGGCCTGCCACACACCGCCGTGCGCTGCATCTCCTATAAAGACAGCAAAGCGGTCCATCGCGGAATTATCATCGGTACGATTGTCGTCACGCTGCTGATGTTTGGTATGCATCTCGCTGGTGCGCTTGGCCGTGCGGTGATGCCCGATCTGGCGATCCCTGACCAGGTCATCCCCACGCTGATGATCCGCGTGCTGCCGCCGATAGCTGCCGGGATCTTTCTTGCGGCACCGATGGCCGCCATTATGTCGACCATCAATGCTCAGCTGCTGCAATCCTCCGCCACGATCGTAAAGGATCTCTATTTGCGGGTGCGGCCACAGCAGATGGATAACGAGCCTCTGCTGAAACGCCTGTCCGGTATTGTCACCCTTGTGCTGGGCCTGCTGCTGCTGCTGGCCGCCTGGAATCCGCCGCAGATGCTTATCTGGCTAAACCTGCTGGCGTTCGGCGGCCTTGAAGCCGTGTTCCTCTGGCCGCTGGTGCTGGGGTTATACTGGGAAAAAGCCAATGCATCCGGTGCGCTAAGCAGCATGCTCTTTGGCGCCGGCTGCTATACCCTGCTGGCCAGCTTCTCGTTGCAGCTTTGGGGCTTCCACCCTATCGTTCCGTCGTTGGTCATCAGCCTGATCGCCTTCCTCATCGGAAACCGTTTTGGTCCTGCGTCTCTCCCTTCAGCGCAGACTTCCACCTTTGTCAGATAAAGAGAATTGCCATGCCCTGGATACAAATGAAAATTAACACCACCGGCGCCCAGGCAGAAGAGCTGGGCGATGCGCTAATCGAGAACGGGGCTGTCTCGGTCACGTTTCAGGACACGCACGATAACCCGGTATTCGAGCCTCTTCCTGGCGAAACGCTGCTGTGGGGCGATACCGACGCGATAGGCTTGTTTGATGCCGAAACGGATATGGAAATGGTCATCGCTGGCCTTGAGGCTTGCCCGCTGCTGGGTAGCGGCTTTGCTCATAAAATTGAGCAGATAGAGGATAAGGACTGGGAGCGCGAGTGGATGGATAACTTCCACCCCATGCGTTTCGGGCAGCGTTTATGGATCTGTCCAAGCTGGCGTGATGTGCCGGACCCCGATGCGGTCAACGTGATGCTGGATCCGGGCCTGGCTTTTGGTACCGGGACACATCCCACAACTTCACTCTGCCTCACCTGGCTTGATGGCCTGGATCTGGCTGGAAAGACCGTGATCGATTTTGGTTGTGGTTCAGGCATCCTTGCCATTGCCGCCCTTAAGCTTGGTGCCGCCAGCGCTATCGGGATCGATATCGATCCGCAAGCGATCCAGGCGAGCAGGGATAACGCCCAGCGCAACGGCGTTTCGGAGCGCCTTTCTCTCTATCTGCCCCATGAGCAGCCTGAAAATCTCACTGCCGACGTGGTAGTGGCAAACATTCTGGCTGGCCCACTGCGTGAACTGGCTCCGCTGATTAGCGTGCTGCCTGTGAAAGGGGGCCATTTAGGGCTTTCCGGTGTACTGGCCAGTCAGGCTGAAAGCGTTTGTGAAGCCTATCAGGAGCTTTTTACTTTAGACGCCGTAGCCGAAAAAGAGGAGTGGTGCCGCATTACCGGGATCAGAAATTAAGAGCTGATTTCACTTTTGCTTTAGTACCACTGAAAAGTAGTCTCTGTTCAATTCAGCATAGCTTTGCTGCTCAGCCAGTTATCTCCGTGCCAGCCTCACAGGGCTGGCCATTTCAAGGAAGAATGAAAATCTTATCGCAGCCAGACGCTCCGCTGGAATTCACCCCATCAGACAAGCATTCCGACCTTTTCAGCGGTTCGTTGATTATGCCGCCTTGCACGGAAGGTATTCGCTGGCAGGTAATGAAAGAATCAGCTGCTCCTGCTCAGGAGTAGTTCCAGCAGTTTAAAAGCAGGCACTCATCCTCTGCTGCACCTTTACATAGTCCTTTCGTCGTCGGAATCTCACGCCGACAAGACAGAACGTGCTCTGCTGCCCTCTCTTTTGTTGATCAACCGGCGATAAGTTGTTCCGTTTAAGGGGTTAAGTGATGGTATTTATGTTGTTAAGTGAGTCACAAAAAAAAGAAAAACTTGCTCACAGATTTATCGTTTTACGCTAAAGTTATGATAATTATAACTTTTCATCCTGTCCCCTCTTTAACGATACTCTTCTCATCCTTTTTCTTCCCGATTGTTCAAAGTTTGGCCTTTCATCTTCGCTAAAAAATGCGTAATATACGCCGCCTTGCGGACACACTATGGTCACTTTTTTTTCATGCGCATAGGAAACCACCAGCTTCGTAATCGTCTGATTGCAGCACCAATGGCCGGGATCACCGACAGGCCTTTCCGGACGCTTTGTTATGCAATGGGCGCTGGTATGACCGTATCTGAGATGTTGTCATCAAACCCTGAAGTTTGGGCCACGGACAAATCCCGGTTGCGTATGGTTCACAGTGATGAGCCCGGTATTCGTACCGTGCAAATTGCCGGCTGTGACCCTCATGAGATGGCGGAAGCCGCGCGCATTAATGCTGCATCTGGCGCGCAGGTTATTGACATCAATATGGGATGCCCGGCGAAAAAGGTGAATCGCAAACTGGCGGGGTCTGCCCTGTTGCAACACCCAGAGTTGGTGAAATCTATCCTCTCTGCGGTAGTGAATGCAGTTGACGTCCCCGTTACGCTGAAGATTCGTACCGGCTGGGATCCGGAAAACCGTAATTGTGTTGAGATTGCCCAATTGGCTGAACGCTGTGGTATTCAGGCCCTGACCATTCACGGACGCACTCGCGCGTGTTTGTTCAACGGTGAAGCTGAATATGACAGCATTCGGACAGTTAAGCAGAATGTCTCTATTCCCGTTATCGCGAATGGTGACATCACTGACCCGCATAAAGCCAGAGCCGTACTCGACTATACGGGGGCAGATGCCCTGATGATAGGACGTGCGGCTCAGGGAAGACCGTGGATCTTCCGGGAAATCCAGTATTATCTGGACACTGGGGAGCTGCTGGCGCCGATGCCACTGGCTGAGGTTAAGCACTTGCTCATCGGGCACCTACGGGAACTGCACGACTTTTATGGTCATCGCAAGGGATACCGTATTGCCCGGAAGCACGTCTCCTGGTATCTACAGGAGCACGCCCCAAACGACCAGTTTCGGCGCACATTCAACGCCATAGAGGATGCCAGCGAACAGCTGGAGGCGTTGGAAGCATACTTCGAAAAACTTGCCTAATAGAAATAAAGAGCTGACAGAACTATGTTCGAACAACGCGTAAATTCTGACGTACTGACCGTATCTACCGTAAACTCACAGGATCAGGTGACTCAAAAGCCATTGCGTGATTCGGTCAAACAGGCACTGAAGAACTATTTTGCTCAACTGAATGGTCAGGATGTGAATGACCTGTATGAGCTGGTACTGGCTGAAGTAGAACAGCCTTTGTTGGACATGGTGATGCAATACACCCGTGGCAACCAGACCCGTGCGGCCCTGATGATGGGCATCAACCGTGGTACACTGCGTAAGAAACTGAAAAAATACGGCATGAACTAAGTTTCGGTTCATTGTGATGGAGGCGCTACCATACTGTTAGCGCCTTTTTTATATCCTCTGCACGATCAGAATTGTCTTGAATGTGTAAATCAGAAGCATCAGGTTCAACTTCCTGCCAATAAAGTTGTCAGAGTTATGTACTGCGTCTTGCAGCGCTACATATCCTAAGTATGCCAAAAGAGAGAACTATGAAGTCTTCCCCGAGTTTCACCCGCAGCTTACTGCATCCACGTTACTGGGTAACCTGGGCAGGAGTGGGATTTCTTTATCTGCTGGTTCAACTGCCTTTTCCGCTGCTGCAAAAGCTCGGAACCTGGATGGGCCGCACTTCAATGCGTTTTCTGAAACGCCGGATCCGCATTACTCGCCGTAATCTTGAACTCTGCTTCCCTGATATGCCTGCCGATCAGCTTGAAGCCCGGATTGTGAAAAATTTCGAATCTCTGGGTATGGGACTGTTAGAAACAGGCATGGCCTGGTTCTGGTCGGACAGCCGGGTTAAACGCTGGTTTACGGTCAATGGTCTGCATAACCTTACAGAGGCGCAGAAAGAAGGCCGTGGCGCCCTGATCATTGGCGTCCATTTTATGTCCCTCGAACTGGGTGGACGGGTGATGGGGCTTTGCCAGCCAATGATGGCGATGTACCGCCCGCACAATAATAAATTGATGGAGTGGGTGCAGACTAAAGGCCGTATGCGTTCTAACAAAGCGATGATCAACCGTCGCGATCTGCGTGGAATGGTTCAGGCGCTGAAACAGGGCGAAGCCGTCTGGTTTGCTCCGGACCAGGACTATGGCCCTAAGGGCAGCGTTTTCGCTCCCCTGTTTGCTGTTCCACAAGCCGCTACCACCAGCGGAACGTGGATGATTGCCCGTATGGCCAAACCGGCAATGATTACCGTAGTCCTGATCCGTAATGAGGATGGCAGCGGTTACGAGTTGGTTATCCAACCCGAGCTTAAGGATTACCCTATTGGGGATGAGCAGCAGGCAGCGGCCTATATGAATAAGGTCATTGAGCGCGAAATCATGCGTGCACCCAATCAATACATGTGGCTCCATCGCCGCTTTAAAACCCGCCCGGATGGGGCAAATTCTCTTTATTGATCCCTGCTGGTTATCGTTGTGGTCCTGCTCGCTACTGAGCGGGACCTCCCGGTCAATTTTAACAATTATGAAACATAAACCACGCTCTCGCTCACATTGCTTTCATATAGTGAAACAAGTTGCACCATTTGTGACCGTCCCACCTGTTTTTGCCCCCCTGTAGTGCGCGATATTAAGCAAACTTTCCAGAAGCTTCGAATTATTAGCAAACCTTTCCAATAAATTCAGGGCTCTGCAATTTTGGCATTACCTTTGCAGTGTCGTGGATGGCTTCTTGCCACAGACAGGAAAAGTGCACCACAACGTGCGTAAAACATAAAAACGATTTCGCCACACAGGATGCTTTATGAAAAAAATGATGCTCTCCACTTTGGTTGCCGCTGCCTCGCTGTTTGCAGTTGCGAATCAGGCTCACGCCGGCACCACCCTGGATGCCATTAAAAAGAAAGGCTTTGTTCAGTGCGGTATCAGTGATGGTCTTCCTGGCTTCTCCTTTGCGGACGCCAGCGGCAAATTCAGCGGCATCGACGTGGATGTTTGTCGGGCGGCAGCAGCAGCCGTGTTTGGTGATGCGAATAAAGTGAAATATACCCCTCTGACGGCAAAAGAGCGTTTCACCGCCCTACAGTCTGGCGAAGTGGACATTCTTTCCCGTAACACCACCTGGACTTCTGCCCGCGATGGCGGCATGGGCTTCATTTTTGCTGGCGTAAATTACTATGACGGCATCGGTTTCCTGACTCACCAGAAAGCAGGCCTTAAAAGCGCCAAAGAGCTTGATGGCGCAACCGTTTGCATTCAGGCCGGTACGGATACAGAGCTGAACGTGGCGGACTACTTTAAAGCCAATAATATGCAGTACACCCCGGTCACCTTCGATCGCTCTGACGAATCCGCTAAAGCGCTGGATACCGGCCGCTGCGATACGCTGGCCTCTGACCAGTCGCAGCTCTACGCACTGCGTATCAAACTCGGCAAGCCAAACGAATTTATCGTTCTGCCAGAAGTGATTTCTAAAGAACCGCTGGGGCCTGTGGTGCGTCGTGGTGATGATGACTGGTTCACCATCGTGAAATGGTCTCTGTTCGCTATGCTGAACGCAGAAGAGATGGGGATTACCTCAAAAAATGTTGATCAGATGGCAGCTAAACCTACCACGCCTGATATGGCTCACCTGTTAGGTTCTGAAGGGGACTTCGGTAAAGATCTGAAGCTGGACAACAAATGGGCCTATAACATCGTTAAACAGGTGGGTAACTATCAGGAAGTCTTTGACCGTAACGTCGGCAAAGACAGCCAGCTGAAAATTGCCCGTGGCCAGAACGCCCTCTGGAACAAAGGCGGCATTCAGTACGCTCCGCCAGTGCGTTAATTCCTTCCGTTAACAGGGCGCCGGTTCGCTGGCGCCTTCGTCAGAATTGTCGTCACTGAGGTTTTAACATGTCTCAACGCCCAACCGTAAAAAGGGATTTTTCATTCAGCAATCCTGCGGTGCGCGCCTGGCTGTACCAGATCATTGCGATTGTCGTTGTTTTAGGTGTGGCGGGGTATCTGGTTCATAATACCGTGCTCAACCTGGCAAACCGCGGCATAACTTCCGGTTTTGGCTTCCTTGAACGTAGCGCTGGCTTTGGTATTGTTCAGCACTTAATCGAGTATACAGAGGGTGACACTTACGCCCGGGTATTCCTCGTCGGTTTAACTAATACGCTGCTGGTTTCTGCACTTTGTATCGTTTTTGCCTCCTTTCTGGGCTTCTTTATTGGTCTTGCACGTTTGTCAGACAACTGGCTGCTGCGCAAAATCTCTAATATCTACATTGAAACCTTCCGCAACATCCCGCCATTGCTACAGATTTTCTTCTGGTACTTTGCGGTATTGCGCAATTTGCCGGGGCCGCGTCAGGCCGTAAATGCCTTTGATTTAGCTTTCGTCAGTAACCGGGGACTCTATATTCCATGGCCTGAGTATGCTCCAGGCACCTGGCCATTTGTGATTGCCTTGCTGTTAGCGATAGCAGGAACCCTGGCCCTGTTTCGGTATAACCGGGCATATCAGTTGAAAACGGGACAACTGCGCCGTACCTGGCCAGCGACCGTTATGATGCTGATCCTCTTCCCGCTGATTGCGCACTTTACCTTTGGCGCAGCCATGCATTGGGATGTGCCACAGCTGCGCGGCTTTAACTTCCGCGGAGGGTTTGCCCTGATCCCTGAGCTGGCGGCTCTGACGCTGGCGCTCTCAATCTATACCTCGTCATTTATTGCTGAAGTGATCCGCTCCGGTATCCAGTCAGTGCCCTATGGTCAGCATGAAGCCGCGCGTTCGTTAGGCTTGCCTAATCCCGTTACGCTGCGCCAGGTGATCATTCCGCAGGCTATGCGGGTGATTATTCCGCCGCTGACCAGCCAGTACCTGAACATTGTGAAGAACTCCTCGCTAGCCGCAGCAATTGGCTATCCCGATATGGTCTCGCTGTTTGCGGGAACGGTACTGAACCAGACCGGTCAGGCAATCGAGACTATCGCTATTACCATGGGTGTCTATCTGATCATCAGCCTGTTGATTTCGCTGTTAATGAATATTTATAACCGCAAAATCCGTCTGATTGAGCGTTAAGGGAAGGGGATCATTATGACTTTAGCTACGCATGAAACCCCGCCGGTGCCGACCAACGCGGTTTCCCGCACCGTCCGCTGGGCAAGAAAAAATCTGTTCTCAAGCTGGGGTAATACCCTGCTAACACTGTTCTGTCTGTGGGTGATCTGGACGGTGATCCCACCGGCCCTCAACTGGCTGATTTTCCAGGCTAACTGGTTCGGTACCACGCGTGCAGACTGTACAAAGGAGGGTGCATGTTGGGTGTTTATCCATGCACGCTTTGGCCAGTTTATGTACGGGCTTTATCCACATGAGCTGCGCTGGCGCATCAATCTGGCATTGATTATTGGCCTCGCTTCGATTGTTCCCATGTTCCTGAAAAGCCTGCCCCGCCGGGGGCTCTATATTGCCGTCTGGGTTGTGGCCTACCCGATAATAGTCTGGTTTTTGCTGTACGGGGGTTTCTTCGGTCTGGAACGCGTTGAGACGCGCCAGTGGGGCGGATTAACGCTGACGCTGATTATTGCTTCGGTAGGTATTGCAGGCGCGCTGCCGCTTGGGATTTTACTGGCTTTAGGCCGACGTTCGACAATGCCGGTGGTTCGCTCTCTCTGCATCATCTTTATTGAATTCTGGCGTGGCGTGCCGCTGATTACCGTGCTCTTTATGTCCTCGGTGATGCTGCCGCTGTTTATGTCTGAAGGAAGCAGTATCGACAAACTGATCCGCGCGCTGGTTGGCGTCATCCTGTTCCAGTCTGCCTATGTGGCGGAAGTGGTACGTGGTGGCCTGCAAGCTTTGCCGAAAGGCCAGTATGAGGCGGCGGAGTCACTGGCGCTGGGGTACTGGAAGACCCAGGGACTGGTTATCCTGCCACAGGCGCTGAAAATGGTTATCCCTGGTTTAGTTAACACCATTATTGCGCTGTTTAAAGATACCAGCCTGGTGATCATCATCGGCCTGTTTGACCTGTTCAGCAGTGTGCAGCAAGCCACCGTGGACCCTGCATGGCTGGGAATGTCTACAGAAGGCTACGTATTTGCCGCACTGGTTTACTGGATTTTCTGTTTTAGCATGTCGCGCTATAGCCAGTATCTGGAGAAGCGTTTCCACACCGGACGTGCACCGCACTGAGGCTTAAAATGACAAAAATTATGACCCAATCTGACGACGCGATGATGATTACACTCGAGAACGTTAACAAGTGGTACGGACAGTTTCACGTGCTGAAAGATATCAATTTACATGTTAAACCGCGTGAGCGCATCGTCCTCTGTGGCCCTTCCGGCTCAGGAAAGTCCACGACCATTCGCTGCATCAATCATCTGGAAGAGCATCAACAAGGCCGTATTGTGGTAGACGGCATTCATCTGAACGACGATTTGCGAAATATTGAGCGGGTGCGTACTGAAGTTGGCATGGTATTTCAGCACTTTAACCTGTTCCCTCACTTAAGCGTGCTGCAAAACTGCACGCTGGCACCTATATGGGTACGCAAAACGCCGAAGAAAGAAGCTGAGGCTCTGGCCATGCATTACCTGGAGCGTGTGCGTATCGCTGAGCATGCGCACAAATTCCCCGGTCAATTGTCGGGTGGTCAGCAGCAGCGTGTGGCGATTGCCCGCTCTCTGTGTATGAAACCAAAAATCATGCTGTTTGATGAGCCGACATCAGCTCTGGATCCTGAAATGGTGAAAGAGGTGCTTGATACCATGATTGGCCTGGCAGAAGACGGTATGACCATGCTTTGCGTAACGCATGAGATGGGCTTTGCCCGTACTGTTGCAGATCGGGTGATCTTTATGGATCGGGGCGAGATCGTCGAGCAAGCTCCGCCGCAGGAGTTCTTCTCCAATCCGAAATCTGAACGTACCCGCGCTTTCCTCTCCCAGGTTATTCATTAAGGGAGATACCTTACCAAAGCGCCTCGTAAAACCAGCCCCGAGATATTGCCGGGGCTTTTTTACATACAAGATGTAATAAAAAAGGCTCCGTGCGTCAGCGCGGGGCCTTTTTGTTTATTCTTCTGCACCGGCGGGGCATCACGCCGCGCCTGCCGGAGGCTCTCCGGCCCGACTGGCGGCCACGCCGCCGTCCCGTACCCGC
>NZ_JBCHVC010000007.1:0-133274 GCF_039023495.1 Erwinia magellanica
CACATATTCTCGTGTGGCGCGGGGTGGAGATATTACTCTTTCCCGCTGAAGAGTCAAGGATTTTCTCACTTTTCTCTTCCTGACCCGGCGACCTGTAAGTCGTTGTTCCGTGTCAGTGGAGGCGCATTATAGGGAGTTCCTGACAGGCCGCAAGGGGTAAATGCAAAAAACTTTTCAACCGTCTAAATTTCACTCAGAAACGGGTGAAAGAGGCAATCTTTCAAGCTTTTCGAAGCCATAACGCTGTAAAACGGGCATTAATTGTACTGTTCGCTCAGTAATATCCATACAGAAAGCGAGATTACTGTCCGACGAAAGGGCTTCTGGTGACTCATTTTCTAACAGCCAGGCAGTACGGCGGGCAATTGCCGCACCGGAATCGACCAGACGGGTCCCTTCAGGCAGCACCTGTTGCAGCTCCTCATTTAATAAAGGGAAATGCGTACAGCCTAATACTACCGTGTCGGGCGGCTCTTTCATTCGTAGCCAGGGTTGCAGAATGCGCCGTACATCTTCCAGTGGAACGGGCTTGCCCTGGAGTTTAGCTTCTGCAAGCTCAACCAGTTCTGCTGAACCCAGCATTTCGGTTTTACATTCTCCGGCAAAACGAGCCACCAGCTCATGCGTGTAAGGGCGTTTGACGGTGCCTCTGGTCGCCAGTAGACCGACTATGCCATTACGCGTCAGGCGTGCGGCAGGTTTAATAGCAGGGACAACGCCCACTACCGGAAAGCCGAAACGGGCGCGAAGTGCCGGGAGAGTCACGGTGCTGGCAGAATTGCAGGCTATTACAGCTAACGCCAGAGGATAACGTTGGGTTACGGCTTCGACGATATCGACCACACGGTGAACGATAAACTCCTCAGACTTTTCGCCGTAAGGAAAGGCCACGTTGTCGAAGGCATAAAGGTAGTGAAGATCCGGCATCAGCTGCCGGAGCTCATCATAAACTGACAGCCCACCGACGCCGGAATCAAAAACCAGCACGGTGGGACGCTCTTTAGAAGGTGTAGCTGCCGCTGAGGTAATACTCCCTTCCCGGAGTTTGATAGCCATATACCGTCTCGTAATCTTTATCGAACAGGTTAGCTATTCTACCACGAACGGTTAGCTGAGACGTTACCGGATAAGAAACGGCGAGATCCCACAGGCTGATACCGCCAAGTTTCACGAGGCGACCATTAACGTCCTCTGAATACTCCTGGTCATAGCGCTGCCCCAGATACTGATAGCTTAATGACCAGTCAAAATCATAAATAGTGGTATCAAGTTGATATTTGACCTGCTGCTTAGCGCGTCGAAGCAAAATCTCATTAGTTTCTCCGTTACGGGGGTCCAGATAATCGTAAGAGATTTGATGCGTGACCGGGCCTGTATCAAATGAAGCCGTCGCTTCAATACCTTTAATCGTAGCCTTGCCGATATTGTAATAACCACTGGTAGCCGGGTTGTAATCGATAAGGCTGTCAATGTCATTACGGTATCCGGACAGATGCCAGGTTACCGCTCCTGTTAAACCTTCAATCCCCCCTTCCCACTGCTTGCTCTCTTCCGGGTCAAGATTGCTGTTGCCGCCAAAGGCACCATAGAGCTGACCAAGCGTTGGCGCTTTGAAAGCCGTGCCATAACTTGCCAGTAACCGATAGCCATCAATAAATTCCCAGGCCGCGCTGGTCTGCCAGGTATTGTGCCAGCCATATTCTGAATGGTCATCGCCGCGAACGGCCCCTTCCAGCGTAACAGAACCCACCATCTGCTGGGCGGTGGCATAGATTCCGGTATTGGTTGCTTGCTGGCTCTCATTAACATAAGCCGTGCCGGGTTCGATTGTCTGCTTTTGCCAGTCAACACCCCCGCTGACGCTGCCATTACCTACCGCAATGTTATTTCCCCATTGCAGATTGTATTGCTGCGAATCATCCAGCGTTGCCGTAGCATCGTACCGACCCAGTTTAGGGCTGTAGTTATAATCTTTGGTGTGGCTATAGCTGGCTGTGAGTTCAGAGGAATAGATGCCGTTATGGAACCGCAGGCCGCCATCCCAGGTCTGACTGTAGAGCTGACGGGTATCTACATAAGTGTCAGGCTGAACGTAAGTTGGGGTGCCATCATAAGCCGTTCGGTTGTCGTAGCCATAACCACGAACGAACCCACTAAATTCGTCACTAATCTGCTGTTCTAAAGCGCCGTAGATCGTTTTGCTCATAAAACCGTCACGATCTTTTTGCGGCGTATCACCAAAAGCATCGGGGTAGTTAGCGACAACATCATAGCCTTTGGTATAGGTGTAGTTGCCTGCCAGCGTGACTCGGGTGTTTTCCCCCAGCATCTGTTGGGTAGAGCCGTCATAAGACTGATAGCCGTTGGAGCCTACGCCAGCCGTCAGGGTAGTGCCCGGCTTGCTGCGCCCGGTGATGATGTTAACCACGCCGCCGATCGCATCAGAGCCATAAACGGCAGAGCGCGAGCCGCGGATATACTCAATACGTTGCACCAGCGAAATAGGGATTTGGCTGAGATCGGAAGAGCCACTGATACCAGCCTGATTCAGGCGAATACCGTCGATCAGCACTAATATATGTCTTGATTCTGTTCCCCGGATAAACATTGAGGCTTGCTGGCCCATACCGCCATTCTGCGCGATGTCCACTCCCGGCAACCGACGCATCACATCCGTCAAACTTTTGGACTGCCAGCGATCGATCTCTTCACGGGTAACCACAGTAGTGGGAGCCAGTACGGAAGAGACCGGCTGAGCAAAGCGGTTAGCGGTGGTAACAAGCGTGGTATCAGCCTTCTGTGCGAAGCCGTTTTGCGCCCAGAGGGAAATCGCCGTTGCGCTGAAAGCCAACAGAGGCGTTTTTTTGATTATCATTTTTGACAAAGCATCCAAAAAATCATGCAGGATGCCGCAGGCCTACGATCGATAGCACGCGATGATCGTATGAATTGCGACGTAATACCGGCAGGTCTTCGGGCTCGGAATCATTAAATGGCGAAGACTTCCCATCGTGAGACAGTGTCAGCATTGCAATCGCCACGACATTCCATACCGCTGCGCGTCAGCTCCAGCTTTGCACTGGATTCCCTTTTAACTCTTTGAAAGGCCGGAAAGCGCATCTTATGTTCATCTTTGGGGGAAGTCCAGATATCCAGACATCCAAAAGCGCTCAGCAGAGCACAACACTGGACATTGCGTATCAGATCCCTACAATCGCCCGGCAATAAAAGTCTCTCAACCCAGGAAACCGCATGACGCCCGAACAGCTGCCCGTTGAACACTATGATGCCCAACTTGAGGAGAAAGTTATCCGTCTCAGGACGTTGATGACCCCTTTCGCCGCCCCGGAGGTTGAGGTTTTTCGTTCACCGGTCAGCCATTATCGTATGCGGGCGGAATTCCGTCTCTGGCATGAGGGCGACGATCTCTACCATATTATTTTTGACCAGCAGACCCGGGAGCGTATTCGGGTAGAGAGCTTCCCGGCCGCCAGCCAGCTTATTAACGCGGTAATGCCGCGTCTGATCGCCCTGGTCCGCGATAATAAAGTGTTGCGGCATAAGCTGTTTCAGGTCGATTATCTCTCAACAATGAGCAATCAGATTGTGGTGTCGCTGCTCTATCATCGCGCCCTGACTGAAGAGTGGCAGCAGGCAGCGGAAGCGCTGCGGGATACATTACGTGCAGAAGGGTTCGATCTGCATCTGATTGGGCGCGCAACCAAAACCAAGATTTGCCTGGATCGTGATTATGTTGACGAATCTCTGCCGGTAGCGGGGAAGGAGATCATCTATCGTCAGGTAGAGAACAGCTTTACGCAGCCGAATGCGGCCATGAATATTCAGATGCTGGAGTGGGCGCTGGCAGTCACGAAAAATGCCTCAGGCGATCTGCTGGAGCTGTACTGCGGCAACGGTAACTTTTCCCTTGCTCTCGCCCGTAATTTCAACCGCGTACTGGCGACAGAAATTGCCAAGCCGTCCGTTGCCTCTGCGCAATACAATATCGCGGTGAATGGTATTGATAACGTGCAGATTATTCGTATGTCGGCGGAGGAATTTACCGAAGCGATGAACGGCGCGCGGAAATTCCAGCGCCTCGAAGGCATTGATTTACAGAGTTATCAGTGTGAAACGATTTTTGTAGATCCGCCACGCAGTGGGCTGGATACAGAAACGGTAAAAATGGTGCAGGCTTATCCGCGCATTCTCTATATTTCCTGCAACCCGCAAACGCTGTGCGACAATCTGGCAACGCTTGCCGAAACGCATAAGGTGGAAAAACTGGCGCTGTTTGACCAGTTCCCCTATACGCATCATATGGAATGTGGCGTCCTGCTGACCCGACGCTAGCCGTCAGGCGGTGCGGGCCGCCTGAACACTAGTTGGTTTTGCGCGCGCGCAGTTTCAGGCCAATCCAGAAGACCAGCGCCACCATCAGAATGGTTGGGATAAAGTTGGAACCGATATCCGGATATTCGGCGCGCACAATGGCACTGTACAAGAGAATACCCAGCAGGAAAAAGGCGGCAGCCAGCGAGGGCATGCCGTCTGGCATTGAACGGTTAAGATAACGTTGGTGCAGGCACCAGGCAGAGAGGCCAAGCGCAATAAGCGGAAAAACGGAGAACGGCACAAGCGAACTGAACAACACCGAAAACGATCCGTTGATCGATAATCCGGTCAGAAATGCCAGCAACAGCGTACCTCTGTCCCGACCAGTGGCTAAACTCATGTCACTTTCCTTTAGTCATGGGATTCCAGCGTCACCGCCAGCCTCTCCTGTTCACGACGATACCAGTAATAAGCGCCCTTCGAAATCATTCGCAGCTGCAACACCAGACGCTCTTCCAGCTTGCGACGCTGGTCAATATCGATATCCAGCGCTTCCGCACCGGCGTTAAATACGATAATTACCATAGCTTCCGCCTGCGCTTCTGTGAAGCTCCGGGGCATGCGATTTTCAATTTCCAGATAATCCGCCAGTTCGGCAATGAAATGCTGGATCTCACGGGCTACGGCGGCACGAAACGCTGCCGAAGTGCCTGAACGCTCCCGCAACAGCAGACGAAAGGCGTTTGGATTGTTGCCAATAAACTCCATAAAGGTGGAGACAGAGGTGCGGATAACGCTGCCGCCCTTGGCGATACGCTGACGCGCCTGGCGCATCAGTTGACGAAGCATCAGTCCGCTTTCATCCACCATCGTTAACCCTAACTCATCTACATCACGAAAGTGACGATAGAACGAGGTAGGCGCGATCCCTGCCTCCCTGGCAACTTCTCTCAGGCTCAGGCTGGCGAAACTCCGCTCGGCACTTAGCTGGCTAAATGCCGCTTCAATCAGCGAACGTCTTGTCCGTTCTTTCTGTTGCGCTCTGACGCCCAAGATAGCCATGTTTGTGCCTGTTTTACTTGCCTGACCGGCACTATAACAAAAATTTCAGCGTACAGTGGCATCTACTTTGTGAACGCCTGTTAACCCCACGCTTTGTCAAATGATGGCAAAAAAGCCTGTTAGAATTGGGAAGTGGTCAAGGGGATGTTATGATCTCGTTGAAAAATTGTATAAGAAAATAGGACGTATTGGTATGCAACAGTCTTATGATTACGACGCCATTGTGATTGGTTCCGGTCCTGGCGGCGAAGGCGCTGCAATGGGGCTGGTCAAACAGGGCGCACGCATAGCCGTTATCGAACGCTATCACAACATTGGCGGCGGTTGTACGCATTGGGGAACTATCCCCTCTAAAGCGCTTCGCCATGCTGTCAGCCGCATTATCGAGTTCAACCAGAATCCGCTTTACAGTGACCACACCCGTCTTCTCCGCTCCTCGTTTGCTGATATTCTTAATCACACAGAAAACGTGATCAGCCAACAAACCCGGATGCGTCAGGGCTTTTACGAGCGCAACCGCTGCGAGCTCTATCAGGGTGACGCGCGGTTTATTGATGCTAATACTATTGAGATAGAGAGCCATGACGGCACCGTCGAGCGTCTGACGGCAGAAAAGTTCGTTATTGCCTGCGGATCGCGCCCATACCATCCTGCTGACGTGGACTTTACGCACCCGCGCGTTTACGACAGCGACTCTATTCTGAATCTGCATCATGAGCCAGGCCACGTCATCATCTACGGCGCTGGGGTAATAGGCTGTGAGTATGCTTCGATCTTCCGTGGGCTGAACGTGAAGGTTGACCTGATCAATACCCGTGATCACCTGCTGGCGTTTCTCGATCAGGAGATCTCAGATTCGCTTTCCTATCACTTCTGGAACAGCGGCGTGGTTATTCGCCACAATGAAGAGTTTGAAAAAATTGAAGGCGTCAGCGACGGCGTGATCATGCACCTGAAGTCAGGCAAAAAGGTGAAAGCTGACTGCCTGCTCTACGCTAACGGACGTACCGGGAACACCGATTCCCTGTCGCTGGAAAATGTGGGTCTGGAAGCGGATGGACGCGGCTTGCTGAAGGTAAACAGCATGTATCAGACTGCCCAGCCGCACATTTATGCGGTAGGTGATGTGATTGGTTATCCAAGTCTCGCTTCAGCCGCCTACGACCAGGGCCGTATCGCTGCCCAGGCATTGATCAAAGGGGAAGCAACTGCCCATCTGATTGAGGATATTCCCACCGGGATTTATACTATTCCGGAGATCAGCTCTGTAGGGAAAACCGAACAACAGCTGACGGCGATGAAAGTACCTTATGAAGTGGGTCGTGCGCAGTTTAAGCATCTGGCGCGGGCGCAGATTGTCGGCATGAACGTGGGCAGCCTGAAGATCCTTTTCCATCGTGAAACGAAAGAGATCCTGGGGATCCACTGCTTTGGCGAGCGTGCGGCGGAGATCATCCACATCGGCCAGGCCATTATGGAGCAGAAAAACGGTGGCAACACGATTGAGTACTTCGTGAATACCACCTTTAACTATCCAACCATGGCCGAAGCCTACCGCGTAGCGGCGTTAAACGGCCTGAACCGGCTGTTCTGACGTCGTATCCATATAGCCTTGCATATGGGTTTTAATCGCCTCTGCCAGCTGCTCATAGCGGCTGCGCAGCGGCGACCCAGGGCGATAAACCAGCGCAATCGTACGCTGAGGCACCGGTTTGTAGCAGGAGAGATAGCAGACGCCATCCCTTACCCGCTCTTTCGGCACCGCCAGCGAAGGCAATAAGGTGATCCCGCTTCCGGCAGCCACCATGTTACGCAGCGTTTCAAGACTTGTTGCCCGGAAATGTGTGTCTTCATCCGCACCGGCCTGGAAGCAGAATCCCATCGCCTGGTCGCGCAAACAGTGTCCATCCTCCAGCATCAGCAGCTTTTCACCGGCCAGTTCAGACATCGCCACGCGATCGCGGTCATGCCACGGGTGATCCTGATACACCGCCAGTTTCATTGGCTCATCAAACAGCGGCACCTCAATAAAGGCTTCCGACTCTTTCACCAGCGCCAGGATAGCGCAGTCCAGCTTGCCGCTGTCCAGCTGTGCCAGCAGTTGCTGGGTCTGCGCTTCATGCAGATACATCTCCAGCTTTGGAAACGTTTGATGCAGCGTCGGAATAATCTGCGGTAACAGATAAGGCCCGACCGTCGGGATCAGGCCAATATGCAGCGGCCCGGACATCGCTTCACCCTGCTGGCTGGCCATCTCCTTCAGCACTTTTACCTCACGCAGCACCGTGCGTGCCTGATCGACCAGCAGCAATCCAGCCTGGGTAAACAGCACCTTTCGGCTGGTGCGCTCCAGTAACATCACGCCCAGTTCATCTTCAAGCTTGCGGATCTGCCCGCTCAGGGTAGGTTGGCTGACATGACAGGAATCTGCCGCGCGCCGGAAATGGCGATGCTCCGCCAGAGCCACCAGGTATTCAAGATCACGAATATTCATTTTTATCCTCCGGGCCACGATAGTCCGTGGCGATAGATAGGATAGCAATCAACGATTAGCCCTATCAAGTGCAGGCAGCAATAATGTCCCCCGTTCGTAAGAGTCCCCTTAACTAAGAGGTAGTTTATGTTTGCAAGTCAGGAAGGTAAGTCTGTCCCACAGGTCACTTTTCACACGCGTCAGGGCGACAACTGGGTCGACGTAACAACTGATGAGCTGTTTAAAGACAAAACTGTGATTCTTTTTTCATTGCCAGGTGCCTTTACGCCAACCTGCTCATCCAGCCATTTGCCGCGTTATAACGAGCTGGCTGACGTATTTAAAAAGCATGGCGTGGACAGCATCCTTTGCGTTTCCGTCAATGACACCTTTGTGATGAACGCCTGGAAAGCCGATCAGCACGCGGCCAACATTACTTTTATTCCGGACGGTAACGGCGAATTTACCCGCGGTATGGAGATGCTGGTTGAGAAAGCGGATCTGGGCTTTGGTCCCCGTTCATGGCGTTACTCCATGCTGGTACGCAACGGCGTGGTGGAAAAAATGTTTGTAGAACCCAACAAGCCGGGCGACCCGTTTGAAGTCTCTGATGCCGACACCATGCTGCGCTATCTGGCGCCGGAATTTAAGGTGCAGGAATCCGTTTCGCTGTTCACCAAGCCAGGCTGTTCTTTCTGTGCCAAAGCTAAACAGATGTTGCAGGATCGCGGTATTCAGTATGAAGAGATTGTGCTGGGCCAGGATGCCACTACCGTCAGCCTGAGAGCGGTGACCGGTCGTGCAACCGTGCCGCAGGTGTTTATTGGCGGTCGTCATATTGGCGGTAGCGATGATCTTGAGAAGTTTTTTGTAGCGTAAGAATAAGCTGGACGGGTGAGGCCACACTGACCCGCCCTCTTATGTGCCTAAAACGTATAATAAAGTCGAAATATTTTTTGGCGGGCCATTGTGCCCGCCTTTTTTTTGATCAGGCCAGACGGTTTTTCGCGTCTGTAATCGCCAGAGAGACCTGGTGAGGGGAAACGCCGCCTTTGGCATTACGCTTATCCAGGCAGGATTGCAGCGACAGAAACGGATAAACATCGTCGTTAATCACGCTGCTGAAGGCCTGTAGCTCTTCCAGCTTCAGCGCTTCCAGCGCCACGCCTTTTTGCAGAGCGGCAACCACCACTTCACCCACAATATGGTGAGCTTCGCGGAACGGCACGCCTTTCCCGACCAGGTAATCCGCCAGCTCGGTGGCATTGGCATAACCCTGCTCAGCCGCTTCCTGGCAACGAGGACGCTTCACCTGAATACCTTCCAGCACCAGCGCCGCCATGTGCAGACAGTCTGACCAGGTATCCAGCGCGTCAAACAGCCCTTCTTTGTCTTCCTGCATATCTTTGTTATAAGCCAGCGGCAGCCCTTTCAGCGTCATCATCATGCCGGTCAGCGCGCCCTGCACACGTCCACATTTGCCACGGATCAGCTCCAGCGCATCGGGATTTTTCTTCTGCGGCATCAGGGAGGAGCCGGAGGTCACCTTGTCAGAGAGTTCGACAAAGCCAGATTCGCCGGTATTGAAGAAGATCAGATCTTCTGCGAAACGGGAGAGGTGAACCATGCCGATAGAAGCATCGGAAAGCAGTTCCAGCACGTGGTCGCGATCAGATACGGTATCCAGGCTGTTGCGGGTGGCAGAAGCGAAGCCTAACCAGCCTGCCAGCTGCTCACGGTCGATTTCATAGGCGGTACCGGCCAGGGCGCCACAGCCTAACGGGCTGACGTCCAGACGTTTGAGGGTATCCTGCAAGCGGCTTTCGTCGCGGGCCAGCATCTCCACATACGCCAGGCACCAGTGCGCAAAGGTCACCGGCTGGGCACGTTGCAGGTGCGTATAACCCGGCATCACGGCATCCTGATTGGCTTCAGCCGTCGCCACCAGCGCCTGTTGCAGCTGACGAGAGGCGATCAGCAGTTCACTGACCTGCGCTTTGCACCACAGCTTCAGATCGGTCGCCACCTGGTCATTACGGCTGCGGCCGGTATGAAGCTTTTTGCCAAGTGCGCCAACTTTCTCAATCAGGCGTCCCTCAACATAACTGTGAATATCTTCCGCATCGCTTGCAAGGATCTGCTGCGGGTTAGCCCGCACCTCTTCCAGCAAGATGTTCAGCGCGCTTTCCAGCTGCTGCTGCTCTTCGGCTGTCAGAACATTGACCGTCACCAGCGCTTTGGACCAGGCAACGGAGCCGACAATATCCTGCTCTGCCAGACGATAGTCGAAGCGCAGTGAGTCATTAAACTGTTTGAAACGTTGATCTGCTGCCTGAGTAAACCGTCCACCCCAAAGTGCCATGTCAGTGCTCCATTAATTCGTTTGGTGAGAAATAGAATGCGGAGCGCCTGGGGAGCGTTCGTCTCTCCCCGGCGCTGAGTGCCTTAACGGCAGATTACTTCTTTTCGTTCAGCGCACGAATGCGTGAAGAGAGCGAGAACAGACGGATGAAGCCGCCAGCATGACGGTGATCGTACACTTCATCTTCGCCGAAGGTAGCAAACTCTTCGGAATAGAGGCTGTTAGCTGATTTCTTCTGGATCGCCGTCACCTGGCCTTTATACAGCTGCAACACCACTTCACCGTTTACCTCTGCTGCCAGAGATTCAGCCGCAGCCTGGATCGATTTGCGCAGCGGCGCGAACCAGCGACCGTCGTAAACCACATAGGACATCTCATGGCCCAGCTGCTCGCGCCATTTGAAGCTGTCGCGATCCAGCACCAGCTGCTCTACTGCACGCAGCGCGTTAACCATAATGGTGCCGCCCGGCGTTTCGTAGCAACCACGGGATTTGATGCCCACCAGACGGTTTTCCACGATATCGATACGGCCCACACCGTGCTTCGCACCTATCACGTTCAGCGCTTCCAGGCACTGGTACGGGCTGAGTGCTTTGCCGTTGACGGCAACCACACGGCCTTTCTCTACGGAAACGGTAACTTGCTCAGGCTGATCCGGCGCTTCCAGCGGATCCACGGTCCAGACCCAGCAATCTTTATTCGGGGCATTCCACGGGCTTTCCAGCACGCCGCCTTCGGTGGAGATGTGCCAGGCGTTTTCGTCACGGCTGTAAATCTTTTCCAGCGATGCGGTGGTCGGAATATTGCGCTCTTTCAGGTAGTCCAGCAGCGCTTCACGGGAACGCAGATCCCATTCACGCCATGGCGCTACAACTTTCAGCTGAGGAGCCAGCGCGGTGTAGGTGGTCTCGAAACGAACCTGGTCATTACCTTTACCAGTCGCACCGTGGCACAGGGCGTCTGCCCCGACTTTCAGCGCCAGCTCTACCTGCGCTTTGGCGATAATTGGACGCGCCATGGAGGTACCCAGCAGATAAGTGCCTTCATACAGCGCACCGGTTTGCAGAACGGGGTAGACGTAATCGCTGATGAACTCTTCGCGCAAATCGACCACGTGACATTCAGAGGCACCGGACTGCAACGCTTTCTGCTCAACGCCTTCCAGATCGCCGCGCTCCTGACCAATGTCCGCCACAAAGGCCACCACTTCGCAGCCACCGTAGTTCTCTTTCAGCCACGGAATGATTGCGGAAGTATCCAGACCACCGGAGTAAGCCAGTACGATTTTCTTGATGCTTTTGTCTTGCATTGTCTTTTCCTTGAATACTTTGTTAAGCGAGGATCCGGGTGCCAATCGACACGCCGTTAAACAGGGTGGGCAGCTGCTCAGCATGGCGCCAGCTGGCGATGTCCACCGGACGGCCCAGCGTACGGGCCGCGTCCAGGGCAGCATGCACTTTCACAATCATACCGTCAGTGATAACGCCTTCAGCAATCAGCTTTTCGGCGTAAGCGGCGGTCATCTCTTCTATGCGCTGGCCTTTGCCATCCAGAATTCCGCTGACATCGGAGAGCAGGATCAGATCTGCCCCCAGCGTGGCGGCCAGCGCGGTCGCTGCCTGGTCGGCATTGACGTTCATTAACTTGCCATCCTGAGTGATGCCGATGGAGCTGATTACCGGCAGGAAGCCCGCCGTCAGCAGCGTGTTAATCAGCACTGGCGAACCCGGCGTGGCCTGCCCGACGTGACCCAGCTCTTCATCGAAAGCTTCAACATTGACGCTGCCGCCATCACCCAGGCAGAGGCCGACCGCCTCAATGCCCTGTTTTTTTGCCCAGGCAAGCAGCGTTTTATTGGCAGTGCCTGCCAGCGCACCCGTGATGATATCGATCTGATCGGCTGGGGTGACGCGCAGGCCATTTTTCTTCTTCACCGGCAGCGACAGCTTGCTCATCAGCTCGTCAACCAGACAGCCACCGCCATGCACGATCAGCAACTGACGCTGGTGTGTGGCGCGGTAAGCCGCCAGCGCATCGAACAGGCGCGCCAGGGCTTCTTCGCTATCCAGCAGTACACCGCCGAGTTTGATAATTAAAGGATTAGTCATAATCGTATCCGCTGATTAAATAAGTGACTGAGTTTCCGGGAAGCCGAAGCGAATATTCAGGCACTGTACCGCCTGAGATGACGCCCCTTTCAGCAGGTTATCCTCTGCTGAAACCACAATCAGGTGTTCACCCTGTACGGCAAAGCCGATATCACAGAACGGCAGCCCGACCACGCCTTTGATTGACGGCACACCTTTGTCATACAGACGGATCAGCGGCTTATCGTGATATGCATTATGGAAGGCCTCAGCCACATCTTCGCGCGTGACGTCTGCCTTCAGCCGACAGGTGGTGGTCGCCAGGATGCCGCGCGGGAAGTTGCCCAGATGCGGGGTGAAAATAACCGGCACGCCAAGATGCGCAGCAATTTCTGGCTGATGGCGGTGGGTGAAGATGCCGTAAGGCTGTAGGCTGACTTCACAGAAGCTGGTCCCCATGGCCGCTTTGCGTCCGGCACCGCTGACGCCGCTGGTGGCATTGATCACCGGCCATTGCGCATTATTCAGTAAATCCGCTTCGATCAGCGGCTTCAGCGCCAGTTGCGCTGCTGTTGGATAGCAGCCCGGTACGGCGATCAGCTGGGCTTCTTTAATTTCGTCATGCTGCCATTCAGCCAGGCCATAGACCGCTTTTTCCAGCCATGCCTGATGCTGGTGCGGGAAGCCGTAATAGTCAGTGAAGAAGCTTTCGCTGTTCACGCGGAAAGCGGCGGAGAGATCGAATACCACGCAACCCGCGGCGAGAAACTCTGGCGCAAGGTCATGGCTCACTTCGTGCGCGGTCGCCAGGAAAACAACGTCCACTTTGTCCGCATACTCTGCCGCGCTGCTGAGCGGCATCAGTGGCATATCGAGGATGCCTTTCAGCTGCGGATGGAGATCGGAAAGCAATTTTCCTGCATCCGGGCTTTGCGCTGAAACCGCCAAAGCGGTTATGTTCACCTGTGGATGACGATTCAGGTAAGTCGCAAGCTCTACACCAGCATAGCCACTGGCACCAACAATCAGCGTGTTCAACATCAGACTGACTACCTTATTCGGTTCGGTCTCAAAATTTCGGGATGCAGCGGTTTACGCTGGGTTCCCACGCGAGCGGCGCTGGACTCTGGAACGTTGCCATCCGTACGCCATTAATGTATTTTTATTCACTATTACTGCATGAATATTGATACTATCCTAACGCAAGGACTGTCAACAGTGAAGACAAAATTACCGCCTTTTATCGAGCTCTACCGTGAGTTGATTGCCACGCCGTCGATCAGCGCAACCGACATCGCCATCGATCAGAGTAATGAAACTTTAATCAATTTGCTGGCTGGCTGGTTTCGTGACCTTGGCTTCAGTGTTGAGGTTCAGTCCGTTCCCGGCACGCGTCATAAATTCAATATGCTGGCGAAAACAGGCAGCGGCGCAGGCGGTCTGCTGTTAGCAGGCCATACCGATACCGTGCCTTTTGATGATGGCCGCTGGACGCGCGATCCCTTTACGCTGACGGAGCACGATAACAAGCTGTATGGACTGGGTACGGCGGATATGAAAGGCTTCTTCGCCTTTATTTTAGATACCTTGCGCGACGTTGATGTGACAAAGCTGGAGAAACCGCTCTATATCCTCGCCACCGCCGATGAAGAAACCACCATGGCGGGAGCGAAATATTTCTCTGAGAACACCACTATTCGTCCCGACTGCGCCATTATCGGTGAGCCAACGTCGCTGAAGCCGGTGCGCGCCCATAAAGGTCATCTCTCTCAGGCTATCCGTATTCAGGGGCAGTCTGGCCACTCCAGCGATCCGGCACGGGGCGTGAACGCCATTGAACTGATGCATGAATCGATCACGCATTTGCTGGGCCTGCGTAAAACGCTGAAAGAGCGCTACCATCACGACGGCTTCGCTATCCCCTATCCCACCATGAACTTTGGTTACATCAACGGCGGCGATGCGCCAAACCGCATCTGCGCCTGCTGCGATATGTATATGGATATCCGCCCGTTACCCGGTTTGTCACTGAACGAGCTGGAAGGATTGCTGAATGAGGCGCTGGCTCCCGTCAGCGAGCGTTGGCCAGGACGCGTGACCGTCAGCGAACTGCATCCGCCCATTCCGGGATACGAATGTCCGCGTAATCATCAGCTGGTGCAGGTGGTGGAAAAATTACTGGGAACAGAGACGGAAATCGTCAATTACTGTACCGAAGCGCCTTTCATTAACGAGTTGTGTCCGACGCTGGTGCTGGGGCCGGGTTCGATCAATCAGGCGCACCAGCCCGATGAATATATCGATACCGCCTTTATTAAACCAACGCGTGAACTGATCGCCCAGGTGGTACAGCATTTCTGCCATCATTAAATAAGATTCGGGGCATTTCACTACAGAATCAGCGTCTTGCCCCAGAATTGTTCCGACTTTCATGATAAGAATAACTTATCTCGCTTCGCCGTAATTAAATTTCATAAATTCCCGTGATTTAGCCGCAGAAGCCGTCAGATTTAAGTCATTTGACGAACGGTTACGAACGTGGCTAGATAAAAGCTAACGTTATGCCGGCAACGGTGAAATAAAGTGACATAACAGAAGGGTGTCAGGGATCATATGAACGAACAATATTCCGCAATGCGAAGTAATGTCAGTATGCTCGGCAAACTGCTCGGGGATACGATAAAGGATGCGCTTGGAGAGAACATCCTTGAGCGGGTGGAAACCATCCGCAAACTCTCTAAGTCATCCCGTGCGGGAAATGACGCTCATCGTAAGGAATTGCTGTCAACGCTGCAAAACCTGTCGAATGATGAGTTGCTACCTGTGGCACGTGCCTTCAGCCAGTTTCTGAATCTTACCAACGTTGCCGAGCAGTACCATACTATCTCCCCTAAAGGTGAGGGAGCCCATCACCCCGAGATGCTCAGCAAGGTCTTTGACCGGCTGAAACAGCAGCCAAACCTGACCGAAGCGCAGATCCGTGAAGCGATTGAGTCACTGTCACTGGAGCTGGTGCTGACGGCTCACCCCACTGAAATTACCCGCCGGACGCTGATCCACAAGCTGGTGGAAGTGAACAGCTGCCTGAAGCAGCTCGATCACAACGATCTTTCTGATTATGACCGATCGCTGATTATGCGCCGTCTCCGCCAGCTGGTTGCCCAGGCCTGGCATACCGATGAAATCCGTAAATATCGCCCTTCCCCAATCGATGAAGCCAAGTGGGGTTTTGCCGTGGTGGAGAACAGCCTGTGGGAGGGCGTGCCTGGCTTCCTGCGTGAGCTGAATGAGCAGGTGGAAGCCTCCTTCGGCGTGAAGCTGCCGGTAGACTTTGTGCCGGTGCAGTTTACCTCCTGGATGGGCGGCGACCGCGATGGAAACCCGAATGTTACCGCCGATATCACCCGCCATGTGCTGCAACTCAGCCGCTGGAAGGCAACGGACCTGTTCCTGCGTGACATCGCCGTGCTGGTTTCTGAGCTTTCAATGTCGGAATGTACGCCAGAGGTTCGTGAGCTGTGCGGCAATCCGGAAGCATTAGAGCCTTACCGTGAGATCATGAAAAACCTGCGCGGTCAGCTGATGAGCACCCAGGCTTACCTGGAGCGTCGTCTGAAAGGGGAGCGTCTGCCGCGTCCGGCCGACCTGCTGATCTCCAATGACCAGCTGTGGGACCCGCTCTACACCTGTTATCAGTCGTTACAGGCTTGTGGCATGGGCATTATCGCCAACGGGCAGCTGCTGGATACGCTGCGCCGCGTGAAATGCTTTGGCGTGCCGCTGGTGCGTATTGATATCCGTCAGGAAAGCACCCGCCATACTGAAGCCATCGCTGAAATCACCCGCTTCCTCGGGTTAGGCGATTACGAAAGCTGGTCAGAAGCGGACAAACAGGCATTCCTGCTCCGCGAGCTGAACTCAAAGCGCCCGCTGTTGCCACGTCAGTGGGAGCCGAGCGCCGAAACGCGTGAAGTGCTGGAAACCTGCCGCGTCGCCGCTGAAGTACCGAAAGGCTCGATTGCCGCCTACGTTATTTCTATGGCGAAAGTCCCCTCCGACGTGCTGGCTGTCCATCTGCTGCTAAAAGAAGCCGGCATTCCGTTCACCATGCCGGTTGCGCCGCTGTTTGAAACGCTGGATGACCTGAACAATGCCAATGATGTGATGAGCCAGCTGCTGAATATTGACTGGTATCGCGGCATCATTCAGGGCAAGCAGATGGTGATGATTGGCTATTCCGACTCGGCAAAAGATGCGGGCGTAATGGCGGCAAGCTGGGCGCAGTATCAGGCTCAGGACGCATTAATCAAAACCTGCGAGAAAGCGGGTATCGCGCTGACGCTGTTCCACGGACGCGGCGGCTCTATTGGCCGTGGCGGCGCACCTGCCCATGCGGCACTGCTCTCTCAACCGCCGGGCAGCCTGAAGGGCGGACTGCGCGTTACCGAACAGGGTGAGATGATCCGCTTCAAATACGGCCTGCCGGAAGTCACCATCAGCAGCCTGTCGCTCTATACCGGCGCTATTCTGGAAGCAAACCTGCTTCCGCCGCCGGAGCCAGAAGCAGAATGGTGCGGCATCATGGATCAGCTCTCTGCGGACTCCTGCGCGATGTACCGTGGCTACGTGCGGGAAAACAAGGATTTCGTGCCCTACTTCCGCTCGGCAACGCCTGAGCAGGAGCTGGGCAAACTGCCCCTCGGCTCTCGTCCGGCAAAACGCCGCGCAAGTGGCGGCGTGGAATCGCTGCGAGCCATTCCGTGGATCTTCGCCTGGACGCAAAACCGCCTGATGCTGCCCGCCTGGCTGGGCGCCGGTGCCGCGCTGCAAAAAGCGATGGAAGCGGGGCATCAGGATCAGCTGGAGACCATGTGCCGCGACTGGCCATTCTTCTCTACTCGTCTCGGTATGCTGGAGATGGTGTTCTCCAAAGCGGATTTGTGGCTGGCGGAATATTATGACCAGCGTCTGGTAGAACCGTCGCTCTGGCCTCTGGGGAAACAGCTCAGGGAGCAGCTTGATTCCGATATTAAAGCGGTGCTGACTATCGCTAATGATGCGCACTTGATGGCCGATCAGCCGTGGATTGCAGAATCAATAGCGCTGCGAAACGTCTATACGGACCCGCTGAACGTGCTACAGGCCGAACTGCTTCACCGTTCTCGCCAGCTTGAAATAAAAGGCGAAGAACCTAATGCCGATGTGGAACAGGCGCTGATGGTAACGATAGCGGGCGTGGCTGCCGGGATGCGTAATACCGGATAAGCACAGCGTCCGGATGGCGGTCATCCGGACACGAGCCTCGGGTCTTTGATCCGCCAGGCGGATTGCAGCCATAAAAAAAGACGCCTCAGGGCGTCTTTTTTCTGCATTTTTTCTCAGGCAACCGAGGCGACAGGCCTTACACCCAGCGTATGGCAAATAGCGTAGCTCATCTCTGCCCGGTTCAGGGTATAGAAATGGAAGTCTTTCACGCCTTCACGGCTGAGGATTTTCACCATATCCATCGCCACGTTAGCGCCAACCATTTTGCGCGTTTCCGGATCTTCATCCAGCCCGGCAAACATGCTGGTCATCCAGCCTGGCACCCGCACATTGGTCATGGCGGCGAAGCGCTGCAACTGCTTAAAGTTTGAGACAGGCAGAATACCCGGCACGATTTCCACATCAATGCCTGCCGCCACACAACGGTCGCGAAAGCGCAGATAGCTTTCCACATCAAAGAAAAACTGGGTAATCGCCCGGTTGGCTCCGGCATCAATTTTGCGCTTCAGGTTGATCAGGTCTGCCTGAGCACTTTTGGCTTCGGGGTGTACTTCCGGATATGCCGCTACAGAGATATCGAAATCACCCACTTCTTTCAGTAAACCCACCAGATCCGCACCGTACATTTCCGGCTTTCCGGCACCTGGCGGCAGGTCGCCACGCAGCGCCACGATATGGCGAATACCGTTATTCCAGTAGTCCTGAGCTATGGTGCGCAGCTCATCGCGTGAGGCATCAATACAGGTAAGGTGAGGCGCCGCTTCCAGCCCCGTGCGATCTTTAATGCCTTTAATGATGCTATGCGTCCGGTCACGCTCACCAGAGTTAGCGCCATAGGTTACCGAAACAAATTTAGGTTTCAGGCTGCTGAGGCGATCGATGGAGCTCCATAAAGTTTGTTCCATTTCACTGGTACGCGGCGGAAAAAACTCGAAAGAGACGTTAATTTGCCCGTTCAGTTCGGCCAGACTTTGGTTCAGCGCTTCGCGCTGGTTGGCGTGGAAAAAACTCATACCTGCTTACCTCATCAATCGCTAATCGCTCAGGAGTTACTGCCTCAGAGTGAACATCCATACGTTTAGACGTCCAGACATTCAAAATGACGCAGATTGCCTGTTCAGTCAACAGATAAATGGTGACCCGGCGTGAAGATTTTTCTACAAAGATGAAAAAATCTCATGAAAGGCGAACAATAAAAGAAGAGAGGTGGGCCAGTGAAAACAGGCCCACCTGAAAAATTAAAGCAGTTGAGCAAGACGATTGAGATCGGACTGGATAGCACCGGCTGTAACATCACGGCCTGCCCCCGGCCCGCGGATCACCAGCGGGTTATCGCGATACCACCGGCTTTCAATAGCGAAGACATTGTCACAAGGCAACAGAGCGGCCAGCGGATGATCGTTGCGAACCGCCTCCACGCCGACGCGCGCTTTACCATTGGCATCAAACCGGGCGACATAACGCAGCACCAGCCCCATCTCCTGGGCCGCTTCAAACCGCTGCTGCATCTGCTCGTTCAGCGCTTCTCCATTTTCAAAAAAGTGATCGACCGACTCCCCTTCACAGCTTTTCGGTACCAGAGACTCTACGCGTACCTGATCGGGTTCGATGTCATAGCCCGCTTCACGCGCCAGGATCACCAGCTTGCGCATCACATCCTGACCGGAGAGATCCACACGCGGATCGGGTTCCGTCAGCCCCTGCTGCCAGGCCTGCTCCACCAGTTCGGTAAAGGGCACCGTGCCATCGTACTGCAAAAACAGCCAGGAGAGCGTACCAGAGAAAATCCCGCTGATGGCAAGGATGCTGTCGCCGCTTTCACGCAGATCCCGTACGGTGTGATTGATCGGTAATCCGGCACCCACGGTGGCATTGTAAAGCCACTGACGGCCGGTTTTGGCGAAGGCATCACGGATCTGGCGGTAGCGGTTGCCGCTTGAGGCACCTGCTACCTTATTGGCGCTAATGACGTGGAAGCCGTGGCTGGCGAAATCCAGGTACTGGTCGGCAAGCGTGTCGCTGGCGGTGATATCCAGCACCACCAAATCATCAAAGGGATGCGCCCGCATCCAGAGGAACAGCGACTCTTCATCCTGCTCTACCGCCTCCTCTTCAAAGAAAGCCATCGACCGGCTGGCATCCAACCCATCATAGCTCAGCAGGCTACGGCGGCTGTCCACCACGCCTGCCAGCAGAAATTCAAAGCCGGTACGGGCAGAGAGCGTTTTCTGTTCGCGTCCGAAAAGCTCCAGCCAGCGCGAGCCAATGTTGCCTTTACCAAATAAGACCAGCCCGATGCGTTTTTCTGCCCGGAACAGGGAGTGGTGCAGCCCGCGGATTAAGTTTTCCGTCGGCCCTACACGCAGTACGGCCACCAGGCTGATGCTCTCTTCAGACTGCCAGATAAACTCTACCGGCTGGTCTTTCAGCTGCTGCCAGAAACGGTGGCTGTGAAGAGGATTACGGCATACCCCGGCGCCGACCATCGCCACCAGCGCCATGCCTTCACGCAGCTGTATGCGGCCCGGAATACCGGCATCCTGCAACAGATTCAGCGCGCTGCTGACCACTTCAGAGGTATAACAAAGTTGCAGAAGGTTACGATCGGGATGCACGCCAGTGGCTAGCGGGCGAAGCTGAGCACGCTTAAGCAGATGATCTATTTCTTTATGCAGGGCAGCGAAATCATGCTGGGGCGGCACCTGAAACTCAATCAGGCAGACGTCATCATGGCTGGTGACAATACGCGCGCCCGTGCCGGAAGCCAGCACCCGCTCAATGCGGGTTGAACCTTGTTCAGGCTGATAACTACAGCGCAGTTGCAGATCAATATCGCTCCCCGAAACGGGTTGCAGAGTACGGGTATGCAAAACGGGTGCGGCCAGGCGCGCCAGTTCGCTGGCCTCATCCAGACGCAGCAAAGGCAGCAAGCAAGCATCTTTGACCTTGCGCGGATCGGCGCTGTAAACGCCCGCCACATCGCTCCAGATCGTCACGCGCGACACGCCAGCCAGCGCACCAATTTGCGTGGCGGAATAGTCACTGCCATTACGGCCCAGCAGAACGGTCTCTCCCGCGTCATTACGCGAGATAAACCCAGTCACGACAAGACGGCGGCCAGGATGTTGGATCATCAGCTGTTGCAGCAGCGGCCAGGATTTCCCTTCATCCACTTCAGGTTGCGCGGCCCGTTCGGCGCAGAGGAAATCACGGGCATCCAGCCAGCTCGCCTCAATATCACGCTGGCAGAGAACCGCAGCCATCAAACGGGCAGACCAGATCTCGCCATGCCCGACCACTTCGGCGTACACCGCCTCGGTGATTTTGCCATCCAGCAGCGCGGCCAGCTTTTCCAGATCCTGAATAAATTGTCCGATCAGGCCGTCGGCCTGGTCAGCGGGCAGCAGGCCGGCAATCAGCTCGCTCTGATACCGACGTAACGCCTGTTGCACCTGGTGTGCCGATAACCGGTCGCTCTGGCTTAATTTAAGCCAGCTGATCAACTGGTTAGTCGTACTGCCCGCTGCGGATACCACCATAATATCCCCCGGCTGGCTGTACTCCGCCATAATACCGGCGACCCGCTGGTAACATTTAGCGTCAGCAAGGCTGCTGCCACCAAATTTATGCAACTGACGCGATCCTGCTGCCACTGCTGACTGACTCATGCTTACCTCTTGGCCGCTATCCGGAATGCATTATCCAGATCGGCGATTAAATCTTCGTGATCTTCAATTCCCACCGAAATTCGCAGCAGGGTTTCTGAAATACCGGCGGCAGCACGCGCTTCCGCCGACATCCCCGCGTGGGTCATCGTCGCGGTATGGGAAATCAGGCTCTCTACCCCACCCAGCGATTCCGCCAGGGTAAAGAGTTCCAGAGCTTTCAGAAAACGGCGCAGCGCGGCTTCATTGCCGTCAAACTCAAAACTTAGCATGGCACCAAAGCCTTTTTGCTGACGTACCGCAAACTGATGCCCGGCGTTTTCCGGCAGGGAGGGATGATACAACTTTTTCACCAGCGGTTGTTGCTTCAGGTAATCAACAATCGCCAGGGCATTACGCTGTGCAGCCGCCATACGCGGTGCCAGCGTTCGCATTCCACGTAACAGTAAATAGCTGTCGAAGGCGCTGCCGGTAACGCCAATATTATTGGCCCACCATGCCAGCTCCGTCACCAGAGCAGGGTCTTTCGCAATAACGGCTCCGGCTACCACATCCGAATGCCCATTCAGATATTTTGTGCAGGAGTGCAGCACCAGATCGGCCCCCAGCGCCAGCGGGTTTTGCAGTGCCGGACTGAGAAAGGTGTTATCTACCACGGTGATTGCACCAGCTTCGGTAGCGGCTTTGCAGATAGAGGCGATATCCACCACGCGCAGCAGAGGATTGCTGGGGCTTTCAATCAGCACTAATTTTGGCTGTTCCGCCAGCGCGGCTTTCAGTGCTGCCTCATCGCCCTGATCAACAAACTTCACCCGGTAAGCGCCCCGTTTGCTCAGACTGTCAAACAAACGGTAGCTGCCACCATAACAGTCATGGGGCGCCACCAGCAGGTCACCGGGCTTCAGGAAAACGGTACAAACCAGATGAATGGCCGACATACCGGTGTTGGTCATGACCGCACCGGCACCGCCCTCCAGCTCGGCCAGCGCGCGCTGAACTACGTCACGGGTGGGATTGCCACGGCGTGAGTAGTCATGGGCACGAGGCTCATTGAAATCGGTAAAGTTATAGGTGCTGGAGAGGTGGATCGGCGGGACAACACAGCCATATTGCTCGTCATCATTCAAACCGCTGCGTACCGCGATGGTTGCCTGTTTACGCGTCATGGTGCATAAATTCCTGACTGAAGAGAAGAGCGCTTAGCATAACAGGGCACAGATAGACGTCAATACATCTGGACATCTAAATGTCTTTGCGTATAGATTGAGCAAACGGGCAATAACCGTTAAGATTATGTCGCTATAGCCCTCAGAAAGTTGAGCCAATGCAGTGTGATGGTCAGCAACTTCGGGCATAATTAGCCGAATTTCGGTATATCCCCCGCGCCATTGACGCAGGCGTCTGGCAAGCAAGGTATTTCAATTTTAATGATGACTAAGGTAACCCATGGCTGAATGGAACGGCGAATATATCAGCCCGTACGCTGAGCACGGCAAAAAAAGCGAACAGGTTAAAAAAATCACGGTATCCATTCCGTTGAAAGTATTAAAGATTTTAACCGATGAGCGCACCCGCCGTCAGGTGAATAATCTGCGACATGCCACTAACAGCGAGCTGCTGTGCGAGGCGTTCCTGCATGCTTTTACCGGCCAGCCCTTGCCGGATGATGTTGATCTGCGTAAAGAGCGCAGCGATGAAATCCCTGAAGAAGCCAAAGCTATAATGCGCGAAATGGGTGTCGACCCCGATACCTGGGAGTACTAGCTTCAGCGGAGGGGGTCTGGTGACGCCCTCTTGTTGTGGCAAAGCGGTCTTATTCAGGCCGCTGTCAGAAATAAAAGCGTATTCATTAAAAGCAGGCATAAAAAAACCCAGCCGAGGCTGGGTTTTTTTCGTTGCATCCGAAACGGAGACCGTCTCGTGCAGGCAGCTTATTTGCTGCCAGGGATGCTGAAACGCTTGTTGAAGCGGTCAACACGACCACCGCTGGCAACATCACGCTGCTTACCGGTGTAGAACGGGTGGCACTGACCACACACGTCCAGGTTCAGGTCGTGACCCACGGTTGAGCGGGTTTTGATTTCGTTACCGCAAGAACATTTAGCAGTAACTTCAGCGTAATTAGGGTGAATACCTTTTTTCATGGGAAAACCTCAGTTAAGGCCGTGTCGCTCTCCCGTGCCAGGATTAGCCCTGCACCGGCACCACACGAAGATTAAAATTCAGGTGTTTTGATACCAAAATGCCGTATCAACGGCGGCGAACTATACAGAGAATAACTGTCCACTGCAATCGAATCCGCACATTCAGGAAGACACAGTGTACACTATCTCGCTCACAATTTCATCCGGAAGATTTCATGCCCGTTGTTCAGGTCGCGCTACCCGTCCCGCTTGCCCGCAATTTTGACTATGCGTTGCCCTCTCACCTGCCCGTTCCGCTGGCGGGGGCAAGGGTTAGTGTGCCCTTTGGCAAGCGTAAGGCAATTGGCGTGGTAGTGGGAATTGCAGAGACCAGCGATTTCCCGATCGATCAGCTGAAAGCCGTGCATGAGGTACTGGATACTGAGTCGCTCTATCCCCCTTCGCTATGGCGGATCCTGCTCTGGGCAGCGGATTACTATCACTATCCGTTAGGAGAGGTGTTGTTCCATGCCATGCCCGTTCTGCTGCGTCAGGGAAAACCGGCCCAGGAAGCGCCTTTATACCAGTGGGTTATCAGTGAATTGGGAAAAGAGACCGCCTCAGAGAGCCTGAAGCGGGCGCCAAAGCAGCAGCAGGCGCTGGCCGCGCTTCGTCAACGCGCCCTCTACCGGCACGAAATCAGTCAGCATGACATCACGGATGCCACCTTACAGGCGCTGCGGGCAAAAGGATTGTGTGATTTGCGGGCGCAGCAGCGTGCCCATCAGGACTGGCGCACAACCTATGCGGTCAAAGGTGAGCGATTAAAACTCAACACCGAGCAGGCCACAGCCGTAGGCGCCATTCGCAGCGAAGATGACCATTTTGCCGCGTGGCTGCTTGCCGGGATCACCGGCTCCGGCAAAACCGAAGTTTACCTGAGCGTACTGGAAAATGTGCTGGCGAACGGTGGCCAGGCGCTGGTACTGGTGCCTGAAATTGGGCTGACGCCGCAGACCATCGCCCGTTTCCGGGAACGCTTTGCCGCGCCCGTCGATGTGCTGCATTCCGCACTTAACGACAGCGAACGCCTCGCCGTCTGGTTACGTGCCCGTCAGGGTGAAACCGCCATTGTTATCGGCACGCGCTCTGCCCTGTTTACTCCCTTCGCCCGTCTTGGCGTGATCATTATTGATGAAGAGCACGACAGCTCCTACAAACAGCAGGAAGGCTGGCGCTATCAGGCGAGAGATTTAGCGGTGTTTCGCGCCCGGCAGGAAGATATCCCGATTGTGATGGGTACCGCCACGCCAGCGCTGGAAACGCTGCACAACGTGCAGATGGGAAAATATCGTCAGCTTAATCTGAGTAAGCGCGCCGGGAATGCCCGCCAGGCTACGCAGCAACTGATTGATTTGAAAGGCGTGAAGCTACAGGGCGGTTTATCGCCTCTGCTAATCAAAAAAATCGATATGCACCTGAAAGCGGATAATCAGGTTTTACTTTTCCTGAACCGGCGCGGTTTCTCACCGGCGATGCTCTGCCATGAGTGCGGCTGGATAGCCGAATGCCAGCGCTGCGACCGTTACTACACGCTGCATCAGCATCATCACCAGCTTCGCTGCCACCACTGTGACAGCCAGCGGCCCGTTCCTCATCAATGCCCGCAGTGTGGATCAACCCATCTGGTGCCTGTGGGCCTGGGCACGGAACAGCTGGAACAGAATCTGGCTGAACATTTCCCCGACGTGCCTCTTTCACGCATTGACCGTGACACCACCAGCCGCAAGGGAGCACTGGAAAAGCATCTTGCTGATGTGCATCGCGGCGGAGCAAGAATTCTGGTGGGTACGCAGATGCTGGCTAAGGGGCACCACTTCCCGGACGTGACCCTGGTCTCTTTGCTGGATGTGGATGGCGCCCTTTTCTCCGCTGACTTCCGTTCGGCGGAGCGTTTCGCCCAGCTCTATACCCAGGTTGCGGGACGTGCCGGGCGAGCGGGGAAACAGGGTGAGGTACTGTTGCAAACGCACCATCCGGAACATCCGCTGCTGCAAACACTATTGCATCAGGGATACGATGCCTTTGCGCTCCAGGCGCTGAATGAACGTAAGACCGTGTTTCTGCCGCCCTTTACCAGCCATGCGCTGTTTCGTTCCGACGATCACGATAACCAGCAGTCTGCTCTGTTCCTGCAACAGTTGCGCAATCTGCTCGAAGCCAGCCCTTTAAAAGATGAAGGGTTCTGGGTTATGGGGCCTGTTCCGGCCTTGCAACCAAAGCGCGGTGGCCGCTATCGCTGGCAATTGCTGTTACAGCATCCTTCCCGTGGCGTACTCCAGCGGCTGATAAAAAATTCACTGCCGTTAATCAACACATTGCCTCAGGCCCGAAAGGTGAAATGGACGCTGGATGTGGATCCTACCGAAGGCTGAAACGGCCTGAGGTTGCGGGCAGCATCGAAAAAAGTCGTACAGGTCACATTTTTTATGCAAATTAAGTAACAGGCTGCCGTTTCATCTGTTAAACAGTAGGAAGTGAGCGGGAAAGGCATCCGTAGTGGCACTTTGAGAGTGAGGATCGTCCCCCGTCGCTCAGGGGCGTGAGGAGATAGAGGTTGGAGCAGAATCAAGAGACAACCGGCGCGACCATGAAGGACGTGGCTGAGAAAGCAGGCGTATCAACGGCGACCGTTTCGCGCGCGCTGATGAACCCGGAAAAGGTCTCTACAGCAACGCGTAAAAAAGTTGAACAGGCAGTGATAGCCGTTGGCTACTCCCCTCATTCCATGGCGCGCAGCGCCAAACGCAGCGAGTCCCGCACCATCCTGGTTATTGTGCCGGATATCTGCGATCCCTTTTTCAGCGAGATGATCAGAGGGATTGAGGTCGTGGCCGCCGATCGGGGCTATCTGGTGCTGATTGGGGATTGCGCGCATCAGAACAAGCAGGAAAAGTCCTTTCTTAACCTGGTGATGACCCGCCAGATTGATGGCATGGTGCTGCTGGGGTCTCAGGTTCCTTTCGATACGGGCATTGAAGAGCAACGCAACCTTCCTCCTATGGTGATGGCCAACGAATTTGCGCCAGAGCTGGAACTGCCCACCGTCCATATCGATAACCTTACCGCAGCATTTGAAGCCGTGAATCACCTGCTGAAACTGGGTCACAGCCGCGTCGCCTGCATCGCCGGGCCGCAGGATATGCCGCTGTGCCACTATCGACTACAGGGCTATATCCAGTCATTAAGGCGTAACGGGCTTGCTGTCGAACCGCAGTATATAGTGCGTGGAGACTTCACCTTTGATGCCGGTTCACGGGCCATGAAGCAGCTGATGGCGCTGCCGCAACCTCCTGATGCGCTGTTCTGTCACAGTGATATTATGGCGCTGGGTGCGATGGCACAGGCCAAAATTATGGGGCTGCGCGTGCCTCAGGATCTCTCATTAATTGGTTTTGATGATATAGAACTCTCCCGCTACAGCGACCCACAGTTAACTACAGTCGCTCAGCCGCGCTTTAATATCGGTCGGGAAGCGATGCTACTGTTACTGGAGCAACTGGAAGGGAAACCGGTCAACAGTGGTTCACGCCTGCTCGATTTTGAACTGAAAATTCGCGGAAGCACTGCTCCATCGCTGCGTTTCAGAGAGTGAAAAGCAAAATATTCCTCTCTGCGCGCCCGCAAAAACAAGATTCAGCAGATTCTTAGAGGTATCCCCGCTGGTCAAACTTCCGGCCCTTGAGTAACATGGCGAGCTGATAGCCGGGCGCGCCAGCTCTGTATAGTTGTCCGGCCTCACTTTTCATTGATTATTAGCGGAACGATAGTGGCACAAAAAGATTACGTAGGCCGCGGGCGTTCGACAGGGACGCGTCGCAAAAAGACCAACAGTCGCAGTAAAAAGCGCAGTGGCGGTTCAGGGGTTCCAAAAGTCATGGTAGTGCTTGCCGTTGCCGTTCTGGTGACGTTTGTCGGCGGCCTGTGGTTTATTGCCCATCATAAAAAAGAAGAGACGCCGGTTATCCCCGATCATAAAGCCGTAGGAAATGGCCTGCCGCCGAAGCCGGAAGAGCGCTGGCGCTACATTAAAGAGCTGGAAAACCGTCAACTTACCGTTCCCACGCCTGTAGAGCCTTCTGCCGGCGGTGAAGTGCATTCCCAGACGCAGCTGACCGATGAACAGCGACAATTACTGGAACAGATGCAGTCTGATATGCGTCAGCAGCCCACGCAGCTGAATGAAGTACCGTGGAACGAGCAGACGCCAGCCCAGCGCCAGCAGACGTTACAGCGCCAGCAGCAGCAGAGTCAGCTACAGCAGCAGTCGCGTATGCAGCAAGCGCCGCAAACAACCCGGCCTGCGCCGGTCACGCCAGCGCCCGTCACCCGCGCGCCGGTAAAACAGGCGCCGCAGCCCGCAACGCAGACGGTTCAGCAGCCTAAAGCAGAGAGTAAGCCGAAAGAGAAAGAGGCGGAGAAATCCCAGCGCTGGATGGTGCAGTGCGGCTCCTTTAAAGGCACCGATCAGGCCGAATCCATCCGTGCCCAGCTCGCCTTCGAAGGATTTGAAAGCCGCATCACTACCGGCGGTGGCTGGAATCGCGTGGTTATCGGCCCGTATAACAGCCGCTCCTCCGCAGACAGCACGCTGAAACGCCTGCGAGGCTCTGGCCACTCAAATTGTATTCCTCTCGCTACCGGGGGTTGAAACCCTTTAAAGCTGCCCCATATCTGAATGCATCAATGCCCCGCAGGTGGACTGCGGGGATATCTACTGACTGCAACAAGGGGTCTGCCCGTGACAACAATTGTAAGTGTACGACGCAACGGCCAGGTAGTAATTGGCGGTGATGGCCAGGCTACCCTCGGCAACACCGTAATGAAAGGCAACGTCAAAAAAGTGCGTCGTCTCTATAATGACAAAGTCATTGCCGGTTTTGCTGGCGGGACTGCAGATGCCTTTACGCTGTTCGAACTTTTCGAACGTAAGCTGGAAATGCATCAGGGTCATCTGGTGAAAGCCGCCGTGGAGCTGGCGAAAGACTGGCGTACCGACCGTATGCTGCGCAAGCTGGAAGCGCTGCTGGCGGTAGCGGATGAAAACGCCTCTCTGATTATTACCGGGAATGGCGACGTCATTCAGCCGGAAAACGATTTAATTGCCATTGGTTCCGGTGGTCCTTACGCACAGGCAGCCGCCCGGGCGCTGTTGGAAAACACCGAGATCGGCGCGCGCGACATCGTTGAAAAAGCGCTGGGTATTGCAGGCGACATCTGCATCTATACCAACCACAATCTCACCATCGAAGAATTACCTTCTAAAGCGTAAGGATCCCAATTATGTCCGAAATGACTCCGCGCGAGATCGTCAGCGAGCTGAACCGTTTTATTATTGGCCAGGATAATGCCAAGCGTGCGGTGGCTATCGCGCTGCGCAACCGCTGGCGCCGCATGCAGCTTGATGAAGAGCTGCGTCACGAAGTGACCCCGAAAAATATTCTGATGATCGGCCCAACCGGCGTGGGTAAAACCGAAATTGCCCGTCGCCTGGCAAAACTGGCCAACGCGCCGTTCATTAAAGTAGAAGCGACCAAGTTCACGGAAGTGGGCTACGTGGGGAAAGAGGTGGATTCCATTATCCGCGATCTGACCGACTCTGCGCTGAAAATGGTCCGTTCACAGGCGATTGAAAAAAACCGCTATCGTGCCGAAGAGATGGCAGAAGAGCGTATTCTGGACGTCCTGATCCCGCCAGCCAAGAACAACTGGGGCCAGCCTGAAGAAGCTGCTGAACCTTCTGCAGCGCGTCAGTCTTTCCGCAAGAAATTGCGTGAAGGCCAGCTGGACGAGAAAGAGATTGAGATCGATCTGGCCTCTTCATCGATGGGCGTAGAGATTATGTCTCCGCCGGGTATGGAAGAGATGACCAGCCAGTTGCAGTCGATGTTCCAGAACCTGGGCAATCAGAAGCATAAGCCGCGTAAGCTGAAGATCAAAGACGCGATGAAGCTTTTGATTGAAGAAGAAGCGGCCAAGCTGGTTAATCCGGAAGAGCTGAAACAGGAAGCTATCGAGGCGGTTGAACAGCACGGTATCGTCTTTATTGATGAGATCGACAAAGTCTGTAAGCGCGGTGAAAGCTCCGGCCCGGACGTATCGCGCGAAGGCGTTCAGCGTGACCTGCTGCCGCTGGTGGAAGGCTGTACCGTCTCTACCAAGCATGGCATGGTGAAAACCGATCACATCCTGTTTATCGCCTCAGGCGCGTTCCAGGTCGCCAGCCCTTCAGACCTTATCCCGGAGCTACAGGGTCGCCTGCCAATTCGCGTTGAGCTTCAGGCGCTGACCACGCACGATTTCGAGCGCATCCTGACCGAACCTAGCGCTTCCGTTACTGTGCAGTACAAAGCGTTAATGAAAACCGAAGGCGTGGATATCAACTTTACCGAGGAGGGCATCAGCAAAATTGCTGCCGCCGCCTGGCAGGTAAATGAGACCGCTGAAAATATCGGCGCACGCCGCCTGCATACAGTGCTGGAGCGGCTGATGGAGGATATCTCCTATGATGCCAGCGATCTGAACGGCCAGTCCTTCACCATTGATGCGGAATATGTTGGCAAGCATCTGGATGAGCTGGTTGCAGATGAAGATCTGAGCCGCTTTATTCTGTAAGGCGCGTCAAGCTCAGCAAGAAGGAGGCTCCGGCCTCCTTTTTTTACGTCTGAATGTTATCTGTATTGGTCACTATCCTTGACGTGGAATAACTCTCCGGCCTGAAACGGACGCTACTATAGCGTCACGATGTGCATCCCCTTCAGCAAAGGCCTCTGCCATTATGACGGACAATCTGCATTCCATTACTGCCCTCTCCCCTTCCCGCGCCTGGCTTGAGAGCCTTCGCCTGCGTACGCTACCGCTGGCCTGTGCCTCGGTGATCACCGGCTCTTCGCTCGCCTGGTGGCAGGGACATTTTAATCCCGGCACCGCAATAATGGCTTTGCTGACCACCGCGCTGCTGCAAATTCTCTCTAACCTGGCAAACGATTATGGCGATGCGGTGAAAGGCAGCGACACGCCTGACAGACTTGGCCCGTTACGGGGTATGCAGAAAGGGGCCATCACTCAGCAGCAGATGCGCATTGCCCTGATCTTTACCGTGGCCCTCACAATAGTATCGGGCGTGATGCTGATCCTCCGGGCCTGTCGGTCGGTTAACGATATAGTGGGGTTTATCGGACTGGGCGCGGTCGCGATTGTCGCCGCTATCGCCTATACGGTGGGCAAAAAACCTTATGGCTATCTCGGCCTGGGGGATGCTTCCGTGCTGATCTTCTTTGGCTGGCTGGGGGTCACAGGAAGTTATTATCTTCAGGCGCATAACCTGCCGGTGATGCTGTTTTTGCCCGCTACCGCCTGCGGGCTGATGGCTGTCGCCGTGCTTAACGTGAATAATATGCGCGATATCGACAGCGATCGGCAAAACGGGAAATACACGCTGGCCGTGCGTTTAGGCGCTATTAATGCCAGACGTTACCATTCACTTCTGCTGGCGGGCGCTGTGCTCTGCTGTGCCCTGTTTGCCGTGATGAGTTCGCTCAATTCTGGTGGCTGGCTGTTTCTGCTGGCAACGCCGCTGCTGAACAGTCATCGTCGCTATATCATGCAGCAAACCTCGGCCGTTGCCATGCGTCCGATGCTGGAGAAAACGGTCAAATCGGCCCTGCTGCTTAACCTGCTTTTTTCGTTTGGTCTGCTGCTCAATTAAGTGCGATGTGTTTGACTCATCGCAACTTTTAACAATTGATGATTTTGCCAACAGCGGCGAGAAAGCGATATACTTAAAGTTCCTGTGGCAAACAGACGAAACCCCTTATGAAATATGATACTTCTGAACTCTGCGACATCTACCATGAAGATGTAAATGTCGTTGAACCGCTCTTTTCAAACTTCGGTGGCCGTACCTCGTTTGGCGGGCAAATCATCACGGTAAAATGTTTCGAGGACAACGGGCTGTTATACGATCTGCTGGAGGAGAACGGTCGCGGTCGTGTGCTGCTGGTGGATGGCGGGGGGTCGGTTCGTCGTGCCCTGATCGATGCGGCGCTGGCCAGACTGGCGATGCAGAACGAGTGGGAAGGCATTGTGGTCTACGGTTCCGTGCGTCAGGTTGACGATCTGGAAGAGCTGGATATTGGTATTCAGGCCATTGCCGCTATTCCGGTTGGCGCTGCGGGCGAAGGTATTGGCGAAAGCGACATCCGCGTAAACTTTGGCGGCGTCACCTTTTTCTCCGGCGACCATCTTTATGCCGATAACACCGGCATCATCCTTTCTGAAGATCCGCTGGATATCGAATAAAAAAATGGGTGCCGCTGGCACCCGTTTCTTATCTGAAAGTTAAACTTCTTCCATTTTTCCCAGCAGCGCACGCAGACGCTCCTGCCAGACAAGCTGCTCTTCTTTCAGGTGCTGATTTTCACGCACCAGAGAATCACTGTTTCCCGCAGCCTGTTGAACCTGCTGATTCAGATTGTTGTTCTGCTCTTTCAGCTCTTCAATTTCCATCTGCAACAGCGTGATGGTATCAATAGCCTGCTGTACTTTCGCTTCAAGTTTCTCAAACACTTCAAATGACATTATAAATAACCTCTTCTAATCGCAACCCGTTGATATTGCCAGCCGCAGATCATGAAGGGGTAAACCGGCATTCCACGGATAACAACGATAATCCGATTGTAAATAGAGCAGCCCGCCAAGTCCAGCGGCGAACCCACCCAGGGTGCAGTCTGTAACAATTTTCAGCATAGACCTGGTATCCGCAACATTAGCCGTTTAAAAAGTAAGGCTATAGTTAATAATTTTCGACAAAAGACCCTTTAAACGAAAATGAAATGGTGTTTTAGGAAAGCCAAAAGACGCGAAAACGCTCATTTTTATGACACAGCACACAACTTTTGATTTCGCTATTTCTCGTTTATGCTCGTTAACGATAAATTTACATCAGCCCTACATTAGATTTGGGCGGCTCACGGAATGAGAAAAAAAGCGCAGTACAACATTTAACCTCGCCTTCAGGAAATGTCATCATGAGTCAGACTGCAACAAGCACGCTTAAAGGGCAGTGCATCGCCGAATTCCTTGGTGTCGCCACCATTATCTTCTTTGGTGCCGGCTGTGTCGCCGCCATGAAACTGGCTGGCGCAAGTTTTGGCCAGTGGGAAATCAGTATTATCTGGGGGATTGCCGTTGCAATGGCAATTTATCTCAGCGCCGCCATCTCTGGTGCGCATCTAAACCCAGCCGTAACCCTCGCACTCTGCCTGTTTGCTAACTTCGATGGACGTAAGGTTGTCCCCTATATCCTTGCGCAAATAGCCGGGGCATTCTGTTCTGCCGCGTTAGTTTACGGCCTCTACTACAATTTGTTCCTGGATTATGAACAGTCTCATCAGATGATCCGTGGCACGGTTGAGAGCCTCGATCTGGCGGGAATTTTCTCGACCTATCCTAATCCACATATCGGCGTGGGCCAGGCTTTCATCGTTGAAGCAGTGATCACCGCCGTGATGATGGGCCTGATTATGGCACTGACCGATGACGGTAACGGTCTGCCTCGCGGCCCGATGGCGCCTCTGCTGATTGGCCTGCTGATTGCGGTTATCGGCGGTGCTATGGGCCCGCTGACCGGCTTTGCTCTTAACCCGGCTCGTGATTTCGGACCAAAGCTCTTTGCCTGGCTGGCAGGCTGGGGTAACGTCGCCTTTACCGGTGGTCGTGATATCCCTTATTTCCTCGTGCCGATCTTTGGCCCGATTGTTGGTGCCAGCCTGGGTGCATTTGGTTACCGCATTTTGATAGCCCGTAATCTGCCTGGTGCCACCGCCGTAAAGAAAGATGAGAAGACGATAGCGCGTACTGAGCAGCGCAAAGCGTAAGTGTTAACCCTTTTCACCATCAGGAATGAATTATGAACACAGAAAAAAAATACATTGTCGCGCTCGACCAGGGCACAACCAGCTCTCGTGCGGTAATCCTGGATCATGACTCCAATATTGTGGCGGTCTCCCAGCGCGAATTTCAGCAAATCTATCCTAAGGCTGGCTGGGTTGAGCATGACCCGATGGATATCTGGGCCTCGCAAAGCTCCACGCTGGTAGAAGTGCTGGCACATGCCGATATTCGCTCTGATGAGATTGCCGCTATCGGCATCACCAATCAGCGTGAAACGGCCATTGTCTGGGACAAAGAGACCGGCAAACCGATTTATAACGCTATCGTCTGGCAGGATCCGCGCACCGCTGACTACTGTGCGAAGCTGAAAAGAGAGGGCCTGGAAGAGTATATCCAGCACACCACCGGCCTGGTCATCAACCCCTACTTCTCCGGCACCAAGGTTAAGTGGATCCTGGATCATGTTGAAGGCTCCCGCGAGCGCGCGAAACGCGGTGAACTGCTGTTCGGTACGGTCGACTCCTGGCTGGTATGGAAAATGACGCAGGGACGGGTTCATATCACCGATTACACCAACGCCTCGCGTACCATGATGTTCAATATTCACAAGCTGGAATGGGATCAGCGCATGCTGGATATTCTTGATATCCCACGCGAAATGCTGCCAGAAGTGAAATCCTCTTCAGAAGTGTACGGCCAGACTAACATCGGTGGTAAAGGCGGTACGCGTATTCCTATCGCCGGTATTGCCGGTGACCAGCAGGCCGCCCTCTATGGCCAGCTGTGCGTTGAGCCTGGCATGGCGAAGAACACTTACGGCACCGGTTGCTTTATGTTGATGAACACCGGTACTGAAGCGGTTACCTCCACCAACGGCCTGCTGACCACCATCGCCTGTGGTCCACGCGGTGAAGTGAATTATGCGCTTGAAGGCGCTGTGTTCATCGGTGGTGCCTCTATTCAGTGGCTGCGTGATGAGATGAAGCTGATCGGTGATGCTACCGACTCCGAGTATTTCGCCAGCAAAGTGAAAGACAGCAACGGCGTTTACATGGTTCCTGCTTTCACCGGTCTGGGCGCGCCCTACTGGGACCCCTATGCCCGTGGCGCCATCTTCGGCCTGACGCGTGGCGCAAATGCTAACCACATCATTCGCGCAACGCTGGAGTCGATTGCTTTCCAGACGCGTGACGTGCTGGAAGCGATGCAGATTGATGCCAACACTCGTCTGCAATCCCTGCGCGTGGATGGTGGTGCGGTAGCCAACAACTTCCTGATGCAGTTCCAGTCCGATATCCTGGGCGCGCGCGTTGAGCGTCCGGAAGTCCTGGAAGTGACCGCGCTGGGTTCCGCTTATCTGGCTGGCCTTGCGGTCGGCTTCTGGAACGATCTGGACGAAGTTCGTGCTAAAGCCGTTATTGAGCGTGAATTCCGCCCAAGCATCGAAACCACCGAGCGTAATTATCGCTACGCAGGCTGGAAGAAAGCGGTCTCTCGTGCCAAAGCATGGGAAGATCAGGACGATTCGTAAGTCTGTCAATGCGCCCGCGGTCACCTGACTGCGGGCTTTTCCCCCTCTCCCTTCTCTCCGCTGTGATAAACTTTCCGCCTCACTTCTTCTCCGGGGCCAATCATGAAACGAGAACTTGCCATTGAATTTTCACGCGTAACGGAAGCCGCTGCTCTGGCAGGCTACAAATGGCTGGGACGCGGCGACAAAAATGCTGCGGACGGTGCCGCCGTCCATGCTATGCGCATTATGTTGAATAACGTGGATATTGACGGAGAGATCGTCATTGGCGAGGGCGAGATTGATGAAGCCCCGATGTTATATATCGGCGAAAAGGTTGGCAGCGGCAGAGGCGATGCCGTGGATATCGCCGTCGATCCGATTGAAGGCACGCGGATGACCGCCATGGGCCAGGCGAACGCCCTGGCTGTGCTGGCCGTAGGCGATAAAGGCTCGTTCCTGAACGCGCCCGATATGTATATGGAGAAACTGATCGTCGGGCCGGAGGCTAAAGGCGCTATCGATCTGGCGTTACCTCTGGAAGAGAACCTGAAACGCGTGGCGCAGGCGCTGCAAAAGCCCCTTTCAGAGCTGACCGTTTCCCTGTTGGCAAAACCGCGCCATGACGCAGTCATCGCTGAGTTACAGCAGCTTGGCGTACGGATATTTGCTTTTCCCGATGGCGATGTGGCCGCCTCCATCCTTACCTGCATGCCGGACAGCGAAGTTGACGTGCTCTATGGCATTGGCGGCGCGCCGGAAGGAGTGATCTCGGCAGCGGTGATCCGCGCAATGGATGGCGATATGCAGGGTCGTCTGCTGGCACGCTATGAAGTCAAAGGGGATACGCCAGAGAATCGCTTACTGGGCGAGCAGGAGCTGAAGCGCTGTCAGGAGATGGGGATTGAAGCCGGTAAAATTTTACAGCTCGGCGACATGGCGCGGAACGATAATGTGATCTTCGCAGCCACCGGCATCACCAGCGGTGATTTGCTGAAAGGCATCACGCGTAAAGGCAATATCGCTACCACGGAAACGCTGCTGGTACGCGGTAAATCACGCACTATCCGCCGCATTCAGTCGATTCACTATCTCGACAGAAAAGATAAAAACCTGCATCCGTTTATTCTGTGATCTCTGCATTCCACCGGTTAAGCGAGCCTGAGGCGTTCAGGCTCTGCTTGTAGCCAGCCAACTTATCAGGGCCGATGCGTTTCGGCCCTGACTTATGCTAAACATCTGTCTGAGTCACGCCGATTCCGCGAAAGTGCCCCAGGCCTGTTGAATTTCAGACAGCATGTGGCTCAGGACGGCGCGAAAGCGGCAGCCAGCAGAGCAGGATCAGCAGCGCCATCGCAAACATCAGCATGCCCAGGCTGAACTGACCCGTTTGCGGCAGCAGCGCTGAAAGCCATGCGGCTAAGCCTGACCCCAGGTTCTGCAACCCACCCAGCAAAGCGCCCGCCGTGCCGGCCATATAGGGCCAGGGTTCCATCGCACCGGTAGTCGCCAGTGGGAACAGCATCCCCGCGCCAAAGAAGAACAGCGCCGCTGGCACCACCAGCGTCCAGATAGTCATTACGCCAAACCAGGCGGGGATCCACATCAGCGCGCCCGCTAACAGGCAACTGTTAACCGACCACCACATCAGCTGCTGGAAAGGCCGGTTTTCCCGTCCGGCAAACCAGGCGCCAAAAAAAGCGGCGGGAATGGGCAAAATAAACAGCAGGCTGACGGTAAGGCTGTTCAGCCCCAGTACGCCACCCATCAACACCCCACAGCTCGCCTCAAACACGGCAATGCCGCCCAGCGCACCCATCAGCATAATCAGATAGCGGATAAAGGTGCTGTCGGCCAGCAGCGGGCGATAGCGGGAAAACAGGGCGCGCTTTTCAGAAGGCGCAGGCCGCGTTTCTGGCAGCCAGCGCAGCATAGCGACGCCCACGCAGCCACAGAGCAGCAGCAGGAAAGCAAAGCAGGCCTGCCAGCCGAACAGATGCGTCAGCAACGCGCCAACCACCGGGGCCACCAGCGGGCTGACCAGAATGCCCATATTCAGCAGGCTGTTCGCCAGCCGCAATGCGCCGCCGGCATACAGGTCGCGCGGCATCGTTCGTGCCATCACGCCAGCCACACCGGTACCCAGGCCCTGAATTGCGCTTCCCAGCACCAGCTGGTCAAAGGTAGGTGCCAACAGCGCAGTCACCGTGCCCAGACAGAAGATACTAAGCCCCGCCAGAATCACCGGACGGCGGCCAATGTTATCGGAGAGCGGGCCATACAACAGCTGCGATCCGCCATAGGTCATCAGATAGGCTGCCATCACCCGCTGGACGGCCCCCTCGCGGACGTTAAATACCTCAGCAATGGCAGTCATTGCAGGCACATAGATGGTTTGCGCCATCTGTCCCACAGCCACCAGCGCAATCAGCATCACTAACAGATGCCCGTTTTCTAATTTTTTCATTTTTTATTCAGCACAATTACCGGCGCTATCTGCAAAATTCAGGGATAACGCACGTGGAGAGGATCTTATGGCGTGGAAAATATCAGGATTTGATGACAAAGGGAGTGGGGAGCCGAAAAATCACTGGCCGCGTAGTGTCAGTGAAAGCGGGCACACCGTAAATCAATCTGTACGTTATAGTGACAAGGGTCAGTTTGTCGATACGAGCTTTGTGCCGCAGAGAGACTGGAAAAGCTGGCGCCGAGTGGCGAAGATAGCGTCAGGCCCCCACCCCGATAAAGGAGAAGTTTATGGCCGAATGGGTTAACGCCAGGATCAAAGAGGTGAATGACTGGACAGAGAGCTTGTTCAGTCTCGTCGTCACCGCCCCTATCGACCCGTTTACCGCTGGTCAGTTTGCCAAACTGGCGCTGGAGATTGACGGCGAACGCGTGCAGCGCGCCTATTCTTACGTGAATGCGCCCAGCGACACTAATCTGGAGTTCTATCTGGTTACCGTGCCGGAGGGCAAGCTCAGCCCGCGCCTGCATGCGCTGAAACCCGGTGAAGAGGTAATGATCACCAAAGAGGCCTCCGGGTTCTTTGTGCTGGATGAAATTCCTGAATGCAAAACGTTATGGATGCTGGCTACCGGCACGGCCATTGGGCCTTATCTTTCGATTTTGCAGGAAGGAAAAGGGCTGGAGCGTTTTGAAAATATCGTGCTGGTACATGCCGCGCGTTACGCACAGGATCTGAGCTATCTGCCGCTGATGCAGCAGCTTCAGCAGCGCTACAACGGCCAGTTGCGTATTCAGACCGTTGTCAGCCGGGAAGAGAGCGTCGGTTCACTGACCGGCCGCGTGCCGGCTCTGATTGCCAATGGTGAGCTGGAAGCAGCCGTAGGGTTGCCAATGCAGGCGGAAAGCAGCCATATCATGCTGTGTGGAAACCCGCAGATGGTCAGGGATACGCAGCAGCTGCTGAAAGAGACCCGCGATATGCGTAAGCACCTCAAGCGCAAGCCAGGCCATATGACCGCCGAGCATTACTGGTAATTGGCGGCTGAGCATGACTGGCAATCCGGCCTACAGAGCCGGGTATTGCTGATTATCCGGCAGTTTAACTCTGACCACAGAGGTTACTGGTAATCTGGCAGCTTGCGTCCAAAATAGTTGACCGGGCTGGCCGCTCTGCCAAAGCGGTTCATGCCCTGGGTACCGCTGAAGGTGCCCAGCTCAAGCGTCATTGTGACCAGAATCAGCGTGGGGACAAAGCGATCAAGCGCCCACTGCCAGTGCTGCGGCAGCATCTCCCAATCCCTTGCCAGCATCATCCAGGCGACCAGCAGCAGCAGCGCCCACCAGGCGCTTTTATTACGATCGTGCAGGCGCTTGACCACCACTGCGCTGGTGGGCAGGAGCAGGAAAACCACAAGGAATGCCGCCGTCTGGCGACTTATCCAGCCGCGATCGGCCAGGGTGTAGAGCACGACCATCAGAGCCAGCCATACTGTCAGCCAGACCCAGAAATCGCGCCGTCTCAGGCGGCCTCGCCAGGAAAAACACCACGCTTGTAAGGTCATTTTTTATCCCTCAGAACAGCGTCAGGCTTTGACTTTGCCGGTCATTGTCCGTTCTAATCTTGAGTTGAATTTTAAGGTTAGGGCAGACGGAATGAATAAAGTGATTTTTCTGGGCATTACGGCACTGTTAATGCTGACAACAGCCCAGGCGGAGGATGCCCCCGCTGCGCAGGATCGCACTGAACACCTGCCTGCCGCGCCCTATCTTCAGGCTGGATCGCCTACCTTTGATATGACTATCGGCCAGTTCCGCGAAAAGTATAATGCTATCAACCCCACGTTACAGATTGCTGAATATCGCGCAATCGATAACCGTGGGGATAAAAGTAATTTGACCCGCGCCGCCAGCAAGATCAATGAAAATCTCTACGCTTCCACCGCACTGGAGCAGGGAACCGGAAAGATCAAAACCTTACAGATAACCTGGTTGCCGGTGCCTGGCCCCGATGAGAAAGCGGCACGGGATAAAGCGCTGGCTTACATGGCCGCCATGACGCGCTTTTTTGAGCCTACGCTCAATGTAGAACAGAGCCTGAAGCGGCTTAACGACGTGCTGAACAAGGGCAAAGGATCGCGTTACTTCACCCAGGATGAAGGCGCTGTGCGCTACATCGTGGCGGACAATGGCGACAAGGGACTGACCTTTGCCATAGAGCCGATTAAATTAGCGCTGGCGGCCAACTGACCCCCAGCAAAGATGACGAAAAGCAAAGCCTTTAGGGGTTTTGATCTCTATACTGTCTGGCAGACAACTCTGCTCTGGCAGGGTAATTTAACAGCATCGCGCTAAGCGTGGAGGATATAATGCGACATCCGTTAGTCATGGGTAACTGGAAACTGAACGGCAGCAAAAAGATGGTCAACGAACTGATTGCCGGCTTGCGTAACGAGCTGAGCAGCGTTGACGGCTGCGGCGTAGCCATTGCCCCTCCGGCGGTCTATCTGGATCTGGCAAAACATGCCGCTTCCGGTAGCCACATTGCGCTTGGCGCACAGAACGTTGATGTGAATCTGTCTGGCGCATTCACCGGCGAACTCTCTGCCGACATGCTGAAAGATATCGGCGCACAGTACATCATCATCGGCCACTCTGAACGTCGCACTTATCATAAAGAGAGTGACGAGCTGATTGCCAAAAAATTTGCCGTGCTGAAGGCCGCAGGCCTGATCCCTGTGCTCTGCATCGGTGAAACCGAAGCAGAAAACGAAGCGGGCAAAACGGAAGAAGTGTGCGCACGTCAGATCGATGCCGTGCTGAATACCCAGGGCGCCGAGGCTTTCAACGGCGTGGTTGTGGCTTATGAGCCAGTCTGGGCTATCGGTACCGGTAAATCCGCTACCCCTGCGCAGGCTCAGGCAGTACACAAATTTATCCGTGACCACATCGCTAAGAAAGATGCGACCGTGGCTGCGCAGGTTATCATTCAGTACGGCGGTTCTGTTAACGACAAGAACGCAGCAGAACTGTTTGCTCAGCCAGACATCGATGGTGCCCTGGTTGGCGGCGCGTCACTGAAAGCTGATGCTTTCGCCGTGATTGTTAAAGCCGCAGCAGCAGCAAAACAAGCCTGACGATCTGCCTCCTGCGCTGGCCACAGCGCAGGAGTTTTCCTTTTCCACTCTTATTCCCCCTCTTCAGACCGGCAGCCCTGTTTCGGGCCTGCGAAGTCTTCCACCCTGCTTACTTATGCTAAGTCTTTGATTATAAATTAACCTTTCCGAAATCCGCATTTGTTAACGGCTCCATGTCACAGCCGGTATCAATGTTACTAATTTCGTTTGATTTTTCATTCTCATTTTTAATCTTTAAACAATTTTTTAAATGACTCGTAACAATGGTATATTTCTGTCGAGCCATAAGATTTCAGTATGTTCGTTTTATGGTGGGTTAACGAAAACTGCCCCTGGAATAATGAGACAGCGGAACGCGCTCCTCAGAAGCCGTGTCTGTTTCCCTGCTTAACTTGTTGAAAAAATCAACGCCCGGAGATGTCGCCTCATGCGAAAAACTGCTGCACTCCAGTCTGTCTGCACTGAAAAGATGGGTTTTGCTGAATCGGCCAAGGCCGGAGAATACAACGACGTCGATCTGTTACTGATCGGCGGCGGCATTATGAGCGCCACGCTCGGCACCTATTTACAGGAGCTGGAGCCGGAATGGCGTATTAGCATGGTGGAGCGCCTGGAAAACCCTGCTGAAGAAAGCTCTAACGGCTGGAACAATGCGGGCACGGGTCACTCCGCGCTGGCCGAAATGAACTATACCCCAGAGAAAGAAGACGGTTCGGTTGAGATCAAAAAGGCCGTGGAGATTAATGAGGCCTTCCAGATCTCCCGCCAGTTTTGGGCACATCAGGTTCGCAAAGGGACCCTGACTAACCCGCGCAGCTTTATCAACAGCGTTCCGCATATGAGCTTTGTCTGGGGCGAAGAAAATGTCACCTTCCTGAAAAGACGTTACCAGGCGCTGCAAAAAAGCAGTCTGTTCCGCGGTATGGAATATTCAGAAGACCCGGAGCTGATCAGGCAATGGGTGCCGCTGATGATGGAAGGCCGCGAGCAAACCGACCCGGTCGCCGCCACGCGCATCTCAAGCGGAACTGACGTGAATTTCGGCGAAATCACCTGCCAGCTGGTGGCATCGTTGCAGAAAAGCAGGAACTTCAGGCTCCAAACCCGTCATGAGGTTCGCGACATCAGGCGCAATGATGATGAGAGCTGGAGCGTGACGATCGCCGACCTGAATACCAAAGGTCAGCAAAAAACCGTGCGTGCGCGCTACGTCTTTATTGGCGCAGGCGGTGCGGGCCTGACGCTGCTGCAAAAATCCGGCATTCCTGAAGTCAAAGATTATGCTGGTTTCCCGGTAGGGGGCGAGTTCCTGGTCTCTGACAATCCCGAAGTGGTGAAACGTCATCTGGCGAAAGTGTATGGTAAAGCCTCCGTGGGCGCCCCGCCGATGTCCGTGCCGCACCTGGATACCCGTATGCTGGACGGCAGGCAGACCCTGCTGTTTGGCCCGTTTGCCACCTTCTCTACCAAATTTCTTAAGCAGGGTTCACTGTGGGATATGTTTGCTTCGCTGACTTCCTCCAACCTGCTGCCGATGATGCAGGTTGGCCTGAATAATTTCAGTCTGGTGAAATATCTGATGGGTCAGGTCATGCTGACCGATGAAGATCGCCTGAAAGCGTTGCAGGACTATTTCCCGGAAGCCAGAAAGGAAGACTGGCGCCGCGTGAAGGCGGGCCAGCGTGTGCAGATCATCAAGAAAGAAGCGGGTAAAGGCGGTGTGCTGAAGCTGGGCACCGAAGTCGTCACCTCGCAGGATGGCACGCTCTCTGCTCTGCTTGGCGCCTCGCCGGGTGCTTCAACCGCCGCCCCCATCATGATCGAGCTGATGAGCAAAGTTTTCCATGAACGCTTTTCCTCATTCGAATGGCAGACAAAGCTGAAAGCGATGATCCCTTCTTATGGTCAGAAGCTGAATGGCAACGTGGCGGCGACGGAAAAAGAGATGGCGGAAACCTGCCGTATCCTGCAACTGGAGTACACGCCTGCATCTGCTGCCAATGACGAAGCCGCAGAAGCTGAGGCCGCGGTGGTCGGCAAGTAACCTCGCCTTCCGATCCCGGGGCGGATAGATTCCGCCCTTTTTTACCTCCCACTTTCCTCTGCCCGATCGACACAAGCGTCTATGCTTTTAGCTGACCCGTATTAAAGGAGAAGCAGGATGGACACATCTTTACCTCAGCCGATCACTGATAACGAACTCTCTCTGCTGGACCGCTACTGGCGAGCCGCAAATTACCTGTCGGTGGGGCAGATCTATCTGATGGATAACCCGCTTCTCAGAGAGCCTCTGCTGCCACAGCACATCAAACCCCGCCTGTTGGGCCACTGGGGAACCACACCCGGACTGAATTTTATCTATGCGCACCTCAACCGCATTATCCGTCAGCGTGACCTCAATCTGCTCTATATCTGCGGTCCGGGACACGGGGGGCCAGGCATGGTTGCCAATACCTGGCTTGAAGGCACCTACAGCGAAATCTATCCCGATATCAGTGCGGATGCCCAGGGCATGCGTAAACTCTTCAGGCAGTTCTCTTTCCCCGGCGGGATCCCAAGCCATGCGGCGCCCGAGACGCCAGGCTCCATCAATGAAGGCGGTGAACTGGGGTACTCGCTGGTACATGCATTTGGGGCCGTTTTTGATAATCCAGGACTGATTGCGCCCTGCATTATTGGTGATGGCGAAGCGGAAACCGGGCCGCTGGCCTCAAGCTGGCACGGTACCAAATTCCTGAATGCCGCCCGTGATGGTGCGGTCCTGCCCATTCTGCATCTCAATGGCTATAAAATTGCCAATCCCACTCTGCTGGGTCGTTCCAGTGATGAGGATCTGCAACAGCTGTTTACCGGCTACGGTTACGATCCGCTGTTTGTGGTGGGAGATGATCCGCACCAGATGCATAGCGATATGGCCGCCGCCTTTGATAAAGCGTTCGACCGTATCCATCAGTTACAGCAGGAAGCACGAAGCGGTGTGGCAGCGACACGCATTCCGCGCTGGCCAATGATTATTCTGCGCAGCCCCAAAGGCTGGACGGGACCGAAATCGGTAGATGGTAAAAAAGTTGAAGGGTTCTGGCGCGCTCACCAGGTGCCGGTTTCATCGTGCCGTGAGGATGAAAACCATCGTCAGATTCTGGAATCCTGGCTGAGAAGCTATCGCCCCGATGACCTGTTTGATGCGGAAGGCAGGCTGAAACCTGAACTCCAGGCGCTGGCGCCCGAAGGGGATAAAAGGATGGGAGCCACGCCCTACGCTAACGGCGGGCGGCTGCGGCAGGAACTTAACGTGCCCGATATCCGCCAGTTTGCCGTTGAGGTTGCCAGCCCCGGCGGCAGCCAGGATCAGTCCACGGCAGTGCTCGCCAGCTATCTCAGCGAGATATTCCGCAGTAATCCCGACAACTTCCGCCTGTTCGGGCCAGACGAAACCGCATCAAACCGTCTGGGACGGGTCTTTGATGTGACCAGCCGAACCTGGATGGAAAGGATTGAAACCTATGATGAGCAGCTCTCGCCAGATGGCCGCGTTATGGAGATCCTCAGCGAGCATCAGTGTCAGGGCTGGCTGGAGGGCTATCTGCTGACCGGCAGGCATGGTCTGTTTACCTGTTACGAAGCCTTTATCCACATTGTGGATTCAATGTTCAACCAGCACGCCAAATGGCTGAAGGTGTCGCGTAAGCTGCCGTGGCGCAAGCCCATCTCTTCACTGAACTATCTGCTTTCTTCTCACGTCTGGCGTCAGGATCACAACGGTTACAGCCATCAGGATCCCGGTTTTATCGATCACGTTGCCAACAAAAAAGCGGATATTGTCCGTATTTACCTGCCGCCAGACGCCAATACCCTACTGTGGGTAGGCGACCACTGCCTGCGAACCTGGGATCGTATCAATGTGATCATCGCAGGCAAGCAGCCCGAGCCGCAGTGGCTGACTATGGAGCAGGCTGTCACGCATTGCGAAAAGGGCATGGGCATCTGGTCCTGGGCCGGGAATGAGCAACCGGGCAGTGAGCCGGATGTGGTCATGGCCTGTGCGGGGGATGTGCCAACGCTGGAAACCATGGCCGCGGTTGATCTGCTTCGTCAGTGGCTGCCGGAACTGAAAGTTCGGGTTGTGAATGTGGTCGATTTGCTGGCGCTGCAAACCAGAGAGCAGCATCCCCATGGCCTGGAAGATGGGGCGTTTGATGAGATATTTACCGCCGATAAACCGGTGGTCTTCGCTTTCCACGGCTATCCAGCCCTGATCCACCGGCTGACTTACCAGCGAAACAATCACCGTAATTTCCATGTGAAAGGTTTCAATGAGGAAGGCACCACCACCACACCCTTTGATATGACGGTGCTTAACGAGCTGGACCGTTATCATCTGGCGCAGGAAGCGATTATGCGCGTACCGGGGCTGGCAGAGAAGGCCTCAGACGTGCTGGATAAAATTCAGGACAAACTGGCTGAGCATCACCGCTGGGTTCGTGAACAGGGAGAAGACTTGCCGGAAGTGCTGAACTGGGTATGGCCCTCCAGCGCGCGTTAACCATTATCCTGTGGGCGACCAGCGGGTCGCCCACAGCTTTCAGAGTTGCACTGCTTCCACCAGCATCCAGAGCGTGGTGATAACCAGCGAGAGCGCCATTACCCCATTAAACACGCGCAGCTTCCAGGGCACCTGTAAGTGCTTACCCAGCCGATCGCCCATCGCCGCCCAGATCAAAATGCATGGCAGATTCAGCGCCATAAAGCCAAACATGACCGTGACAATACCGCTGCTGGCGGTATACATCAGCGCCACGTTCGTCGCCATCAGCCAGGCTTTCGGATTGATGGCCTGAAACATCGCACCGCCGATCAGCGTCATTGGCTGTGCTTTTTCACGCAGCTTTGGCGCGCCCGAGCGGAAAATTTTCCAGGAAAGCCACAGCAGGTATGCGCCCCCCATCAGCGTCAGCGGCAGAAGAACCGCGCTCATCCATTGCAGCAATACCTCAAGCAGCAATCCCGCTATCGCCGTCTGAATGCCGCATCCAACCATGATCCCCAGCAGCATAGGCAGCGTTCGGCGCATGCCGAAATTGACGCCAGAAGTGGCCAGCATCAGGTTGTTCGGCCCTGGCGTAATGGACATCACGGTAACGTAACTGATAAAGGAAGGATCGAGCATGGTCTGTCTCCTGGGTGCGGTTGAGAACACCATGTTAAGGAGATCACGCCGATGGTAACAGATTCAGAAATACACTATTGTGATGAGTACAAAGGCTGTTTTCATTAAACTGTACCCATTACCAGGGCAGGCGACTGTGTCCATTATCGACGCGCAGGAGAGTACGCTTTACCATCAGCTGGCTGAAACGCTGGCGGAGGCCATCCACAACGGTACTTATCTGCCCGGAAGCCGCCTGCCCGCTATCCGGCGCTGTGCCAGCAACCACCAGCTAAGCGTAAACACCGTGCTCACAGCCTACCGTATCCTGGAAGATCGCGGCCTGATCGAAGCCAGACCCCAGTCGGGCTATTACGTCCGTGGAAGGCTGCCTTCGGTGAAAACCAGCGGCGACCGACAGGCAAAGGTGCGCTCACCCGGCAGTGAAAAGCTGGATTTGATCGACGCCGTATTTGCCGCGCAGAACCATCCCGACTACACCAATATCTCGCTGGCCTGCCCGCAAAACAGCGACTTCTTTCCCACGGCCAAAATCAGCCGCATTATGGCTTCTCTGCTTCGACGTGAACCCGATTTAATTGGTCGCTATGCTCTGCCGCCGGGTAGTCAGCGCCTGAGGCGGGAAATTGCGCGCCGGGCGATGGACCTGGGGATGACGCTGACCGCTGAAGAGGTGACGCTGACACACGGCTGCATGGAGGCGCTCCAGCTGGCGCTGCGAGCCATCACCACGCCGGGAGACTGCGTAGGTATAGAGACGCCCACCTATTTTTATCTGTTCCCGCTGCTGGCAAGCCTTGGTCTGAAAGTGGTTGAAATCCCTACCGATCCCCAGCATGGACTCTCGCTTGATGCTCTGGAGTTGCTGCTACAGGAGAATCGTTTGCAGGCGCTGATCGCTATGCCAAACGTGCAAAACCCGCTGGGGTGCAGCATGAAATTGCAGGATAAAAAACGGCTGGCGAAGCTGGTCAATCGCTATAAAGTGCCGCTGATTGAAGACGGGCTGTATGCCGAGCTGCAATTCTGTTGGCCGCTCTCCCCGGCGGTCAAAGCCTTTGATACCGACGGCTGGGTGCTGCATTGCGCCAGTTATACCAAAACGGTGGCACCCGACTTTCATCTGGGCTGGATTGCAGCCGGGCGCTTCAGTAAGGAGCTGGCCAGGCTTAAATCTGTCTCTTCACTCGCTGAGTCACGGCTGTTGTCCGAGACGCTGGGGCTGTTTCTGGAATCTGGCGGGTACGACCATCACCTGCGTTCTATGCGCCGCCGCTACGCTGCGCAACTGGATGAAGTCAGGGGCATTATTGCCCGTTATTTCCCTCTGGGAACCCAGGCCACGATGCCAGGCGGAGGCTATGTTTTTTGGGTAGAGTTACCGGGCAAGGTGGATACGGTAGATCTGTTTCACCGATTGCTACAGGAGAAAATCTGCCTGACGCCGGGGGCGCTCTATACCCTGAGCGATCGCGGAAACCACGCGCTGCGGCTCTCCTGCTGCTACCCGTTCGATGAGCGTTATACCTGGGCGCTGAAGCGAACGGGCGCGCTGGCATGTGAAATCAGCGGTATTGCCGCAGGCAAGCTCTGACGTTAAGGCGTGCCGTTTCGGCCCCACGTGGCATAGCCTTTACGTTCGGTCAGCCGCTCGTAATAGGCCCGCACGGCAGGAAACGCAGGGTGGTCCAGCGGCGTCTCAAACCAGCGGTTAACAGACAGCCCTACCGGGATGTCAGCAAGCGAGAAGGCGCTGCCTGCCACATAGGCGCCGGTACGTTCCAGCTGAGCATTCAGAATGGCCATGGTGTAAGACCAGCCTTTGCAGGCTGCGGCCAGCAGCCGGGGGTCCTGATGCGCAGGTGAGTGACGCACTAACGCCATAAAGGCGTAACGCCAGGAGGTGTTCAGCTCGGTTGCCTGCCAGTCAGTCCACTGGTCAACGGGCGCACGAGCACGGGGGTCTTCAGGATAGAGCCAGCCGCCGCCGTAGGCGTTCGCCAGATAGCGGATAATGGCGTTGGATTCCCACATAACGAAATCCCCGTCCTGGATAACCGGCACCAGGGCATTAGGATTCAGCGCTCTGAAGGAAGCCTCCTGCGGAGACTTAAACCCCTCGCCCCACTCTTCACGGCGAAAGGGAATATTCAGCTCTTCACAGATCCAGAGTACTTTTCGCACATTAATGGAGGAGGCGCGCCCCAGTATTTTCAGCATAGATCCTTCACTTATTGGTTCAGGTTTTGGCTATTAATACGCATATTCTGTCGGACTGACAATGGCCAACCCCAGCCCGACTTAACAGTTATGGCACCCCGCTACACTCAGCGGAAAGATTCAGGATACTCTTACACATCATAACCAAAAGGAGATGCGCGATGACACAATTACGTGCGTTTAAGCAGGTTGACGTATTTACTTCTTCTCCCCTGAATGGCAATCCACTGGCGGTGATTATGGATGCCAGCGGCCTGAGCGATGAACAGATGGCGACGGTTGCCCGCTGGACGAATCTTTCAGAGACCACTTTTATTCTGCCCGCGCAGGATCCGGCGGCTGACTATCGTGTGCGTATTTTCACGCCAGATCTTGAGCTGCCTTTTGCCGGTCATCCTACTCTTGGCAGTGCGCATGCGCTGATTGAATCTGGCATTACCCTTAAGCAGCCCGGCAGGATTGTCCAGGAGTGCGAGCTGGGGCTGATATCGATAAAGATAGCGGCTGACGGCGCGCTGGCCTTCTCAGCGCCGGAGGCGACGCTAACGGAGTTCTCCGATGCGTCCTTAAGCAGCGCGCTTGGCTGCGATGCAATCGAATCCGCACTGCCGGTGATGGTAGCCGATATGGGGATCCGCTGGCTGCTGGTGCCGATGCAGTCGGCTGAAGCGGTACTGGCGATTAAGCCCAGCCTCACTGAGTTTGAAAACGTGATGCGTATCGCGAAGGTGAATGGCGTAATGCCTTTTGCTCCTGTCGACGGCGTTGCCGGACAGTATGAAGTTCGCGGTCTGCTGGTTGAAAACGGATCGTTAACGGAAGACCCGGTCACTGGCAGCGCTAACGCCTGTCTGGCTCGCTACCTGCAAGCTCGGGGCGTGGAGCTGGATTACCGGGTACGCCAGGGGACAGCAATGCAGCGCGCTGGCCGCCTCAGCGTGACTTATGCGACCGATGGCGTCTGGATTGGCGGCCAGACGGTAACGGTGATTGAGGGTACGCTGAAGATTTAAGACCCTGGTCGGCCTCAGCCTGCATCACACAACGGCAAGATGCACCACACCCTGGCAACAGCGCCCGTTAAGTCAGGAACAAAACACGGCTTCCTTCATCCTGAGGGAAGCCTGGGGTTTACTCGTCTGTAACCAGAGCCTCAGAGAAACATACCGCCCGAAGCTTCAATACGCTGGCCGTTGATCCAGCCGCTCTCGTCGCTGAGAAGCTGGGCGATGGCATTGCCGATGTCGTCCGGCTGCCCCACGCGGCCCAGTGCAGTTTGCGAAGCCACAAAAGCATTCACCTCAGGATTATCGCGCACCATGCCATCGCTGAAATCGGTGGCGATAGCGCCCGGCGCCAGGATATTCACGCTGATGCGCCGCTCTCCTAACTCTCTGGCCTGATAACGGGTCAGTACCTCCATTGCGCCTTTGACGGAAGCATAGGCGCTGGAACCCGGCAGGCTGAAACGGGCCAGACCGCTTGAAATATTAAGTATCCGGCCACCATCAATCATCAACGGCAGCAGCTTCTGCGTCAGGAAAAAAGGCCCCTTAAAGTGGACATTCACCATCTCATCAAACTGCGCTTCGGTAGTCTGATTAAAACTGGCATGCAATGCCGTACCGGCGTTGTTTAATAAATAGTCAAAATTGTCACGTTGCCAGACGATCTGTAGCTGCTCCTGCACTTTACCAACGAAGTCGGCAAAGCTGCTGCTGTCCGCTACATCGAGCTGGAGAGCCACTGCGTCAGCGCCAAGTGCCCGGATGCGCTTGACCACCTGCTCTGCTTCCTGCTGCTTATGACGATATGTCAAAATGCTGTTAACGCCCCGTGCGGCCAGCTTAAGGGCGGCATTTTCACCTAAACCCCGGCTTCCGCCGGTGATAATTGCAATTTTAGCGCTCATTTTCTTCTCCGTTTCATTCACTGTGGACAAAAAACAGGATATTACCTGCGTTCTGATCTATAAATGAGCTTGATAACGCTTCACTGTTTCACTCTGAACAACAATGAGCGCATTAATGGATAAAATTCAAGCAATGCAGGTCTTTGTTCGGGTAGCTGAACTTCAGAGCTTTACCCGTGCAGCGGAAAGCCTGGGAGTGCCGAAAGGAAGTCTCTCCCGCCAGCTTCAGGCGCTGGAAAACAGTATGGGTACGCGTCTGTTACACCGCACCACCCGCCGGGTTCAGCTCACCCAGGACGGTCTGGTCTATTACGAACGCTGCCGCGATGTACTTGCCACGCTGGAGGAGATGGATTCCCTGTTTCAGCACGATCCGGCCACGCTGAGCGGCCGGATAAGGGTAGATATGTCCGTCAGCCTGGCCTGCCATTTTATTCTGCCGCTGCTGCCCCAGTTTTTGCAGCAATATCCCGGTATTGAGCTGGAGTTAAGCAGCAGCGACCGCCGTGTTGATGTGGTGCGCGAAGGGTTTGACTGCGTGGTGCGTGGCGGCGTGTTAGATGATTCAGGACTGATCGCCCGCCCGCTGGGTACGCTGACGATGGTCAACTGCGCCAGTCCCGGCTACCTTGAGCGGTTTGGCACGCCCCTTACGCTGGAAGATCTCGGCCAACATGCCATGGTGCACTACAGTCGGCAGCTGGGGAGCCATCCGGCAGGCTTTGAGTTCTACGACGGCAAAACCACGCACTTTATTAAGACCGGCGGCGCAGTGACCGTAAACAATACGGAAACCTATCGCACAGCCTGTCTCTCAGGATTGGGCATTATTCAGGCTCCGCTGTCAGGGGTGAAGGCCTCGCTAAAGGATAAAAAGCTGGTCGAAATCCTCCCCTATTTTCGCGCTGAACCGATGCTTCTTTCGCTGATCTATCCCCATCGCCGTAATCTCGCCAGGCGGGTACACATCTTTATGGAATGGCTCACGCAGGCAATGAAACAGTACATAGCCTGACGAGGCGGCTATAATTTCACGCAGATACATTTATTTGAAGGACATAAAGAAGGGTACATGAAGGAAAATCAACCGGCTGAAGAGCAGCAAAAAGCAGAAAAACCTCTGATCAACATTAAAACGGGCAACCCTACCGTCGACAAATCCATCACCCGGCTTTCGCGCCTGGTTAGCTGGTTCCAGGCTATTCCGACGGTAGCGCATTTTCTCCGTGCGGGAGAGCGCTTTAACGATCGTCTTGGCAGCCAGTTTGGCGCGGCCATTACCTATTTTTCGTTTCTGTCGCTGATCCCTATTTTGATGGTCTCCTTTGCCGCGGTGGGCTTTGTGCTCGCCTCTAACCAGGATCTGTTGACGGAGTTGATCAATAAGATCGTCAATAATATCAGCGATCCCACGCTGGCTTCGACGCTGAAAAACACCGTGAATACTGCGGTTCAGCAGCGTACCACCGTTGGGCTGACAGGATTGTTTATCGCCCTCTACTCAGGCATTAGCTGGATGGGCAACCTGCGCGAAGCCATTCGCGCCCAGTCGCGCGATGTCTGGGAGCGAAACGAGCAGGATAAGGAGAAAATCTGGTTCAAATATACCCGTGATTTTATTTCGCTGATCGGGCTGGTGCTCGCTCTGATCGTGACGCTGTCGCTGACTTCTATCGCTGGCGCAGCGCAGGAGGCGATCGTTCGCGCACTGGGGCTGGAGGGGATTGAGTGGCTCAGACCGGCGATGACGCTGATTGCGCTTTCCATCTCCATTATGGCGAACTATCTGCTGTTTTTGTGGATATTCTGGATCCTGCCGCGCCATAAACCGCGTAAGAAAGCGCTGTTTCGCGGCACGTTGCTGGCCGCTATCGGCTTTGAGGTGATTAAATTTATTATGACCCTGACGCTGCCCAAACTGGCCTCGTCTCCTTCTGGCGCAGCGTTTGGATCGGTCCTGGGCCTGATGGCGTTCTTCTACTTTTTTGCCCGCCTGACATTGTTCTGCGCCGCGTGGATAGCTACAGCAAAATATAAGGATGACGAGCCTGTCGAGGTTCCCGCAAGAAAAGCCTGAATTCTGCCCACCCCACTAAAGGGCAACGTCCGTTGTCTTCGAAAGGCTCAGTATGCTGCAGGTATGATCCTGCAGCTCTTCCGCAGAGCCATTATTCATCAACAGCAGATTCCGTTTAATCACCATCAGCGCACGGCGGCCATCCGGTAGCGCAGCAATGGCGATGCCATATTTGTACATCTCTTCGCGGGCGCCTGGGAGTTCGCTGGCGATGCGAATAAACGGGCTCATTTTCTTGGTCTCGTCACGCGTTACGGCCCGCACCTGATAAACATGTTCGCCTAACTGTTCAGACTGCCAGAGGCTGGTGAGGCTGTCGCTCAGGCTGTCCAGACGCTGGCGAATATCGGGCCGCAGGCAGGAGATATGAATATGCAGCTGATTTTGCGTTCTGCCCCGCAGGGAGTTAACAGTCACCGCCACCGCGCTGTCCGCTATCGGCGCACCGCGTTTCTCTTCCATATAGTGACGCGCACGCCAGGCTTCAGCAAAATAATTGGGCGTGGAAGGATTAAGCAGGATCGGACTCTCAATACCGGTAATTTTTTCGACCGGCATCAGTAAATATTGCAGGGGACCATTACGATCTTTCAGTACCACAAAACCATTTCGTAAATCCACTTTGCGACAGGGCGTTGGATCGTTGTTTTGATTTTGGTTAGGCAAGCATTTTTGACTGACGATATTCCAGAGAGCATTGGAATTCATTCTGAAATTCAATGCCATAGAAGCACAACCCGCCGTCACTACTATCCCCGCTATTGCCACCGCAATCAGGACGCGCGATCTCCCCTTCATGATCAAAACCTCTGGTTATTCTCTGTCCGTAATGTAAACGAACCATCAAAGAAGATCATGTCAAATAATCAATCGCGGTGACCATTTTTTACGCTTTAACTTATTTGTATCCGGAAGAGTGACGAAGGGGGTGTGGTTTAAAAAAAGGGGGAAGCGGGCGGTGAGATAAATCACCGCCCTGAAGAAATTAATCTGGTTTCATTACCTGATCATAAGTCCCACCGTCGGCAAAGTGGGTTTTCTGAGCTTTGGTCCAGCCACCAAATTTATTATCGATGGTAAACAGTTTCACCGGCGCGAAGGTGCTGGAAAATTTCTTAGCAATATCGGGATCGCGTGGACGGTAGTAGTTCTGTGCGGCGATAGTCTGCCCTTCCGGAGAATAAAGGTACTTCAGGTAGGCATCGGCCACTTTACGGGTGTCACGTTCATCCACCACTTTATCTACCACAGAGACGGTAGGCTCAGCCAGGATCGATTCGTCCGGGGTCACGATATCAAACTTGTCTTTACCCAGCTTGTTCACCGCCAGATAAGCTTCGTTTTCCCAGGCGATTAGCACATCGCCCAGGCCGCGCTCAACAAAGGTGTTGGTTGCACCGCGAGCGCCGGAATCCTGCACTTCCACATTTTTGAACAGGGCTTTTACATAGGCCTGAGCTTTAGCCTGGTCGCCATTATTCTGGTCCAGCGCCCAGCCCCATGCTGCCAGGTAGTTCCAGCGCGCGCCGCCAGAAGTTTTAGGATTTGGCGTGATCACCGAAACGCCCGGTTTGATAAGATCGTTCCAGTTGTGGATCTGTTTTGGATTACCCTTGCGCACCAGGAAGACGATGGTCGAAGTATAGGGCGCAGAGTTCTCGGGAAGCCGCTTAATCCAGTTTTTATCAATACGACCGCGCGCAGCAATCGCATCAACATCAGATTCCAGCGCCAGAGTGACGACATCAGCACGAATGCCGTTGATCACGGAGGTGGCCTGTTTGCCGGAACCGCCATGGGACTGGCGGATGACCACATTGTCCCCGGTTTCCTGTTTATAATGCGCGCTGAAGGCTTTGTTGTACTGTTCATACAGCTCACGAGTCGGATCGTAAGAAACATTCAGCAGCTGAATATCTTTTGCCAGGACGCTGGTTGAGGCCAGTAACAGGGTTAATCCCACACTCCACTTCTTCATCACACTCTCCCAAAGGTTTTTTGCTGAGAGTAGCGTGACACAAAGTGATTCGCGGTTTAAAGAATTAAAAAATAGCTTTAATAACCTTTGGGTATATAGAGAGGCAGAATAAAGGCGCTGTGACTCAGCGCCCTGTTTGTCATTAATAGAGCTTTTTCGCCGTATCCAGCCAGTCGCCTTTAAACGGACGCTTCATGTTTTCAATGGCATCAATAATATCGTGGTGCACCATTTTCTCATTCTGGATACCCACACAGCGACCACCGTAGCCCTGTAGCAGCAGCTCAATGGAGTAGGCGCCCATACGGGAGGCCAGAATGCGGTCATAAGCTACCGGTGCGCCGCCGCGCTGAATATGCCCCAGCACGGTAGAACGGGTTTCGCGTTTGGTTTCAGACTCGATGTACTTCGCCAGCTCATCGATATCGCAAATGTGCTCAGTAATCGCCACAATCGCGTGCTTTTTGCCTTTGGCGATGCCCGCTTTGATCTCTTCCACCAGCTCTTCACGGGTGTAAGGGATCTCAGGTAAGACGATAAATTCACAGCCGCCTGCAATGGCTGCGGCCAGTGTCAGATCGCCGCAGTAACGCCCCATCACTTCAACAATTGAGATACGCTGATGGGAAGAGGAGGTATCACGCAGGCGGTCAATTGCCTCCACTACCGTTTCAAGGGCGGTGAAATAACCGATGGTGTAATCCGTCCCGGCTACGTCGTTATCAATGGTGCCCGGCAGGCCGATACAGGGGAAGCCCATCTCGGTAAGGCGTTTGGCACCCATGTAGGAACCGTCACCGCCAATAACCACCAGCGCATCAATGCCGCGCTTTTTCATATTTTCGATAGCAACCTGACGCACGCTTTCTTCGCGGAATTCAGGGAAACGCGCCGACCCCAGGAAGGTGCCGCCGCGGTTAATCATGTCAGAGACGCTATAACGGTCCAGGTTGGCCATGCGATCTTCGTACAGACCCAGGTAGCCATCATAAATGCCACACACTTCCAGGCCTTCACTGAGGGCGGCCCGAACCACGCCCCTGATGGCTGCGTTCATACCCGGAGCGTCACCGCCGCTTGTCAGTACACCGATTTTTTTAATCATGACAACCTCTGAACTTGTTAATGCGAATGTTAAATGCTGGACGCCGTGGAAGGTCGACGCATGAAGGCGAGCTTACCGACTAATGATGGCAATAGTATATCAAAGCCAGGGGGCTGAATTGATTCAGGTCAGCGATCATTCAGCTATTTTTTTTGCGCCCCATCACGTTTTAGCTAATGATTTGGCTAACTCCTTTATTTACCGGAAAAATTATAGCTTAAGTCCCTTTGCCAGCTCCGCGGGCACCACCGAACAGGGATCCTGATGAATGATAACGTCAGAGCCAGGGAAACGCTCCAGGAGCGCTTTTTCAACCTCTTCGGCCATTTTATGCGCCTGAAAAAGGGGAAGATCATCATCCATTTCAAGATGCAGCTGGATAAACCGGGTCGGGCCTGACTGACGGGTACGCACGTCGTGCGCACCCTGCACGCCGGGCCAGTTAGCAGCTATATCAATAATCATCTGGCGATCTTCATCGGGCAGCGCTCTGTCCAGCAGCGCCTGCACCGCTTCATAACCCATCCGCAGCGCGCTGTATAAAATCCAGACGCCGATGCCAAGCGCAAACAGCGCGTCTGCACGCCTGAAGCCATACCAGCTGAGACCTAACGCCAGCAAAATGGCTCCATTCATGATGACGTCAGACTGGTAATGAAGCATATCGGCGCGAATGGCCAGGCTGCGGGTCTTTTTCACCACCCATCGCTGAAAAGTCACCAGCGCCAGCGTAGAGAAAAGCGCAACCAGCGTGACCACTATCCCCACCATCGGCGCACGCATTTCATTGGGCGTAGCCAGATGTTGTAACCCCGTCAGGAACAGAAACAGCGCAGACCCCGAGATAAACATGCTCTGAGCGAGCGCAGCAAGCGACTCCGCCTTACCGTGCCCAAAAGTGTGCTCTGCATCGGCAGGCTGAAGAGAGTAACGCACCACGAAGAGATTGGTAAGGGAGGCAGCGATATCAACCAGAGAGTCGACAAGCGCCGCTAACAGGCTGACCGAACCGGTATACCACCAGGCAAAAATCTTCACCAACAGCAGTACTGAAGCCAGTGTGGTTGCCGCCAGCGCTGCCCGGTTTACCAGGCGGGCGTAGTGTTGATCCATGCCGCACTCCCTTTAGTTGAGAGCGTAAGTATACTGGATTTCAGGCAAAAAAAACCCCGCCATCATGGCGGGGGAAGACAGGGATGGTGTCTATGGCAAGGAAAAACAGGGATACTATGTTACTGGTTACTGCCGGTACTACTCACTGCCTGCAGCGATGAGGCCTGCTGCATGTTCGTCAGCTCGCGCATTTCATGCATGCGCTGCTGGTGTTTCTCATTTAAAACATCCTGCTGGGCGGGCGTTAACAGGTGGTACATCTGGTTGCGCACCCTGGCCATCTCGACCTGTCGTGCTACTTCCGCCTGTGCAATCCTGTTTAACTGCGCTTTGTAGGATGTTTCATCAAATTTTTCTGCAATAATCAGCTCGTGCAGTTGCTCTAAATCGTTAATACTTATAGGAGAACTTTCATGACGCGCCTGCTGCATCAGATCTCGCATTTGTTGACGCTGCTGTTCCGTGAGATTGATGCCATCAAACATGTGACTCTGCGGAATTTGCGCCATACTGCGTGGCGCCGCGTTGTCCTGATGCATCTCGTCAGTCGTCGTCATTTCTGCAGCCCATGCGGCGGAGAAACTAAGTATCAGCGCCGGAACCACAACGACGGCGGTAACTTTGCGCATCGTTAACTCCCAGGTTGGTTTCCACTTTTTGATTCAACGAGAGCCAGTCTACGGGGCCAGCTGCAAACATGCGTCAGGCGGTGTAAAACTACGTAAAGTCATGGAATGACAGCATTCGTTCACGGTATTTTGCCTGCGGAGGGCAATAAAAATGAATAAAATCCTGTTGGTTGACGATGACCGCGAATTGACTTCGCTACTGAAAGAATTACTTGAGATGGAAGGGTTTGACGTACTGGTAGCCGGCGACGGTGAACAGGCTCTGGCCTTGTTAGATAATACTATCGACCTCTTACTGCTGGACGTCATGATGCCGAAAAAGAATGGTATCGACACCCTGAAAGAGCTACGTCAGCAACATCAAACGCCGGTCATTATGCTGACAGCGCGCGGAAGCGAGTTAGATCGCGTTCTGGGGCTGGAATTGGGAGCAGATGACTACTTGCCTAAGCCGTTTAACGATCGCGAACTGGTGGCCCGTATACGCGCTATTTTGCGACGCTCAAACTGGAGTGAACAGCAGCAGCAGCATGACAACAGCTCCCCTACGCTGGAGGTGGACCACCTGCGTCTGAATCCGGGGCGTCAGGAAGCGAGTTTTGAGGGTGTGGCGCTGGATTTAACCGGCACCGAATTTACCCTGCTCTATCTGCTTGCCCAGCACCTGGGACAGGTGGTTTCTCGTGAACATCTCAGTCAGGAAGTTCTTGGCAAACGCTTAACGCCGTTCGATCGCGCCATCGATATGCATATTTCAAACCTGCGCCGGAAGTTGCCGGATCGCAAAGATGGCCATCCGTGGTTTAAAACGCTGCGTGGCCGTGGCTATCTGATGGTTTCCGCTACATGATCTCAAGCCTGACTACCCGCATCTTCGCCATATTCTGGCTCACCCTGGCACTGGTGTTGATGCTGGTTTTAATGGTGCCAAAGCTGGATACCCGCCAGATGACGCCGCTGCTGGATAACGAGCAGCGTCAGGGCACCATGATTGAACAGCACGTGGAAGCGGAGCTGATGCAGGACCCGCCCAATGACCTGATGTGGTGGCGCAGGTTGTTCCGCGCTATCGACAAGTGGGCTCCTCCCGGCCAGCGGCTTTTGCTGGTGACCAGTGAGGGGCGCGTCATTGGCGCGCAGCATAACGAAATGCAGGTGATCAGGAACTTTATCGGCCAGTCCGATAATGCCGATCATCCGCAGAAGAAGAAATATGGCCGTGTCGAGATGGTCGGCCCCTTCTCCGTTCGTGACGGGGAAGATAACTATCAGCTCTACCTGATTCGCCCGGCGGGCAGTTCGCAGCTGGACTTTATCAATCTGCTCTTTGACCGTCCGCTGCTGCTGCTGATTGTCACCATGCTCATCAGCTCTCCGCTGCTGCTCTGGCTGGCATGGAGCCTGGCGAAGCCAGCGCGTAAACTCAAGCATGCCGCTGATGATGTCGCTGCCGGTAATCTGCGCCAGCGTCCGGAACTGGAAGCGGGGCCGCAGGAGTTTCTGGCTGCCGGGGCCAGCTTCAACCAGATGGTCAGCGCTCTGGAGAGAATGATGACCGGTCAGCAGCGTCTGCTCTCTGATATCTCCCATGAGCTGCGAACGCCACTGACGCGCCTGCAACTGGCCACTGCGCTGATGCGTCGTCGTCAGGGTGAGGGCAAAGAGCTACAGCGCATTGAGATGGAAGCGCAACGGCTGGATGGCATGATCAACGACCTGCTGGTGCTTTCACGCACGCAGCATAAAAATGCTCTGGTCAGTGAAGCCATGAAGGCCAACCAGCTCTGGTCAGGCGTGCTTGATGATGCGAAGTTTGAAGCTGAGCAGATGGGTAAAACGCTGGAGGTTCCCTATCCTCCTGGCCCCTGGCCGCTTTACGGTAACCCCAGCGCGCTGGACAGCGCCCTGGAGAATATCGTGCGCAACGCGCTACGCTACTCTTACTCTAAAATTGCCGTGAGTTTTTCAGTGGATAAACAGGGGATTACCATTCATGTGGATGATGATGGTCCTGGTGTAAGCGCTGAGGATCGCGAGCAAATTTTCCGGCCTTTCTATCGTACGGATGAAGCTCGCGATCGCGAATCGGGGGGAACGGGTCTTGGTCTGGCCATTGTGGAAACGGCTATTCAGCAACATCGTGGCTGGGTTAAGGCGGATGACAGTCCACTGGGCGGCCTGCGCCTGACAATCTGGCTACCGCTCTATTCCAGCAAAGCGTAATTATTTGCTATGCTTCGGCCCTCGCTAATGAGGGCCGTTGTCGATGCTGAATATCGTTCTGTTTGAACCTGAAATTCCCCCAAATACCGGAAATATTATCCGTCTTTGCGCCAATACGGGCTTCCAGCTCCATCTGATCCACCCGCTGGGCTTTACCTGGGACGATAAGCGCCTGCGCCGGGCCGGGCTGGACTACCACGAATTTGCGGCACTCAGGCACCATGATGATTACGCCGCCTTTCTGGCGGCAGAAGCGCCGCAGCGCCTGTTTGCGCTCACGACAAAAGGCACACCTGCGCACAGCGCGGTGAGCTATCAGAAAGGTGATTATCTGGTGTTTGGACCCGAGACCCGCGGCTTGCCAGCGGAGATCCTGAATGCGTTACCCACCGATCAAAAGATCCGTATTCCGATGCAGCCCGACAGCCGCAGCATGAATCTCTCTAACGCGGTTTCGGTGGTGGTGTACGAAGCCTGGCGCCAGCTGGGCTATGCTGGCGCAGTGGTGAAGGCGTAAAGATCAGATACCGTCGCCAAACTCGAAGCCTGGCACCATTCCGTTGAAGTGTTGATCCATCTCCATTGAGGGCTTATCGCTGTTGGGTTTGCCCACAATGCGTGCGGGTACGCCAGCAGCGGTGGTGTGCGGCGGCACGGGCTGTAGCACAACCGAGCCTGCGCCAATCTTCGCCCCGCGACCCACTTCGATGTTGCCGAGGATTTTCGCCCCGGCACCAATCATCACCCCTTCCCGAATTTTCGGATGACGATCGCCGCTGGTTTTGCCGGTTCCGCCCAGCGTGACCGACTGAAGAATAGAGACATCATCTTCGATCACTGCCGTTTCACCCACCACAATCCCGGTGGCGTGGTCCAACATGATGCCGCGGCCAATTTTGGCGGCGGGATGGATATCGACGGCGAAAGAGACGGAGACTTCGTTTTGCAGGTAAACGGCCAGCGCCCGACGGCCCTGGTTCCACAGCCAGTGGCCGATGCGGTAAGCCTGCAAGGCATGGAAGCCTTTGAGATAGAGCAGCGGAGTGGAGTATTTATCAATGGCCGGGTCACGCTGTCGCACGGCCTGGATATCGCAGGCCGCAGACTGAATCATCGATGGATCCTGGTTATAGGCTTCCTGCACGATTTCACGGATGGCGATAGCGGGCATGATTGGATTGGCCAGCTTATTGGCAAGCATATAGCTCAGCGCGCTTCCCAGATCGTCATGCTTCAGCAGCGTCGCGTGATAAAAACTGGCCAGCATCGGTTCGCAGTCAGCCAGCGCCCGCGCTTCAGCTTTGATATAATCCCAGACCAGTTCAGGTTCTACACACGGCATTGCTCTCTCCCCATCAAAAAAATAACGCGCGGGCATCCACGCGCTATATCACTGCGCTTCCCTTTCTCAGCCGATGCTGTTTTCGTCTTTCCTTGTACGCCCAAGCAAGCTCAATGCTGCCTCTCGCGCATTTTTTTCGCAATACAGAACCTGATATATTTGCTCGGTTATCGGCATCTCTACGCCGCAGCGCGCCGCCAGCGCCTTCACCTCTTTGGTATTTCGGAAACCTTCCACTACCTGACCAATGGTATTTTGCGCGGTTTCCACATCAATCCCCTGCCCCAGCATCATGCCGAAACGGCGATTGCGTGACTGGTTATCGGTACAGGTCAGCACCAGATCCCCTAAACCCGCCATTCCCATAAAGGTGGTTGGGTCAGCGCCAAGAGCGGAACCCAGGCGGCTCATCTCCGCCAGGCCACGGGTAATCAATGCCGTACGGGCGTTGGCGCCAAAGCCGATTCCATCTGAAATGCCGGCACCAATAGCGATGACGTTTTTCACCGCCCCGCCCAGCTGCACACCTATAAAGTCCGGGTTGTTGTAAACGCGGAAACTTTTGCCGCAGTGCAGCAAGGTTTGCAGATCGTTGGCGAACTCCGTCTCGGTGGCTGCCAGCGCAATGGCTGTCGGCAGACCGGCAGCCAGCTCTTTAGCAAACGTAGGGCCAGAGATCACCGCAAGAGGGATATCTGGCCCCAGGATCTCGCGCGCCACATCCTGTAGCAGCCGCCCCGTTTCTTTTTCCAGACCTTTAGTGGCCCAGACGATACGGGAGTCAGCGCGAAGGTGGGGTTTAATTTGCTGTAAAACATCGCCAAACACGTGGCTGGGAACCACCACCAGCAGGTCGCGACTGGCGGCAATTGCCGTAGCCAGATCGGTTTCAAGGCTCAGCGAAGCAGGAAAAGGAACATCGGGCAGGAAAGCCGCATTACAGCGGTCAGCCTGAAGCTGTGCCTGATGGTGTGGGTTATGCCCCCACAGCACCACGTTGTGCCCGTTACGGGCCAGCGTGATGGCTAAGGCGGTGCCGTAAGATCCGGCACCGAGGACGCTCATTGAAGCGTTAACGTGAGGCATTATGCATCCTGCTGAGGAGCGGCGCCTTCGTTTGACTGCTGAAGATAGTTCATGAACAGCGCGTCAAAGTTCACCGGAGCCAGGTTAAGCTGCGGGAAGGTACCGCGTGAAACCAGGCTGGTGATGCACTCGCGAGCATACGGGAACAGGATGTTCGGGCAGTATGCACCCAGGCAATGCGCCATCTGGTTGCCGTCGATACCAGTGACAGAGAAGATACCGGCCTGCTGAACTTCACACAGGAAAGCGGTCTCTTCGCCAACGGTTGCCGTCACGGTTACGCGCAGCACCACTTCGTAAACATCGTCTGCCAGCTGGCTGGAAGCGGTATCCAGATCCAGTTTCACTTCCGGTTCCCACTCTTTCTGGAAAACCTGAGGTGCGTTAGGGGCTTCAAAAGAGATGTCCTTGGTATAAATACGCTGGATCTGGAAAGCCATCTCGGTGTTATTTTGCTCTGACATGTACGTAATCCTATGGGTTAATAATCCGTTATTGCGCCACTCGCCCGTCTTATTTTACTAGCGGGTCGAGGCCTTGTCGGCCATCGAGCGCGAACAGGTCGTCACAGCCACCTATGTGCTGCGAATCAATAAAAATCTGGGGAACGGTGGTACGACCGCTACGTGTGATCATTTCGTCGCGTTTATCAGCATCGCCATCGATAGCGATCTCCTGATAAGTAATGCCTTTCTGGTCCAGCAGCGCTTTCGCCCGATGGCAGAAAGAACAGGTTGCTTTGGTGTAGATCTCAACGTTTGCCATACCCATCTCCACGTTTATTTACCACGCACCAGCGGCAGGTTTTCACCACTCCAGCCTGACACGCCATCTTTCAGTACGTACACGTTTTCAAAACCCGCCGCGTTAAGCTGGCCTGCCGGCTCTGCTGCGGAGGTGCCGTTGGCGCAAACCACAATGATTGGCTGCGCTTTATGTTTCTCTAATTCGCCAAAGCTGCCTTTCTTGATATCCGCTGCCAGAACGTTAATAGCATTAGAGATATGGCCTTTACGGTAGTCATCACGCCCACGCACATCAACCACCACGGCTTCTTCTTTATTAATCAGACGGGTTGCTTCACCACGGCTGATTGTTTTTACTTTTGAGAACATGCCCTTAACGGTGGTCACGATCACTAAAACCAACAGGACAACCCACGCCAGACTAAGAATGGTATGGCTGCCTGCGAACTGCATAATATCTTGCATGAGGGGTAACAACTCCCGAAAGGGTTAATAAGCGAAAACAAGGCTTCTGAGTATACCTGCCAGTGCTGCCATGTACAGTCGTGAAGCGGCCAGAGTTGCGTTTTCTGAGGCAGATTCCAAAAAAAAATTGCCTTAAGTGTAAAAGCCCGTGTCAGCATGCCGCTGCTTTAATCCTGAGCGGTCATTTGTTGTGCAGATCCACCCTTTTTTTGCCTGCCGATCTCGCTCTGCGATGAGGCGTTACGGGCCTGGCTGTCACCACTGGAAATGGAAAACCCCGGACAGATCGCTGGTAAGCTGCTGTTCATCGTGGAATAATCTGCCTCCTATGAGGGAAAAAGCGACAGTTTCATATTTACGAACCCAGGGTAACGGATCGGCCACAGGCGTTCTGTTGCGATCCCGCGCGTTCACCTTGTCTGCCAGCGTGCTTTGCGCTGGCCTTTTGCTGTCGCCTTTTGCCAGCTCCGCCGCAGACGATAATAAATCCCAGCTTTCCAGCCTTCAGCAGGATATTGCCGCGAAAGAGAAACGCGTTTTGCAGCAAAAGCAGCAGCGCAGCGCCCTGCTTACACAGCTTACCAGTCAGGAAAAAATCATTGCTCAGGCCAGCCGTCAGCTGCGGGAAACGCAGATTGTACTGACCGGGCTGAATAAAGAGATCGCAGCCCTGACGGCTTCTATCGCTAAACTACAGGCTCAGCAGCAGAGCCAGGAGAAGTTGCTGGCAGAGCAGCTTGATGCGGCGTTCCGCCAGGGGCAACACAGCGGCGTCCAGCTGATCCTGAGCAGCGAAGAGAGCCAGCGCAGCGAGCGCATTCTGGCCTACTTCGGCTACCTTAATGATGCCCGCCAGAAATCCATAGACGACCTGAAAAAGACCCGCAGCGATCTCTCCGCGCAGAAAGCCTCTCTGGTGGAGAAACAGGCTCAGCAGAAATCGCTGCTTGATCAGCAACAGGCGCAGCAGCAAAAGCTGGAAGGGGCACGTGTAGCGCGTAAGAAAACGCTGACTTCCCTGGAATCCTCTCTGGAAAAAGATCAGGCGCAGCTGGCAGAAATGCGCGAGAACGAGAGCCGCCTGCGCAACAAAATTGCCAAAGCGGAACGTGAAGCGCGGGCCAGGGCCGAAAAAGAGGCCCGCGAAGCGGAACGCGTCCGCCAGCGTCAGGCACAGGCGAAAAGTAAAGGCACCACCTATAAACCGACCGAGGGCGAACGCTCGTTAATGGCGCGTACAGGTGGTCTGGGACGTCCTGCCGGGCAGGCACGATGGCCGGTAAGGGGCAGTATTGAACATCGCTTTGGTGAACAGTTGCAGGGCGAGCTACGCTGGAAAGGCCTGGTGATTGACGCGCCTGAAGGCACCGAAGTGAAAGCCATTGCCGATGGCCGGGTTCTGATGGCCGACTGGCTACAGGGTTACGGACTGGTGGTAGTGGTGGAGCACGGTAAAGGGGATATGAGCCTTTACGGCTACAACCAAAGTGCACTGGTGAGCGTGGGAAGCCAGGTTAAGGCAGGAGAGCCAATCGCCCTGGTGGGGACCAGCGGCGGCCGGGGCACGCCTTCACTCTATTTCGAAATCCGACGCCAGGGACAGGCCGTCAATCCACTACCGTGGTTGGGAAAATAACTTTTGTTACAGCTTCGCAAAATCAGCGGCGTGCTGGCAGGCCTGCTGATGGCCTGTTCAGCACATGCAGGCAAACTCTCTATCGTCATTGATGATTTTGGCTATCGACCCACGCAGGAAAACCAGGTGTTGCAGATGCCGGCAACGATTTCTGTCGCCGTGCTCCCTAATGCGCCCCACGCGCGTGAAATGGCCACCAAAGCGCATCAGCGCGGCCATGAAGTGCTTATCCATCTCCCTATGGCACCGCTCAGCAAACAGCCGCTGGAGAAGGACACGCTGCGTCCGGATATGTCCAGCGCGGAAATTGAGCGCATAATCCGGGAGGCAGTAGCGGATGTACCCTATGCAGTTGGTCTGAATAACCATATGGGCAGCGCCATGACCTCCAGCCTCTCCGGGATGCAAAAAGTGATGCAGGTGCTGAATCACTATAATTTCTACTTCCTGGACAGTATGACCATTGGCAACAGCCAGTCCACTCGTGCGGCTGACGGCACCAGCGTCAGGGTGATCAAACGCCGTGTCTTCCTGGACGACACGCAGAATGAAGCCGATATCCGCAAACAGTTTACTCGTGCCGTGCGCCTGGCGCAGCGGGACGGTTCAGCCATCGCCATTGGCCACCCTCATCCCACCACGGTGCGGGTTTTACAGCAGATGCTGCCAACGCTCCCGGCGGATATCACGCTGGTACGTCCCAGCCAGCTGCTGAACGAGCCGCAAAGCAGCAATCACAGACCGCTGCCTGCTGAGAAACCGTTACCCGCAGCTAAGCCGCGCAATCCGTTCCGGGGCGTGAAGAGCTGTCCGGTTACGCTGCAACCCGTTCCGGCAACCCGCGCGTTAGGCGTGGTGGCAGAAAGCATTGGCGACAGCGCCGGAATGCGTTATATCCAGACAAACTTCAGCGGGTTGAAGCTGAGTATCGGCTCTCAACCTTAATTTTTTTGCATCGCCCCTGACTCCGTTGGGGGCGTCACCACTTGAGTCGCAGCCGCATGGCAGATCAGCGTAAAAAAATTCTGTTGCTGGATACCGGCAATGAATGGGGGGGCGGCACCAACAGTATGTTGGAGCTGCTCAAGCGTATCGACCGCACCCGGTTCGACATCCGCTGCTGCTTTTATCATAACTACCGGCGCGGCAAAGGCGACTCTATTGGTGAGGTGCTGGAATCGCTGGGCTTCCCGGTCATTTTTATCAATCAGCGCAAACAGCCACGCTGGGCCAAAGTTGCTAAAGAGCTGTTGAGATCGCTGGTGTTTTTCAGCCGTCCCCTGCGCCAGAAAACCACCCGCTGGGTCGATATGCGCTGGCGGATCCAGCCGAATGCCAGGCAAATTCGTCAGGCTCTTGTCGACAGCGATCTGCTCTATATGAATAATCAGCCCGGCTCTAATGCGGAAGGTTACCTGGCCGCAGCCGGTTTACCTGTGACGGTAGTGCAGCATTGCCGCATTGAGCCGGTTCTGAACCGCGATCTGGTTGCTATGGTGAATCAGCGGGCAGATGCCATTATCGCCGTGTCTGAGGGTGTGCGTAACGTACTGCTAGCTAACGGGGTGAAGCCTGAAAAATGCTTCACCGTGTTGAATGCTATTGATATCTGGCAACCTCTGCCAGCGCGCGCCGAAATGCGTCAGCAATTACTACAGGTCAGCGAAGAGTGTTTTGTGTTCGGCAGTATTGGCTCCCTGATCCCACGTAAATCTAACCATCACATTTTGCAGGCTCTGGAGAAGTTCGCCGCTGAGTTTCCGCAGGCTGACTGGCGTATGGTGATGCTGGGTGAAGGCCCGGAAGAGGCGGCGCTCAGGCGGCAGGCTGCGCAGGCAGGCATTGCCGACCGCATAATGTTTACCGGTTTTCGTTCCAACGCCCTCGACTATCTTGCCGCGTTTGATGTGTTTATCCTGGCCTCTAAAAGTGAAGGTCTGCCGCGTGTGGTACTGGAAGCGATGCTGTTGAATACCGCAGTGATTGGCTCTGACGTCACCGGCACGGCTGAGCTTATCTCGCACGAAAAAACGGGGTTACTCTTTAAGTATGGCGACACCCAGGCGCTGTTTGAGCAGATGAAAACGCTCTATCTTGATGCCGGTAAACGCACGTCGCTGTTGCAGCAGGCCAACGCCAACGTGAAAGCGCACTATGCTATTGAACATTATGTCGCTGGCGTGGAAACTATTTTGCAAAATGCGTCCCATGGAAACTCATCGCATGTTTGAATTTTTAAAACCTCAATTTCGTTATATTCGCTCCCGCCACAATCTCTCTTATCAACAGAAAGAGGTGCAGGGCAACATTCCCGTCACCTCGGTGGTGATCCCCTGCACGGGGGCAGATTTTGTTGAGGAGGCCAGGCTCAGCGCGTTTTTTGCTTCCCGGTTTGCCCCGCTGGCTGAAGAGATTGTGATTGTTTCCGACCAGCGTGCAGCGCAGTTCGGTGAGCTTCCGGCCAGAACCCGCGTGGTCACGCTGGATGTGCCGCTGCGCGAAGAGAGCTACCGCTATAAGCAGATTTATCGTAGCCGTTTAATCAAGCTTCAGGCTCCGTTGCAGGCCCGCACGGAGGGGATTTTGATGATCGATTCCGATCTCAATCTGCTGCAAATGCCTGAAATTAATATGCATGATGGGCATATTTATTCCAGCTTCCGGCAGGGCAAGATGATAGCCAAGCTGGCAAAAGCGCCGGAACAGAATCGGCCTGCTTATTACCGCAACAGCGTCCGGCCCTACATTGTCGATCACGTCAACGGTGCCTTTCTGGCCGCAACGCGAAAAACGTGGAAACGCATCTGTCCGCTGTGGCTGACGCTTTTCCAGGATACCTGGGAACTGATGGATGATTCACAGCCTCCAACCGATCAGCTACCGCTGGCGGCGCTGCTGGATATGCTGGATTTAAAAACGGTCAATCTTGGCGACTGGATGAACTGGCCAGTCTCGAAAAAGATAGGCGGCAGTACGGCTGCAATACCCAAAGAAGTGGTTGGCGCTCATGGCGGCTTCCCCCTCTCTGAATGGCAGAAATACCTGGAATCGGCTGAAGCACCCTTGACCTTTAAGGGCCAGGACTATACCCGTAAAGTCCGTTATCTGACGGATGCTGAAAAGCAGCAGTAAATGCACCAGGGCTGGCCTCCATGCTGGCCCTGTTATCAGCTGTGCAGGGTCGGTTTTCACACCGGCTCTGACGCTCTAGGTCCAGTCGAGGATAACCTTACCCGACTGCCCTGAACGCATCCTGTCAAAGCCAGCCTGAAAATCATCAATCCCGTAACGATGGGTAATGATTGGCGTGATATCCAACCCTGACTGGATCAGCGCCGCCATTTTATACCAGGTTTCGAACATTTCCCGGCCATAAATACCCTTGATAAACAGCCCCTTGAAGATGACCTGATTCCAGTCAATAGACATCTCTGAAGGCGGAATCCCCAGCAGCGCAATTCGTCCACCGTGATTCATTACGCTGAGCAGGCTGCGAAAGGCGGCTGGCGCGCCCGACATCTCCAGCCCAACGTCGAACCCTTCCGTCATCCCCAGCTCCCGTATGACCCCATCCAGATCCTCACGGCTGACGTTCACTGCCCGCGTCACCCCCGCCTTACGGGCCAGATCGAGGCGATAATCGTTAATGTCGGTAATCACCACATGCCTGGCCCCCACGTGACGGCAGATGGCTGCGGCCATAATCCCAATCGGCCCGGCACCGGAGATAAGTACATCCTCGCCCACTAAATCGAAAGATAAAGCGGTGTGGACGGCGTTGCCAAAGGGATCAAATATCGCCGCCAGCTCATCGGAAATATTGTCCGGGATGCGGAATGCATTAAACGCCGGGATCACCAGGTACTCCGCAAAGCATCCCTGACGATTGACGCCAACGCCCACGCTGTTGCGGCAAAGATGTGTCCTTCCCGCACGGCAGTTCCGGCAATGTCCGCAGGTGATATGCCCCTCTCCCGATACGCGATCCCCCAGCGAAAACCCTTTTACTTCCTGGCCAATACCCACGACCTCACCGACATATTCATGCCCGGTGATCATCGGTACGGGAATGGTTTTCTGCGACCACTCATCCCAGTTGTAAATATGCACGTCTGTGCCACAGATAGCCGTTTTACGGATTTTAATCAGCAGATCGTTATGACCCGGTTCCGGGATCGGCGCATCATGGATCAGCCAAATCCCCTCTTCCGCCCGCAATTTTGCTAACGCTTTCATTACAGCTCCTGTCAGGCGATCACGCCAAGTTGTTTACCGATTCGGGTGAACGCATCGATCGCATGCACCAGCTGTTCGTGGCTGTGGCCCGCAGAAATCTGTGTGCGGATACGCGCCTGATTTTTTGGCACCACCGGATAGAAGAAACCCGTCACAAATATGCCTTCCTGCTGGAGCAGGCGGGAAAATTCCTGTGCGACCCGCGCATCACCCAGCATCACCGGGATAATGGCGTGATCGGCTCCGGCCAGGGTAAAGCCCGCTTTGCTCATCTCAGTGCGGAAGAAGGTCACGTTTTCCCACAGCCGCTGACGCAGGCCGTCTCCCTCAGTCAGCATATCTAAAACGCGCAGCGACGCCGCGACGATAGCCGGTGCCAGCGAGTTGGAGAAAAGATAGGGCCGCGACCGCTGACGAAGCCATTCAATCACCTCCTTTTTTCCTGCCGTGTAGCCGCCGGATGCACCGCCAAGCGCTTTACCCAGCGTACCGGTGATGATGTCGACCCGCCCCATCACTTCACAATACTCATGAGTGCCGCGACCACCCGCGCCGACAAATCCCACGGCATGCGAATCATCCACCATCACCAGCGCTTCATAGCGGTCCGCCAGATCGCAAATCCCTCTGAGATTGGCAATGACGCCATCCATCGAGAACACACCATCGGTAGCGATCATGATGTGCCTTGCGCCCGCCGCTCTGGCCTCTTGCAGTTTTGCCTCAAGCTCAGCCATATCGTTGTTGGCATAGCGATAGCGCTTTGCTTTGCAAAGCCTGACGCCATCAATAATCGAGGCATGATTCAGCGCATCGGAAATCACAGCATCCTCCGCGCCCAGCAGCGTTTCGAACAGGCCGCCGTTGGCATCAAAGCAGGAAGAATAGAGAATGGCATCTTCCATATGAAGAAACTCTGCCAGCTTCTGTTCCAGCAGCTTGTGGCTATCCTGCGTACCGCAGATAAACCGTACCGACGCCATACCAAAACCGTGGCTCTCCATGCCCTCTTTTGCGGCGGCGATCAGCGCCGGGTGGTTAGCCAGGCCAAGGTAGTTATTGGCGCAGAAATTGATCGCATGGCCTCCGCCCTGAAGGGCAATATCGGCCTGCTGAGCAGAAGTAATCAGGCGCTCTGTCTTGAACAATCCTTCCTCTTCAACCTCGCGCAGTTGTTGCGTAAGCTGCTGATAAAATGGCAATGACATTTTCATACTCCGGGACAGGCTGAATAGCGGAATATCTTACTGAAGGGAACGGAAAGGGACGAGGATACAGATCGTGTAGTGTGATTATCGCAGCATAATTAACGCGCTTTTTTGCGAATTACATTCCGTTACGGAGTCATCTGGCTGCCTGCTACCAGATGAGATGTTATGATAAGAGGCATTAGCGTGTGGAACCTCCCGTTTCACCCTCATCTTTAAAGGTTAATGCTCATGATTATCGTCACCGGCGGCGCAGGATTTATCGGCAGCAACATCATCAAAGCGCTGAATGACAAAGGCCATACCGACATACTGGTGGTCGACAACTTGAAAGACGGCACCAAATTTGCCAATCTGGTGGATTTAGATATCGCCGATTACATGGACAAAGAAGATTTCCTGATCAGCATCCTGGCGGATGAGGATTTCGGCGACGTTGAAGCTGTCTTCCACGAAGGCGCCTGTTCATCCACCACCGAGTGGGATGGCAAGTACATGATGGATAACAACTATCAGTACTCCAAAGAGCTGCTGCACTACTGCCTGGAACACGAAATCCCGTTCCTGTACGCCTCTTCTGCTGCCACCTACGGCGGCCGTAACGACAATTTTATCGAAGAGCGTCAGTATGAAGAGCCGCTGAACGTTTACGGCTACTCCAAAATGCTGTTTGACCACTATGTGCGTCAGATCCTGCCCGAGGCGGGTTCGCAGGTATGTGGTTTCCGTTACTTCAACGTCTATGGCCCCCGTGAAGGGCATAAAGGCAGCATGGCGAGCGTGGCTTTCCATCTCAACACCCAGTTGAATAACGGCGAGAACCCGAAGCTGTTTGAAGGCAGCGACAACTTCAAGCGCGACTTTATCTACGTTGAGGATGTCGCCGCCGTTAACCTGTGGTTCTGGGAAAACAACGTTTCCGGCATCTTTAACTGCGGTACAGGTCGTGCGGAATCCTTCCAGGAAGTGGCTGATGCCGCCCTCAACTTCCACCAGAAAGGGGAAATTGAATACATTCCTTTCCCGGAGAAACTCAAAGGCCGTTATCAGGCTTATACCCTGGCCGATCAGACCAAACTCCGTGCCGCCGGCTATGACAAACCGTTCAAAACGGTAGCAGAAGGCGTAGCGGAATATATGGCATGGCTGAACCGTAACGCGTAACGGGACACGGCAATGAAAATTCTGGTAATCGGCCCCTCCTGGGTTGGCGATATGATGATGTCGCAAAGTCTCTATCGCACGCTGAAGGCCGCAGAACCTGACGCCGTGATTGATGTGATGGCGCCCGCGTGGTGCCGTCCCCTGCTGTCACGTATGCCTGAAGTCAATGAGGCGCTGGCGATGCCGCTTGGGCACGGCGCGCTACAGTTGGGCGAACGGCGGCGTTTGGGCAAGGCGCTGCGCAGTAAAGGGTACGACAGGGCTTATGTTCTGCCGAACTCCTTTAAGTCTGCGCTGGTGCCCTTTTTTGCCGATATCAAAACGCGCACGGGCTGGCGGGGCGAGATGCGCTACGGCCTGCTGAACGACGTGCGTGTGCTGGATAAAGCCGCCTGGCCGCTGATGGTGGAGCGCTATGTGGCGCTCGCTTATGACAAGCAGCGTTTTACCCGCGCAGCAGAGCTTCCTCAGCCACTGCTGTGGCCAAAATTACAGGTTACAGAAGAAGAGAAGCTGACCGTCGCGGAAACGTTCGGTTTGTCCGATCAACGGCCCGTTATCGGTTTCTGTCCCGGAGCAGAATTCGGCCCCGCAAAACGCTGGCCGCATTATCACTATGCCGCTCTGGCGCAACAGCTGATCGACAATGGCTATCAGATTGCCCTGTTCGGTTCAGCTAAGGACAAAGAGACGGGCGAACAGATCCTGCAAAGTCTGCACCCAGAGTCACGCGCACAGTGTCGTAATCTGGCGGGGGAAACGCAGCTGGAGCAGGCTGTTATCCTGCTGGCGCACTGCCGCGCCGTGGTCAGTAATGATTCTGGCCTGATGCATATCGCTGCGGCGCTGAACCGCCCGCTTGTGGCGCTGTATGGCCCCAGCAGCCCCGACTTTACGCCACCGCTGTCGGACAAAGCGCGCGTTATCCGCCTGATTACCGGTTATCACAAGGTGCGTAAAGGTGAGGCAGAAGAGGGCTACCATCAGAGCCTGATTGATATTAAACCTGAGCGCGTGATTGCCGAGCTGAACACCCTGCTGGGTGAAGGCCAGGAGAAACCATGCACGTCCTGATTGTTAAAACGTCATCAATGGGTGATGTGCTACACACGCTGCCTGCGCTGACCGATGCGATGAAGGCTATTCCCGGCATCCGTTTCGACTGGGTAGTTGAAGAGGGATTTGCACAGATCCCCGCCTGGCATCCCGCAGTGGCAAAGGTTATTCCTGTCGCTATCCGCCGCTGGCGTAAGCACTGGTTTGGCAGTGAAGTCCGGGAGGAGCGTTTTCTGTTTAAACGCGAAGTGCAGTCGACCCAGTATGATCTGGTGATCGATGCTCAGGGCCTGATCAAAAGCGCCGCGCTGGTTACCCGCATCGCCAAAGGCGAAAAGCACGGGCAGGACAGCCGCAGCGCCAGAGAGCCTTTTGCCAGCTGGTGGTACGATAAACGTCATGACATCAGCAAAAAGCAGCATGCTGTGCAGCGTACGCGCGAACTCTTTGCAAAAAGCCTGGGATACCCTCTGCCCGAAAGCGAAGGTGACTACGCTATTGCGCAACATTTCCAGAGCGAACCGCCAGCGGACGCAGGCAGATATCTTGTTTTTCTGCATGCCACTACCCGCGATGCCAAGCACTGGCCGGAAAGCCACTGGCGTGAGCTGGCTGGCCTGCTGGCAGAGAGTGGAGTGAAGATCAAGCTGCCCTGGGGTGCTGAACATGAGCACCAGCGAGCCATCAGGCTGGCAGAGGGCTTCGATTTTGTTGAGGTGCTGCCCAAGCTGAGCCTGGAGCAGGTGGCCCGGACGCTGGCAGGCGCAACAGCCGTGGTATCGGTGGATACCGGCCTGAGCCATCTCACCGCCGCGCTGGACCGCCCAAATATTACGCTTTATGGCCCAACTGACCCAGGGCTGATAGGCGGTTACGGCAAAAACCAGAGCGTGCTGCGCCCTGAACAGGGGAATAATATGGCGGATATCACTCCTGGACAAGTCATGAAGTTGCTGAAGGAAATTTCATAAAAAAATGAGCACGTTATTTAAGCAGATATATCGTTATACTCACCCTCGAGCTTTTCGCCATAACGAAAATTTATGGCCGTATGTGAAAATATCCAGAGCCCCAACGGGAGAAATCAGCCATTTCAGTTATAAGAATAAACGAGTTACGTTGGTACCCTTATCAGAGCTAAAAAATTCCTTTACTGGTAAAATTTTGTTGGCAGCGACCGGCCCATCCGTCAATGATGTTCCTTTTGAAACTTTGCCGGAGATGCCAACCATTGGCGTAAATGGTGCCTACGTTTTAAATGGAAAAGTAAAATTCTCTTTCTATCTTATTGTTGATATGGGATTTATCGATAATCGCACCAATATCATCCACGAAATAATAAAAAATGAAAAATTAATTTTATTTACTACAGCTCACGGCATCGTACGTATTATCGAAAAGTTTTCCCTAAATAATATAAAATGTCGACTTTCAATTATTGAAGATATTTCTTGTAAAATATATGAACCTAAGATTGAAGATAGCAAGCTTTGCACTATTCATTCGAGTAATGACGCTATTTTTTTTGATGGGAAAAGTAGAGGGTTTAATACCGATATCAGATATGGAATTTTTGATGCCGGTACTGTGGTTTATTGGGCACTTCAGATGCTGCTTTTCCTTGGGTTTGAAAGAATTTATATCATTGGGCTTGATATGAATAATTTTGATCAGCCAAGATTTTATGAAACGTCATCAGAAAAGCTCCCTAGTATGCTCTCGCAAAAGCTAAATGATATTATCATCCCCTCATTTCGTCATGCCAGTCAGGTAATGAAGAACAGGAATGTCAATGTATTTAACCTCTCTATGTCCAGTGCTATTGAAGACGATATATTTAAAAAGGTAAGCCATAATGAAATTCATTAAAAATACTTATAAAGTAGAAAAGCTCAGGTTTGTTTTATTTACTTCATTTTTATTTTTTAGCGCTATATTTTGCGGCTACACCAAAGTAAATAATTTACTTCATGCATCTATAATACTTTTTATTATAACTCTTATTATAGCCCCTGAAACCAGACGTATTTTTTACATTAATAATAACAGGAAAAGAGGTTTTATTTTTGTTGCTATATTTCTGCTTTACTTCGCAGTAAGCAATCTATGGGGCTCAAACCCAATAAATATAGAATCTTCATTAACACATTCTTTTTATATTATTATGTTTTTAGGAATGATGGTGTCAGTTTTGGAAAGCGGTAATCGCATGATACTTATCTATGCATGCTTAGCTGGTCTGTTCTGCCTTTCCCTTTATTGCCTGGTTTTTGAATACCACTCGATTTCTCAAATGAGAAGAGTATCTCATAATTTTCCTGGGCCAGAAAACGTTATCGACATTTCAGGTTATGCAGCTATAGGTATTTTGCTAAGTTTAATAGCCTTTAGGGATAAGGCAAATAAAATAGTATTGCTATCCATACCGGTATTTTTAACGGTTCTGATCATATCACAAAGTCGTGGACCTGTTATTGCTTTGCTTGTTCCCCTTCTTATAACTATCCCTTTCAGGAAAATGACCCGGAAGCATGCATTTTTATCAGTCGCTATTATAATTATGCTAATTGCAGGATTATTATACTCAGCACTTGGGGGGAAAATTATTCACCGGTTTGGAGAACTTTCAACTCAAATTTTCTTGCGATTAAGTATCTGGTCTCACACTCTAGGGTTAGTTTATAATATGCCAATCTTCGGACATGGTTTTGATTATCATCTGGAGTTTACAAACTATTCAGGTGAACATATAAGAACGACTCATAGCGTATATTTTGGAGCTTTGCTCAAGGGAGGTGCTGTAGGATTATTATTACTTCTATTGATGTTAGCTCATGGCCTAAACTCTTTGATGAGAGCAGCAAAAGAAGGAATGAGACTTGAACTTTGCTTATTCCTTTTCATGATGATATTTTACCTATCCCAGGGCTTGTTTGTTATCAGTAACCCAACGGAATATTGGTATCTATTCTGGTTTCCTTTAGCATTTGGCCTGGTAGGGAAACGGCAAGCAACAATTTAAGATAAGGTTAAAATTGGTTCAATATCATTTTTGACCGAAGTATGAGGTTCCAGAATTTTATCGATCAGAGAAATGATACTAGATATTGGGACCTCATTAATATTTCTCTCTTCGAAAACAACTTGATTTGCATTAGGGTAATTTGGCGACCACAAATTATATCCGACAAGGCCCGTGTCTTTCAGCTTTCTTTTATTGTATATTGCCAATAGTGGTTTATTGAAAGCATTGGCCATATGAATTATTGAGGTATCTGGAGAAATAACAGCATCGCAACGACGTATAATTTCTACTGCGACGCTTATGGTACTATCAGGTATCATCACTACATTTTTTATCCCCATAGAAAATAATTTCGAGGGCTGACCTACCAATATTAATAAAATTTTCTCATCATATTTTTTTATATGATTTACGATAAACTGAGTTTGTTCAATTGAAAAATCTTTATCATCAGAACCAGTTAAAGGGTTTATAGCAATAAAACGAGAATAAGTTGAACCATGCAATACATTGGAAACCTTTTCTTTTGCATCAAGACATTCAGGCAGAAAATAAGTATATTTTTCTGATGTCAACTGGAGAGTCCTGATAACCAGTTTATGCCTCTCAGTAATATGGCTATTTTCATCAAGCTGAGTCAAAGAGGTATGATACATTGGGAAATTATCTTTATTGAATCCAATGACATGAGCATAACTAAATCGACTAATTAATTTACATCTTTCAAAGGTAACAACGTCATCAAAATCGATAACTAAATCAATTCCCTCCTCATCAAGTTCAATTAACTTACCTCGACGTTTATAAAGATAACATTTATGAATCAGTGGAGACGAAGATAGCAACTCATGACAGACCGAACCAGTCAGTACAGAAACCTTTATATTATTCTCATGGAACGCCTTGATTAGACCTGTCGCTACAATCATATCCCCGACCTTATCATCTAATCTAAGAATAAGAACGTGCTTTACCCTTTCTTTTATGAGATTCCTTTCCTCCGATTTTAAAATATAGCTTGAGAGTAAAATTTTGAGTTTTAATGCTCGTAGCATTTCGTTTTTTTTTCGGGTCACTAACTTAAAAAATTGCACTTTTATCGTACTCCCTTAACGTGTGCCGCATAGTCTGCCAGCGTCATGCCGATCGTGCGGCTCTGCAACCAGCTAAACAGCTGCTCAAGATCGCTGTAGAGGCGATCGATATCCGCTTCATTTTTAAACGTCGGGCTGCCGTCAGGCATAAATTCGGAAGAGTGAAGCATAAATTCAACATAGTCCGCTCCGCCTGCCAGCGTTTTTTCCGCCACCCCGATCATTTGCTGCACGTTGCCTCCAACCGGACGAAGCCAGTGAACTGAAGGCGACCGCTGCTTGCCCCTGAGCCGGTCATAGCCCTGTTTCAGGCTGTTCATCAAGCCCGAGTGCTTGTACTGGATGGTCATAGGGACTTCGAGCAGCGGCGAATCTCCTTCACGGGAAATATCCTCCGTATTAAGGAAATAGGCGTGGTCAGGGAAATGGGTATAATTTGTTCCGCCTTTGCCTTGAGGGGCGCCCGGTGAAAACTGCCAGTTCACGCGCGGCGTGACGGAGCAGTCCACTTTGTAGCCGAATTCAATCAGCAACTTAGCGTAGTGCTCATTAAAGGCCCAGCGGCCGGCGCGGTGACTCACCATTTTGGTCTGGAACGTCTCTTCCAGCAGCTGCGTCATATACGCAATCTTCCTGCGCATCTCCTCAACCGGGTATTCGATCAGATAGGGTTGAAACTGCCAGTCATCGTCGGTGAGTTGATAGTCCGGCGGGCTGTACCAGGCATGAAGATGCATGCCCACCTCTCCCTGACGACGAGCAATCACGTCGCGGGCAAATGCCTGATAGACCGGATCAACAGCCATCTCATAATTGGTCAGCCAGGTGGGCTTAAAGGCATATTTTTCGCAAAGTTGCTGGAATCGCGCGAGAAAATCCGCATTTTTAGTCGTAACCTTTCCGGTACGATTACGCCAAAGGTTGTCACCTTCCGTATCAATGGTGATTAAGAATGCTGGTTTGTTCATGCCGGGTGCAGGCTCCTGATAGGCTCGGGGCTATGTTACGCAGCAGGCCTGTGAGACGCAAAGAGATTTACCGCAGGGGGCAGAGGCTGATTCAGCTATGGCACTCTTGCAGTTAATTTTCTAAGATAACCGCAGCTAATAGAAACAGCACAATAAGTTAGCGCATTTCAGCGCCCTGATTTTCGCAGGTGAGTTGATTTTACGCGACCCGAGGCGGCATAGCGCCCGACGCACGTTTTCTGTTTAAGGGTAAAAAATTGTCCAAGCGCATTTTGATGATCATTGATGGCTTGCCTGGTGGCGGAGCAGAGAAAGTGGTATTGACGCTTGCCAAAGGGCTGATTGAGCGCGGACATCGGGTTTCGTTATTCTCATTACGGGCCGTGTGCGAATACCCGCTTCCGGCCGGTCTCGATTATCATGTGATACAGGATAAGTGCAAAAAACCCTGGCGGAAACTGACCGAACTACACCGTCGGGCTGTCCAGTTGGATAAGCACATTACCCTTGCCGAACAGAGCGGTGGGCCTTATGACCTGATCGTCTCACATTTGCACAAAACCGACAGAATTGTCCGCCGCTGCCCTCACCTTAACCCGGAGCGGACCTGGTACTGTCTGCACGGCGTTTTCTCCGCCTCCTATCTGGCCCGACGCACAGGGTTTTCGCTCTGGCTGAAAAAAGTCAAAACGCGCAATATTTATCAGCAGCGGAACATTATTGGCGTCTCGCACTATGTGATAAAGGATCTTAAGCAAGCCTTTAATGTGAAGCCAAAGCGTGAAAAGGTCATTTATAATCCCTTCGATTTTGCAGCCATCGAATCTTTATCCCTGGAGCCTTGCAGCCTGGAGGGCCAGGAGTACGTTATCCATGTGGGCCGTTTTCATCCAACTAAACGCCATGACAGGCTGCTTCGCGCTTATGCTAAAAGCGGGCTGGAAGTGCCCCTGGTGCTGATAGGCCAGGGCAGACCAGAGGTAACCACAGCGATAAAGAGGCTGGCGACGGAATTAAATATCAGCGACAAGGTGATCTTTAAAGGCTTCGTTGACAACCCTTACCCCTATATCCGGCACGCCAAACTTTTGGTTGTCAGCTCAGACAGTGAAGGGTTTGGCAATGTGTTAGTAGAAGCGCTGATTTGCCATACGCCAGTGGTCAGCACCAGGTGCCCTGGTGGCCCGGTCACTATTCTCACCGGCGAGCTTTCCCGCGGGCTGGCAGAACTGAATGAAGATTCGCTGGCAGCCGCAATGAAAGAGGTGTATCTGCATCCACCAGAGATGTGCACACCCGATGTTAACGCTTACAGTATTGAAGCAATATGCAAACAGTACCTTGATTTAATTAAAGTTAATTAACACAGGTCGTCTGCATAACCAGCTATTACAGGGGTAGAATAAGCCGTCTGTCAGTGAAACTGACAGCCCGAACCCATTTTTTTACTTAATGCCTAAGGTTTTTAGCCCATGATAACGCTCACCTACAGGAACGGATATCTGAGCTCTTTGATAAACGAATCATCATGCCCGATCCCGCTGTTTCTGCCGGGAAACCGCGCAGCGAAACGCCAGCTCAGGGAGAAGAGAGCGTGAATTATGTGTTGTTATTTTTGCTGATCTTGCCCATCAAGCTTCTGATGAAGCTTATGCACCGGAAAGGCACGCGTAACTTAGTTATTCAGACAGCTAAAATTGGCGATTTCGTCAATATCACGCCGCTTCTTCATCACCTTAAGCAGAGTGACGCTTTGCTAAGCCGTGCTGTAGCGCCGCTGGCCCGCAATGACGCCTTTATTGAGGAGATCTTCTACGTCGAGGATCACAAAACCAGCACATTGAACAAACTGAAATTAGCGTTCAGATTAATGAACCGCTATGACAATGTTTATCTGCTGCACCCTAACAATACCAATCTTTTTTATGCCGCCTGCTGTAATGCTACCAATAAACAGTTTTTGTCTATGTATCGCCGCAAGTGGTATCAGGGTCTGTTTTATCTGACTGCCACCGGCATCGTCGAACATGAGAAAACGACCTTAACGCTGGAGAACTATCTGAAGCTGGCGGACCGTTCGCTGACTAAGGAGAGTTACCCTAAGCACGCCACGCAGCCTCTGCTGAAGCCTGCTGATACGCCGGAAGAGCTATTCATAACCGATAAAATCAAAATCGGCATCAGTATCTCCGCCGGCAATCAGGCCAAGACCATTCCGCCTGTTATCTGGAAAAGATTGTTTGACCGCCTGAGCGAACTCCCTTGCCAGTTCTATGTTTTTGGCGCGCCGAATGAACTTACCCGCTTAAATGAGCTCAATAAGGTGACAGGTGAGCGCGATAATCTGGTCAACCTGATCGGCAAGGTCTCCCTGGAGGGATTACCTTATGCCATCAGCCAGATGGATTTTTATGTGGCGTCAGATTCCGGCAATGTTTACATAGCCGACTCGCAGAATGTGCCGGTTATTTTGATCTATGGCCCTTGCTGCGTGGAAGAACAGCGTCCACTGGGCGATGTGTTACTGATCGGCCCTAATCATATTGCGCCCACCTCTTTTGTTTTTCATGCGCTGTACAAATTTCATCATTCCGCTGAACAGCTTTTTGAGCTGGATGATCGCAAGCTGGATGATATTTATAATTTTATCTGTACGCGTAAGCCTCAATTGGTTCAAGAGACTTTACCCTGAGTATGATGCAGCATCCTGAAGCCTCAGCCCCTGAGCTGAGCGTGATTATTCCCATGTACAACGCCGGGACAAGCTTCGAGCCATTTATGGCCTCGTTACTGTCACAGACGCTGCAATCTCTGGAAATCATCATTGTTAATGATGGCTCAACGGATGAGTCTGCCGCGATGGCGCATCGTTATGCCGCTGAGCATGCCCATATTCAGGTCATCGACCAGCAGAATGGCGGCGTATCCCGTGCCCGTAATGCTGGTCTGGCGGTCGCTAAAGGCCAGTATGTCACCTTCCCCGATGCCGACGACAAGCTCTATCCGGAGATCTACAGCAAGCTGATGGCCATGGCCCGGACGGACGATCTGGATGTGGCACAGTGCAACGCCGAGCGCGTATTCTGGGGCGGTGATAATGCAAAACCGTTAATCCCTACCGACCGTCTGCAATCCACGCCGGTGCTGAGCGGCGCCGAATGGCTGGGCAAAGCGCTGGCCACAAATCGTTATCTGCATGTGGTCTGGCTGGGCATCTACCGGCGGGCACTGATTGAAGAACTCAACCTACTGTTTGAGCCTGGCCTGCATCATCAGGATATCCCCTGGACAACTGAGCTGATGCTGAACGCCCGGCGGGTACGTTATACCGACGAGGTGATGTACCGCTATTATGTTCACGATCAATCGATCAGCAATCAGAAACGCACCGGCATGCGTAACGTTGAGTATCAGCGTCATTACCTTAAAATTGCCCGGATGCTGGACGAGATTAACCTTCGCTACAAAAACAGAGTGAAGATTGCTCCCTCCATCTACCGGCAGGTGACGAAAGAAGCGCTGACGGTGTGCCATTCCATCCGCCGTGAACCTGATGCTGACGCGCGGCAGGCGATGATCGCCGATCTGATTAACAGCAAAACGCCGCGCAGAATGATGCGCAACGCGCGTGGCGTCCGTCAGTGGTATCAGCTACTGCTTTGGCTGGGTCGTATTTATCGCTGGCGGAAAGCTTAATGGTTGAGCTTACTCACTTTCCCCTTACCAGGGTTTCCCTTACAATCGGTCCACTTTACTTCGAGACCTTCTGAGTATGGCTACTCTTCAAACGCCTTCTGTGTTTACGCCTAAGAACATACTGCTGATAAAGCTGCGCCATCACGGCGACATGCTGCTCACCACGCCGGTGATACATGCTCTTCGTCAGCACTATCCGCAGGCCAGCATCGATGTTCTTTTGTATAAAGAAACCCGACCAATGCTGGAGGCTCACCCCGACGTTCGTCATATTCATTTTATTGACCGGGGCTGGAAAAAAGAGGGCGTGTGGCCACACATCCGGCATGAAGTAGCGCTGGTAAAAGCCGTGCGCCGCTGCCATTACGATCTGGTCATTAACCTTGCCGATCAATGGCGAAGCGCCATCCTTACCCTGCTTTCCGGTGCCAACGTGCGAATTGGGTTTGATTTTAACAAGCGCAAAAATATTCTCTGGCGGCTGGCGCATCCCCATCGCGTCTCAACGGCACAGCATGGAAGCCTGCATACGGCGGAGCAGAATCTTACGGCGCTCAAGCCGCTGAATATCCCCATTGAGGGTATTCCGGCTGCCATGCATTACAGCGAGAATGACTGGCATATCACCCAGGCAAAGCTTGCAGAGTGCCAAACTTTACCCAGACCCTATATTGTCGTGCAACCTACCTCACGCTGGATCTTCAAGTGTTGGGAAGATGACAAAATGGCCGCGCTGACAGACCGTCTCGCCTCAGATGAGCATGATATTGTGCTGACCGCCGCGCCCGATAAAAAAGAGCAGGCGATGATCGATCACATTCTCTCATTATGCCAAAACCGTCGGGTTATCTCTCTGGCGGGTCAGCTGACGCTGACACAGCTGGCTGCCCTGATAGACCATGCCCGCCTGTTTATCGGCGTGGATTCGGCCCCGATGCATATGGCTGCGGCACTGAATACGCCCTGTATTGCGTTATTCGGCCCGACCAAGCTCAAACAGTGGCGTCCCTGGGGCGAAAATAACAAGGTGATCTGGGCCGGAGACTATGCGCCGCTGCCTTCACCGGACAGTATTGATACCAAAACAACGACGCGTTATCTCTCCGCTATCCCACTGGAAGAGGTGGTAAAAGCCGCAAGGAGCTATCTGGATGAGTAAGATACGACTGGCTATTGTGCGCCAGAAATATCGCCCCGACGGTGGCGCCGAGCGGTTTATCTCACGCGCGCTTGAAGCGCTGGATGATGAGCGGCTGGAACTGAACATCATCACCCGTAGCTGGCAGGGTGAGCCAAAACCAGACTGGCATCTGCACATCTGTAACCCCAAAAAATGGGGGCGAATTTCCCGTGAACGTGGCTTCGCGGAGGCGGCTCGCGCCTGCTGGCAGCGCGAGAATTTTGATATTGTTCAAAGCCATGAGCGCATTGCGGGATGCGATATTTTCCGGGCAGGCGATGGTGTTCATCGCGTCTGGCTGGAGCAGCGTGCACGCATTGTTCCTTCTTTTCAGCGCCTGCTTACCCATTTCAGCGGTTATCATCGCTATGTGATGGCGGCAGAAGAGGAGATGTTCCGCTCTGACTCACTGAAGAAAATTATCTGTAATTCGCTGATGGTGAAAAATGACATCATGCGCTGCTTTCAGGTACCGGAAGAGAAATTCGCGGTTATCTATAACGCCATTGATGCACAACGCTTTCAGCCCGCAACGGCCGCAGAGCGTCAGCAATCCCGAGAAAAACTCAATCTTCCCACTAACGCCAGGGTAATGATTTATGTCGGCTCTGGTTTTGAACGTAAGGGGCTGAAAGCCAGTATTACTGCCGTTGCCGCTACCGATGCTCACCTGTTGGTGGTGGGTCAGGATAAGCAACAGTCGCACTATGCTGAGCTGGCGCGAAGCCTGGGATGCGAAAGCCGCATACACTTTGTTGGCGTACAGAACAACGTTATCCCCTTTTATCATGCGGCGGATGGCCTGCTGTTGCCGACGTTGTACGATCCTTTCCCGAACGTGATTCTGGAAGCGATGGCCTGCGGCCTGCCGGTGATCACCAGCTTCACCTGTGGCGGCGCGGAATTCATTGTGCAGGGGGAACAGGGATTTGTCTGTGACGCGCTGGATATTCCCGCGCTGACGGCGGCGGCAGATGCCATTCCGCTCCGCACCATGGACAGCAGAATGGGCGACCTTGCCCGTCAACGCGTTCTGCCCTGTACGCCCCAGCAGCTTGCCAGCCAACTTCATGCGCTGTATCAACAAGTGTTACAGCAGCCCCGATAAGAAGTGTGAGCGCGGAGGACTTATCTGCTAACATGCCCTATTGTTTCGGCATTTTTGGCGCAAGTCTCCGCACTTAATAAACATTGTGATGACAACACTTTATACCGTTCTGCTCTATCTCATTCAGCCTCTGATTTGGCTCAGACTCTGGCTCCGCGGCCGGAAGGCTCCCGCCTACCGCAAACGCTGGGCAGAGCGCTATGGCTATTGTGCAGGCAAAGTCAAACCAGACGGTATTTTGCTGCACTCTGTTTCCGTGGGCGAGACGCTGGCTGCGGTGCCGCTGGTAAGAGCGTTACGCCATCGTTATCCGGCTATGCCTATCACCGTCACGACCATGACGCCGACAGGATCAGAGCGTGCCGCTTCGGCCTTTGGCAAAGATGTGCACCATGTTTATCTGCCCTACGATCTGCCAGGCTCAATGAACCGTTTTCTGGATAATGTGAACCCGCGTCTGGTGATCATTATGGAAACCGAGCTTTGGCCGAATATGATTGCGCTGCTGCATCAGCGGAAAATCCCGCTGGTGATTGCCAATGCCCGTTTGTCGGCGCGTTCGGCCAAAGGCTACAAAAAGCTTGGGAAGTTTATGCAGCAGTTGCTGCAACGCATTACGCTTATTGCAGCCCAAAATCAGGAAGATGGTGAGCGCTTTATCAGCCTTGGCCTGAAGCGTTCCCAGCTCACCGTAACCGGTAGCCTGAAGTTCGATATCTCTGTTACACCTGAGCTGGCCGCCCGCGCTATCACGCTGCGCCGTCAGTGGGCGCCCCGCCGTCCCGTATGGATTGCCACCAGCACGCATGAGGGTGAAGAGAGCATTATTCTGGAAGCGCACCGTAAACTGCTGGCTCGCTTCCCAAGTCTGCTGCTTATTCTGGTACCTCGTCACCCGGAACGGTTCTCTACAGCCCGTGAAATGACGCAGAAAGCGGGGTTGAGTTACACCCTGCGCAGCACCGGCGAGATCCCTTCCGGCAGCACGCAGGTGGTGATTGGCGATACGATGGGCGAACTGATGTTACTGTACGGGATTGCCGATCTGGCCTTTGTGGGAGGCAGCCTGGTTGAGCGAGGGGGGCATAATCCTCTGGAAGCTGCCGCGCATGCCATCCCTGTCCTGATGGGGCCGCATACGTTCAACTTCAAAGATATCTGTGCCAAGCTGTCGCAGGCGGACGGATTAATTACCGTTACGGATGCCGACTCGCTGGATAAAGAGATTGGCACCCTGCTGACTGACGAAGATTACCGTCTCTATTACGGCCGTCATGCTGTAGAAGTGCTTCATCAGAATCAGGGGGCGCTGCAACGTCTGCTACAGTTACTCGAACCTCATCTGCCACAGCGGAATCACTAATGTCTTCTCAGCCCTTATCGGTGGTGCTGATCGCCAAAAACGCGGCCGACCTTTTGCCAGAGTGCCTGGAGTCCGTAAGCTGGGCCGATGAAATTATCCTGCTGGACTCAGGCAGCAGTGACGGCACGCCGCAGGTCGCAGCACGGCACGGCGCTAAGGTCTTCCACTCTACCGAGTGGCATGGCTACGGCAGACAGCGTCAGCTGGCGCAAAGTTACGCCACTCATTCCATGATTTTGATGATCGATACCGATGAGCGTGTGACGCCCCAACTGCGTGCCTCTGTTGAGGCCGTTCTGGCGCGTCCTGCTTCAGCCACTGTATACAGCCTGGGGCGGCGCAATCTCTTCCTCGGCCGTTTTATGCGCCACAGCGGCTGGTATCCTGACCGCGTCACCCGCCTTTATCCCTCCAGCTATCAGTACAACGACCATCAGGTTCATGAATCGCTGGAAACCGGAGGCGCGACGGTTACGCCGCTGAAAGGAGACCTTCTTCATCTGACCTGCCGCGACTTTTCCGCTTTTCAGTGGAAACAGTTTGCCTATGCTGAGGCCTGGGCTAAACAGCGCCATCATCAGGGAAAACGTTGTGGCATATTCTCTATTTTCGCGCATACATTGGGCGCGTTTTTCAAAACGCTGGTGCTGAGGGCAGGCTTTCTTGACGGTAAGCAGGGCTGGCTTCTGGCGGTGGTCAATGCGCAGTACACCTTTAATAAGTATGCAGCGCTCTGGGCGCTGAACCACTCTCATGCTTCCGGTAAAGGCGGCCTATGAACACCAAAGCGATCTATCCCGGCACCTTCGACCCGATGACTAACGGCCATCTGGATATCGTCACGCGTGCAGCATTGATGTTCGATCACATCGTTCTGGCTGTGGCTGCCAGCCCCAGCAAAAAACCGATGTTCTCCCTTGAAGAGCGCGTAGCGCTGGCGAAAGAGGTGGTTGCCCACATTCCCAATGTTGAGGTGCTGGGTTTCAGCGATCTGATGGCCAATTTTGCCCGCGACAGGCAGGCCAACGTGCTGATTCGGGGGCTAAGAGCCGTCTCTGACTTTGAATATGAGATGCAGCTGGCTCAGATGAACCGCCATTTACTGCCAGAGCTTGAAAGCGTCTTCCTGATGCCTTCCGGAAAATATTCGTTTATCTCCTCTTCACTGGTGAAGGAAGTGGCGCGCCATCAGGGTGATGTCAGCGCCTTCCTGCCACAGGTGGTACATACAGCCTTACTGGCGAAGCTTTAACGCCAGCAGAGAGCTATTTCTGGCAGACCGGACAGTAAAAGGTGCTGCGCTGGGCATGTCTGGCGCTTTTAACCGGCGTTGAACAGACCCGGCAGGGTTCGCCTGCTCGTCCATAGACCTGTAGCTCTTGCGCAAAATAGCCGGGTTTCCCGTCGGTTTGCAGGAAGTCACGTAGCGTTGTCCCGCCCTGCTCAATAGAGCGTAACAATACCGCCTTGATGGTATTTACCAGCAGTTCCGCTTCCGCCTGCGTTAAGGCCATGGCCGGACGATCGGGCAGGATCCCGGCGGCAAACAGGGATTCGCTGGCATAGATATTGCCAACACCAACCACCAGTTTGTTATCCATCAGCCAGGGCTTTACCGGTGTCCGCTTGTTGCGCGACTTCTCAAAAAGATACTCTGCCGAGAAGGCCTCGCTGAGCGGTTCAGGCCCGAGATGCGCCAGTACATTACTGGCCGCGAGATCCGTGCTCCACAGCCAGGCACCGAAACGTCTGGGGTCGGTGTAACGTAATATCTTGCCGTTACTCATCACCAGATCAACGTGGTCATGTTTCGCTGGAGGCAGCTCTTCCGGCAGCACCCGCAGGCTTCCTGACATACCGAGATGGATAATTATCCAGCCGTGAGGCAGTTCAATCAGCAGATACTTTGCCCGGCGCTGTACGCTAAGCACGGGTTGATCGCTGAGGCTGTGAATTTCATGGGAGACCGGCCAACGCAGGCGATCATTTCGGACGATAGCATGAAGAATAGTCGCGCCCACCAGATGAGGCTCAATGCCACGGCGGCTGGTTTCAACTTCAGGTAATTCCGGCATCTTCTCGTCTCCCGTTAAAAAACCTTTTCCTGTAAAAACAAAAAACCCGGCCGGAGCCGGGTTTTTCATCCACTGAAATCAATTACTTGATTTTAGCTTCTTTATAGATCACGTGCTGGCGGACAACTGGATCGAATTTCTTCAGTTCCAGTTTTTCCGGCTTAGTACGTTTGTTCTTCGTGGTGGTATAGAAGTGACCTGTACCAGCAGAAGAAACCAGCTTGATCTTCTCACGAATACCTTTAGCCATGTTTCAGTTCCTTACCTTAGTACTTCTCACCGCGGGTACGCAGATCGGCCAGAACCGTCTCAATACCCTTTTTATCAATTACGCGCATGCCTTTGGCAGTGACGCGCAGTGTAACGAAGCGCTTTTCGCTCTCAACCCAAAAACGGTGAGAGTGCAGGTTCGGCAGGAAACGGCGTTTCGTCGCGTTCATTGCGTGGGAACGGTTGTTACCCGTTACCGGACGCTTGCCAGTTACTTGGCAGACTCGTGACATGTCTATTCTCCAAAAATCAAATCAGCTCGAGCTTTAAAAATAAGGTTTTGGCCGCCTCGTCAGGCTCTTAGCCCATCCAGGCGAGTTCTATGTGAACCCGCTGAGCAGGCCCATACGCCAAACCCGAGATTCTCAAAGGTGGCGTAGTATACGCCCTGAGCCGCCAGTGCTCAAGTCCCGAACAGATAAAGATCCCTTTGGATCGTGCAAAATTGCTTCATTTGAACAATTTATTACGTTCCCGAGGGGGTAAAAAGTCGCAAAAAGCCAATCCTGGTGGGCTATATCCACCCTCTTTCGGCAAAAGAAACCGATTCCCCGCGCCCGATAACGATATGGTCCAGCACCTGAACATTCACTAACTGGCAGGCGGCGACGATTTGCTGCGTTACCGCATGGTCGGCTTTGCTGGGCTTTGCCTTGCCGGAAGGATGGTTGTGTGCCAGAACAAGCGCGGCGGCGTTATGCTTTAATGCTGCCTTCACAATTTCTCTGGGATGGACCTCTACACAGTTCACCGTTCCGGCAAACATCTCGCAGGAGTGAATAATACGGTGCTGGTTATTTAAAAACACCACCATAAAAATTTCACGCTCACGGTGCGCCAGCTGGCTGTGAAAATAGTAAAGCATCTCAGTGGTGCTTGCCGCTACCGGGTTTTCCTGCGCATGGGTGCAGGTAAAAAAGCGCCGGGCTAACTCGACTATGGCGTTCAGCTGCGCATATTTGGCATGACCAATGCCTTTGATGTCGTTAAACGCTGCCCTTTCTGCCGTCATTAACTGATAGAGCGAACCGAAATGGTCCAGCAGCTGCTGGGCCAGCGCCATCACATGTAACCCGCCCGACCCGGTGCGTAAAAAAAGGGCCAGCAGTTCAGCATCGCTCAAATCCGCAGCGCCCCTTGCCAGTAATTTTTCTCTGGGTGGTGCATCTTTCCAATGCGCTTCCATTTGCATCTCTCCTTTCTCCGCCCCCAAAAGCATGGCATTATATACAGTACTAATCTCCCCCTTCAACCTGACTCCGCGAGTTGTTTCACAAAGAAAGGGTGGTGCTGACAGGTACCAGCGGATGAGTATGATAAAATAGCGCCATAGTGGCGGCGAATAGCCAGTCTGACTTTGAGAAGGCGAATATCATGATGGGATTAACCGGCAAACACATTGTTCTGGGCGTCAGCGGAGGCATTGCGGCTTACAAAGCACCGGAGCTGGTCAGGCGGCTGCGTGACCGCGGGGCGGAAGTCCGCGTGGTCATGACCGAGGCGGCAAAAGCTTTTATAACGCCTCTCAGCCTGCAAGCTGTGTCCGGTTATCCCGTCTCGGATGACCTTCTTGACCCGGCGGCCGAAGCCGCAATGGGCCATATCGAGTTAGGAAAATGGGCCGATCTGGTGCTCCTGGCGCCAGCTACCGCCGATCTCATTGCGCGGGTGACGGCGGGTATGGCAAACGATCTGGTCACCACGATTTGTCTGGCAACGCCTGCGCCCATCGCCGTGGTGCCCGCGATGAATCAGCAGATGTACCGGGCTGCGCCTACTCAACATAATTTAAGGCTGCTCTCGGAACGAGGCGTGATGCTGTGGGGACCCGACAGCGGTAGTCAGGCGTGTGGTGATATCGGCCCTGGCAGAATGTTAGATCCGCTGGCAATTGTAGATGCAGCAGTCGCCTGGGCTTCACCCATCAACGATCTGAAACATCTCAATATTATGATCACGGCTGGCCCAACCCGCGAGGCGCTTGACCCCGTGCGGTTCATTACCAACCACAGCTCAGGTAAGATGGGTTACGCCATTGCCGCAGCGGCGGCAAAACGAGGCGCTAACGTCACGCTGGTCAGCGGGCCGGTAACGTTAGCAACCCCTGCCTGGGTGAAACGTATTGACGTGACCACCGGGTTAGAGATGCAGCAGGCAGTGATGAACGCTATTGCTAAGCAACATATTTTTATCGCAGCCGCAGCCGTTGCGGATTACCGTTCTGCTGACATTGCCGTTGAAAAAATAAAAAAACAGGGTGATGAAGTCACCCTCAAAATGGTAAAAAACCCCGATATTGTCGCCGGGGTGGGTCACCTTGTTGAAAATCGGCCCTACGTGGTGGGATTTGCGGCAGAAACCCAGAATGTGGAAGAATACGCACAACAAAAACGGGTACGTAAAAACCTGGATTTAATCTGCGCTAACGATGTTTCGAAAGCCGGGCAGGGTTTCAACAGCGATAACAATGCTCTGCACCTTTTTTGGCAGGAAGGAGAAAAAGCCTTACCGCTTAGCGATAAGTCACTCCTTGGCCAACAGTTACTAGACGAGATAGTCAGCCGTTATGATGAAAAAAATCGACGTTAAGATTCTGGATGCGCGTGTCGGTAAAGCATTCCCCTTACCGACCTATGCCACCTCAGGATCGGCGGGCCTTGACCTGCGTGCATGCCTGGATGAAGCCCTGCTTCTGGCACCCAATGCTACCACGCTGGTTCCTACCGGCCTGGCCATCCATATTGGCGATCCGCAGCTGGCCGCCGTGCTCCTTCCCCGCTCTGGTCTTGGCCATAAGCATGGCGTGGTGCTGGGCAATCTGGTGGGTTTGATCGATTCTGACTATCAGGGTCAATTAATGGTTTCTGTCTGGAACCGCAGCCAGCAAGCCTTCAATATTGAGCCAGGCGAGCGTATTGCTCAGATGGTCTTTGTGCCGGTCGTTCAGGCTGAATTCAATCTTGTTGAAGAGTTTGACACCAGCGATCGCGGAGAAGGCGGCTTTGGTCATTCGGGCCGTCAGTAACGGCTACCTTACCGATAAATAGCGTTTTACCTATCCTTATTTTCCTCCGCGAACGCATTGTTCGCGGACGTTGCGTGGGCATCTGCCCGTTCAAGGTGATATTTCAGGGGTCTTTCAGGACATGGCAGAGAAAAAGAGTGCGAAAAGGAATCGTCGCGAAGAAATATTGCAGGCTCTGGCGCAGATGCTGGAATCAAGCGATGGCAGTCAGCGCATTACCACGGCTAAGCTGGCCGCAAACGTAGGGGTATCAGAAGCCGCGCTTTACCGGCACTTTCCCAGCAAAACCAGGATGTTCGACAGCCTGATTGAGTTTATTGAAGATAGCCTGATTACGCGCATCAATCTGATTTTGAAAGACGAAAAAGAGACGCTGCCGCGTCTGCGTCTGATCATCCAGTTAATTCTGGGCTTTGGTGAGCGTAATCCGGGTTTAACGCGCATTCTGACCGGTCATGCCCTGATGTTTGAGCAGGATCGTTTACAGGGCAGAATTAATCAGCTGTTTGAGCGCATTGAGGTGCAGCTTCGCCAGGTATTGCGCGAACAGAAAATGCGGGAAGGTGAAGGGTTCAGCATTGATGAGGCGCTTTTAGCGAGCCAGCTCCTCGCCTTTTGTGAAGGCCTTCTCTCACGCTTTGTGCGCTCAGGATTCCGCTACCGCCCCACTGTAGATTTTGAGACTCGCTGGCCGTTGCTGGCTTCACAACTGGTGTAGTAAAACGCGGGTCAGAGAGTGACCCGCAGCAAGCTTAAATGCCATACTCTTTGCGGTACGCCTGCACGGTGATCAGACGATCGGCCAGTTCAGGCTTCTCTTCCAGCCAGGTTACCAGATCGTTCAGGGTGATAATCGAAATCACCTTACAGCCATAATCACGCTCAACTTCCTGAATCGCAGACTCCTGACCACGCCCACGCTCCTGACGGTCAAGTGAGATCAGCACGCCAGCCAGCGTGGCATTATTCGCAGAAATAATCTCCATCGACTCGCGGATGGCCGTGCCTGCGGTGATCACATCATCCACCAGCATGATGCGCCCCTGTAGCGGGCTGCCGACCAGGGTTCCGCCTTCACCGTGCTCTTTCGCTTCCTTGCGGTTGAAACAGTAAGGCACATCGCGGTCATGATGATCGGCCAGCGCCACGGCGGTGGTGGTCGCAATGGGAATGCCTTTATAGGCCGGGCCGAAGATTAAATCGAAATCGATACCTGAATCTACCAGCGCCTGGGCATAAAAACGCCCCAGTAACGCCAGATCGCGGCCGGTATTAAACAGGCCGGCATTGAAGAAATAAGGGCTGGTGCGCCCTGATTTCAGCGTGAACTCACCAAACTTCAGCACCTGCTTGTTGATGGCGAATTCGATAAATTGGCGCTGCCAGGCTTTCATCTCTTGATCCTCTGCTTGTCATAAAAAAGGCGACTCTGCGGTCGCCTGGAAATATTTACTCTTTCAACGCTGCTTTCTGCGCCAGGATCAGGGAGTCTATCCCTCCCCGTGCCAGCGCCAGCAGTTGAAGCAGTTCATCGTGGCTGAACGGCTCGCCTTCCGCCGTGCCCTGCACTTCAATCATGCGTCCATCTTCGGTCATTACCACATTCATGTCGGTCTCAGCAGCTGAGTCTTCAACATACTCCAGATCGCAGAGTGCTTCACCGTTGACGATACCAACGGAAATCGCCGCGACCATTCCCTTCATCGGGTTTGCTTTCAGTTTGCCAATCGCCACCAGATGGTTCAGCGCATCGGCCAGCGCCACGCAGGCACCGGTGATAGAAGCGGTACGGGTTCCGCCATCTGCCTGCAACACATCGCAGTCCAGAGTGATGGTAAATTCACCCAGCGCTTTTAAATCCAGCGCGGCACGCAGCGAGCGTGCAATCAGGCGCTGAATTTCCAGCGTGCGGCCACCCTGCTTGCCTTTCGCGGCTTCGCGGGCGTTACGGCTGTGGGTTGCACGCGGCAACATACCATATTCAGCGGTTACCCAGCCCTGGCCCTGGCCCTTCAGAAAACGCGGTACGCCCTCTTCAATGGTGGCGGTGCAAAGAACCTTAGTATCACCGAATTCAACCAGAACTGAGCCTTCAGCATGTTTGGTGTAGTGACGGGTCAGGGTGACGGGACGCACTTGTTGAGCGCTACGGCCTGCTGGACGCATGGTTTCTCTCCGGCTTGCAAAACTTGATTGGCTGCGCATTATACGGATTTCACCGCCGAATGCCTATGCCCGGCTGCGGCTGCCAGCGTTTCTTATGCCGCTGTCAGCAATGTAGCGAGGAAATCAGCAAGATAGCGCAAGGCAGGATGAAATGAACCCTGAGTTGTGGCTAAATGCAGCCTTCTTTCTCTGCTCTGCCGGACATCGCTGATATGCCTGACGTACTTCATTTTATTCTGGCCCTTGTGGTCATCTTTTGCCTGGCGTTGCTGTTTAGCAACGATCGTAAAAAAATCCGCCCTCGGGTCATTTTTCAGCTGGTAGTGATTGAAGCGCTCCTGGCTTATTTCTTTCTGCATGCAACCAGCGGCCTCTCCGTGGTTACGGCGGTGTCTGGCTTCTTTGAAACACTGTTGAAGTTTGCCGGGCAGGGATCGGAATTTGTGTTTGGCGGCATGGCGGGCCAGGGGCTGGCGTTTATCTTCCTGGGCGTACTTTGCCCGATCATCTTTATTTCGGCGCTGATCGGCATTTTGCAGCATTTGCGCATTTTGCCCCTGCTTATCCGCCTGGTTGGCACCCTTCTCTCTAAGGTAAACGGCATGGGGAAACTTGAATCCTTTAATGCCGTCAGCACGCTTATCCTGGGCCAGTCCGAAAACTTTATCGCCTATAAAGGTATCCTTGCTGATATCTCTCCGCGCCGCCTCTACTCCATGGCTGCGGCGGCGATGTCTACGGTTTCGCTGTCGATTGTGGGTGCCTATATGTCGATGATTGAGCCACGCTATGTTGTCGCTGCGCTGCTGCTGAATATGTTCAGCACCTTTATTATCCTGTCGATTATTAATCCCACCGTGCCGGGCGATGAACCGGAGATCAGGCTGGAAAAGCTGCATGAAGATCAGAGCTTCTTTGAAATGCTGGGGGAATATATTCTGGCAGGCTTTAAGGTTGCGATGATTATTATGGCGATGCTGATTGGCTTTATCGCCCTGATTGCCGCCGTTAACGCTATCTTCTCCAGCCTGTTTGGCATCAGTTTTCAGCAGATCCTTGGCTATCTCTTCTGGCCGTTTGCCTGGCTGATTGGTATTCCCGCCCCGGATGCGCTGCGCGCCGCCAGCATCATGGCAACCAAACTGGTGGCTAATGAGTTTGTCGCCATGATTGAGCTGAAGAAAATCGCTGCCGACCTGACTCCCCGTGGGTTAGGGATCCTCTCTGTGTTCCTGGTCTCCTTCGCCAACTTCGCCTCAATCGGGATTGTGGCGGGCGCGATCAAGGGTCTGAACGAACAGCAGGGCAATGTGGTTTCACGGTATGGCCTGAAGCTGGTCTACGGTTCCACGCTGGTCAGCCTGCTTTCCGCTGCGTTTGCCGGACTGGTGTTATAACCTGACAGCCCGGCGCAACGCCGGGCTTATTCAGAACGCGACGCAAACGGTCGAGTCTGTCCGCATCACCGACTCCTGCTGAAACTGCTGTTTATAGCGCGTACGTAACGCTTCTATATTCTGCTCAGCTGGCTCTCCTCCTGGATGGATCAGCATTAAAACTTTGCTGTTCTCACGTGCTATCTTGCCACTTCCTTCCAGCCATTGCCCTCTGGCATCAAACACCGTCAGCCCCTCTTTAAAACGTGGCGTAACCTCTTTATCAACGAATGAATGCCACTCTACAGAAGTTATATCCGCTCCCTGAGGCCTGCTCAGACCAAAATAGAGCGAGGTTTGCGTCATGGCCTCGCCTGAGGGACAAGCAGTAGGGCTGAAGGCGGAATGAGGGGCCGGTGCCGAACACCCGCTTAGCAGAGCAGCCAGCGCCAGCGCGGCCAGTGAAATCGTCTTCATAAAGCTCCTTTCAGGTTTCAGGGTTGTTCTGCATCTTAAGCTGACGTCGGCAAAACGCCAGAGGTAGCCGCTGATTTAACGGAGTTTGACTGAATGCCTGTTAAGCCTCTCTCTGCACCGCTATAATCCGTTCATCTTTCTCTGAAAATGGGTACAGAACATGATCCGCAGTATGACCGCCTACGCCCGGCGCGAAACCAAAGGCGAATGGGGCAGCGCAGCCTGGGAGCTTCGTTCCGTCAACCAGCGCTATTTAGAAACCTATATCCGCCTGCCGGAGCAGTTTCGTGGCCTTGAGCCTGTTATCCGTGAGCGTATTCGTAATCGTCTGACGCGCGGCAAAATTGAATGTAACCTGCGCTTTGACGCTGACCCACGTGCGCAAAGCTCGCTGGTGCTGAATGAGAAGCTGGCTGTCCAGCTGGTGCAGGCCGCGAACTGGGTCAAAATGCAGAGCGATGAAGGGGAGATCAATCCGGTTGATATCCTGCGCTGGCCTGGTGTGATGTCCGCAGAAGAACAGGATCTGGATGCTATCTCTGCTGAGCTGCTGAAATCGTTGGATCTGGCGCTGGATGACTTTATCACCTCCCGTGAAACGGAAGGTACCGCTCTGAAGGCGCTGATTGAGCAGCGTCTGGAAGGCGTGACAAATGAAGTGGTGAAAGTCCGGGCGCAAATGCCGGACGTGCTGAAATGGCAGCGTGAGCGGCTGGTAAGCAAGCTGGAAGATGCACAGGTGCAGCTGGACAGTAACCGCGTAGAGCAGGAGCTGATTATGCTGGCTCAGCGCGTGGATGTGGCCGAAGAGCTGGACCGTCTGGAAGCGCACGTGAAAGAGACCTATAACATCCTGAAGAAGAAGGAAGCCGTTGGCCGCCGTCTCGACTTTATGATGCAGGAGTTCAATCGCGAGTCGAACACCCTGGCTTCAAAATCGATCAATGCCGAAGTGACCACCTCTGCGATTGAGCTGAAAGTGCTGATTGAGCAGATGCGCGAGCAGATCCAGAATATCGAGTAATCTCCACTCCTCGCCAATGACACCCACAAGCCCATGTTAAATGGGCTTTTTTAATGGTTTAAAATTCCACTAATGAGCATAACCTTCCATTGAAATCCACGAAGTCAGAAAGGCCGCTGAAGCCGCTCAGCGTAGAATGGGGATTGCCCGGCCAGAGGGTGACGCATTCAGGCAATTTGGCGTTAAAAAGGGAAAATGAGCTGCCGAAGAAAATAGCCCGCTGGTCGCAACGGGCTTTCACAATTGGCTCCGTAGGAAAACAAATTAAGTCGCCACGGTCATCAACCTATTTAGATTTATTTTGATATTGTTTTGCCTCTTCCCATACGCCTTCAAGATTCCAGAGACATTTTGCCCCATTGGGATCATCCAGCAATGCGAGTCGGGTATCAGCATAATATACATCAGCTTCCTTGCCGGATTTCACCACCTTCATCACGCAAACAATATCAGTACCACCCACTTTGGAATTCTTCGTATGATCAATCTCATGCAATACGGATAATACGTTTTTCGTATTGGTAGGGAGCGCAGTCGCTAAAGCATCTTCAAGTTGATCAGCTTGCTCTTGATCAGCCTTTGGTGCCAGAGAGGGTACTACAGACAGCCAGTCTTTTTGCCCAGATGCTACTTTTTGGGCAATGTAATTCCAATCAGAAGCGGAAAGAGGTTCCCTGGTCGCTGATTCAGGCGTAACTGCTGCAAACACGACAGCAGGCATAATTAGCGTAACTGCAAGTAATCTCCTCATCGGATGACTTCCAGCAACGCCCCGCGGTCCTTACTCACCATCAGGCGTGTATGGGGGTACATGATTATGCACCCTTCCGATGCGAAGCCCGGGACACCATGGACTTTTTCCCCATGCATTCGAAATGTGGTCATATCACGCTTGTAGGCATTACCGCTTACATGGTTCAGGGTGATGGTCAGTGGCCCTTTGCTCGTTCCGGTGCTGCCAATTCTCCACGTTCCACGAGGAATAGGACCCATTCCTCTGACCTGTTCCCGATCGGGATTATTTTTGTTGGTTAAAATGCCGGAATACCCCTTCTCGATAAATTTGCCGTCTCTGAAAAGTTCGCCAGTGCTTTGCTTATATGTCCAGTGTGCCATAGTGATTTCCTTATGCAGTTTTGCGCTCTTTCCAGCTGTCGGTGTGCTGGATGTTGCCGTCAACATAGCTCCATGTAATTTTTTCGTAGCGCATGCCAACGTGCTCAATATGTCCGTGTTTTTCGAAGTCCATATCCTTCATATCAAACATGATTGGCACAATGTGGCATATTTTCACGTTCTCCAGCGCGGCATTGAAATATTCATCTTCCATACCGTTATGGTTAATGCGGTAATACCTGAAGATGGCTTTTGTCAGTGTTCTGCCGGTTGTCAGTGCGTGGTAAAGCAGAGGCGATGAGCGGTCAATCTCCTTTTCGAATGTATATGCCTCATGCTGGCGCGTTGCGGTCGCTGCCCCCATCAAATCGTCAGTGGGTATAAACACATCATGCTGCATGCCCACCAGCTCAATGCTGCCCTCACGCCCTTTAACGTCTACGCCACCCCTGACCAACTTATCTTCTTCATCGTAAAGCCACAGATAAACGGGTATCGCCATAACCTGAACTCCCTTTCCGGTGAATAAACCTTTTAAATGTACACGTCAGTGGACTGTCAGAATTGACCGGCATCAAGCGATGGCGATTATATGCACAGTGAATGAGCAACAGAAAAACCCGACATCCTGTTGAGGTTTGTTGAAAACCTGGCTGAATGGGTACGTATTGAAGTATGCAGCAACACAGCCTCCCTGCGTGCGTGCCGGCAGTTTCAGACATCCAGTAGGTTCGCATCAGGACACGCCAATAATCTGTGAACTACCCGCTGTGAATTCGCAAAAAAACTGCGCAATTTACTCCTGACGCCGCAAAAAGCCAGACACGGCAAAGCATGAGAGGAAAAATCCGGGACAAAAGCCGCGCAAATCCAGATCCCAAATGATCCGCTTTTTGCGCAGAAAGTGTCAACCTGACGAACTTTAACGCTTTATAACAGTTAGGGGGTTGGACGTGCCCCACTGGCAACACGAACGCAGTGAAGCAGGGCGAACGAAGCCACCAGGCGCTCAGATAGTAAGATTCAGGTGCCCCTCCCCTAACCATTTGAAAAATGTTAACGTTTGATAAGATTTTGCTGCTGGTGGAGTTGCGATCTTTGACGCAGCCTGAATGTATGCAGATTTTAATGTTCAGCCGTATCAGTTGGCGACCGGTAGCGCAGTGTTCTCCTGTTAGGTCTGAATAGAAACTACGGCTATGAAGTTGGCTTTTCAGTGCTAAACACCAGCTTCATAACGGATAGAAATCGTTGATAACGGATAAGGTTCACTTCATAACGGATTACAACTAACCCCCCTCAATATTTTCGCTTATCAACTCATTAAATACCTGATTGAACATACAGTTATATGGCTAGTTAGAGTCTTAACGCTCTTCCTTGCGCTTTCTTATCACTTAAATGAGGGTAAGATATGGCATATTTATACCCACAGAATTCCCATGGAGGCACAGTGTTCCAGATTTCTGATCTAACAGACCTACGTACGCTATCTGAAACCTCAGAGTTAGAGTTCAAGTTAGCTCAAGGGAAAGATGGGAAGGGTAAGTTACCTGATGACTTCTGGCCAACGTATAGTTCCATGGCAAATTGTCGTGGTGGGTATGTTGTTTTAGGCATTCGGGAGAAAAAAGGTGAGTTCACTGTTGCGGGTATATCGGATATCAATACTGTCAAAAAACAGCTTTTCGACCTTGTCAGCAGTAAGAAAAAGGTAAATGTTAACCTTCTTACTGAGCGTTCAGTTCAAACAATCAGGTTAGAAAACAAGGATATTCTTGTCATTGAGATACCGGTTGCAAGGCGCGAACAAAAGCCAGTTTATTTAAACAACCAACCAATGGCGGAGACATGGTTCAGAATACATGATGGCGATCATCGTTGTTCGGAGGAACAAGTTCGCAGAATGATGGCAGAACAGGTTGAGGAGAGCCGTGATAACCGCATTGTTCAGAACTTCGACATGAACGATATCAACCTGGAAAGCCTTCTGGCCTACCGCAATCTCTTATTTGCCTCGAACCCTGTACATCCAGCTTTAGAACTAGATAATTTTGCTTTTTTACGCAGTGTTGGCGGGTATAGAAAAGATCGCCAAACAGGTATAGAAGGTATGACCTTGGCAGGCATTCTCATGTTTGGAACATGGGAAGCCATACAAGACGTGGCTCCGAACTATTTCGTAGACTATCAGGAACGCCCCGAAGCCAGGACAGAAAGACGCTGGGTCGACCGCCTGTGCCCCGATGGCACCTGGTCGGGTAACGTATTTGATTTCTACAGGCGAACGTACCGAAAATTAATAGCTGACCTAAAAGTACCTTTTGAACTCAAAGAAGGTATTAGGCAGGATGATACTCAAATACATACAGCTTTACGTGAGGCACTGGTTAACACGTTGGTACATGCGGACTATACGGGACGCATTTCTATAATGGTCGTGAAACGGCCTGATTTATTTGGTTTTCGCAACCCAGGACTCATGCGAGTCCCTCCAGAGCAAGCGATAAAAGGTTATGAAAGTGATTGCCGTAATCGTCTTATGCATCAAATGTTTTTGATTATCGGCGCTGGTGAACGCTCAGGTTCAGGTATTCCAAAAATATTTAGCGGTTGGCAGTGGGCTAACTGGCGTATTCCTCGGCTGTATGAAAAGACGGAGCCGGAGCAAACACTACTTGAACTTTCGATTGGTAATCTTGTATCAGAAGAAATTGCCGACCTTCTTCATTCTAAATTTGGAGATAAGGTTGATCATCTCAGCGAACTTGAACGCAGTATCGTCATCACCGCTGCCGTAGAAAAATGGATAGACCATGAAAGAGCCTGCCAATTAACCAGCTTGCATTCACGTGAGGTTACTCTTGCACTTCCTCGCCTTGTCAGTAGTGGTTTCTTGATTCCACATGGAGAAAAAAGGAATAAATCATATACATTACCAGGACAAGAACTCCCATCTCCGGAAGAGGTTTTTGGCGTAAATCCGTTATCAACAGATGTTCCTTCCCCTCATAAAAACCAAATCATCACGGATAACAGCGATTTGATCACGGATAACGGCGATTTGATCACGGATAACGACGAACTGGCCACCGATAACGAACAAGAACGAGACGTATTAGGACGCTTTATTACTGCAAAACTACCTTATCCTTACATCGACAACCTTGATTGCCTTTCCCCAGCATTAAGGCAGCAACTTGAAGCTACATCATCCTTAGCAAGGGAAAAAAAACGCCTGTCAAATGACGCTATGGATGAAATTATCCTTACTCTATGCACCGGTCATTACATGCCCCTTAGTATCATTTCTAAACTTATGTCGCGAACCCCACAAAATTTACGAGAAAAACAACTCGTTCCTTTAGTGAAAAGTGGAAAAATTCGTTTAGCTTTTCCTCACGCAAGAAGACATAAGCGACAGGGTTACATAACCTGTACATAAAAATGGCGAGAGTTTAGCAGGCATAAAAAATACACAAAACCGGTAAGCTTTCGGTTTTCCCGTGAACAAAATCATAATTCGAATTATAAGAAACTCAATAACCACAAGACTTAGCTACCAACACTCAATGAATAGCGCCACATCGAGTAACTTCACAGGCAACGACATTCTCGCTCCTGCATGCATAACCCGCCCTCTGGCGGGTTTTTTATTGTAGGCATCCCGGAGGTGTCAGGCTAGAATGCCCCCTGTTTTTTTATGGTTTTAATGAGGCTTACTATGCAAACCCTTCCTCCGTGCCCGAAGTGCCACTCTGAATATACCTGGCAGGATGGTGCGCTCTTCAATTGCCCTGAGTGTGGTCACGTCTGGGCTGAAGGCGCTGATGCCACGGCAGATGATTCGCTGGTGGTGAAAGATGCCAACGGCAATCTGCTGGCCGATGGCGACAGCGTCACCGTCATCAAAGACCTGAAAGTGAAAGGCAGCTCAACGCCGCTGAAAATTGGCACAAAGGTTAAGAGCATTCGCCTGGTTGAAGGTGATCACAATATCGACTGCAAAATTGACGGCTTTGGTCCAATGAAGCTGAAGTCTGAGTTTGTGAAAAAGAACTGATCCCCTTTTGCCCCCCTTTTGCAGTTCCCCGGCCCGCCGCTAAAGCTGGCGGGCCGGTAACATCAATCGTAGGCTGCTGCTTCTTCGGCAGTAATCAACGCCATTTTTTCAAGCATAAGCGCAACAGAACGGGTTGAGCGCTCAAACTGCTTACTCAAAGCGGTAATGTCATCACCACGCTGAAAAAGTTCGCCCAGGCGGATTTTCTCCTCTTCGCTCCAGGGCAGATAAGCATTGGCCGGCTTACCTTCCGCGCGGTTTTTCTCACGCCGTTGTTCTGGCGTCAACTTGACCTTTTCCTTTCGCTTTATCCCAGAAAACCGCTCGTGAGAGAACTCCTCCGCCAGCTCATAGAGCAGCCTGATGGCTGCCGGGGCATGAACTACCGACTCTGGCGGCAACAGCTCACCAGTTTCAGGATGAAGCCCTCTTGCCAGCTGTTTAAAAATCTCTCCTGCCATCATTTTCCTTTCTCCTTTTTCATCGCCGGACCAGGAGAACTGACGTAAAGTAGTCACCGCACCTGCATGATGATTTTTACGGCTAAAGAACTCTTCTCCCTAATCCATTCTCAGCTGAGATAAATTTTAAAAACATATTATTCATGTAGTTGAAACAGAACACTGGCTGTCATCTTTTAAATCGGATTAAATAAACTAATTCTACAGGCGCACCTTAAAAAAATTCAATCGTCAACTTGCCGTTAATCCTTCAGGCTTGCCGCCGATTATTCTGGAGCTGGCTATGTTACTCACTGTTCTCTATATCATCGGTATTACGGCGGAAGCGATGACCGGCGCCCTGGCGGCGGGACGCCGTAAAATGGATATGTTTGGCGTTATCATTATCGCCTCAGTGACTGCTATTGGCGGCGGTTCGGTGCGCGACATGCTGCTGGGCCACTATCCGCTTGGCTGGGTTCAGCATCCCGAATACATCATGATTGTGGCCGCTGCCGCCGTGCTTACCACCCAGCTGGCCCACCTGATGCCGCACCTGCGTAAAGTTTTTCTGGTGCTGGACGCCCTGGGTCTGGTGGTATTTTCTATTATCGGGACCAAAGTAGCGCTGGATATGGGCCATGCCCCGCTCATTGCCGCTATCTGCGCCGTGATCACTGGCGTTTTTGGCGGTGTGCTGCGGGATATGTTCTGCAATCGCATCCCGCTGGTTTTCCAGAAAGAGCTGTATGCGGGTATCGCTTTTGCCTCCGGCTGGATATATATCCTGCTGTTAAAAACCCCGCTTTCCCATGAATTCGTCATCACTGCCACGCTGCTGTTTGGGTTTATTGCCCGTCTGCTGGCGCTGCGCTTCAAGCTGGGGCTGCCCATTTTCAATTACCCACATGCAGAGCATTAAGGGCAAATTCCTCTCTCCCGCAAGAAGGCGATTAAAGCCTCTGTGTCAGGGTGATGAAGAAACTTTACCAGTCGATCGGCACGCCGCATGCCCATATCCGGTAACTGCTGCCACTCTGTCAGGCTGCGTGAAAGCAGTTTTTGCCAGTTATCATCCTGAATGGTGTTAAGCGCCTTTTCAGGCAGAGGGAGACCCAACGCCCTCACCCAGCGCTTAAAAGGTTGCTGGCGGCTGAGTGAAAACTGGTGATAAAGCTGAGCGGCTCGCTGTGGGGTCATTCCCGCCACCTGAGCAAGCTGTTCCTGAGTCAGCGTCAGCCATGAGAAAAGGTGTGAAAGCTGGCCTGACAGCATCAGCCGCAGCCAGCTGCTTCTGTTTACGCCGCTCATATTCAGCCCTGATTTACCGCTTAGCCAGACAAGGCGTGCGAGAAACTGTTCACGGCACGCAGGCGTCCAGGCCAGACAGCTCAGTGTATGAAAAGCTGTAGTATCAGGGATGGCAGGTGTTGTTCGCTCTGCTACCCGCCAAATCACCTCATCCAGCCGGGGGATGCCCTGGCCCGCCAGGCTGATTGCCACCTGATCTCCGGCGACTATATCCGCCTTCTGCCAGCGGCTTAACGATCCGACGTTAACGCGGCTGACCTGCTTATCATCCAGTCTTACGGGAACAAGATTAAGCACAGCGCTTATTTTCCCTGTTCGTCCAATGGGGAATTCCACAGAACGGACTTCGGTGGTCACGGTAGCTGGGGGATACTTCCAGGCGACAGACCAGGTATTATCCCCTGGTTGCCAGTACTCGCCTTTAATGGGATTACTGTGTATGACCACCCCATCCGTGACAAAAGGTAACGGCTGGGTGAACCAACGCTCTCGCCAGCCCTCTACCTCGTCCGCATTGTTAACCTGTTTACTCCACCTGGCCATAACGGGAAAGCCCGCTTTGCCAAGCCAGGCTAATCGCTGTGAGAAAGAGCGGGGTCCATCCGGCCAGGCCCAGATGAAGATGCCGAAATTTTTCAACGTTGCGGTGGCCTTAAGCTTGCGCATTGCACCGGCCACCACAGCGCGGGCGTTCATTCCTCCCTGAGCAGCCTGCTGATGATCGTTCATCTTCAGATAAAGCTCTCCCTGTAGAGTAAGTGAACCGGACCGATCGGGAACCGACTGCGGAATCGCAGGGATTGAACGCGCTTTCTCCGTCCAGTCTTCACCCTGCACGCCATTGCCGCGGCTAATAACGCTGTGTAGTTTTCCCTGCTGGTAATGCAGCGTCACGGCTACGCCGTCCACTTTAGGCTGCACCCAGAGATCGGTTTTTCCCGCCATCCAGTTTGCCAGGGCCTGTTTGCTCGCCATTTTTGCCACACCGACATGGGCAATGGGGTGAAGCACTTTGCCGCTTTGCGCCAGTTCAGGCTGGCGAAGCGCGCTTTCAGGTCTGAAACAGCGCTGCCAGGCCTGGTACTTTTTTAACAGGGCGTCATAGCGTTCGTCCGTAATCCGGCTCTCTCCCTGTGCGTAGTACGCCTTATCCCAGTCACTTAGCTGATTACCCAGCGCAGCCATCTCCAGCGCCGCTCTGGCGGGTGTCCAGACCGGGCAGGAAGCCTGCACGGCGAAACTATACAAGATCAGTATGGCTTTAAAGATCCTCATTTCTGCGCTCCTTATTCTGGTGCCAGGGAGAGTAAAAAGAAGCGCCAGAACTGGCGAGAGGCAACAATCAGAGATGGAACAGAAAAGGAAAAATGAATTTCCCTACCATGAAACGATGCATAAGTACCGCGACGTACTTTCCAAAATCTGAGAAATTAGCTCGCTTCCTGCCTGAAACGCTGCATAGAGGGCGTCAGCCGTGTATACTGTGCAGGAAGTAGACTCCGCTTTATTGGCATATCAAGATAATCATGGCTCAAGGCACACTTTTTATTGTTTCTGCTCCCAGCGGGGCGGGAAAATCCAGCTTGATTCACGCGTTACTGAAAACGCAACCGCTGTACGATACTCAGGTTTCCATTTCCCATACCACCAGGGGAATGCGCCCAGGCGAAAACCATGGCGAACATTACTTTTTCGTCTCTCATGACGAATTCCGCAGCATGATTAAGGAAGAGGCTTTTCTTGAGCACGCGGAGGTATTTGGCAACTATTATGGAACCTCGCGTAAAGCGATCGAGCAGGTGCTGTCGACTGGCGTAGATGTCTTCCTGGATATTGACTGGCAGGGCGCACAACAGATTCGGCAGAAGATGCCGCACGCGCGCAGTATTTTTGTGCTGCCGCCATCGAAAGATGAACTGGATCGCCGCCTGCGTGGCCGCGGCCAGGACAGCGAAGAGGTGATTGCCCGACGTATGGCTCAGGCCGTCGCCGAGATGAGCCACTTTGCAGAGTATGATTACCTGATTGTGAATGATGATTTTGACCTGGCGCTGTCAGATTTAAAAACCATCATTCGCGCTGAGCGTCTGCGTATGGGGCGTCAAAAATCCCGTCATGATGCATTAATCAGCAAACTATTGGCAGACTGAGGACAACTCAGTATGATGCCCAGTCATTTCGTCACCCGTGGAGTATCACACTTATGGCACGCGTAACCGTACAGGACGCAGTAGAAAAAATTGGTAACCGTTTTGACCTGGTGCTGGTCGCGGCTCGTCGCGCTCGTCAGATGCAGGTAGGCGGTAAAGATCCGCTGGTTCCGGAAGAGAACGACAAATCTACCGTGATCGCCCTGCGCGAAATTGAAGAAGGTTTGATCACCAACCAGATTCTGGACGTGCGTGATCGCCAGGAACAGCATGAGCAGGAAGCCGCTGAATTGCAGGCCGTTACCGCTATCGCTGAAGGTCGTCGTTAATCACCAGCCTGCAGGTTGCCCTTGTATCTGTTCGAAAGTCTCAATCAGCTGATTGAAAAATACTTGCCTGAGGAGCAAATCAAACGCCTCAAGCAAGCTTACCTTGTCGCACGTGATGCTCACGAGGGACAGACGCGCTCCAGCGGTGAGCCTTATATCACCCACCCCGTTGCCGTTGCCTGCATCCTGGCTGAAATGAAGCTCGACCATGAAACTCTCATGGCCGCGCTTTTGCACGACGTAATCGAAGATACCCCCGCCACCTACCAGGACATGGAACAGCTTTTTGGCCGGACCGTGGCTGAACTGGTAGAAGGGGTTTCTAAGCTTGATAAGCTGAAGTTCCGCGATAAAAAAGAAGCGCAGGCGGAAAACTTCCGCAAAATGATCATGGCGATGGTGCAGGATATCCGCGTCATTCTGATCAAACTGGCTGACCGCACACACAACATGCGAACGCTGGGTGCACTTCGTCCGGACAAAAAGCGACGTATTGCGTTAGAAACGCTGGAAATTTACAGCCCTCTCGCCCACCGGCTCGGTATTCATCACCTGAAAACTGAACTGGAAGAGTTGGGGTTTGAAGCGCTCTACCCAAACCGCTACCGCGTGATCAAAGAAGTGGTCAAGGCGGCCCGCGGCAACCGTAAAGAGATGATCCAGAAAATCCTCTCTGAAATTGACGGTCGTTTGCAGGAAGCGGGCATCCCCTGCCGGGTCAGTGGTCGGGAAAAGCACCTCTATTCGATTTACTGCAAAATGCACCTGAAAGAGCAGCGTTTCCATTCCATCATGGATATCTACGCTTTCCGGGTGATTGTCAGTGACTTCGATACCTGTTACCGGGTTCTGGGGCAGATGCACAGCCTCTACAAACCTCGTCCGGGACGGGTGAAAGACTATATCGCCATTCCCAAAGCTAACGGCTATCAATCCCTGCATACCTCAATGATCGGCCCGCACGGTGTGCCGGTTGAAGTGCAGATCCGTACCGAAGATATGGATCAGATGGCAGAGATGGGCGTGGCCGCGCACTGGGCTTATAAAGAGCAGGGCGAAAGCGGCACGACCGCACAAATTCGCGCCCAGCGCTGGCTACAGAGCCTGCTTGAGTTGCAGCAGAGTGCCGGTAGCTCCTTTGAATTTATCGAAAGCGTCAAATCCGATCTGTTCCCGGATGAGATTTACGTTTTTACCCCGGAAGGACGCATCGTCGAACTTCCTGCCGGCGCGACACCTGTCGACTTCGCCTATGCCGTGCACACCGATATCGGTCATGCCTGCGTGGGCGCGCGCGTCGATCGCCAGCCTTATCCCCTTTCTCAGCCGCTGACCAGCGGGCAAACCGTGGAGATCATCACTGCACCTGGCGCGCGTCCGAACGCAGCCTGGCTTAACTTTGTGGTGAGTTCCAAAGCCCGTGCGAAGATTCGCCAGCTGCTGAAAAACCTCAAGCGCGACGACTCTGTCAGCCTTGGGCGCCGTCTGCTGAACCACGCGCTGGGGGGAAGCCGTAAGCTGGCCGAAATCCCGCCAGAGAATATTCAGCACGAGCTGGAAAGAATGAAGCTGGCCACGCTGGATGACCTGCTGGCTGAAATTGGCCTGGGCAATGCCATGAGCGTGGTGGTAGCGAAAAACCTGCAACATAGCGAACACTCTGCTGCGGCTTCGCAGACGCCGACCACGCCTTCGCGCAGCAAGCTGCCAATCAAAGGTGCCGATGGCGTCCTGATTACCTTTGCCAAATGCTGCCGTCCGATCCCAGGTGACCCGATTGTCGCCCACGTCAGCCCTGGCAAAGGTCTGGTCGTGCACCATGAATCCTGCCGTAATATTCGTGGCTATCAGAAAGAGCCAGAGAAATATATGGCCGTGGAGTGGGATACGGTTACCGAGCATGAGTTTGTGGCGGAAATCAAGGTGGATATGTTTAACCATCAGGGTGCGCTGGCGAACCTGACGGCGGCAATTAACACCGCCGGCTCCAATATTCAGAGCCTGAATACGGAAGAAAAAGATGGCCGCGTCTACAGCGCCTTTATCCGTCTGACGGCACGCGATCGCGTCCACCTGGCGAATATTATGCGTAAAATTCGCGTAATGCCGGACGTGATTAAAGTTCATCGTAACCGAAATTAATGCATGAATGCTCAACGCTATGCCCGCATCCTGGAGATGCTGGCCGCCCGTCAGCACGACCTGACCGTCTGTATGGAGCAGGTCCATAAGCCCCATAACGTTTCTGCCGTGATCCGCACGGCGGACGCGGTTGGCGTGCATGAAGTCCATGCCGTCTGGCCTGGCAGCCGCATGCGTACCATGGTCTCCTCCGCTGCGGGCAGTAACAGCTGGGTGCAGGTGAAAACTCACCGCACCATCGCTGAAGCCGTTGGCCACCTCAAAGGCCAGGGCATGCAGATCCTTGCCACACACCTTTCAGATAAAGCCGTCGATTTTCGCGAAGTTGATTACACCCGCCCCACCTGCATTCTGATGGGCCAGGAAAAGACAGGCATCACTCAGGAAGCGCTGGCTCTTGCCGATCGGGATATTATTATTCCGATGATCGGTATGGTGCAGTCGCTCAACGTTTCGGTTGCCTCCGCCCTGATCCTTTATGAAGCACAACGGCAACGGCAAAACGCCGGAATGTATCAACGGCAGCAGAGCACGCTGGCGTACCACGAACAGCAGCGTCTACTGTTTGAGGGGGGTTATCCGGTGCTGGCAAGAGTGGCAAAGCACAAAGGCCTGCCCTATCCGGAAATTAATGAGGTGGGCGAAGTAGTTGCCGATCCCGACTGGTGGGCAACCATGCAAGCTTCGGTACGCAAAAAATGAGCGGCCGACTGCTGGATGCCGTCCCGCTAAACTCGCTTACCGGCGTTGGCGCCAGCCAGGCAGGTAAGCTGGCGAAGCTGGGGCTGGTCACCGTGCAGGATTTACTCCTTCATCTGCCGCTACGCTATGAAGACCGTACCCAGCTCTACGCCATTAACGATCTGCTTCCCGCCATTTATGCCACTGTAGAAGGTGAAGTGCTGCATAGCGACATCAGCTTTGGCCGGCGTCGTATGCTCACCTGTCAGATCAGCGATGGCACCGGCATCCTTACCCTGCGCTTCTTTAATTTCACTGCCGGTATGAAAAACAGCCTGGCACCAGGCCGCCGCGTGACCGCTTATGGCGAGATAAAACGCGGCCAGCGCGGGGCCGAAATTATTCATCCGGAATACCGCGTACAGGGCGAAAGCGGCGGCGTAGAGCTACAGGAGACGCTGACGCCAGTTTACTCCACCACCGAAGGTATTCGCCAGGCCACGCTGCGTAACCTCACCGATCAGGCGCTGACGCTGCTGGATACCTGCGCCATTGCCGAGTTACTGCCCCCTGAACTGAGTCAGGGCATGATTACGCTGAAAGAGGCACTGCGCACGCTGCATCGTCCGCCGCCGGATATGGCGCTGGCCGATCTGGAGAGCGGCAGACATCCGGCACAGCGGCGTCTGATTATGGAAGAGCTGCTGGCGCATAACCTCAGCATGCTGGCCGTTCGCGCTGGCGCTCAGCGTTACCATGCCCTGCCAATGCCTGCCAGACATGCGCTGAGCGACAAACTGTTGGCTGCTCTGCCCTTCAAACCCACGGCTGCGCAGGTGCGGGTGGTGCGGGAAATTGAAGAGGATCTGGCCCATGACTACCCGATGATGCGTCTGGTACAGGGTGACGTCGGGTCAGGAAAAACGCTGGTGGCCGCGCTCACCGCGTTGAATGTCATTGCGTATGGCAAACAGGTTGCCCTGATGGCCCCTACCGAGCTGCTTGCTGAGCAGCATGCCAACAACTTCCGCCAGTGGTTTGCGCCGCTCGACATTGAGGTAGGCTGGCTGGCCGGTAAGCAGAAGGGGAAGGCACGCCTGGCGCAACAGGAGGCGATTGCCAGCGGCCAGGTCTCGATGATCGTAGGGACCCACGCTATTTTCCAGGAGCAGGTGCAGTTCAACGGCTTAGCGCTGGTGATTATCGATGAACAGCACCGGTTTGGCGTTCATCAGCGTCTGGCACTCTGGGAAAAGGGCGAAGAGCAGGGCTTCCATCCGCATCAGCTGATTATGACGGCAACGCCAATCCCCCGAACGCTGGCGATGACCGCCTATGCCGATCTTGATACGTCGACTATTGACGAGTTGCCGCCAGGCCGAACGCCGGTGACCACCGTAGCGATTCCAGATACCCGCAGGCCGGATATTATTGCCAGGGTGAAAAGCGCTTGCAGCGATGAAGGACGCCAGGCTTACTGGGTTTGTACCCTGATTGAGGAGTCTGAGCAGCTGGAAGCGCAGGCGGCAGAAGCAACGTGGGAAGAGCTGAAGCTGGCACTGCCGGAGCTACAGGTGGGTCTGGTGCATGGCCGGATGAAGCCTTCAGAGAAGCAGGCGGTAATGCAGGCGTTTAAGCAGGGCGATATTCATCTGCTGATTGCCACCACGGTGATTGAAGTCGGGGTAGATGTCCCCAATGCCAGCCTGATGATTATCGAAAATCCGGAACGGCTGGGTCTGGCGCAGCTGCACCAGCTTCGCGGACGCGTGGGCCGTGGGTCGGTGGCTTCTCACTGTGTGCTGTTGTATAAGGCGCCGCTGAGCAAAACGGCGCAAAAGCGGTTGCAGGTTTTGCGCGACAGCAACGACGGTTTTGTCATTGCGCAATGTGATTTGGAGATCCGCGGGCCGGGCGAACTGTTGGGCACCCGACAGACCGGTAATGCGGAGTTCAAAGTGGCGGATCTGCTGCGTGATGGCGCGATGATCCCGGAAGTACAGCGGGTGGCGCGGCATATCCACCAGCATTACCCCGAACAGGCTCAGGCCCTGATCGAGCGCTGGCTACCAGAGACTCAGCGCTACACTAACGCCTGATAGCGCGTTATCTGCCGCTCCGGGCATTTGTTATTATCTCCGGGTAGAGCGGCCATTACAGCCGCTGCGCCGCTTTATTTACTGACCGCTATATCTCTTTATCTCACCAACAGCGTCATTCACCGGCTGCTCGCCCGTAGTCAGCTCAAGAATGACCCGTTTTACTTCAGGCTGCTCCACCAGGCTGTGTAATACAGCAGCAACGTCCTCTCTTGGCACTGTGCCATAAGGAATAGCCAGCCCGATCCGCACTTTACCGGTGCCCGGCTCGTTCACCAGCGTGCCCGGACGCAGGATAACCCACTCCAGCGCGGTAGCCGCCAACATCACATCGGCCTGCTTTTTCACCTGCATATAGTGCTCAAAGGTGGGGGAGATCTTTTTAGCGCGCCCCGCTTCCGGAAACGCAGAGACCAACAGGAAGCGTTTGATGCCTGCCAGCCTGGCCGCTTCAGCAGCAAATTTGCAGCCCCGCCCATCAATGCCGTCGGTTAATTCGATGCCTGCTCCGGCAGCGCCTGCGGTGAACACGACGGTGTCGCAGCCCCTCATCGCCTCGGCCAGCTTTTCGCTGCTGGTGGTCATCAGGTCAAGATTAACGGGCGTTACGCCATCTGCCCTGAGTTCATCAGCCTGCGCGTCACGTCGACAGCTTCCCTTTACCTGATGGCCCGCCTGAACCAGACGCTTTCTTAAATGGCTGCCCACGCCTCCCGTTGCACCAATAATAAATACCTGCATCTCACTCTCTCCCACCAAATATTCCTGTGAGGGTATAGCTTAGTGAAAAGCTCAGCGTTTCGCTGGCTTACGCCGTTGATCCTTCTATTTTCTCGCCAGCAAACGTTTGCTTTTGACCCGCTTACGATTAAAATCGCCACTTTGTTCGTCAGAGAACCCAGAAGATGTCTGCCAATATCCCTGAAGCCAGCCGTAGCACTTCCCATGCAGCCAACAGTGAGCTGATTTACCGACTGGAGGACCGCCCGCCGCTCCCCCAGACGCTTTTTGCCGCCTGTCAGCATCTGCTGGCGATGTTTGTGGCGGTGATCACCCCTGCCTTACTCATTTCGCAAGCTCTGGGCCTTCCCGCTCAGGATACGCAGCACATCATCAGTATGTCGCTGTTTGCTTCAGGTGTGGCTTCACTGCTACAGATCAAAACCTGGGGGCCGGTCGGATCCGGCTTGCTGTCAATTCAGGGAACCAGTTTTAACTTTGTAACACCGCTGATTATGGGCGGCATGGCACTGAAAAATGGCGGAGCGGATGTGCCGGTGATGATGGCAACGCTGTTTGGCACGCTGATGCTGGCCTCCTGCACCGAGATGATCCTCTCCCGCTTCCTGCATCTGGCTCGCCGGGTCATTACCCCGCTGGTCTCTGGCATTGTGGTAATGATTATCGGGCTGTCGCTGATTCAGGTTGGATTAACCTCTATTGGCGGCGGCTTCGCGGCGATGAGCAACCACACCTTTGGCGCCCCCAAAAACCTGATGCTGGCGGGCGCGGTGCTGCTGGTGATTGTGCTGTTAAATCGTCAGCGTAACCCCTATCTGCGCGTCGCCTCACTGGTGATTGCAATGGCGGTGGGTTATCTGCTGGCCTGGGCGCTGGGCATGCTGCCGGAGAATACCACGCCGGTTAATCAGGCGATGATTACGCTGCCAACGCCCTTCTATTACGGGCTGGGTATTGACTGGAACCTGCTGATCCCGCTGATGCTGGTCTTTATGGTGACCTCTCTGGAAACCATTGGGGATATCACGGCGACCTCAGATGTCTCAGAGCAGCCTGTCAGCGGGCCGTTGTATATGAAGCGACTGAAAGGCGGCGTGCTGGCAAACGGGCTGAATTCCTTTGTCTCTGCCCTCTTTAACACCTTCCCTAACTCCTGCTTTGGCCAGAACAACGGCGTGATCCAGCTGACGGGTGTCGCCAGTCGCTACGTAGGCTTTGTCGTGGCCCTGATGCTGATAGTGCTGGGCTTGTTCCCGGCGGTAAGCGGCTTTGTGCAGCATATTCCAGAGCCAGTGCTGGGCGGTGCCACCCTGGTGATGTTTGGTACAATAGCCGCATCGGGCGTTCGTATTGTTTCTCGTGAACCGCTGAATCGCCGTGCCATCATGATTATGGCGCTGTCGCTCGCGGTGGGTCTGGGCGTTTCGCAACAGCCTTTGATCCTGCAATTCGCTCCTGACTGGCTGAAAACCTTACTCTCTTCCGGTATTGCCGCGGGCGGGATCACTGCCATCATTCTGAATCTGCTCTTTCCTCAGGAAAAGTAATCCCCTCTTGTGTCATCCTGTGGTGATTCGCAGAGGGTCTTCTGGCCCTCTGCTGTTGTGAAAGTTGAGCTTCGATGATAAATCAGGCATAACAACCTTTTACCCGATGTTCACAGGGACAGATGCCATGAAAGTAATCGGAAAAATTCTGCTGACCATTTTGCTTATACTGCTGCTGGCCGTAGTGGCGCTGTATGTGGTGTTGCAAACCCAGTGGGGAGCCGGCTGGATAAGCCGCACCGTCAGTGAGAACACCGGTTACCAGCTGACGTTAAGCAAACTTGAGCATAATTTTTCCAACCCCGATCTTCTGCTTCTGGACAATGTCTCCTTTGGCCGGAAAACGCAGCCTGCCCTGCTGACAGCGCAGCGAGTGGGTCTGAACCTGAGTAGCGCCCAGTTTACCCAGCCGCTTCATTTCGCCAGCATTACGGTGGAGAAAGGTAGGCTGGATCTCGCAAACCAGGGGGCTTCACTGCCGGTTCAGGCAGATCGTTTGCAGCTTAATCAGATGGCGGTAAACAGCCCTGACAGCGGCATAGCGGTCTCTGCAAAGCGGGTGGATGGCGGGATTGTGCCGTGGAAACCGCAGGCTGGCGATCTCATCGGCAGCGATGCCAGCTTCCAGATGAGTGCAGGTTCGCTGGAAATTAACGGCATCCCCGCCACCAACGTCCTGATCCAGGGCCGCATCAGCCAACATCAACTGGTGATGAATAATATCGGTGCCGATGCCGCACTGGGTTCCATCACGGCCAGCGCCCAGCGCGATGCGCAGGGGAACTGGCAGGTTCCCAGCTTGCGGCTGAACAGCATTCGCCTGCAAACGGACAAAACGCTTAGCGATTTTCTTAATCCGCTGTTCGCGCTGCCCTCTGTGCATTTTGATCGTATCGACATAACGGATGCCCGTCTGGAGGGCACAGACTGGGCAGTGACCGATCTCGATATGGCGCTGAAGAATATTACCCTGCGCGACGGGGGGTGGCAGAGTGAAGACGGCTCGCTGTCCATGAATGCCACCACTTTTGTTAACGGCAGCCTGGAGCTGAACGATCCTATCGTCAATATGACCTTTTCCCCTGAGGGTGTGGCGCTCTCGCAGTTCAGTTCCCGTTGGGTCAATGGCCTGATCCGTACAGCCGGTCACTGGACGCGCAGTGATAAAAAGCTGACGCTTGATGAACTGGCGGTGGCTGGCCTGGAATATACCCTGCCGCAAAACTGGCGCGAACACTGGATGGCAAAGCTGCCAGGCTGGCTGGAGAGCGTGGAAATCACCAAATTTGCCGCTAACCGTAACCTGATTATTGATATTAACCCCTCCTTCCCCTTCCAGATGACCTCCCTGGATGGTAACGGCAGCAATCTGTTGATGGCGCGGGATCATCAGTGGGGTATCTGGTCTGGCAGCCTGAACCTCAATGCCGCAGAGGCAACCTTCAACCGTGTTGATCTGCGCCATCCGTCGATTGCGCTGAACGCTGACAGCAGCAGGATCAACGTCACTGAAATGAGCGCCTTTACGAAAAACGGTATGGTAGAGAGCCTGGCAACGCTGTCTCAACAGCCGCAGCGCGCGCTCTCGTTGACGATGAACGGGCGGCAGGTTCCGGTTAACCTCCTGCATGAATGGGGATGGCCAACGCTGCCGCTGGAGGGTGAAGGCGAGCTTCAGCTGAATATTCAGGGAAACCTGGCTGCCGGTGCGCCGTTAAAACCCACGGTAAAGGGTACGCTCTCCGCCACTGCGGGCGATAAAAACGTTCAGCAGACGATGCAGGCGGGTCAGGTCGCACAGTGATCTTTTTTGCTTATCCACGCACAACTCTGGTCAGTCGTCTCCTGGCCTGACGCTTAGCCTTATGCGAGACAGCCCCAGAAAATGGGGCTATGTGCGCCCCGGCTGTTCGCAACCATCTTCAGGTAAGGTATAGTCCGTTTTTTTACGGAGGAACCATGCTGAATAACTCATCCATTCGTCTTAACAAATACATTGGCGAGAGCGGTATCTGCTCCCGTCGTGATGCCGATCGCTACATCGAACAGGGAAACGTTTTTATCAACGGCAAGCGGGCTGCGGTGGGCGATCAGGTATTTGCCGGGGATGTGGTGAAAGTTAACGGTCAGCTTATTGAACCCCGTAATGAAGAAGATTTAGTGCTGATCGCCCTGAACAAGCCGGTGGGTATTATCAGCACCACCGAGGAGGGCGAGCGCGATAACATCGTCAATTATGTGAACCACAGTAAACGCGTCTTCCCCATTGGTCGCCTGGATAAAGAGTCGCAGGGTCTGATTTTTCTGACCAACCACGGCGATCTGGTCAACAAGATCCTGCGTGCCGGGAACGACCACGAGAAAGAGTATGTGGTGACAGTGAATAAGCTGGTCACCGACGAGTTTATTGCGGGTATGGGCGCGGGTGTGCCGATGCTGGGCACTGTGACCAAAAAATGCAAAGTAAAGAAAGAGGCACCCTTTGTTTTCCGCATCACGCTGGTGCAGGGTCTGAACCGCCAGATCCGCCGCATGTGTAAGCACTTTGGCTATGAAGTGACCCGGCTTGAACGCACGCGCATCATGAACGTCAGTCTGAAAGGGTTGCCGATCGGTGAATGGCGCGATTTCACTGACGAGGAACTGATTGAACTCTTCAGGCTGATTGAGAACTCCTCCTCTGAAGATGCGGCGGAGAAGAAAGCGAAATCGAAGCCAAAGCCGAAGCCTGCGGCCGCGAAAAAACCGGCCAGCAGTGGTGCAAAAAGTCCGGAAAAACCGGCGGCCAACGCCGCTGCACGTAAGCGCTTCGTTCAGCCGGGGCGTAAAAAGAAAGGGCGCTGAGTCAGCACCTTAAGCCCGACGCTCTGCTTCAGAAACCCGACCCGCCCAGCTCCAGATCGCCATCCGGATCGGCGGGAAGCACGATATAGACGCCTTCGAATACGGCACCGCACTCTTCATTGCCGTAAAGTTCGACTTCCAGCTGTACCCGAGCCTTGCGCCCACGCGCCAGCCTGTCCAGGTCACCGCTGAGTGAACCGAGGTCAGCGATAGCGCCAGGTTTGCCGGTAATCGGATGGCTGTAGCGAATATGTGCATCAGCCAGAATGATCGTCCCGCCCAGATGACGCTCACGCAGCAGCAGCCAGATTAGCCCCCATCCTGTCAGGGTCGCCAGTGAGAAGAGGCTGCCAGCAAACAGCGTATGGTGCGGGTTCTGGTTGCCCGTCTCCGGCATAGTGGTGATAAATTTCTGCCCGGTGAACTGTAAAATGCGCACACCCATTTTTTCGCTCAGTGGGATATGATCGTACCAGGCCTGCTGCAACTGCCCACACCAGTCCGCGCGATGCAAAATATCATCCAGCGACATCACCGGCTTGATCATCAGGAAATGGCGCACCGGCGTGGTTTGCGGAACGGTAATTTCGCCCTGGTTGAGGTACCCCAGTTTGGCAAAGAATTCGACAGCATCTTCACGGGCGCTACAGACCACCCGTTTTGCCCCTTCCTGACGCGCCACAGATTCCAGCGTCATCGCCACCAGCGTACCCAGCCCTTTTCCCTGAACGGAAGGATGGACCGCCAGGAAGCGGATAGCGGCTTCATTTTCAGCATTGATATAGAGGCGGCCTGCCGCTACCGGTTGACCGCGCTCGTCCACCACCATCTGATGATGCGCCAGCGCATCCCAGGCATCCCGTTCAGAACCCATGGGCTGATGAAGGGGTTTACGTAACATTTCCCAGCGGAACTGATAGTAAGTATCCAGCTCTTCTGCTGTTTCAGGGACCCGAAGGTGATACATAAAAAGGTTCTCTCTTTCTTAGCCCGCTATGCCTGCCTGTGCTCCTGGCCGCGTCAAACCTGTAGCCAGAAGGTAACAGGCCCGTCATTGACCAGGGAAACCTGCATGTTTGCAGCAAAGCGGCCTGTTTCCGTTACGATACCCTTTTCCCGGCAGCTGCCCACAAAAGCCTGATAAAGCTGCTCAGCTTCAGCAGGTTCGGCTCCGCCAGAGAAACTCGGGCGCATCCCCTTTTGAGTATCGGCAGCGAGGGTAAACTGGGATACGACTAACAGGCTGCCGCCAGCCTGCTGGACATTAAGATTCATTTTGTCGTTTTCATCACCAAAAATACGGTAGCCCAGCACTTTGGCGCACAGACGCTGCGCTTTTTGCCGATCGTCACCCTTCTCCACGCCTAACAGAACCAGCAGGCCCGGCCCGATTTCACCGGTAGTTTCTTCGTCGACTTTTACGCTGGCGCTCAACACGCGCTGAATCAGGGCAATCATACTTCCTCATCTTCTTTTTTTTGCTCTTGCTGTTTTATCAGGCGATAGTCGCCTAATGTGGCGCTGATTTCCGCTCCCAGCAGGACAATACACCAGGTCCAGTAAACCCACAAAAAAAGGATGGGGATCACTGCCAGCACGCCATAAATCAGCTGGTAGGAAGGGAACATCGTAACATAGAGCGCAAACCCCTTTTTCCCAAGCTCAAAAAGCAGTCCTGCAACCAGCGCGCCGATGAGCGCATCTTTACCGGCTACCTGCCGCGTCGGCACAATGCTGTAAAGCAGCCAGAAAGAGAGCCAGGAGAGCAGCAGCGGAAAAATACGCAGTCCGTAGTCTATCATTCCGCTCACGCCCGTTACGGACGCCCAGTGCAGCGACAGAAGGTAGGAACTGATTGCCAGGCTGGCCCCAACCAGTAGCGGGCCAAGCGTCAGGATCATCCAGTAGACCGCAAAAGAGTAAACGATGGGCCGCTTACGCTTGCTGCGCCAGATAGTATTCAGGGAGGTATCAATGGCGTACATCAGCAGCAATGCCGTCACCACCAGCCCACATGCGCCTACCGCCGTCATTTGAGTTACGTTAGCAACAAACTGCTCCAGATAGCGCTGGATAACCGTACCGGAAGCTGGAACAAAGTTATTAAAAATAAATGTCTTGAGCTGAGTACTGATGTTGTCAAACGACGGAAAGGCGGCAAAAAGCGCAAACACCACCGCCACCAGCGGCACCAGTGACAGCAGCGAAACATAGGCCAGATTACCCGCCAGCGTGGTCATGGCATCTTCGTCTATGCGCCGCCACAGCAGTTTGATCCACTCCCAGAGAGCACGCTGGCGGTGCCGGTAATGAATGAGCCGACTCATTTACATGCGATCGCTGAAAAACATCGGGATCACACCGGCATCTGTCACGTGCACACTGTGAATGCCTGATGCCTTTGCGGCCTCAATATTAGCCAGATTATCATCAAAGAAAATCGCCTCTTCGGCAGAGGCATCTTCCGCATTCAACAGCTGTTGATAAATTTCCGCTTCAGGCTTGCGTACGCCCATCTCCTGGGAGAGATAGAGCTTATCAGCTGCCTTCTCAACTTCCGGATATTGTGTGGGCCAGAATGCACAGTGCAGCTTGTTGGTGTTAGAGAGGATGACCACGCGGTCGCCCTGCTCGCGCAGCTTGTGCATGATGGCAATCACTTCGGGCCGGACACCAACAAACACCGCCTGCCAGCCAGCGGTAAACTGCTCAAAACTCAGGGCGAGATCCAGCTCCTCACAGAGTCTGGCGGCAAAAACTTCATCGCTGATTTCACCACGTTCGTGCTGCTCAAATTCTTCACCCATCCGGAAGCGGCTTTGCAGAGTGGCTAACGGCACCCGGCCGAGATCGCTCCAGACGCCAAGAACCCGGTTGAAATCAATATCAACAATGACATTACCTAAATCAAAGATATACAGCATGATCATCTCCTTTTGTGCCGGCAAGCTTTCACTCTAGCGGTAAAACGGAAGACTGAACAGGAGGGGGATTTGAATTCTGAAAAAGAGAGTCAGGGCCGGAAGGGATCCGGCCCTGAAGTGCATGGGACTAAATTAAGGCAAATTATGCCTCTTTAGGACCACGGCTTGCGCGTTTACGATCGTTTTCCGTCAGGTGACGTTTACGAATACGCACGGACAGAGGAGTCACTTCTACCAGTTCGTCATCATCGATGAACTCGATAGCCTGCTCCAGCGTCATCTTGATGGCGGGAACCAGGGTAGTGGCTTCGTCAGTACCAGAAGCACGCATGTTAGTCAGTTTCTTACCGGTCAGACAGTTTACAGTCAGGTCGTTAGAACGACTGTGAATACCGATGATCTGGCCTTCGTAAACTTCTGCACCGTGGCCCAGGAACAGCTTACCGCGGTCCTGGAGGCTGAACAGAGCAAACGCAACAGCTTTACCCTGACCGTTAGAGATCAGCACGCCGTTCTGACGCTGGCCCACTTCGCCCGGACGAACATCGTCATAGTGGCTGAAGGTGGAGTAGAGCAGACCGGTACCGGAAGTCATGGTCATGAATTCGTTACGGAAGCCAATCAGACCACGGCTTGGGATAACGTAGTCGAGACGTACGCGACCTTTGCCATCCGGATCCATGTTCTTCATGTCGGCTTTACGTTCACCCATCGCCTGCATCACTGAACCCTGGTGCTGTTCTTCGATATCCAGCGTAACGTTTTCGAATGGCTCTTGTTTGCGGCCTTCGAAATCGCGGAAGATAACTTTCGGACGGGATACCGCCAGTTCGAAACCTTCACGACGCATGTTTTCAATCAGAACTGACAGGTGAAGTTCACCACGACCCGATACGCGGAACGCATCAGCATCGGCAGTTTCTTCAACACGCAGCGCAACGTTGTGCACCAGCTCTTTGTTCAGACGGTCAAGGATCTGACGTGAAGTCACATACTTACCTTCTTTACCGCAGAACGGAGAGGTGTTGACGTTGAAGAACATCGTTACCGTTGGTTCATCCACGCTCAGCGCTGGCAGCGCCTCTACATTCTGTGGATCACAGATTGTATCGGAGATGTTCAGCTCGCCCAGACCGGTGATAGCAATGATATCGCCAGCTTCAGCTTCTGTAGCGTCGATACGCTCCAGACCCAGGTGAGTCAGCACTTTACCGACTTTACCGTTACGGGTTTTGCCTTCGCTATCTACAATGGTCACCTGCTGGTTTGGCTTCACTTTACCGCGTTTAATGCGGCCGATGCCGATAACACCCACGTAGTTGTTGTAGTCCAGCTGAGAAATCTGCATCTGGAACGGCGCTTCCATCTCAACCTGCGGAGGAGAAACGTGTTTCACGATAGCTTCATACAGCGGAGTCATGTCATCAGCCATGTCGGCGTGGTCAAGACCAGCGATACCGTTCAGGGCAGAAGCATAGATAACCGGGAAGTCGAGCTGCTCGTCAGTCGCATCCAGGTTAACGAACAGGTCAAATACCTGATCCACAACCCAGTCAGGACGAGCGCCTGGACGGTCAACTTTGTTGATGACCACGATCGGCTTCAGACCATTAGCAAACGCTTTTTTGGTCACGAAGCGGGTTTGCGGCATAGGGCCATCCATTGCATCCACAACCAGCAGCACCGAGTCAACCATTGACATCACACGCTCTACCTCACCGCCGAAGTCGGCGTGTCCTGGGGTATCCACGATGTTGATGCGGTAGTCGTTCCATTTAATGGCGGTGTTTTTTGCGAGGATGGTAATCCCACGCTCTTTCTCCAAATCGTTGGAGTCCATTACGCGTTCGGTTGCTTCGGTACGGGCATCAAAGGTCCCGGACTGCTGTAGCAACTTATCAACCAGGGTAGTTTTACCATGGTCAACGTGGGCAATAATGGCGATGTTACGCAAATTTTCGATCACAGCTTTGCCTCAGGCATTAGAAATAGCGCGCTATTGTACACGGATTAATCGAAGGACTGAACAGGATCACAAATTTCAATTAAAGATAACTGTCAGGATTGCTTTTCTAACCTTAATTAGTGCAAGAATTGCACTCCATCGAAAAAATGCACCAGAATGGTGCTTAACAAGCACCGCTTAGCACCAAAATGGTGCGCGACTTCCATCATGGTGCAGTTCCCGTCTCACGAGAGGGCGCATCATAGCGCTTTTTCAGGGTATTAATAAAGTTGGCATAGATTTCGCTTTATGTATTCAAGCGAAGAATGCCAGTTTCCACAACGGTTGATAGCTTGTCAGAGATCTTTATTATCGGATGACCCGGCGAGATTAGCAAAGGTCCCAGCTGAAGATCTCTAACCACGACGACAATGACAAAATCCAGGAGAGTTAAGTATGTCCGCTGAACACGTTCTGTCGATGATGAACGAGCACGAAGTAAAATTCGTTGACCTGCGTTTTACCGACACCAAGGGTAAAGAACAGCACGTCACCATTCCTGCTCATCAGGTTAACGCTGACTTCTTCGAAGAAGGCAAAATGTTTGACGGCTCATCAATCGGTGGCTGGAAAGGAATTAATGAGTCAGACATGGTTCTGATGCCAGATGCGACTACTGCTGTGCTGGATCCCTTCTTCGAAGACTCTACGCTGATCATCCGTTGCGATATCCTCGAGCCAGGCACCATGCAGGGCTACGACCGTGACCCGCGCTCCATCGCGAAGCGTGCTGAAGATTTCCTGCGTTCTTCCGGCATTGCAGACACCGTTCTGTTTGGCCCGGAACCCGAGTTCTTCCTGTTTGATGACGTCCGTTTCGGCGCGACCACTTCAGGTTCACACGTTGCTATCGATGATATCGAAGCAGCATGGAACACCGGTAAAGAGTATGAAGGCGGCAACAAAGGCCACCGTCCAGGTCTGAAAGGGGGTTACTTCCCGGTTCCTCCGGTCGACTCATCACAGGATATCCGTTCTGCTATGTGTCTGACTATGGAGCAGATGGGCCTGGTTGTTGAAGCGCATCACCATGAAGTTGCTACAGCTGGTCAGAACGAAGTGGCTACCCGCTTCAACACCATGACCAAAAAAGCTGACGAAATTCAGATCTACAAATATGTTGTGCATAACGTGGCTCACGCTTACGGCAAAACCGCTACCTTTATGCCAAAACCTATCTTTGGTGATAACGGTTCAGGCATGCACTGCCATATGTCACTCTCTAAAGATGGTAACAACCTGTTCGCTGGCGACAAATATGGCGGCCTGTCTGAAACTGCCCTGTTCTATATCGGCGGCGTTATCAAACATGCTAAAGCGATCAATGCCCTCTCTAACCCAACCACCAACTCTTACAAGCGTCTGGTCCCGGGTTACGAAGCGCCTGTTATGCTGGCCTACTCTGCCCGTAACCGTTCTGCCTCTATCCGTATCCCAGTGGTTGCCAGCCCGAAAGCGCGCCGCATTGAGGCTCGCTTCCCCGATCCAGCCGCCAACCCATACCTCTGCTTCTCTGCCCTGCTGATGGCTGGCCTGGACGGCATCATCAACAAAATCCATCCTGGCGACGCGATGGATAAAAACCTGTATGACCTGCCTCCGGAAGAAGAAGCTGAGATTCCAAAAGTGGCCGGTTCACTGGAAGAAGCTCTGCAATGCCTGAACGAAGACCGTGAGTTCCTGACTCGTGGCGGCGTCTTTACTGACGAAACCATTGATGCCTACATCGAACTGCGTAAGGCCGAAATGGACCGCGTGCGTATGACTCCACATCCGGTTGAATTCGAGCTGTACTACAGCGTTTAACTGGTTTGACGTTTTATGTTGCCGTGGAAACTTTAGCCCATCTCCGGATGGGCTTTTTTCACCACGTTTCATCGTTCAGGAAGACGACTTTTGGGTTCCGGAACTATAATGCACTGAAATAGTGCAGGAGAGAATGCATGGCAACAGGCACGCTGCCCGATGCTGGGCAGATTCTCAACTCCCTTATTAACAGTATCTTGCTGGTCGACAGCGGACTGGTGGTTCATTACGCCAATCCCGCGGCCCAACAACTGTTAGCGCAAAGCTCCCGCAAGCTGTTTGGAACACCGCTGCCGGAACTGATGGGATATTTTTCACTAAATATCGACGTCATGCTTGAGAGTCTGGATGCAGGTCAGGGTTTTACCGACAGTGAAGTCACTTTAGTGGTCGACAGTCGTGCGCATATTATGTCGTTAACCGCACAGCGACTGCCCGAAGGTTTAATTCTGCTTGAAATGGCGCCGATGGATAATCAGCGCCGGCTCAGTCAGGAACAGATTCAACATGCTCAGCAGGTCGCCGCCCGGGACTTAGTCCGGGGTCTGGCCCATGAAATTAAAAACCCGCTGGGAGGATTGCGTGGCGCAGCACAGCTGCTGGCGAAAGCCCTGCCCGATCCATCATTAACCGAATATACCAAAGTGATCATTGAACAGGCCGATCGCCTGCGCAATCTGGTTGATCGCCTGCTGGGTCCGCAGCAGCCGGGTATGCACGTGACGCAAAGCATCCATCAGGTAGCCGAACGCGTGGTAAACCTGGTTTCCATGGAGCTGCCCGACAACGTCACGCTGGTCAGGGATTACGATCCCAGCCTGCCGGAACTGGCGCACGACCCGGATCAAATAGAACAAGTTCTGCTGAATGTCGTCCGCAACGCGCTTCAGGCGTTGGGTGAAGAAGGCGGCACGATTACCCTTCGTACCCGTACAGCGTTTCAACTCACGCTGCATGGCGTACGTTATCGCCTGGTTGCACGCATCGATATTGAAGATGACGGCCCAGGTATTCCGGCACAACTGCAAGATACGCTGTTTTATCCGATGGTGAGCGGGCGGGAAGGCGGCACCGGCTTAGGCCTCTCAATTGCCCGTAGCCTGATCGATCAGCATTCGGGAAAAATAGAATTTAACAGTTGGCCTGGTCACACTGAATTTTCGGTTTATCTGCCTATTCGCCAGTGAGGTTTCTATGCAACGAGGGATAGTTTGGATCGTCGATGACGATAGCTCCATCCGCTGGGTGCTTGAACGCGCGCTCACTGGAGCCGGTTTAAGCTGCGCCACCTTTGACAGCGCCAGCGAAGTGCTGGACGCCCTTGCCAGCAAAACCCCAGACGTTTTGCTTTCAGATATTCGTATGCCCGGTATGGATGGACTGGCGCTGCTTAAACAGATTAAACAGCGTCATCCGATGCTTCCGGTCATCATAATGACCGCCCATTCCGATCTGGATGCCGCCGTCAGCGCCTATCAACAAGGGGCATTTGATTACCTGCCGAAGCCGTTTGATATTGATGAAGCCGTTGCGCTGGTAGAAAGGGCGATCAGCCACTATCAGGAGCAGCAGCAGCCGCGTAATCAGCCGGTCAGCGGCCCGACCACCGACATCATTGGCGAAGCGCCAGCGATGCAGGATGTCTTCCGTATTATTGGCCGCCTCTCTCGCTCCTCTATCAGCGTGTTGATTAATGGCGAGTCAGGCACCGGTAAAGAGCTGGTCGCGCATGCCCTGCACCGCCACAGCCCGCGGGCAAAAGCGCCCTTTATCGCGCTTAATATGGCGGCGATCCCAAAAGACCTGATTGAGTCAGAGCTGTTTGGTCATGAAAAAGGGGCGTTCACCGGCGCCAATCAAATCCGTCAGGGCCGCTTTGAGCAGGCCGATGGCGGGACGCTGTTCCTGGATGAAATTGGTGATATGCCGATGGATGTGCAGACACGCTTACTGCGCGTGCTGGCTGATGGGCAGTTCTATCGCGTGGGTGGCTATGCGCCGGTAAAAGTGGATGTACGTATTATTGCCGCAACGCACCAGAATCTGGAGCTGCGGGTTCAGGAGGGGAAATTCCGCGAGGATCTGTTCCACCGCCTGAACGTCATCCGTGTGCATCTTCCGCCGCTGCGTGAACGTCGTGAGGATATTCCCCGCCTCGCACGTTATTTCCTCCAGGTTGCGGCAAGAGAACTGGGCGTGGAAGCCAAAATCCTTCACCCGGAAACCGAAACCGCCCTGACCCGTCTGCACTGGTCGGGTAACGTCCGCCAGCTGGAGAACACCTGCCGCTGGCTGACCGTTATGGCCGCCGGTCAGGAAGTGCTGATTCAGGATCTGCCTTCTGAGCTGTTTGAAACCTCTACGCCGGAGAACCCGGTGCAGTCGCTGCCGGACAGTTGGGCGACCTTGCTGGCGCAATGGGCCGACAGGGCCTTGCGTTCCGGTCATCAAAACCTGCTTTCTGAAGCGCAACCAGAAATGGAGCGGACGCTGCTGACCACCGCCTTACGTCATACGCAAGGCCATAAGCAGGAAGCTGCCCGTCTTCTGGGATGGGGCCGGAATACGCTGACCCGTAAGCTGAAAGAGCTGGGGATGGAGTAACGGTTTCCCCAGCGTGTTACCCACAGGGGACGGGTCATCGTCCCCTGTGTTATATAACCCGCGAAAATTGCTGCATACGCGCCTTCTGGCGAAGGTAAGCGTCAAAGCACATACAGATATTCCTCACCAGCAAACGACCCTTAGGCGTCACCTGAAGGCCCTTCTCGTGGCGTTCCACCAGCCCGTCCTCAATGAATGGAGCCAGCAGCGCTAAATCTTCAGCAAAATAGTCGCTGAAGGCCTCAACGCCTGTATCAAAATCGGCAAAATTCAGGGCAAAATTGCACATCAGCGTTTTGATTACATCACGGCGCAGGCAATCATCTTTTGTCAGCTTTACTCCCCGGCACAGGGCAGAGTGATTTTTCTCTACGGCAGCATACCAGGCCTTGAGATCTTTTTCGTTCTGCGCATAACTGTCACCGATCATGCTGATAGCCGAAACGCCCATTCCCAGAAGATCGCTGTTGCCCTGAGTGGTATACCCCTGGAAGTTACGGTGAAGTTTTCCTTCCCGTTGCGCAATTGCCAGTTCGTCGCCAGGCCGGGCAAAATGATCCATCCCGATAAACTGGTATCCTTCAGCGGTCAGCATGCGGACGGTTTGCTGCAAAATATCCAGCTTTTGCTGAGCTGAAGGCAGGTCAGCCTCTTTGATTTTGCGCTGTGCGGCAAACAGGGTCGGCATATGAGCGTAATTGAATACGCTAAGCCGGTCAGGATTCAGCTCAATCACCTTTTTCAGCGTAAACGCAAAGCTTTCCGGCGTTTGCATCGGCAGCCCATAAATAAGGTCAAGGCTGGTTGAGGCAAAGCCTGTTTGTCGGGCACGCTCTGTCAGCGCCACTATCGTCTGCTCATCCTGAACGCGGTTAACCTTCTCCTGTACTTCTTTATTAAAATCCTGAACACCCATGCTCAGCCGGTTGAAACCGTGATCATGCAGGTGATCCAGCATATCCAGCTCAATTTCGCGCGGGTCCACCTCAATCGATAATTCCGCCTCTTCACTGAAGCTAAACGATGCCCGCAAAGTCTGAATAAGACGCGTGATTTGCGATTTACTCAGATAGGTTGGTGTTCCCCCGCCCCAGTGCATCTGGGTTACGGTGCGATGCCGGAATAAGGCGGCCCGGCTCTGGATCTCAACCGTTAAGGCCTCTATGTAAGCTTCGGCTTTATGCTGCTGGCGAGTAACGACTTTATTACATCCGCAGAAATAGCAAAGACGATGGCAAAACGGAATGTGGATATAGAGCGACAGGGGGCGATCGGGATAGCGCTGGGTTGCCTGAAGGAAGGCGGCTTCGTCGTAGTCCGCAGAAAATTCAAGCGCGGTGGGATAGGAGGTATAGCGAGGACCCGAGATGTTGTACTTCTGAATCAGCTGCTGATCCCATTCAATCATCTGCATCACAATGGTCACTCCTGCGTTGGCGTCTGGGTGCCGACCGTCGGATGTGAGGAGAGTGCCTTAAGCGTTGGCGGACGGTGGCCTTGTGCAGTCGGGTTTTTAACCGCGAAAGACGCCGTAGTTTAACGAATAACCATCCCAGGCTGCATAGCAGAATCAGCAAGAAAATTGATCCAGGCCAATTCATCAGTAGAGAAACCTTTATAAAAAGGCAGCACAACGCTGCGCCACCTCAATTTTGGGCTAAGAACGCTAAAGATCAGTTGCCGCCTTTCAGCAGGCGATACATATCTTCTTCGGCTTCATCATCTTCCACATCGTCATCCAGCGCGATACCAAGCTCTTCCATCAGCACGTCGATGCGGTCAAGCGTCTGATCAAGCCAGGCCTGCTCTTCCGCTGGCAGGGTTTCACCTTTTTCCAGACGATCCAGCAGCGCATCAAGACGCTCGTTATTTTCCAGCGAGGCAAGCTCCTCTTCGGGAGAGAGACGAACTTTTTTCTGTTCCGCCGGTTTTGCGGCCTTCGCCGGTTTTTTCACGCTCTGCGTTTCCGCAGTGACCGGGCCCAGAGCGATCGGCTTTTTGCTGCCAATACGAGGATCTTTGGTGGTGGCGCCGCCGCTACCCTTCTGATTAGCAGTGACCGGATTGGCCCGGCTACCCGAAGCGTTGCCGCGATGTTTTTTGTCACGCTTACGGTCACGCGCTTCGGTGTTGATTTCATCACGCGTTTTACGCTTCGTTTTTGCTGCCGGTTTCTGGCCCTGGGGCGCGCGTGTAGGTTGCTTCATGGTTTCTGCTCTCAGACGTTTTATATTCAGTATAGAATTGCGGCGAAATCTAGCAGAAAGCAGACAAAGAAAAAAGGCGGCAGGTCACCCTGTCGCCTTTTTTCGCACCTTCCGCAGAAGGACTGACTTAGTCAGCATCCTTTTTAGCACACAACATCCCGGTTTTCCTTTGCCTGAGCGTCCTTTCCTGGACTCTATCCTTTCCCTGTGGTGCTGTATTCCCGGCACATTCCATCCCTGCTCCAGATCTTCCTGATCTCCCTGAGCACTTCTTCCTGAAGGGAACCCTCCTGGTTCTGCCAGATACTTTAGACTATATAGTCAAACTCACAAGGCAGGGTTGGCAACAAATTTGCGTCCGCCCGGCACAAGAACCTGTATTTGTTTGATATATAACTACTATCACTCTCTCAAAGCCGCTAAAAAGAGGAAAGCTCTGGCATATTTAATGGCAGATCTCCTACAAAACCCCGACTGACTGAAGGTCGGTTGGGCGCTTTCATTCTATACAGGGTATACTCTGCGCAATTGTTCTTATATCTGGAGTTTTTATTTTGTCTGGCTGGAATTATCACGTTACCCATTTTGTCACCAGTGCACCTGACATCCGTCACCTTCCAGCCGATACCGGACTTGAAGTGGCGTTTGCCGGCCGCTCAAACGCGGGCAAATCCAGCGCGCTAAATACTCTGACAAATCAAAAAAGTCTGGCCCGTACCAGTAAAACGCCGGGACGTACGCAGCTGATCAACCTGTTTCAGGTTGCAGAGGGCTACCGACTGGTGGATTTACCAGGCTATGGCTATGCCGAAGTGCCGGAAGAGATGAAACTGAAGTGGCAAAAAGCGCTGGCGGAATACCTGCAAATGCGTGAATGCCTGAAAGGTCTGGTGGTGTTGATGGATATTCGCCATCCGCTTAAGGATCTCGATACGCAGATGATTAAGTGGGCAGTGCAGAGCGGCATCCAGGTGCTGGTGCTGTTAACCAAAGCCGACAAGCTGGCTTCTGGTGCGCGTAAAGCCCAGCTGAACGTCGTGCGCGAAGCGGCAAAAGGCTTTGTGGGAGATGTGCGCGTAGAAATGTTCTCTTCTCTGAAGAGGATCGGCGTCGATAAGTTAACTCAGCAGCTGGATACCTGGTTCAGCGAACTCCCTCCTGCTGTGGAAGAAGAAATCCCTGCCGAATAAGCTTGCTGTCTCTGGAGCCGCGCCCAATAAAAAACGCCCCAGTCATAAATGACTGGGGCGGCTAAATATTCAGCCAAATCCGATTACGTGAAGTAAAAGGTCTGAAAGATAGAACATCTTACCTCTGTACCCTACGTCTTAAACTCTACATGATTTTTTCAGCCCTCAAAAGGGTTTTTTGTAGTTAATTTTCATAAAACACCGGGTGTTATCCAACTCAGGTCACATAAAAAGAGCCTGCCTGTAGCTTAATTACAAAAAAAGTGCTTTAGCGATAACCGGTTAGGCGAAGCTTTCCGCATTAGCCGTATCGGCGGCCTGGCTGAAGCGATTAACTAAAGCATTTTCTTATGGACAGAACATGAGACTGAATCCTCAGAGAAATCAGCCTCATCCCTGACATTCGCCGGGTTTTAATGAGCCTGTTCCCAGTTATCGCCCACCCCCACATCAACCCTGAGTGGCACATCCAGTTTCATGCTGTTTTCCATCAGTTCACGGATTTTTGCCGTTGCCGCTTCCACTTCAGAGGCTTTAACTTCAAATACCAGTTCATCGTGTACCTGCATGATCATTTTTACCTCTGGCGTGGTCTGCGGCGTCAGCCAGCCGTCGACGGCTATCATCGCTTTTTTAATGATATCGGCTGCCGTACCCTGCATTGGCGCATTGATCGCTGCACGTTCAGCCGCCTTACGGCGCATCGCATTGCTGGCATTGATATCAGGCAGATAGAGACGGCGCCCGTCCAGCGTAGAGACATAACCTTTTTCAGCAGCCTGCTGCCGGGTGTTTTCCATATAGCGTAAAACGCCCGGATAGCGTTCGAAGTAGAGATCCATATACTTTCTCGCTTCGCCAGCGCCAATATTCAGCTGCCGCGACAGGCCAAACGCGCTCATACCGTAGATCAGGCCAAAGTTGATCGCCTTGGCGCTGCGACGCTGCTCGCCAGTCACCTTATCCAGCGCCATACCGAAGACTTCTGCGGCCGTTGCCCGGTGGATATCCTGACCTTCGGCAAAGGCCTCCAGTAACCCTTTATCCTGCGACAGGTGCGCCATGATGCGCAGCTCAATCTGTGAATAGTCGGCTGCCACAATTTTATGGCCTTTAGAGGCGATAAAGGCCTGACGAATACGCCGCCCCTCATCATTTCTCACCGGGATATTTTGCAGATTCGGATCGGTAGAAGAGAGCCGTCCTGTGGCTGTCACCGCCTGGTGATAGGAAGTATGAACACGCCCGGTTACAGGGTTTATCATCAGTGGCAATTTATCGGTATAGGTCGACTTCAGCTTGGCCAGGCTGCGGTTCTCAAGGATCACTTTCGGCAGCGGATAATCCAGCGCCAGCTCCGCCAGGACCTCTTCACTGGTGGAAGGTGCGCCGCCAGGCGTTTTTTTGGTAGGCTTAATTCCCTGCTTTTCAAACAGAATAGTTTGCAGCTGCTTGGGCGAAGAGAGGTTGAACGGTTCGCCAGCCAGCTCATGCGCTTTCTGCTCCAGCTCTGCCAGGCGTAAAGTCAGCTCTTTAGAATGGGCGGCAAGAATGCCCTGATCGATCAGCACGCCATTACGCTCAATGCGCGAAATCACGGTGACCAGCGGCATTTCTATATTTTCAAAGACCGCTTTCGGGCCTTGTTCTTTTTCCAGCTCTGGCCACATTTTCAGATGCAGCTGAAGGGTGACATCGGCATCTTCTGCGGCGTAATGCGCAGCCTGTTCCAGGGCTATCTGATTAAAGGTTAACTGTTTCTTGCCTTTGCCAGCGATATCTTCAAACGATACGGTTTTATGATTCAGCCAACGGGAAGCCAGAGAATCCATATCATGCCGCCCGGTAACGCTGTTGAGGGCGTAAGATTCAAGCATGGTGTCAAATTTGATCCCTGCCAGCTCGATATCATAGTTTTTCAGCACGCCACGATCGTATTTCAGGTTCTGGCCAACTTTCAGCAGGTTTGCATCTTCCAGCAGCGGCTTAAGGCGAGCAAGAACGCTGTTACGATCCAGCTGCGCGGGCGCATCCAGATAGTCATGGGCCACTGGCAAATAAGCCGCTTCGCCAGGCGCGACGGCAAACGACAGCCCCACGATGTTTGCGCTAAGCGTATCCAGCGAATCGGTCTCAAGATCAAACGCGAAAAGTTCGCTTTGCTGAATTTTCTTCACCCAGCTCTCAAAGGTGGCCTCATCAAGGATTGTGACGTAACCATCAGCAGATAAGATACTGGTGGCTTCCACCTGCTCTTCCACCTTTTCAACCAGGGCTTTTTTAGCAGCGGGCTGACTTTTCTTACCCTGGAGCCATTTTCCCTCTTCCAGATCGGTAATCCAGCGTTTGAATTCGTAATGACGGAACATACCCAGCAGATCTTCCACGGCTGGCTCGTTGACGGTGAGCTGCTCGTAGGTTAATTCCAGCTCCACATCCGTTTTGATAGTGGCCAGCTGATAAGAGAGGAAAGCGAGCTCTTTGTTTTGCTCAAGCTTGGCAGCCATGGTTTTGGCGCCCCTGAAGGTCAGGCCCGATACCTTATCCAGATCTTCATAAATCGATTTGATACCACCCAATCCCTGTAACAGAGCCTGCGCAGTTTTTTCGCCGACACCCGGTACACCAGGAATGTTATCGGATGAGTCACCCATCAACGCCAGGAAGTCGATAATGAGGTGAGGTGGAACACCAAATTTCTCCACTACCTCATCGGGGCCAAGGATAGCGTTATTCATGGTGTTAATCAGCGTGATATCGGGCGTCACCAGCTGAGCCATATCTTTATCGCCGGTACTGATTAACACCGGTTTCCCTAATTTCTCTGCTTCCAGCGCCAGGGTGCCAATAACATCATCTGCTTCCACCCCGTTTACGGCCAGCAGCGGCAGCCCCATCGCCCTGACCATATTATGCAGAGGCTCTATCTGAGCACGCAGATCATCCGGCATCGGAGGGCGATGCGATTTGTAATGTTCAAACAGTTCGTCACGGAACGTTTTGCCTTTGGCATCAAACACCACCGCCACATGGCTGGGTTTATATTGCAACAGCAGGCTGCGCAACATATTCAGCACGCCATACATAGCCCCTGTCGGTTCCCCGGCACTGTTAGTAAGTGGCGGAAACGCATGATAAGCGCGATAGAGATAAGAAGATCCATCTACCAGGATGAGCGGGTTTTCTGCAATCTGTGCCATAAGTCGTCACGTTCTTCTTTAGTGTCTTCAATAGGGATAAGGATGCCACAGCTGGGCAGTAAAGATGAAATATCCTGGCAGATAAACTTCACTGAAGGGGAAATTTTGCGGCACGCCACGCAAGAACAACTTGTGGATAAGTTTGTGTGTAATTTTACGAAGGAAAGCAAATGAACAGGATATTATTTTTTTAGGTTAATAAAAGAATAATAAATTCAATTGATTAAATTTTATTTCCAGGATTTATTGCAGATTCTACGGAAGGCGTTATATGTGGATAGTAATTATTATTGTCAACATTATCGCGGCCTTTTTTCAGAAATTCAGGCCCTTGCGGAGAGTTATTTCAGGATTGTTCTGCCAGGCCCGGAAACAGTAACGCCGGCATTAGCCGGCGTCAGCAAAAGAGCGAACTCTTACTTCTGGGTAATCAGGAATTTCACAACATTAGCATATTGCTGAACGTAGTTATCCATTGAGCTGGTATCCAGGCCGCCGTTATTTACCATATATTTGCCGTTAACAAACATAGCAGGCACACCACGCAGGTCGACATCAGCGGCCGCTTTTTCCTGCTGAGCAACCAGCGATTTCACTACAAAGCTGTTCCAGGCCGCATCGTACTCTTCTGGCTTAATACCCGCTGCTTTGACAAAAGCATCTTTCAGGCTGGCTGGATCGGTAATGCTTTGCGTTTTCTGAATACCCTCAAAGAGTGGGGCAGTGATCTTATCTTCCACACCCAGGGCCATTGCCACAGCCCAGGCCTGTGTGACCGTTTTCCCCATATCACCGCCAAGGAACTCTACATGATATTTAGTGACTTTGGTGTTGGCAGGCAGGCCTTTTTTTACGGCATCGCTAACGTGCCAGACACGCTCAAATTCATAGCAGTGTGGGCAGAAGAAAGAGAAGAATTCAAGAACCTGTGGTTCACCCGTGGCAGGCTTCTGCATCGTCACGTATTGCTGGCCATCAGTAAACTGCGCGGCCGAAGCACTAAAGGCCAGAACCATACCAACCAGTGCAAACCAAATCTTTTTCATTGTAAAACTCTCTCCTGACAATAGGGGCGGATCGGAAAAGGCGACCAGCCTTAGAATGCGGGCATAAGCTGAAGCGGTGGCTCCTGCAACAACCTGGCCTGCTCGTTAAAAATAGCGATCTGTCTGCGCCAGAAATCTTCATCCGTCATCCACGGAAAACTGGCAGGAAATGCAGGATCTTGCCAGCGGCGAACGACCCACGCCAGATAATAAACCATCCTCATGGCGCGTAAAGGCTCAATCAGTGACAATTCGTGTGTGTCGAACTCGCAAAACTCGCTGTACGCTTCCAGCAGGATATCCCACTGTAGCCTTTGCTCCTGAATGTCGCCGTTAATCAACATCCATAGGTCCTGCACCGCTGGACCATTACGGGCATCATCAAGGTCGACAAACAGCGGACCGTCTCGCCAGAGAATATTGCCGGGGTGGCAGTCTCCATGCAGACGCAAAGCGTGCCACTGAGTATGCCAGCAATTTTGTAAAGTTGTGCCTATCAGGCGCACGCTGGTCAATAAAGCTTCTTTCAGCTTGCGGGGAATTAAACTACTGGCTTCAAGCACCTGGAGTGGTTGCGCGATGTACTCATCCAGTCCAATAGTGGGCCGCTCGGTAAACGAGCTTTTACGTCCCGTTTGATGAATTCGCCCCAGGTAACGCCCCACCCATTCGAGCTGGTCGTAATTATCGGTTTCATACTGGCGTCCTCCCAGGCTGGGAAAGACGGTATACAGATAACCCTGATGCTGGTGAAGCGTTTTTCCCTGCAATACCAGCGGTGCGGCGACGGGAACTTCATCGGCCAGTAGCTCAGCGGTGAACTGATGCTCTTCCTCGATCTGCTGTGGCGACCAGCGCTGGGGCCGGTAAAACTTCACCACATAGCGCATTCTCTCTTCATCAGAGAATTGGTAAACCCTGTTTTCATAGCTGTTGAGCGCGGTTAGCCCTGACTCAACGCGGATCCCGGTCTCCCAGAGCGCATCAAGGATGGTGTCAGGATGTAATTGTTGAAAGTTAAAAGCTGGCTCTTTCATCCGGCATGCTCATCACGTGAAGTAGCCGGTAATACTATCATTAAATCCTGCTGATGCCGGATGGTGGCAGGGATTTAATCTTTGATAACGCCACGCGCCCGAAGCAGAGCCGTTTTGAAATCCTCTTCATAATCTTTCTTCAGACCGGGGATCGGTTCGTTTTTATCGCTGCCGCGCATTTTGAGATGATAAATCAGCATATCGTCGGTGAGTTCGGTTATCGGGCCAGTAAAACCTGACTCCGTGGCCAGTTTCTGTAAAAATTGCATCAGCGTAAGGTCTGGCTCCTTCTGCCATTCAGGTTGCAGCAGGGAGATCAGTTCATTGAGGCGATGGCATTTCATGGCAAGCTTCCTGTCAGACTAAATGAGTAGCCAGGTTATCAGCATTAATTTTACTTGAACAGAGAGGTGACCAGCGGAATGGTTCACAAATCATACAATACGAATGAAAAGGTGACCGGGGTCATTCTTGCTGGCGGAAAAGGGTCACGGATGAATGGCGAAGATAAGGGACTGGTTAACTTCAGGGGCGAACCGCTCTATCGGCACGTCCTGGCGCGGCTGCAACCTCAGGTCGCGGAGGTTATACTCAGCGCCAACAGAAATGGCGAATGCTATCAGAAAAGCGGCTGCCGCGTTTTAACCGATTCTTTCCCGGGTTTTGCCGGCCCGCTGGCTGGTATGCTTGCTGCTTTACAGCATATCACTACTGACTGGGCCGTCTTTGCTTCCTGCGATACGCCTTTCCTGCCGCCTGATCTGGTTGCACAGCTATGGAACGGTAAATCAGACGCTAAAGCCGCCTGGGCTTGTAGTAACGGGCGGGATCATCCTACTCACGCGATTATTCATCGTGACAGAGTTGAAATGCTTGAACAATATCTTCAGCGTGGCGATCGTAAGCTTATGTTTTTCCTGAAGGAAGCGGGCGGTGTAGCGGTGGACTTTGATGATCCTGATGCCTTCATTAATATAAATACGCCGGAAGATCTCCTTGTCAAACGGAGCAGAATTCCTGATTAGCATTTTTATCGGAAGGTTTTCACGCCGGATGAGGCATAAAAAAAGGCCCCGTGCGTCAGCGCGGGGCCTTTTCTTTCCTTTTTTCTGCGCCGGCGGGGATCGCGCCGCGCCTGCGGAG
>NZ_JBCHVC010000008.1:0-84347 GCF_039023495.1 Erwinia magellanica
TACCTGAAGTCAGAAGAATTTTTCTGAAATCAGTACAGAATCGGTGGAGCGGTAGTTCAGTTGGTTAGAATACCTGCCTGTCACGCAGGGGGTCGCGGGTTCGAGCCCCGTCCGTTCCGCCACCCTTTTAGGGGCGTAGTTCAATTGGTAGAGCACCGGTCTCCAAAACCGGGTGTTGGGAGTTCGAGTCTCTCCGCCCCTGCCAAAATAAAAATAATCCTTTGCTCCGGCAAAGGATTTTTTTTGTCCTCAATAAACTCATCTCCCAGCTTTCAGGCGCAGAATTAATGAGCGCTCGCTCATCAACATTCTGATTTTCTCACCCAAAACGCCAATATCTGGCCCGTACTTGCTAAATAGTGCCGGTAAAATAAACGAAAAACGGCCACTAAATGGCCGTTACAGATGATTATTGTGGTCAATTTACTGCATATTCACCGGGAACTTGAGCAGCTGACGGATATGCGCTTGCTGATCGCTGTTCTGCAACCACACGGCATACAGCGGCCTTACTGCCACTGGCGTATCGGGAATGATGGTCAGATCCGGGTATTCGTTGTGCCAGATATCCGGTAAAAAGGCGCATGCGCCAGTGGTATGAAGCAGTTGTCGGGTTAAATGAGCCGACGTTGTGGTCAGCACCGGCACATCATCTGCACCGGCCAGATAGCTTTCATGCTGATGAAAATCTGCGCCCCACTCCAGCTTAATGTAGTCATATTTCTCGCGTTTATCCGATTTTCTCGACCGGTACAGCGTTAACGAGATATGCCCGATTTGCTCACTGGTTAATTCATCCATCTTAGGTGCCTCAGTGGTGATCAGCAGATCCAGCTGACGCTCATGAAGCTGCTTTACTAATAAATGACGCTGAGCAACGCGAGCCTCAAGGTGCAGGCTTTCCCGGTTCTCGTAGAGCGTCTGAAGCCACGGCGTAAGGTAAGCCTCCCACAGCGATGCACTGGCTCCAATAGAAAGCTCATGATGCTGCTGCGTGTGTGAGACCTCCTTTTTTGCCATTATCCACGTACTCATCAGGCTCTCGGCGTAAGGCAACAGGCGTTCACCGGCGGAGGTCAGCCGTATATTGTTACGATGACGGGTAAAAAGGTTCACTCCCAGCTGATTTTCAAGCTGCCTGATGCGAAAACTGACGGCAGATTGAGTGAGATAGAGCGCTTCAGCGGCACGTCCAAAGTGGCGGGTTCTGCTCACTTCCAGAAAGGTCTTCAATAATTCCGTATCCACATCCATCTCCTAAAAAACATTTGTCGTTATGATTTAAATGTTTTGTTTTACACTCTGTCAAGCCTATCTAATACTCCGCGCCATAAATAGCACGGCCATAAAAGAGTCAGGAGCGTGTAAAATGGCGGAAAGCTTCGCAACAACGAATCGTTTTTTTGATAACAAACATTACCCTCGCGGATTCTCGCGTCATGGTGATTTCACCATCAAAGAAGCCCAACTTCTTGAGCGTTATGGTTACGCTTTTAATGAGCTGGATCTGGCAAAGCGTGAGCCTGTGACGGAAGAAGAGCGTCTGTTCATCGAAGTGTGTCGCGGTATTCGCGAACCACAGAGTGAAGCAGAACGGGTCTGGTCAAAGTATATGACACGTATCAAACGTCCAAAGCGTTTTCATACGCTTTCTGGTGGCAAGCCACAGATGGAAGGTGTTGAAGACTATACGGATAGCGATGATTAAGCAAAAAGGGGCTGCGGCCCCTTTTTCTATTCCAGGCTCTTTTGCAAGTGAATGAGTAACCTGTCAATCCCCCGATAACTTAACGCTTCATGCAGATGCGCGCGCCGGATATCTTCTTGCTGTGCCAGATCCGCTATCGTTCGGGCCACTTTAAGAATGCGTTGCCAGGCCCTCACAGATAATCCCAGTTGGTTAAGCACCTCCTCCAGCCACTCCGCATCCTTAGTACTTATCTTACAGTCACGCAGGATCTCCTGAGGCGTCAGCAACGTATTGATTTTGTCGGCGCGATTAATCTGGCGCACACGGGCTGCCAGCACTCTTTCCCGGACGGTTTGGCTGCTCTCGCAGGCTTTACTCTGTTGGCTTAGCGAGCCGGCAGGAAGGAGAGGGACCTCCAGAGACAGGTCAAACCTGTCCAGGAAGGGGCCGGAAAGCTTATTAAGATAGCGAAGGGTCTGTTGTGGGGTGCTGCGATTATGTGTGCCCTGATAATGACCTGTCGGACTGGGGTTCATTGCGGCTATCAGCTGAAAGCGGGCGGGATAGGTTACCCTGGCCCGCGCACGTGAAAGGGAAATCTCCCCGGATTCCAGCGGCTCCCTGAGTGCCTCCAGCGTTTTGCGATCAAATTCTGGTAATTCATCCAGAAACAGCACGCCGTTATGGGCCAGAGAGATTTCGCCGGGTTTTGGTATGGCGCCGCCGCCAACCAGAGCATAACGTGATGAAGTGTGATGAGGCGCCCGGAAAGGCCGCTGACGCCATTGTTTATGCATCATGCCGCTACTGACCAGGCTGGCAATGGCCGCGCTCTCCAGGGCCTCTTTATCGCTTAATGGCGGCATCAGGCCATTGAGCCGGGTGGCCAGCATGGTTTTTCCTGTGCCGGGAGGGCCTGCAAGCAGAAGGTTATGGCCTCCTGCGGCACAAATCTCTAACGCCCGCTTTGCCTGCTGCTGTCCAACAATCTCATTCAGATCCCCGCCCCGCCAGGGGGCCGCAGTGCGCTCACAACGGGCGACTTTAAGCTCGATCTCTCCTGCTAAAAAGTGGCAGATATCAAGGAGATGATGACTGAGCAAGCTCGTACCATTTTGGATCAGGCCTGCCTCGTCCAGATTATCCGTAGAGAGGATTAACTGTCGCTGCGCCTGAGTGGCTGCCAGCGCAGCAGGGATCGCCCCCTGAACGCCCCGCAGAGCGCCTGTTAAAGCTAACTCGCCCAGGAATTCAAACTGTGACAGTTTATCTACAGGGATCTGCTCTGAGGCCGCCAGAATGGCTATCGCGATAGGGAGATCGTATCTGCCGCCCTCTTTAGGCAGATCGGCCGGGGCAAGATTGACGGTAATCCGCTTTGCCGGAAAGGTGAAACCACAATTAATGATCGCACTGCGCACCCGATCGCGTGCCTCTTTGACGGTGGTTTCTGGAAGTCCTACCAGTGAAAGCGCGGGCAGTCCGTTACTGATATGGACTTCAACAGAGACCAGGGGGGCTGTAATTCCGAGAGCGGCCCGGGTATAGGCGACAGATAGCGACATAAATCCTCCTTGTTTGCTCCAGCCTCTTCCCTCCGCAGGTTATTTTCCAGATGAGATAGTGGTTCTGCCGAGCCAGCCCGCATACTTTTGCGCCAGCACTACAAGATTGATACAAAAGGTAAGAGCCTTATTCCTGTAATGAGAAGCGCTTTTTTTGCACGCTTTTTGTTACGACAAGGGCGTAATGAATATTTTTCACTATTTGTCTTATTGACTGAATAACCTTTGTTTTTATGCTTTTTGTGAAGTCAGCAATAAAATTAAATGGTGAAAAAAGTTGAATTCATCTCACTAACTGTGATAACTCTGTAGGCATTACTTCGAATTAGCGAATATACCGAATACAAATGAAAGCCCTTCTACGAGTCATTAGCCTGGTCCTTCTTAACGTCGTCGTGATTATTATCACGCCGTGCGGGGCTACGCTCGGAGAAAGAAAGGCTTAAAAATCAAGCCTGATTTCAGAAGAACCCCCGCACCGAAAGGTCTGGGGGTTTTTTTTTGGCAGGTTATCAACGACAGAGGAACAGAAGATGAACAGTAGAATAAAATGCTGTTGTTCCAGGCTGAAGGCGGGGAAATAACTATGAATGGTGCTCAGTGGGTGGTTCAGGCGTTGCGTACGCAGGGTGTCGAGACTGTTTTCGGCTATCCGGGTGGGGCGATCATGCCTGTCTATGATGCGCTCTATGACGGAGGCGTCGAACACCTACTCTGCCGCCATGAGCAGGGCGCAGCAATGGCCGCCATCGGCTACGCGCGTTCTACCGGAAAAGTGGGCGTTTGCATTGCTACCTCTGGCCCCGGTGCCACCAACCTGATCACTGGCCTGGCGGATGCCATGATGGATTCCGTTCCTGTTGTTGCAATCACCGGCCAGGTCTCTTCTGCATTTATCGGGACGGATGCATTCCAGGAAATCGATGTACTGGGAATGTCCCTCTCCTGTACCAAACACAGCTTTCTGGTCGAAACGCTGGAGGAACTTCCGGAAGTGATGGCTGAAGCTTTTGCCATTGCTCAGTCGGGCCGCCCCGGCCCGGTACTGATCGACATTCCTAAAGATATCCAGTTAGCTGTTGGCGAATTCACGGCGCATCTGATGCCGGTAGAAGCCGAAGCTGACCATCCCCATCAGGCGTTGCAGCAGGCACGTGCGCTGCTGGCTCAGGCGAAAAAGCCGATTCTGTATGTCGGCGGCGGCGTGGGAATGGCGGGGGCGGTTGAAGCGTTGCGAGCGTTCGCTAAAGAGACCGGTATTCCCTGCGTGGCAACTCTTAAAGGTCTGGGTACGCCGGATGAACAAGATCCCTGTTATCTGGGTATGTTGGGTATGCATGGCACTAAAGCCGCAAACTATGCAGTCCAACAGTGCGACCTGCTGATCGCTGTAGGGGCACGCTTTGATGACCGTGTTACCGGAAAACTGAATACCTTTGCGCCTGAAGCCAGCGTGATTCACATGGATATCGACCCGGCTGAACTGAATAAACTGCGTCAGGCACACGTTGCCCTGCAAGGCGACTTAAATAAAATGCTGCCGGATTTGTATCAGCCGGTAGAGATCGCTGCCTGGCGTCAGCACGTCCAGCAGCTGAAAGCGGAAAATGGCTGGCGTTACGACCATCCCGGCGAAGCTATTTTCGCGCCGCTGTTCCTGAAACAGTTATCGGATCGTAAGCCAGCCAGCGCAGTAGTTACCACAGATGTTGGTCAGCACCAGATGTGGGCAGCCCAGCATATGAGCTTTAACCGCCCGGAAAACTTCATCACCTCCAGCGGATTAGGCACGATGGGTTTTGGTCTGCCAGCCGCAGTGGGTGCACAGGTAGCCCGCCCTGAAGATACGGTAATTTGCGTCTCGGGCGACGGCTCCTTCATGATGAACGTGCAGGAGCTGGGAACCCTTAAACGCAAGCAGCTGCCGGTAAAAATTGTGCTGATCGATAACCAGCGTTTGGGAATGGTTCGCCAGTGGCAGCAGTTGTTCTTCTCTGAACGCTACAGTGAAACCAATCTCTCTGATAATCCCGATTTCCTCACACTGGCCAGCGCTTTCAATATTCCCGGCCAGCGCATTACCCGTAAAGATCAGGTCGAAGCCGCACTAGACGCTTTGCTGCAAAGTGAAGGGCCATACATGCTCCACGTCGCAATTGACGAGCATGAGAACGTCTGGCCACTGGTGCCGCCGGGTGCCAGCAACGAAAATATGATGGAGAAAACCTCATGATGCAGCATCAATTGTCTATCGAAGCCCGTTTCAGACCCGAAATACTGGAGCGTATATTACGCGTCGTGCGCCACCGTGGTTTTCAGGTCTGCGCCATGAACATGGCGACAGGAAGCAACGCCGACAACATTAATATTGAAATGACCGTTGCCAGTCAGCGTCCAGTCGATTTACTGTCAACACAATTAAACAAGCTGATGGATGTCGCGTACGTCCAGATCCAACAACAGACAACACAACAAATCCGCGCCTGAGCGCGAAAGGAAATAAGAATGACGAAGAAAGCTGACTTTATCTGGTTCAATGGCGAGATGGTTAAGTGGGAAGACGCGAAAGTCAGCGTGATGTCCCATGCACTGCACTACGGTACGTCTGTCTTTGAAGGCGTCCGCTGCTACGACTCGCACAAAGGCCCGGTAGTCTTCCGCCATCGTGAGCACATGCAGCGCCTGCATGATTCTGCCAAGATTTACCGTTTCCCTGTCAGCCAGAGCGTCGACGAACTGATGGAAGCGTGCCGTGAAGTACTGCGCGTGAATAAACTTAAAAGTGCTTATATCCGTCCGCTGGTATTTGTCGGGGATGTCGGCCTGGGCGTTAACCCACCAGAAGGTTTCAGCACTGATGTGATCATCGCTGCCTTCCCATGGGGCGCCTATCTGGGTGCAGAAGCCCTGGAGCAAGGTATTGATGCGATGGTTTCCTCCTGGAACCGCGTAGCGCCAAACACTATCCCAACCGCGGCGAAGGCGGGGGGCAACTACCTCTCCTCACTGTTGGTCGGTAGCGAAGCGCGTCGTCACGGCTATCAGGAAGGTATCGCTCTGGATACTCAGGGTTACATCTCTGAAGGCGCGGGTGAAAACCTGTTCGAGGTGAAGGATGGTATTCTCTTTACCCCACCATTCACCTCTTCTGCGCTGCCGGGGATCACCCGTGATGCCATCATCAAGCTGGCAAAAGATATGGGTATTGAAGTTCGCGAGCAGGTGCTGTCGCGCGAATCACTCTATCTGGCGGATGAAGTCTTTATGTCGGGTACTGCTGCTGAAATCACCCCTGTCCGTAGCGTTGACGGTATTCAGGTGGGTGAAGGCAAGCGTGGCCCGGTTACCGCACGTATTCAGTCTGCGTTCTTTGGCCTGTTCACCGGCGAAACGGAAGACAAATGGGGCTGGCTGGATTCAGTTAACCCATAATAAAAAATACCTGAGCGGGCGTCGTATAGCGCCCGCGCACTATCTGATTCTGGAGTATGAGCATGCCTAAGTTACGTTCCGCAACCACCACCCATGGCCGCAATATGGCCGGCGCCCGTGCCTTATGGCGCGCAACCGGAATGACCGATGACGATTTCGGCAAGCCAATCATTGCGGTAGTTAACTCCTTTACCCAGTTTGTCCCTGGCCACGTTCACCTGCGTGATATGGGTAAGCTGGTTGCCGAGCAGATTGAAGCTTCCGGCGGCGTGGCAAAAGAGTTCAACACCATTGCGGTGGATGATGGGATCGCGATGGGTCATGGCGGCATGCTTTACTCCCTGCCGTCGCGTGAACTGATCGCAGACTCCGTCGAGTACATGGTAAATGCCCACTGTGCTGATGCCATGGTCTGTATCTCCAACTGCGACAAAATCACGCCGGGAATGCTGATGGCTTCCCTGCGTCTGAATATTCCGGTGATCTTCGTCTCCGGCGGCCCGATGGAAGCGGGTAAAACCAAGCTCTCTGACAAAATCATTAAGCTGGACCTGGTTGACGCGATGATTCAGGGTGCAAACCCTAACGTCAGCGATGCGGATAGCGAGCAGATTGAACGCTCAGCCTGCCCAACCTGTGGCTCCTGTTCTGGCATGTTTACCGCTAACTCGATGAACTGCCTGACCGAAGCGCTGGGCCTTTCGCAACCGGGCAACGGCTCGCTGCTGGCTACCCATGCAGACCGTAAAGAGCTGTTCCTGAATGCTGGCAAGCGCATCGTCGAACTGACTAAACGTTATTACCAGCAGGATGATGAAACGGCTCTGCCACGTAACATCGCTAATAAAGCCGCTTTTGAGAACGCCATGACGCTGGATATCGCCATGGGAGGTTCCACGAATACCGTTCTGCACCTGCTGGCTGCTGCGCTGGAAGGCGATATCGACTTCAATATGTCCGATATCGATCGCCTGTCACGTAAGGTGCCACACCTGTGTAAAGTGGCGCCAAGCACACCGAAATATCATATGGAAGACGTACACCGCGCTGGTGGCGTGTTCGGCATTCTGGGCGAACTGAGCCGTGCCGGTCTGATGAATCAGGACGTGCGTAACGTGCTGGGCCTCAGCTTGCAGGAAACGCTGGATCAGTACGACATCATGCTGACCAAAAATGAAGATGTGAAAAAGATGTTCCGGGCTGGCCCTGCGGGCATCCGTACCACGCAGGCCTTCTCGCAGGACTGCCGCTGGGAGACACTGGATGATGACCGTCAGGAAGGCTGTATTCGCTCGCGTGAATTCGCTTTCAGTCAGGATGGTGGTCTGGCGGTGCTGTACGGCAACATGGCGGAAGATGGCTGTATTGTTAAAACCGCTGGCGTGGAGAAAGAGAGCCACACCTTCCGTGGTCCGGCCAAAGTTTACGAAAGCCAGGATGATGCCGTAGCCGCAATCCTGGGCGGCAAGGTCGTTGCCGGTGATGTGGTGGTTATCCGCTATGAAGGACCTAAAGGCGGGCCAGGCATGCAGGAAATGCTCTACCCAACTACCTATCTGAAATCTATGGGGCTGGGGAAAAGCTGTGCGCTGATCACCGATGGCCGCTTCTCGGGCGGGACTTCCGGGCTTTCCATCGGCCACGTTTCACCCGAAGCTGGTAGCGGCGGCACTATAGCGCTGGTGAAAGATGGCGACATCATCGACATCGATATCCCTAACCGCGGCATCAAGCTGGAGGTGCCGGACAATGAGCTGCACGCCCGCCGTGAAGAGGAAGAGGCCCGTGGTAGCGAGGCTTACACGCCACACGGTCGTGAACGTGAAGTCTCTTATGCTCTGCGTGCTTATGCCTTACTGGCAACCAGCGCAGACAAAGGTGCGGTACGTGACAAGAGCAAGCTGGGAGGCTGACAATTATGGCTGAGTCTCAACCGCTACCCGCCGAGCCTTGCGGCGCGGAGTATCTGCGGGCGGTTCTCCGCTCGCCGGTCTACGAAGTGGCGCAGGTTACGCCGTTGCAAAAGATGGAGAAGATCTCTTCCCGTCTGGGCAACACCATTTTAGTCAAGCGTGAGGATCGCCAGCCGGTGCACAGCTTTAAGCTGCGTGGCGCTTACGCGATGATCTCAACGCTGAATGAAGAGCAGAAAGCGCGTGGAGTGATTACCGCTTCCGCGGGTAACCATGCTCAGGGCGTGGCGCTTTCAGCAACGCGGTTAGGCATTAAATCGCTGATCGTGATGCCAGTGGCGACTGCCGATATCAAAGTGGATGCGGTCAGGGCATTTGGCGGTGAGACCTTCCTTTTTGGGGCCAATTTCGATGAAGCCAAAGCCAAAGCGATCGAACTGGCGGAGCTAAAAGGCTACACCTTTGTGCCGCCTTTTGATCATCCGATGGTGATAGCCGGGCAGGGTACGCTGGCGATGGAGCTGTTGCAGCAGGATGCCCATCTTGATCGGGTATTTGTTCCCGTGGGCGGTGGCGGCCTGGCAGCTGGTGTTGCCGTGCTGATCAAACAGCTGATGCCGCAGATCAAAGTGATCGCGGTGGAAGCTGAAGATTCCGCCTGCCTGAAAGCGGCGCTGGATGCGGGGCATCCCGTCGATCTGCCGCGCGTCGGGCTGTTTGCTGAAGGCGTGGCGGTGAAGCGCATCGGCAACGAAACCTTCCGCCTGTGCCAGGAATATCTGGATGACATCATCACCGTGGACAGCGATGCTATCTGTGCGGCGATGAAGGATCTGTTTGAGGATGTCCGGGCAGTGGCAGAACCTTCGGGTGCGCTGGCGCTGGCCGGGATGAAAAAATATATTCAGCAGCACCAGATTCAGGGAGAGCGCCTGGCGCACGTGCTTTCAGGGGCGAACGTAAACTTTCACGGTTTACGCTACGTCTCTGAACGTTGCGAGCTGGGAGAACAACGAGAGGCGCTGCTGGCCGTCACTATTCCAGAGCAGAAAGGCAGTTTCCTGAAATTTTGTCAGCTGCTGGGCGGCCGTTCTGTCACCGAGTTCAACTACCGTTACGCCAATGCTGATAACGCCTGCATTTTTGTCGGTGTGCGTCTGACGCGTGGTCTGGAAGAGCGGGGCGAAATTTTGTCGCTGCTGGATGAGGGCGGTTATAAAGTTGTTGACCTCTCTGATGATGAAATGGCCAAGCTGCACGTGCGTTATATGGTGGGTGGTCGTCCTTCCAAGCCGCTGCGTGAACGCCTGTTCAGCTTTGAGTTCCCTGAAGCGCCGGGTGCGCTGCTGCGCTTCCTGCAAACGCTCGGCACGCACTGGAACATTTCCCTGTTCCACTATCGCAGCCACGGCACCGACTATGGCCGGGTGCTGGCAGGCTTTGAGCTGAGCGAGAGCGAACCGCAGTTTGAGGAGCATTTGCAGGCGCTGGGTTACGATTTTCATGACGAAACCCATAACCCGGCGTTCAGTTTCTTCCTGGCGGGTTAGCTACATTAGCGACCAGAACGCATCAATAAGCGGCTCATTGAGCCGCTTTTTTTGTACGCAAACGCCAAGCTCAAACGGGGCGACCATCTCCACGTTATCCAGTTCAAGAATACGGTTGCGAATCGGTTCCGGGCTGTTCTCCAGCACCACATCCGGCAGCAGGGCAATGCCACACCCTAACGCCACCATCGACACTATCGCTTCATGGCCCGACACCGTGGCGTATATCAGCGGATTCGGGATACGCCGACGGCGGAACCAGAGATCGATGCGCTGTCGGGCAGGCCCCTGATCCGGCAGGATAAAGGGGATCTCTGACCAGTCCGGTTCCGGCTGGGTAGCCTGAGTGCGAACGGGACAAGGCAGAGCCGGGGCGATCAGAACAAGCGGGATCAGCCCAATCGGCGTAAAACCTATACTGGCAGGAAGCGTTTCCGGCCTGCCGGCAATAGCAATATCAGCTTCGGCGCTCTGAACCTTTTCCACTGCATCGGCGGCGTCGCCTGTGGTCAGTTTGATCTCAACCAGCGGATGCTCAGCACGAAACCGGTCAAGAATGGGCGGCAAATGGCTGTAAGCCGCCGTCACCGAACAGAACAGGCGCAGTTCCCCACTGAGTGAGGGGCCGTTCTGGCCTATTGAATGGAGCAGCTGCTGGTATTGCAAAAGCGTGTGCTGTGCGAACAGGCGAAGCTGATCCCCGGCATCGGTCAGCGTGACTGTGCGGTTGTCACGCAGGAATAACGCCTGGCCCAGATCCTCTTCAAGGCGCTGTATCTGGCGCGAAAGCGTGGAAGGGCTGACATGCATTGCTCGCGCGCTGCGGCCGAAGTGGCGGCTTTCGGCCAGGTGAAGGAACAGTTTCAGGTCACGTAAATCCATGCGCTACAGGCCTCATTTTTGCGTTGCAGTTCTTGCAATATCACGTTGTTAATATATCAATTTAAGCAATGCATTTCCTGTCATATGATAGGAATTATTCAGGGTGAGCAGCGTTGTGACTCATCACCAGATAAAAGACCGACCCAACCCTATACGGAGTTTCCATGGCTAACTATTTCAATACTTTGAACCTGCGCAATCAGCTGGCGCAATTAGGTAAATGTCGCTTCATGTCACGTGAAGAATTTGCTGACGAAGCAAGCTACCTGAAAGGGAAAAAAGTCGTCATCGTTGGTTGTGGTGCTCAGGGCCTGAACCAGGGCCTTAACATGCGCGACTCCGGTCTGGATATCGCTTATGCCCTGCGCGCTGAAGCCATCGCTGAAAAACGCGCTTCATGGCGTAAAGCCACTGAAAATGGTTTCAAAGTAGGAACTTATGAAGAGCTGATCCCGCAGGCCGATCTGGTGGTTAACCTGACGCCGGACAAGCAGCACTCCGCCGTGGTGCAGGCGGTTCAGCCGCTGATGAAAGAGGGCGCAGCGCTGGGTTACTCTCACGGCTTTAACATCGTTGAAGTGGGCGAGCAGGTTCGTAAAGATATCACCGTGGTCATGGTTGCGCCGAAATGTCCTGGCACCGAAGTACGTGAAGAGTACAAACGTGGCTTCGGCGTGCCAACGCTGATTGCGGTTCACCCGGAAAACGATCCAAAAGGCGAAGGCATGGCGATTGCCAAAGCCTGGGCCGCGGCGACCGGTGGTCATCGTGCTGGCGTGCTGGAATCTTCCTTCGTGGCAGAAGTGAAATCTGACCTGATGGGTGAGCAGACCATCCTCTGCGGCATGTTGCAGGCCGGTTCTCTGCTCTGCTTCGACAAGCTGGTAGCGGAAGGGACCGACCCCGCTTATGCCGAGAAACTGATCCAGTTCGGCTGGGAAACCGTGACCGAAGCGCTGAAGCAGGGCGGCATTACTCTGATGATGGATCGCCTCTCTAATCCGGCGAAAGTTCGTGCGTATGCCCTCTCCGAGCAGCTGAAAACCATTATGGCACCGCTGTTCCAGAAGCATATGGATGACATCATCTCCGGTGAATTCTCCTCCGGCATGATGGCTGACTGGGCAAATGATGATAAAAAACTGCTGGGCTGGCGTGAAGAGACCGGTAAAACCGCCTTCGAAACGGCACCGCAGTTTGAAGGCAAAATTGCCGAGCAGGATTACTTCGATGAAGGCGTAGTGATGATAGCCATGGTGAAAGCGGGCGTTGAGCTGGCGTTTGAAACCATGGTGGCTGCGGGCATCATTGAAGAGTCTGCTTACTACGAATCACTGCACGAGCTGCCGCTGATTGCGAACACCATCGCCCGTAAGCGTCTGTATGAGATGAACGTGGTTATCTCCGACACCGCTGAATATGGTAACTACCTCTTCTCTTACGCGGCAGTTCCGCTGCTGAAAGAATTTATGACCACCTTGCAGCCGGGCGATTTGGGCAAAGAAAAGGCATCTTCAACCGCCATCGACAACGCGCAGCTGCGTGACGTCAATGAAGCGATTCGCCATCACCCAATTGAAGCTGTTGGCCGTAAACTGCGTGGCTACATGACCGACATGAAGCGTATCGCTGTAGCAGGCTGATAACAGCGTGTCCGGCCTGAAATAAAAAAGAGCGGAATTCCGCTCTTTTTTTTCGTCTGCGCACTACTGCTAGTTGCGGTACAACACTTTAATCACGTGATAACCGAACTGGGTATGCAGCGGGCCGTAAGGCACCAGAAGCGGGCAGGAGAACACCACTTTATCGAAAGCGGGTACCATTGCGCCCTGCTTGAATTCACCTAAGTGACCGCCTTTTTTACCCGAAGGGCAGGTGGAGTGCTTTTTAGCCAGTTTCTCGAAATCTGCGCCCTGTTCCAGCTGAGCCAGAATCTCCTGCGCCTGTTTCTCTTCCTTTACAAGGATATGGAGTGCTGCTGCGGTTTTTGCCATGATCGTACCTTGAGTCGTATGGATGCTGCTGGCTATACTACCACGCTGAATTTCTCTTTCCTTCTGTCATTTCATCGAGCGACTTCCCTATGCGTCTGAATCCTGGCCAACAACATGCCGTCGAATTTGTTACCGGACCCTGTCTGGTACTGGCCGGTGCGGGGTCGGGCAAAACGCGCGTGATCACCAATAAAATAGCGCACCTGATCCGCGAATGCGGTTACCAGGCCCGGCATATTGCTGCGGTAACCTTTACCAATAAAGCCTCGCGAGAGATGAAAGAGCGCGTGGCGCAAACGCTGGGGCGCAAAGAAGCGCGTGGGTTAATGATTTCAACCTTCCATACGCTGGGGCTGGAGATCATTAAACGTGAATATGCTGCTCTGGGAATGAAATCCAACTTCTCGCTGTTTGACGACCAGGATCAGCTGGCGCTGCTGAAAGATCTGACCGAAGAGTGGCTGGAAAACGATAAAAATCTGCTGCAACAGCTGATTTCAACGATCTCTAACTGGAAAAACGATCTGATGGATCCAGGCCGTGCGGCGGCAGGCGCCCAGTCGGAAAGAGATAAACTCTTTGCTCATTGCTACGGGCTGTATGACAAACACCTCAAGTCCTGCAACGTGCTCGACTTCGATGACCTCATTCTGCTGCCCACGCTGCTTTTCCAGCGCAACCTGGAGGTGCGGGAACGGTGGCAGCAGCGCATTCGTTACCTGCTGGTGGATGAATATCAGGACACCAACACCAGCCAGTACGAGCTGGTGAAACTGCTGGTGGGTTCTCGTGCCCGCTTTACCGTGGTAGGAGATGACGATCAGTCCATCTACTCCTGGCGCGGCGCGCGGCCGCAAAATCTTGTGCTGCTAAAAGAAGATTTTCCCGCTTTGCAGGTGATCAAGCTTGAGCAGAATTACCGCTCATCTGAGCGCATTCTGAAAGCGGCAAATATCCTGATTGCCAATAACCCACATGTATTTGAAAAGCGGCTTTTTTCCGAACTGGGTTACGGCGCTGAGCTGAAAGTGGTGACGGCAAATCATGAGGATCACGAAGCCGAGAGGGTGATCGGCGAGCTGATAGCGCATCACTTTATTAACAAGACCCAGTACAAGGATTACGCCATTCTTTATCGCGGTAATCACCAGTCGCGGGTTTTTGAAAAAATGCTGATGCAGAACCGCATTCCTTATCGCATTTCCGGGGGAACCTCGTTCTTCTCCAGACCGGAAATCAAGGATCTGCTGGCCTATCTGCGCATTCTTACCAACCCTAATGATGACAGCGCTTTTATGCGCATTGTGAACACCCCCAGGCGCGAGATTGGTCCGGCGACACTTCAGAAGCTGGGCGAGTGGGCCATGCAGCGCAATAAAAGCCTGTTCACTGCCAGTTTTGATATGGGGCTGGGCCAGACGCTTTCCGGTCGCGGCCTGGAATCTCTCCAGCGTTTTACCTTCTGGCTTCAGGAGGTGGCTCAGCTGGCCGAGCGTGAGCCGGTGGCAGCAGTACGGGACCTGATCCGTGGCGTTGATTATGAGAGCTGGCTGTTTGAAACCTCTGCCAGCCCCAAAGCGGCTGAAATGCGCATGAAGAACGTCAACACGCTGTTCCAGTGGATGACGGAGATGCTGGAAGGCAGCGATATTGATGAGCCGATGACGCTGACTCAGGTGGTAACACGCTTTACGCTGCGCGACATGATGGAGCGCGGGGAAAGCGAGGAAGACGCGGATCAGGTTCAGCTGATGACGCTGCACGCCTCGAAAGGGCTGGAGTTCCCCTACGTCTATCTTGTCGGCATGGAAGAAGGCTTGCTGCCGCATCAGAGCAGTATTGATGAGAATAACGTGGAAGAGGAGCGCAGGCTGGCTTACGTGGGCATTACCCGCGCGCGTAAAGAGCTGACGTTTTCTCTGTGCCGTGAGCGCCGTCAGTATGGTGAGGTGATCCGTCCTGAGCCGAGCCGTTTCCTGCTGGAACTGCCGCAGGATGATGTAAAATGGGAAAGCGAGCGCAAGGTCGTGAGCGCCGAAGAGCGGATGCAGACAGGGCAGAGCCGCGTGGCTAACCTGAAGGCGATGCTGGAAAAGGCGAAAAGCAGATAAGCACGCTGGTTTTGCGCAGAGTAAAAAAAGGGCCAGAGGCCCTTTTTTACTGGCTGCTTTCAGCCCTTGTCACCAGAAGGGCTTTACAGCCCTCAGACGCTTCAGCCAACGGTCAGCGACCAGTGCACATAGCTCTGCCAGTGGCACTCCTGATCCAGCAACTCGGCCCTCAGCGGATGCGCCTCCAGCCAGCCAGCCGGTAACGTCACATGTAACGCATCCTCATCCGCATGCAGCCGCACTGCGGGCAGAGTGTCATCCCGCCTGCGGCTTGAGAAAATAATGGCCAGCCGCAGCAATCGGCACAGCCTTTCCGCCATACGCGGAGGAACGGCATTTTGCTGGCTGAGTAGCGCCAGATCGATGCTGTTCACCTGATTTTGCAGCAGAGTTGCCAGGAGTTTTTTCTGCGCGGGGGTAAAGCCAGGAAGATCGAGATGACGAATTAAATAGGCGGCATGCTGGGGTGCCTGTTTGAAGTCCACGCTAAGCCCAATTTCATGCATCAGGCAGGCGCTGTCCAGCAGCTCGCGACATCGCTCATCCAGCTTCCAGCTCTGGCTCACCTGACGGACAAAACTCTCTGCGAGCAGACGAACACGATCGGCCTGTTCAGCATCGATATTAAAACGGCGCTGGATATTGTGCAGCGTGCGGTTGCGGATATCCCGATCCACCGGCAGATGCAGCATGCCGTAGACCAGTCCTTCACGCAGCGCGCCGCCTGCCAGCGTCATACTGCTGATATTCAGTTCGGTGAAAATGGCAATCAGAATGGACAAGCCGCTGGGGAAAACCAGCGCCCGCTCCAGCGTCAGCCCTTCGATCTCCAGTTCTTCCAGCTTGCCGCACTGAATGGCACGCTGCTTGAGCTGTTGCAATTTACTCAGGGTGATACGTTCATCCATGCCCTGAGCCATCATGATCTCCTGCAACGCCTGCACCGTGCCGGAAGCGCCGACGCAAACCTGCCAGCCCTGCTCACGCAACTGCGCAGCGATTGGCTGAATCATCATCCGGGCGGCCTGTTCAGCCTGTTCGAAATTCTCTTTTCCCAGATGACGATCGCCAAAATAGCGTTCCAGCCAGGTGACACAGCCCATCGACAGACTGAAAAGAGAGGTAGTTTGCGAACCGCTGCCGGTCACCAGTTCCGTGCTGCCGCCACCAATATCGACGACCAGCCTTTTATCTGAGCCACCGGTGGTGTGCGCCACACCCTGATAAATCAGCCGGGCTTCTTCTTCACCGCTGATAACATTGATGGCAGAGCCAAGAATTTGCTGAGCAGTTTGCAGGAAGGTGCCAGCATTCGCAGCGAGCCTGAGCGTGGCGGTGGCAACAACGCGAATTTGTTCTGCGGGAATATCCTGCAACTGCTCTGAGAACAGCCGCAGGCATTGCCAGCCTCGCTCCATCGCCTCATCAGAGAGATGGCTTTCGCTATCGAGGCCAGCTGCCAGCCGCACTTTGCGCTTGATGCGCGCCACGGTCTGGATGGTGCCGGCAACTTCGCGCACCACCAACATATGAAAACTGTTCGATCCCAGATCGATAGCAGCATAGAGTGATGACGCGCTCAGCATGGCAGCCTTAACCTGAACGCTTGCGGTTATTATTGCGTGGCGCACTGCTACGGCGATTGTTGTTGCCGCCGCGACGTGGGCCATTGCCAGAGCGACTACGGGTTAACCGTTTCGCTGGCGGTAAGTCACTCATCAGCGCATCGCTGTTGTAACGGCTTACGGTAATGCTGTGACCGATATACTCTTCGATAGCGGGCAGATTCAGCGCGTACTCTTCACAGGCCAGGCTGATTGAGTGCCCGTTGGCGCCAGCACGTCCGGTACGACCAATACGGTGAACGTAATCTTCACGATCGTCCGGTAAGTCATAGTTAAAGACGTGCGTCACGGCTGGAATATGCAGTCCACGGGCGGCAACGTCAGTCGCGACCAGGATATCCAAATCCCCTTTAGTGAAGTCGTCCAGAATACGCAGACGCTTTTTCTGTGCCACATCACCGGTCAACAGGCCAACACGGTGACCATCCGCAGCCAGATGGCCCCAGATATCTTCACAACGATGTTTGGTGTTGGCGAAGATAATGGCGCGATCCGGCCACTCTTCTTCCAGCAAGGTTTGCAGAAGACGCATTTTTTCTTCATTAGAAGGGTAGAACAGCTCTTCTTTGATGCGGTGACCGGTTTTCTGCTCCGGCTCCACTTCCACATATTCGGCATTGTTCATGTTTTCAAAGGCCAGTTCACGAACCCGGAAAGAGAGCGTGGCGGAGAAAAGCATGTTTAAACGCTGGTTTGCTGCCGGCATACGGCGGAACAGCCAGCGGATATCTTTGATAAAGCCGAGATCGAACATGCGATCCGCTTCATCAAGCACGACCACCTGAATGGCGCCAAGGTTAACGTGATTCTGTTTAGCGTAATCGATCAGGCGACCCGTGGTGCCGATCAAAATGTCTACGCCGCTTTCCAGCACTTTCAGCTGCTTATCATAGCCGTCGCCGCCGTAAGCCAGCCCGAGTTTGAGGCCAGTTGCCTGCGTCAGCGGTTCAGCATCGGCATGAATTTGCACGGCTAATTCGCGGGTCGGGGCGAGGATCAGCGCACGCGGCTGATTCACCTGACGCCCTTCTGGTGCAGGGTGAGAAAGAAGATGATGGAACGTTGACGTCAGAAACGCCATCGTTTTCCCGGTACCGGTTTGCGCCTGTCCCGCTACATCACGCCCTGAGAGCGTGAAAGGTAATGCCAGCGCCTGAATCGGCGTGCAGTTATGAAAGCCTTTAGTTTCAAGGGCTTCAATCACCTGAGGGTGCAGGGCGAAGTCGGAAAACTTCTGTTCAGTTAAGTGTGTTTTGCTCATAGTGTGGTAGAATATCAGCTTACTATTGCTTTACGAAAGCGTATCCGGTGAAATAAAGTCAACCTAAGTTGGCAGATTTTACGCCAACCAGCCAGGCATAATCTTTTGGAGTAAGACATGAGCAGCGATAAAATTGTTCACCTGACCGACGACAGCTTCGAAACTGACGTATTAAAAGCAGAAGGTTTGACGCTGGTCGACTTCTGGGCAGAGTGGTGTGGTCCTTGCAAAATGATCGCCCCCATCCTCGATGAAGTTGCTGAAGAGTACGACGGCAAGCTGACAATCGCAAAACTGAATATCGACGACAACCCAGGCACCGCGCCTAAGTATGGGATTCGTGGTATTCCTACTTTGCTGCTGTTCAAAAACGGCGAAGTAGCGGCGACCAAAGTCGGCGCGCTGTCTAAAGGCCAGCTCAAAGAGTTCCTGAACGCGAACCTGGGCTAACAGCCTGTCCGGGGTCTGGTGCGGAGAAAGATTTTGCTCCCCACCAGCCGCCCGGCATATTTTTAGCTGGCCGCTAGACGTTTGCCATCAGTCATGCTAAGTTGGTTTTACTGCACTACGCACTTACCTGTAGTTTGAATCTTAGTTTTACTCCTTGTTGAACGCCGTAACCATCTACTCCTTACGGGCATTCAGCAATCTGACGGTTAGCATCATCAGAATTTCCGGCGTCTTGTCCTTACCGTCTCCTCGTATCTGATTCGCGTTTTCCTGCACGTGATCGTCGGGATGCTGACAAGAGTGCCATTAACAGGCATGGATTTTTCGCCATACCACTTACGACAATCATTCCGAGATTTACCCCGAGTTTAAGAACCCACCATTATGAATCTTACCGAATTAAAAAATACGCCGGTTTCTGACCTGATTACACTCGGCGAAAACATGGGGCTTGAAAATCAGGCTCGCATGCGCAAACAGGACATTATTTTCTCCATCCTCAAGCAGCACGCGAAAAGCGGCGAAGATATCTTCGGCGACGGCGTTCTGGAGATACTACAGGACGGATTTGGTTTCCTCCGTTCTGGAGACAGCTCCTACCTCGCCGGTCCTGATGATATCTACGTTTCCCCAAGCCAAATTCGCCGTTTTAACCTTCGCACTGGTGACACCATTTCCGGCAAGATCCGCCCGCCGAAAGAAGGTGAGCGTTATTTCGCCCTGCTGAAAGTTAACGAAGTTAACTACGACAAACCTGAAAACGCCCGCAGCAAAATTCTGTTCGAAAACTTAACCCCGCTTCACGCAAACTCCCGTCTGCGTATGGAACGTGGCAACGGTTCAACAGAAGATTTGACCGCACGCGTACTGGATCTGGCTTCGCCAATTGGCCGTGGTCAGCGTGGCCTGATCGTGGCACCCCCTAAAGCGGGTAAGACCATGCTGTTGCAGAACATCGCCACCAGCATCGCTTACAACCATCCAGACTGCGTACTGATGGTTCTGCTGATTGACGAACGTCCGGAAGAAGTAACCGAGATGCAGCGTCTGGTGAAAGGCGAAGTCATCGCATCGACCTTTGATGAACCCGCTTCCCGCCATGTGCAGGTTGCTGAAATGGTGATTGAAAAGGCCAAGCGTCTGGTTGAGCACAAGAAAGATGTGATCATCCTGCTGGACTCCATTACCCGTCTGGCGCGTGCTTATAACACCGTGGTTCCCGCTTCCGGTAAAGTTCTGACCGGTGGTGTGGATGCCAACGCCCTGCACCGTCCAAAGCGCTTCTTCGGTGCTGCTCGTAACGTAGAAGAGGGCGGAAGCCTGACCATTATCGCCACCGCACTGGTTGATACCGGTTCGAAAATGGACGAAGTGATCTACGAAGAGTTTAAAGGTACAGGCAACATGGAACTGCATCTGGCGCGTAAAATCGCCGAGAAGCGTGTGTTCCCTGCTATCGATTACAACCGTTCTGGTACGCGTAAAGAAGAGCTGCTGACCACTTCTGAAGAGCTACAGAAGATGTGGATCCTGCGTAAAATTATTCATCCAATGGGTGAAATCGACGCCATGGAGTTCCTCATCAATAAGTTGGCCATGACCAAAACCAACGATGAGTTCTTCGACATGATGAAACGCTCTTAAAGCGTGTTATCTGCCGTAAAAAGCGGGGGCTGGGCTTGCTCAACCTCCACTTTTTTGCTTTTCGGGAATGAAAAGTCGCCTGCGGCTGCAAAGATAAGAAAACTCGGGGAACGCCACGCTCAGACGTGGCGTTTTTCGTTTTTGAGTTATACGATATTTCGGGACTGAGTTGAGACAGCGTTCAACAGATCAGGGCAAAAGTATCGTCTTTGGGATGCAATGCGTTCTTCTTGCTCAAAAAAAAACAGAATCTTAGTGACGTGTTTGGCACAATGTATGCCGAGAATACAATTAGATTCATAGCAGAGAGCTGGTTAATGTGAATTTACTCAATTTGAGTACTGAGCTTGCGTTTATCTTCCTGTTTTCACTTGCATTTCTTTTTTTTGCACGGAAAGCAGCTAAACGAATTGGGTTAGTGGATAAACCCAACTATCGTAAACGCCATCAGGGGGTGATCCCGCTTGTGGGCGGTATCTCTGTGTTTGCCGGGATATGTTTTACGTTCTCCATTACAGATTATTATGTCCCGCACTCCCTCCTTTATCTTGGTTGTGCAGGCGTACTGGTGCTGATTGGTGCGATTGACGATCGTTACGATATCAGCGTCAAGTTCCGCGCCGCTGTACAGGCTGGTGTGGCGGGCGTAATGATGGCAGCGGCTAATCTTTATCTGCTCAGCCTGGGCTATATTTTTGGCCCCTGGGAACTGGTTGTTGGCCCATTTGGTTATGTGCTGACGCTTTTTGCCGTCTGGGCGGCGATCAATGCGTTTAACATGGTCGATGGTATCGACGGGCTGCTGGGCGGCTTATCCTGCGTCACTTTCCTGGCCATGGGCATTATTCTGCTGTTAGACGGACAGCAGAGCCTGGCAATGTGGTGCTTCGCCATGATTGCGGCAATCGTCCCCTACATTCTGCTTAATATGGGTCTCTTTGGTCGTCGCTATAAAGTCTTTATGGGCGATGCCGGCAGTACCTTAATCGGCTTTACGATTATCTGGATCCTGCTTGAAGCCACGCAGGGGAAAAATCATCCCATTACCCCGGTCACAGCGTTGTGGTTAATTGCTATCCCACTGATGGATATGGTGGCAATAATGTACCGCCGCCTCAGTAAGGGTATGAGCCCTTTCTCTGCCGACCGGCAGCATATTCACCATCTGATCATGCGGGCCGGGTTCACCTCCCGCCAGGCATTTGTCCTGATCACCGCGGCAGCGGCGCTGCTGGCAGCGGTGGGTGTGCTGGGAGAATACCTCTCTTTCATCCCTGAATGGATGATGCTGGTGCTGTTCCTGCTGGCCTTTATGCTGTATGGCTACTGCATCAAACGCGCATGGCGGGTAGCGCGTCTCCTGAAACGCTTCAAACGCCGTATGCGCCGCAACAGTAAAGCGTCCCGGACAGACTGATTTTGCCCTGATAAAAGGAACACGATGTATGACGCATCCTGACGTTAACCATAACGAACTGGATATTCGCGGGCTCTGCTGCACGTTATGGCAGGGTAAAAAATGGATTGCCGGGAGCGCGTTGGTTTTTGTCCTGCTGGCCTGGCTCAGTTCCCTGTTGATGACGCCAAAGTGGAGCACCACTGCGGTAACCGATCGTCCTACCGTCAACATGTTAAGCAGTTACTACTCCCAGCAGCAGTTTCTGGATAACCTGGATTACCGGGCCAGTCAGTCTGCGGTTTTGCCACCCTCGGTGATGGATGAGGCGTACCAGGAGTTTGTTATGCAGCTCTCGGCGTATGACACCCGTCGTGAGTTCTGGCTGCAAACCGATTATTTTAAGCAGCGGCAAAGCGGCAACGTCGGTGAAGATGCAGCGCTACTGGATGAGCTGATTGCCAATATTCAGTATCAGCCAGCCGATGCGGTTAAAAACCTCAATGATTCCGTGCGACTGGTTGCCGAAACGGCGAAAGAGGCTAATACGCTTCTGCGCCAGTATGTGGCCTTTGCCAGTCAGCGTGCTGCAACGCACCTGAATGAAGAGCTGACCGGCGCATGGGCCGCTAAAACCACTCAGCTGAAAGCTCAGGTTAAAAGACAGGAAGCCGTAGCAAAAGCGATCTATGACCGGCAGGTAAACAGCGTGCAGCAGGCGTTGAAAATCGCTCAGCAGCAGGGTTTTGAGCAGGCCAAAACGGATACGCCCTCCGAACAGCTGCCAGATTCTGAACTCTTTATGCTGGGCCGCCCGCTGTTGCAGGCCAGGCTGGAGAATCTTCAGGCCAGCGGGCCAAGCTACGATCTGGACTATGATCAAAACAGAGCGATGTTAGCGACCCTGAATGTTGGCCCAACGCTGGTGAAGACTTTCCAGACTTATCGCTATTTGCGTACGCCGGAAGAACCGGTAAAACGTGACAGCCCTCGTCGCCTGTTTCTGATGATCATGTGGGGCGCTGTAGGGGCCCTGACAGGGGCTGGGATAGCCCTGGCTCGCCGGAAGCGCAAGTAAGTTCAGCCTTGTCATTACCAGACAGACGAATGAAAGAGAGTAACAGTGAAAGTATTAACTGTTTTTGGCACGCGTCCGGAAGCGATAAAAATGGCGCCGCTGGTTCATGCACTCGCACAGGATAGCGAGATTGATGCCCGTCTTTGCGTCACCGCCCAGCATCGCGAGATGCTCGATCAGGTGCTGCAACTGTTCGCTATTGTTCCGGATTACGATCTCAACATTATGCGTCCGGGGCAGGGCCTGACAGAAATCACCAGCCGTATTCTTGAAGGGTTGAAAGCGGTGTTTGCCGAATTTAAACCGGATGTAGTGCTGGTACATGGCGACACCACTACCTCTTTTGCTGCCAGCCTGGCAGCATTTTATCACCGCATACCTGTAGGGCACGTTGAGGCGGGATTACGCACCGGCGATCTCTATTCTCCCTGGCCTGAAGAAGCCAACCGTACGCTGACGGGCCACCTTGCCTCCTGGCACTTCACACCGACCGAAAATGCCCGTCAGAATCTGCTGCGTGAAAATCTGCGTAGCGAGCGGATGTTTGTCACCGGCAACACGGTGATCGATGCGCTCTTCTGGGTCCGGGATCGGGTGTTAAGTGATGAATCGCTGCGTCAGGGGCTGGCCACGCGCTATCCATTCCTGATAGCTGAGAAAAAGCTGATCCTGGTCACCGGCCATCGACGGGAGAGCTTCGGCGGCGGCTTTGAGCGGATTTGCAGCGCGCTGGCGGAAATCGCCCGGCTGCATCCGGATGCGCAAATTGTTTATCCGGTGCACCTCAACCCTAACGTCAGCGAGCCGGTTAACCGCATCCTTAGCGATATCGACAATATCTTTCTGATTGAACCTCAGGAGTACCTGCCTTTTGTCTGGCTGATGGTGCGCTCGTGGCTGATCCTGACCGATTCAGGCGGTATTCAGGAGGAAGCCCCTTCACTGGGGAAACCGGTGCTGGTGATGCGGGACACCACAGAGAGGCCCGAAGCGGTTTCAGCGGGTACGGTGAGGCTGGTAGGCACCGACACACAAAAAATTGTTAATGAAGTCACTCGTCTGCTTACGGACGAAGAGGCTTATCACTCTATGAGCCGTGCCCACAACCCTTATGGGGACGGCCTGGCCTGCGAACGTATCGTACAGGCCCTGAAAAATAACCGGGTTTCGTTATGACTTTCAATACCATCTCCATCATTGGTTTAGGCTACATTGGCCTGCCTACCGCTGCGGCCTTTGCTTCACGGCAAAAAAAGGTCATTGGCATCGATATCAACGCACAGGCGGTTGAAACCATCAATCGCGGCGAAATCCATATTGTGGAGCCGGATCTGGACCGCGTGGTGAAAACGGCGGTTGAACAGGGTTTTCTTCGTGCCTCCACGCAGCCGGAAGCCGCCGATGCTTTTCTGATTGCTGTGCCGACGCCTTTTAAAGATGACCATCAGCCCGATCTCTCCTGGGTTAAAGCCGCCGCAGAGTCGATAGCGCCCGTGCTGAAAAAAGGGGATTTAGTGATCCTGGAATCCACTTCGCCCGTTGGTGCCACAGAACAGATGGCGGCCTGGCTCTCCTCATCGCGTCCTGATTTGAGTTTTCCCCAGCAGGCGGGGGAAGCGGCCGATGTGAACATCGCCTACTGCCCTGAGCGCGTACTGCCGGGCAAGGTGATGATAGAACTGGTGAAAAACGATCGGGTAATTGGCGGCATGACGGCAGTCTGCTCCCAGCGCGCCTGCGATCTCTACAGGATTTTCCTTGAAGGCGAATGCGTGGTGACCAACGCCCGCACGGCTGAAATGTGTAAGCTGACGGAAAACAGTTTTCGTGACGTCAACATTGCCTTCGCTAACGAACTGTCGCTGATTTGCGCCGATCAGGGGATCAACGTCTGGGAGCTGATTCGCCTGGCGAACCTTCATCCTCGGGTGAACATTTTGCAGCCCGGTCCGGGAGTTGGCGGACATTGTATCGCCGTCGATCCCTGGTTTATTGTGGCGCAAAATCCGGTTCAGGCACGCCTTATCCGCACGGCGCGTGAGGTGAACGACAGCAAACCTCTGTGGGTGCTTGAACAGGTAAAAAAAGCGCTGGCTGAAAGCCTGACCAGCAGCGACAAACGTGCCAGCGAACTGACGATCGCCTGCTTTGGTCTGGCCTTTAAGCCGGACATTGACGATCTGCGGGAAAGTCCCGCCATGCATGTGGCTGAAATGATTGCTGGCTGGCACCCTGGCACCATGCTGGTTGTTGAACCCAATATCCAGCAGCTTCCCCGCTCTCTGAAAGAGAAAGCCGGGCTGGTCTCGCTTGACGAGGCTCTACTGCAAGCGGATGTGCTGGTGATGCTGGTCGATCACGCGCAATTTAAAGCGCTCGATCCCCAACGCGTCCGGGGTTATCAAATCGTTGATACCAAAGGAGTCTGGCAGTGAGGCGAATAGCGATCACCGGTGGTGCAGGCTTTATTGGCTCGGCAGTGGTGAGGCATATCATCGCAACCACTGACGACCAGGTGCGGGTTATTGATAAGCTGAGCTATGCGGGCAACCTGGCTTCGCTGGCGACGGTGGCTGAAAATCCCCGCTTCTCTTTTGCCAGAATCGATATTTGTGACCGTGAGGCGATTGAGGCTGTGATAGCCGATTTTCGTCCCCATCTGATTATGCATCTTGCCGCTGAGAGCCATGTCGATCGCTCAATTGATGGCCCCAAAGCTTTCGTAGAAACCAACATTGTGGGGACTTACACGATGCTTGAAGCGGCCCGCCACTATTGGGCCTCTCTGCCTGCGGATGAAAAAGAGCGTTTCCGCTTCCATCATATCTCGACGGATGAAGTGTTTGGCGATCTCGAAACAGAGAACGATTTCTTTACCGAAAATACGCCCTATGCACCCAGCAGCCCCTACTCGGCTACCAAGGCCAGCAGTGACCATTTAGTGCGGGCATGGCACCGGACATATGGCTTACCGACCATCGTTACCAACTGCTCAAATAACTACGGCCCTTACCATTTTCCTGAGAAGCTGATCCCGTTGATGATTATCAATGCTCTGGCGGGCAAACCCTTACCGGTTTACGGTGATGGTGCCCAGATTCGGGACTGGCTCTATGTGGATGACCATGCGGAGGCGCTTTATCAGGTGGTTACGGCTGGCAGGGTGGGCGAGACCTATAACATCGGTGGGCACAACGAGCGGCGTAATCTTGATGTCGTTGAAACGCTGTGTGACTTACTGAATGAGCTGGCTCCCGTTAAGCCCAGCGGTATCGCTGACTTTCGCGAACTCATCACTTTTGTCGCCGACAGACCGGGCCACGACCGCCGCTATGCTATCGATGCCAGTAAAATCGAGCGTGAACTGGGCTGGCGGCCGCAGGAAACCTTTGGAACAGGAATGCGTAAAACCGTCAGCTGGTTCCTGGCACACCCGCAGTGGTGGCAAAGCATTCTGGATGGCAGTTACCAGGGCGAGCGTTTAGGGCTGTCATTATGAATGCTCTGAGGAGGATTATATGAAAGGTATCGTTTTGGCGGGCGGCTCCGGGACCCGGTTACACCCCATCACTCGCGGCATCTCGAAACAACTGTTGCCCGTTTACGATAAGCCGATGATCTATTATCCCCTTTCCGTACTGATGCTGGCGGGGATCCGCGATATTCTGATCATTACCACGCCGGAAGATAAACAGCACTTTCAGCGGCTCTTAGGTACAGGCGAAGAATTTGGAATTCAGCTCACCTATGCTGAGCAGGCGCATCCCGATGGACTGGCTCAGGCGTTCATTATTGGTGAATCCTTCCTCAACGGTGAAGAGTGCTGTCTGGTATTAGGGGACAACATCTATTTTGGCCAGGGGTTCAGTCCAAAACTGCGCCAGGTGGCGGCCAAAACCCAGGGCGCAACAGTTTTCGCCTACCAGGTAATGGATCCTGAACGCTTTGGCGTGGTTGAGTTTGATGATGCGTTCCGGGCGCTCTCAATAGAAGAAAAACCCAGCAGCCCTAAGTCTCGCTGGGCGGTAACGGGCCTCTATTTTTATGATAACCGCGTGGTGGAATTTGCCAAAAAGGTGAAACCTTCTGAGCGGGGTGAACTTGAAATCACCTCCATCAACCAGATGTACCTGGAGCAAGGTGAACTTTCAGTACAGCTGCTCGGGCGCGGTTTTGCCTGGCTGGATACCGGCACCCATGACAGCCTGATTGAAGCCAGCACCTTTGTGCAAACGGTAGAAAAACGTCAGGGATTTAAAATTGCCTGCCTTGAAGAGATTGGCTGGCGTAACGGCTGGCTGACGGATGAGGATGTCCTTCGTTCTGCGCAGGCGCTGGCAAAAACCGGCTACGGCCAATATCTGGTAGATCTTCTGCATGCCCGTCCTCGTCAATATTAAACCGCTGCACTGGGAGAATGAATTCTTCCAGGTGCAGAGCGGGCTGATCGAATTTGGCGGCGAAACGCCGCTAAGCGAATCCCTGTTCGAAGGCTATGACATTCTTCAGGCAAAGGTGCTGACGCAGCAGGTTGCCGAACTGGATGCATTGACTTCGCTGGGCTTCCGGCTGGTGGAAGGGGAAGCAGACTTTGTCCTGGGCATTGACTCCGCGAGCCGGCCAGAAGGGATTAAAATTGCCCGCCAGGAACATATTCCCGCGCTGCGTGCCGCCGCAGCGGGAGCCTTTGCCCACAGCCGCTTCCGTGCGCCCTGGTATCAGCCCGATGACAGCGGCAGGTTCTATGCTCAGTGGAGCGAAAACGCGGTGCTCGGCACCTTTGATCATCAGTCTCTGCTGGCGGTGAATACTCAGGGAAGCTTGCAGGGATTTGTTTCGCTGCGGGAACTTGCTGATGGCAGCGCCAGAATCGGGCTGCTTGCCACCCTGCCAGAAGCACAGGGACTGGGCGTGGGGCAGCGATTAGTTGCAGCCGCAGCCGACTGGAGCCGCGCCCGCCGTCTGACCCGGCTCCATGTTGCCACGCAGCTGGCAAATCTGCCTGCTCTCCGGCTTTATCAACGCTGCGGGGGCGTTATCGAACGCACCGCCTACTGGCTTTACAGGTAACTTATGATCCCGTTTAACGCCCCACCGGTAGTGGGAACCGAACTCGACTATATGCAGTCGGCGATGGGTAGCGGCAAACTCTGCGGCGACGGCGGTTTTACCCGGCGTTGCCAGCAGTGGATGGAGAACAAATTTGGCAGCAAAAAAGTGCTGCTGACCCCCTCCTGCACCGCTTCACTGGAAATGGCCGCTATCCTGATTAATCTCCAGCCTGGTGATGAAGTGATCATGCCAAGCTATACCTTTGTCTCTACCGCCAATGCCTTTGTGCTGCGCGGGGCGACCATCGTCTTTGTGGATATCCGTCCGGATACCATGAACATCGATGAAACCCTGATTGAAGCGGCTATCACCCCGAAAACCAGGGCGATTGTTCCGGTGCATTATGCGGGGGTGGCCTGTGAGATGGACGTGATTATGGCGCTGGCAGAGAAACATCACCTGTTTGTCATCGAAGATGCCGCGCAGGGTGTGATGTCCAGCTGGAAAGGCAGGGCGCTGGGGACGATAGGGCATATTGGCTGCTTCAGCTTCCATGAAACGAAAAACTACACCGCAGGCGGCGAGGGCGGGGCAACGTTGATCAACGATCCCTCGCTGGTAGAGCGTGCCGAAATCGTTCGCGAAAAAGGCACCAATCGCAGCCAGTTTTTCCGCGGGCAGGTGGATAAATATACCTGGCGGGATATCGGCTCAAGCTACCTGATGGCAGATCTGCAAGCCGCGTATCTCTGGGCGCAGCTGGAAGCCGCCAGCCGCATCAACGATCAGCGTCTGCGGCTCTGGCAAAATTATTACACCGCGCTACAGCCTGTTGCCGCGAGCGGGCGCATCTCCCTGCCGGTTATTCCAGCAAACTGCCAGCATAATGCGCACATGTTTTACCTTAAGCTCCGTGACAATGACGATCGTAACGCGCTCATCGAATGGTTGAAAGAAGCTGAAATACTGGCGGTCTTCCACTATATCCCGCTGCACTCATCGCCCGCAGGAAAGCGCTTTGGTCGCTTTGAGGGGGAAGATCGCTTTACCCAGTCTGAAAGCGAGCGTCTGCTGCGTCTGCCTCTGTTCTATAACCTCTCCGATAATAATCAGCAGACGGTGATTAGCTCGCTGCTGAGCTATTTTTCCTGACATGTCACTGGCTAAAGCTTCTGTGTGGACGGCAGCGTCCACCCTGGTCAAAATTGCGGCCGGGCTGCTGGTGGTTAAAATGCTGGCGCTCTCTTTTGGTCCGGCTGGCGTGGGGCAGGCTGGCAATTTTCGTCAGCTGATCACCGTGCTTGGCGTGCTGGCAGGGGCCGGTATCTTCAATGGCGTAACCAAATATGTTGCGGAGTATCAACACGACCCGCAGCAGTTACGGGCCGTGACCGGCACGGCTTCTGCCATGGTGCTGGGGTTCTCGACCTTGCTGGCCGTGGTGTTCCTGCTGTTTGCCGCGCCGATAAGCCTGAAGCTGTTTGGACACAGCGAATACCAGAACGTGGTGCGGATTGTGGCTTTCCTACAGGCTGGCATCGCCTGGGCTAATCTGGCACTGGCGGTGGTGAAAGGCTATCGGGATGCCAAAGGTAATGCGCTGGCTTTGATCCTCGGCAGCCTGATCGGCGTGATGGCCTGGTTCGTTTGTTACTGGCTTGGCGGCTACAGCGGGGCGCTGGTGGGGATGGCAATGGTGCCCGCGCTGGTAGTGATACCGGCGGCGATCCTGCTGGCAAAGCGGGAGCATCTGCCGCTGCGCTTTCTTAAGCCGTGCTGGCACAGCGGGATTGCCCGTAACCTCAGCAAATTTACCTTAATGGCCCTGATGACCTCCGTTACGCTGCCCGTGGCGTGGATAATGATGCGAAACCTGCTGGCAGAGCATAACGGCTGGGAGCAGGTTGGGCTGTGGCAGGGCGTGACCACTATTTCAGATGCCTACCTCCAGTTTATCACCGCCTCCTTCAGCGTTTATCTGCTGCCCACGCTGTCGCGTCTGACCAGCAAGCAGGAGATTTCGCGCGAGATCTTTCGTTCTCTGAGCTTTGTTTTACCGGCCGTAATGGGCGTCAGCCTGCTGGTCTGGCTGCTGCGTGATGTGGCTATCTGGCTGCTTTTCTCCAGCCAGTTTACCGGGATGCGCGACCTCTTTATCTGGCAGCTCACCGGCGATGTTTTTAAGGTTGGCTCTTACGTATTCGGCTATCTGGTGATTGCCAAAGCTTCACTGCGTTTTTATGCTCTGACGGAAATCAGCCAGTTTCTGCTGCTGACGCTGTTTGCGCGCTGGCTGATCCCCTTACACGGCGCCACCGGAGCGGCTCAGGCCTATATGGCAACTTATCTGGTTTATTTTGTCCTCTGTGCGGGCACCTTTTTTCTTTATCGTAGAAAAGTATGACAACATTGATTCACGTTCTTGGCTCACCTGTCCCGCATCACAATCAGACCGTGTTGCGCTTCTTTAACGATGTTGTGGCAGAAGCTGTGCCACGCCGGGAGCCTCGCCAGTTTTGGGTAGCAGGGAAAGCGGGGGAGCTGTCTGCTGCTGATAACCTGGCCATCCGTTGGTTTGCCAGTAAACGCGCACTGGCTGAAGCCGTAGTGACACAGGCCAGAGCCGACAGAAATACACGCTTCTTTTTTCATGGGCAGTTCAACCCCTGGCTCTGGCTGGCGATCCTTTCTGGCAAGCTCAAACCGGCTCAGGTGTACTGGCATATCTGGGGCGCGGATCTTTACGAGGAGGCGGGTGGGCTGAAGTTTCGTCTCTTCTATTTTATGCGGCGTCTGGCGCAAAAGCGTGTGGGGCAGGTCTTTGCCACGCGCGGGGATATCAGCCATTTTCAGCAGCGCCATCCCGCTGTCCCGGCTTCTCTGCTCTATTTCCCCACGCGGTTGTCGCAGGCCCCTTTACCCACTGAAAAGCAGGCAACAATGACCATCCTGGTGGGCAACTCAGGGGATGCCAGTAACCGTCATCTACAGGCGCTGCGGGAGATCCATCAGCAGTTTGGCGATGAGGTCAACGTGGTGGTGCCGCTGGGCTATCCGGAGAATAATGAGGCATATATTCATCAGGTGCGTGAAGCGGGGCTGGCGTTGTTTGCCGCAGAACGGTTACAGATCCTCACGGAAAAGCTGGCGTTTGAAGCCTATTTACGGCTGATTTCACAGTGCGATCTGGGGTATTTTATTTTTGAACGCCAACAGGGGATTGGCACGCTGTGCCTGCTGATTCAGGCCAACATACCCTTTGTCGTCAATCGTAAAAATCCCTTCTGGCAGGATCTCACCGAGCAACAGATCCCGGTGCTGTTTGCCGGCGATGCGCTTGATGCCGGGGTAGTGAGTGAAGCCCGTCGGCAGATGACGCTTCTGGATAAAACTTCAATTGCCTTTTTTGAACCCGCTTATCTGGAGGGCTGGAAAAAGGCGCTGGCTCTGGCGGAAGGAGAGAAGGCATGACGCTGATGCAATTTGCGGGACTGCTGGTAGTTTATCTGCTGTCGCTTGGCCTGATCCTGACGCTCACATGGCGTGAGTTCCGGCGGGTAAAATTTAATTTTAATGTCTTCTTTTCGCTGCTTTTTCTGCTGACATTCTATTTTGGCTTCCCGCTTACCTGCACGCTGGTATTTGGCTTTAATGTGGCGGTGGTGCCTGCGGAATACCTGCTTCAGGCGCTGCTTTCAGCAACCGGCTTTTATGCTATCTATTATGTCAGTTACAAAACGCGTCTCAGGGCAGCCGCTGAGCAGCCGGGGCGCCAGGTTTTCAGCATCAACAGGGTCGAGGCGCACCTGATATGGGGCATTCTTGCTCTTATTGCGCTGGGCACCGTGCTGGTTTTTTTCCTGCATAACGGCTTTTTACTCTTTAAGCTACAGAGCTACAGCCAGATCTTCTCTGCCGAGGTTTCTGGCGTGGCCCTGAAGCGCTTTTTCTATTTCTTTATTCCGGCGATGCTGGTGGTCTATTTCCTCAAGCCCGGTTTTCGCAGCTGGCTCTTTTTCCTGGTGACCACGGTGGCTTTCGGGCTGCTCACCTATGCGATCGTTGGCGGCACCAGAGCGAACATCATTATTGCCTTCGCCCTGTTTCTGTTTATCGGCATTATTCGCGGTTGGATCACGCTCTGGATGCTGGCGGTGGCGGGTATGGCGGGGGTTGTCGGCATGTTCTGGCTGGCGCTCCGTCGTTATAACCTGGACGTCAGCGGCGCGGAGGCATTTTATACTTTCCTCTATCTGACCAGGGATACCTTTTCACCCTGGGAGAACCTGGGGCTGCTGCTGCAAAATTACGACAAAATCGATTTTCAGGGGCTGGCGCCCATCGTGCGGGATTTTTATGTCTTTATCCCCAGCTGGCTGTGGCCGGACCGCCCCTCCATCGTGTTAAACAGCGCTAACTATTTCACCTGGGAGGTGCTGGAGAACCATTCTGGTCTGGCGATATCCCCGACGCTGATAGGTTCTCTGGTGGTTATGGGGGGCGCCTGGTTTATTCCGCTGGGAGCGGTTGGCGTGGGGCTGATCATTAAATGGTTCGACTGGCTCTACCAGAAAGGCCAGCAGGAAACCAATCGCTATAAAGCGGCCATTTTGCAAAGTTTCTGTTTTGGCGCGGTATTCAATATGATTGTGCTCGCCCGCGAGGGGCTTGATGCGTTCGCCTCCAGAATCGTATTTTTCTGCCTGATTTTTGCCGCTGCTGTTGTGGTGGCAAAACTGCTGTTCTGGCTGCTGGACAGCGCTGGCCTGATCCGACCCCGTGCCCCGGTGGTGCCGGTTCATAACTGATTTTTATCGGGCCTTCTGGCCCGATTTGCTGCATTTGACCTCAAGGAACGCATCATGGATCTCCCTTCTTCCGTACCGCTTTACCAAATCCGGGGCTTCACGCTACTGGGTTTCCGCGATATGCCCGCTTTTCTGGATTACCTCTATCAGGGGCAGACGCTGAAAACTGGTACGCTGGTTGCCATTAATGCTGAAAAGGTGCTGACGGCGGAAAGCCAGCCCGAGATCCATCAGCTGATTAGTGAGGCGGAATACAGATACCCGGACGGCATCAGCATCGTGCGTTCAATCCGTAAAAAATATCCCAAGGCTGTCGTCTCACGGATAGCGGGTGCCGACCTTTGGGAAGCGCTGATGGAACGGGCGGGAAAGGAAGGAACGCCCGTCTTCCTTATTGGAGGCAAGCCAGATGTACTGGCGCAAACCGAAGATAAGCTGCGGCGCCAGTGGAACGTGAACATTGTGGGTTCACAGGATGGCTACTTTGCCCCTGCCGATCGCGAAGCCTTGTTTGCCCGTATTCAGGCCAGCGGCGCGCAGATTGTGACGGTGGCGATGGGATCGCCACGGCAGGAGCTTCTGATGCGGGATTGCAAGCTGCTCTGGCCGCAGGCTCTCTATATGGGCGTAGGCGGCACCTATGACGTTTTCACCGGACAGGTTAAGCGTGCGCCCAAGATCTGGCAGAAAATGGGGCTGGAGTGGCTTTACCGCCTTATTTCACAGCCATCACGCCTGCGCAGGCAGCTCAGATTGCTGAAATATCTTAACTATCACTGGCGCGGCGATCTTTAAGTACGCTTTTTTCGGCAGGCTTAAAGGGGTAAAAGCGGCTATATTCGCCGCGAAAGGGCTGTAAAACGTTCGTCATTTAGACAGAACGCACAAAGCGTAATCAAACGCGATATTTAGTGATAAAAAGCCCTGGACAGGATCGGCTCAAGTCCGTAGTATGCACATCCGCAACGGCGCTACGCGCCCGTAGCTCAGCTGGATAGAGCGCTGCCCTCCGGAGGCAGAGGTCTCAGGTTCGAATCCTGTCGGGCGCGCCATTAATTTTGTGCGCAAGAGCTGCGGTGGTAGTTTTACCGCGTTAAGTAGTAAAGAAGTGCAGAAGTAGATGTGGTGGCTATAGCTCAGTTGGTAGAGCCCTGGATTGTGATTCCAGTTGTCGTGGGTTCGAGTCCCATTAGCCACCCCAGATTTTGTCAGGTATGCGAAGGTGGCGGAATTGGTAGACGCGCTAGCTTCAGGTGTTAGTGTCTTAACGGACGTGAGGGTTCAAGTCCCTCTCTTCGCACCACAAAATCAGCAGTAATGTGATGAAGCAGTATTCGGCGAGTAGCGCAGCTTGGTAGCGCAACTGGTTTGGGACCAGTGGGTCGGAGGTTCGAATCCTCTCTCGCCGACCACTTTCAAAAACTTGCCGAGGCAGGTTTTTTTGCTTAAGGTCCACGGATCTGAGCCGCAGTAAATAAGTAACGCAGTATTCGGCGAGTAGCGCAGCTTGGTAGCGCAACTGGTTTGGGACCAGTGGGTCGGAGGTTCGAATCCTCTCTCGCCGACCAATATTGAAAAACCCCGCTTCGGCGGGGTTTTTTGCTTTCTGCGCACTTCTCTTTGCCCGGTGGTTTATACCTCTTTAAGCAAAAAGCTATAAAACCCTCACTGCTCTCTTACTCCTGATCATTCCCTGCAAGTCCAGAGCCCTTTCTGACGGTCATATTTTCTCTGAACGCTGCGGATAAAGCTGATAAGCAAAAACCTTCCTGCTTCGTCGCCACATTGAGACATTTAACCTCTTGAAATAGCTGAATATATATTTTTGCTGCTCATTTTGTCTCTGTTCAGAGACTTCTGACAGGCTTTCAGGCCGAAAAAGTAAAAGTTATGCCTCTCAGGCGTTCGGCTACAAAAAATAAGGTGTTAAAAATCAAGGGATAATAAATTTTTAACTTTAACTGATGGACTGTGGCACGCTTTGTGCAATAATCCTGCTGTAGATGCTCATTCCACTCCTTATGATTGCTAACGCTTCATAAATCCGGGAATGATGCAGAGCCCTTTAGGGTATCCGTTGTCCAACCGCCAGTATCGCTCAGGCCTTACTGGAGTCCGGGACATTACGTTGAGTCGGATACCAGCCAAATTGTCTTACCGACCTGATTCTTACACCTGCCTTAGTGCAGGTGTTTTTTTTGCCGGTAGGGTGGATAAAAGGCATAAAAAAACCGGGCACCAGGCCCGGTTGATTGCGCGATAAAGCGTTAAGGCGCGTTTTTCAGAGTCAGCAACAGTCCGTCACGACGCATCTCCGCAGCTTCTTCAGGCTTATGCTGGCGGTCCAGCGCATCTGCCAGCCAGGCATAATCAAAGGCATCCGGACGCTGCTTAAGCGCTTCCCTGAACGCTTCGGCTGCCTGTTCCCACTCACCATGCTTCATCAACAGCTGACCCAGCGTGCTGTGCAGCAGCGGCGTTGCGCCATGCTGTTTGATTTGCTGACGAAGCGCTTTTTCCAGCTGCTCCGGATTACCGGTCTTGAGGCGCGGCATCAGCAGGATCAGACGCTCATCATAAGCGCGCTTCAGACCATCCAGCACGATTTCCTGCGCCGTCTCATGGTCATTACAGACAATCAGGTGATCCGCCATAGCGACTTGCAGGGCCGTTTCATGACGCGTTTTACGGCTCTGAGCCTGCCACCAGCGCTTCAGGCCCTCACTGCCCTGATCGGCCATGGCCTGATTCATCAGGCCAAGCCAGGCTTCCTGTTGCAGCGCCAGACGATGTGCCGGGTCAGAAACCTGAGACTTCTCCATCGCCGGGAGAATGTCGAGCAGGGCGCTCCAGGCCTGGGTACGGACATAAGCCTGTTCAGCCAGACGCAACACTTCCGGATGGCGCGGAGCCACTTCCAGCAGGCGGTCAACACCATGACGTGCCGCGTGATCTTCATTACGTGCCAGCTGCACACGTACGCGGGTGATCTCAACCGGAAGCTGATCGCTCCCGGCCAGCTCGGCTGCCCGCTCCAGATGTTGGTTAGCGCGAGTTTCATCGCCGCGCTGTTGAGCTGCTTCGGCTGCCAGCAGATAGTTGACGACAGGTTGTTCAGCATGATCGGCATTGCGCGACAGCAACTTCTCAACCTGACGATAATCACCTTCGGCAAGTTTGACCAGCGCAGCATTGGTTTGCTTGCGGGCGCGGTTGCGTTTGCGGCCCCGGAACCAGCCACGAGTTTTCACGCCAGTGCGTAATAAGCGTCGCAGGACCCACTCAACAAGCAGGATAACAATCAGTGACAGGATCAGGATGATTGCCAGTCCGGTGACGCTGGTTTCAATATTCCAGCTGTCAGTCTGGATCAGGACATAACCCTGATGACCCGCCAGCAGAGGGCCAAGCACCACGCCAGCAATCAGTAAAATAAACAGTATCAGCACTTTAAGCATGCTTATTCTCCCTGCTGCTGTTGCCCGGCACTGGGCTGCGCCAGCAGGTTACGCACGCGCGTTTGCATCAGTTTATCCAGCATGGGCTGGCTTTGCAGCGCATCAGGCACATCCATAGAAACGCTCTGCTGGCTCAGGTCGTCAAGCTGCGTGAGGAAGGCTTTGGTGGCCGGATCATTGGTATCAAACCATGCACGAACCCAGGCGGATACCGTATCGATGGATTGCTTGTAGATTTGGTCCTGATGACGTGGAACGGCCTGGGCGGCGATCAGCAGGCGCGAGCGAATATTTTCACGCAGGTAGACATCCTGATTCGGTGCCAGCAGAGGCTCGGCAGTGGTATCACGACGGCGAATGGTAATAAAGTCATCCATAAAGTTATGCCAGCTCTTGACCAGATTCTGACGCCACTCGCGCAGGGAAGAAGAAAGCTCGTCGCTGTCCTGATCCATAGGGCTGTCGTCGCTGTCATTATCCGCCAGACGCAGATTATCGACACCGTTGGAGAGCTGATTCAGCTTCAGGATAATGCCATCATAGTCGACCTGGCTGACCGCAGAGAGGCCGCTGATATCCTCGGTTAACGCCCGGCGCACATCGATCAGGCTGGGGTCATTCATATCGGCCAGGCTGGCATCGGCGCTTTTTAGCAGGGCCGCGGCGGTAGTGACGTCCTGATCGCTCCACAATTTACGGCCCGCCAGTTTTACCAGGTAGTCAGCCTGAGCTAGCAGCCAGGTGTGGGCATCATTGCCGGAGATGGTGGCAACCTTCTCTTTCAGCTCATCCAGCTGCTGGCTGGTGGCCGTCTGCTGCTGGTGGGCAGTCTCTAGTGCACTGGTTTGCTTAGTCAGCTGCTGCGTCAGCGTTTGTTTATCGCTGGCGGCCTGCTGTTGCAAATCGGCGAGTTGATTAGCCAGCGTCTGGTTAGCCGCAGCCTGCTGTTGAGCCTGGTGTTTACCATTTATATAAAGTCCCACGCCAATAGCCAGCGCGATCGCTATCGCCAGAATGCCCAACGCCGTGCCGGTACTCTTCGACTTGCGTGGTTCTGGTGTAGAGGTCTCCACCGCTGGGGTGGTTTCATCAACCATGGCGGAGGAATCTTTTTGTTCCGTCATTGTGGCACATCCCATATTTAAGTTTAATGTAACGCGCGCAGCAACGCGTCGTTATCGGCACCATCGGCCACCCTGATGTCGCGCCAGCCCAGTTCCCTGGCACAGGTAGCCAAACGTTCACTGACGACAACCAGTCGGCAGTGCAGAAGCCATTCCTCGCGATCGATCTCGGGGAACAGCGAATAGAGCTGTTGCAGCATTTCACCACTGGTGACTACCAGCGTATCAACCTGCCTGTCGCGCCAGCGACGGCCTTCAACCGCGCCGTGGTAAATTTTTGCACAGCGTTGATAGCATTCAATAAACTCTACAGAAGCGCCACGAGCTTGCAAGGTCTCAGCAAGCAATTCCCGCCCACCATTACCGCGTAAAATAATTGCCCGCTTGTTGGCAACCTGTTGCAGGGCGGGAAGCTGAATCAGCACTTCGCTGGTCTCCCGCTCATGCGGCCAGACAACATCCAGCCCGCTGGCGGCATGAAGTGCCAGAGCCGTGGTGCGACCAATAGCATAATAGTTCAAGCTTTCAGGCCAGGTCGCCTTTGCGCGTAACATTGCTGGCTGAGCGTAATGGATAGCGTGCTGCGAGAGAATAAAAACCAGGTCACCAGGCTGGAGGGAGGCCAGGCTGGCTGCCAGCTTATCGAGATCCACGCCAGGCGTGAACTCTATTAAAGGCATAGCCCAGGCCGCCCGCCCCTGCTGGCATAATCGGCTGACCAGCTCATCGGCAGCCGGGGCGGGGCGGGTGACCAGGATACTCATTGCGGCGGATTTCCCTGATAGACTTCTTTAAGGATTTCACGGGCGCCGTTGTCCAGCAGCTCTTCAGCCAGAGAGATGCCCATTTTTTCAGCATCTTCTCGCGGGCCACGTCGTTCACCGCGAACCATCACTTTGCCATCTGGCGACCCTACAAGACCGCGCAGCCAGAGCTCATCGTCCTGTAGCAACGCAAAGCTGCCGATAGGCACCTGACAACCCCCTTCCAGACGCGTGTTCATCGCCCGTTCCGCTTTAACGCGCACGGCGGTTTCTTCGTGATTCAGTGCAGAGAGCAGCGCAATGGCCTGAGCATCATCCAGTCGGCATTCAATCCCCACTGCGCCCTGGCCCACGGCAGGCAGCGACTCTTCGGCTGGCATGGCGTGGCGGATACGGTCGCCAAGGCCAAGACGCTTCAGCCCCGCAACGGCGAGAATAATAGCGTCATATTCACCGGCATCCAGCTTGCCCAGACGTGTACCCACATTGCCACGCAGCGAACGGATAACCAGATCCGGACGGCGCGCGCTTAGCTGGCACTGACGACGCAGGCTTGAAGTCCCCACTACGGCACCCTGAGGCAGAGCCTCTACCGAATCGTATTGATTAGAAACAAAGGCATCAAGCGGGTCTTCCCGCTCGCAGATGGTGACCAGCCCCAGCCCTTCCGGGAACTCAATCGGCACGTCTTTCATTGAATGAACGGCGATATCCGCGCGATCGGAGAGCATCGCCTGTTCCAGCTCTTTGACGAATAATCCCTTGCCGCCGACCTTGGCCAGCGGCGTGTCCAGGATCACATCACCCTTGGTGACCATCGGGACCAGTTCGACGCGAAGCCCCGGATGGCAAGCCATCAGACGCTGCTGAACATAATGTGCCTGCCAGAGTGCAAGCGGACTTTGCCTGGTGGCAATTCTTAAAATTTTGTCTAACATGCTTCTTACCGTTTTTATCGTTCATTGATTATCCTATCATTGATACGGGAATGCTGTCAGTTTCCACGGTTTTTAACGGCAGGAAGAAGGCGAGCTGAGGGATCAAAAAGTCGGGCGATCGTAAAACGTGCTAAACTGTTGTGTAGCGCAACTTTCTTTACGGTCAATCTGCCAGGTGTTAGATTGATCACGTTTCCAGCAATAATTCGCACGATTATATTCAAATCAAGCGGCGGATTTGGGAAACAGGGTTTTTTTATTAGCACTGGGACAATCAGGCGAGACGTCTTGTACCTCTATATAGAGACACTGAAACAGAGACTGGATGCCATCAACCAGCTGCGCGTAGATCGCGCTCTGGCTGCCATGGGACCTTCGTTCCAACAGGTTTACAGTCTGCTGCCAACCTTATTACATTATCATCATCCGCTGATGCCGGGTTACCTTGAAGGTAACGTTCCACATGGCATCAGCTTTTACACGCCTGATGAAAGCCAGACTGCTTATCTTAATGATTTAGAACAAAAATCTGGTTCCTTTGCTGCCACGCCTCCACAAGGCGAGCTGCCGATCACCGGCGTCTACTCCATGGGCAGCACCTCTTCCGTTGGGCAAAACCTGACTTCTGACCTGGATATCTGGGTTTGTCACCAATCCTGGCTGGATAATGAAGAGCGGCTGTCGCTGCACAAAAAATGTAACCTGCTGCAAAAATGGTGTGCGTCGATGGGCGTGGAAGCCAGCTTCTTCCTGATTGATGAAAATCGCTTCCGCCATAACGAAAGCGGCAGTCTCGGCGGAGAAGACTGCGGTTCCACTCAGCATATCCTGTTACTGGATGAATTTTACCGTACGGCCGTCCGACTCGCCGGTAAGCGTATTCTGTGGAATATGGTACCGGGCGAGGAGGAGGAGCATTACGATGACTACGTCATGTCACTCTATCAAAAGGGTGTACTGACCCCAAATGAGTGGCTTGATCTGGGCGGCCTGGATACGCTCTCTGCGGAAGAGTATTTTGGCGCCAGCCTGTGGCAGCTCTATAAAAGTATCGACTCGCCTTACAAGGCCGTGCTGAAAACGCTGCTGCTTGAGGCGTACTCCTGGGAATACCCCAGTACTAAATTGCTGGCGATGGATATTAAACAGCGCCTGCATGATGGTGAAATCGTCTCTTATGGGCTGGATCCTTACTGCATGATGCTGGAAAGGGTGACGCACTATCTCACCAGCATTGATGACCATGCGCGGCTTGATCTGGTTCGCCGCTGCTTCTATCTGAAAGTGTGTGAAAAGCTGTCGGTAGAGGCCAAAGACTCAGGCTGGCGGCGTGAGATCCTTAACCAGCTGGTGACGGAATGGGGTTGGGATGCCGAGCGTCTTACAATCCTGGACAGCCGCGCGGACTGGAAGATCGGTCGCGTACGGGAAGCGCACAATGAATTGCTGGATGCGATGATGCAGAGTTATCGCAATCTGATCCGCTTCGCCCGCCGCAATAATCTGAGCGTCAGCGCCAGCCCGCAGGATATTGGCGTATTGACCCGCAAGCTCTATGCGGCGTTTGAAGCGCTGCCGGGTAAAGTGACCCTGGTGAACCCACAGATTTCACCCGATCTCTCTGAGTCGCATCTGACCTTTATTCATGTCCCGCATGGGCGCGCCAACCGCGCCGGCTGGTATCTTTATAATCAGTCGCCCGATATGCAGTCGATTATCAGTCATCAGCCGCTGGAATATAACCGTTATCTTAACAAGCTGGTGGCCTGGGCGTGGTTCAACGGCCTGTTGACCAGCAAAACGCGTTTGCATATTAAAGGCAATGAGACCTGTGATTTGGCCCGTTTGCAGGAGCTGGTAGCGGATGTCTCACACCATTTCCCGCTGCGTGTGCCCTCTCCAACGCCGAAAGCGCTCTACAGCCCGTGCGAAATCCGTCATCTGGCGATTATCGTCAACCTGGAATATGACCCGACGGCCGCCTTCCGCAATCAGGTGGTGCATTTTGATTTCCGCAAGCTGGACGTGTTCAGCTTTGGTCAGCAGCAGCAATGCCTGATTGGCAGTATCGATCTGCTCTATCGCAACTCGTGGAATGAGGTGCGAACGCTGCATTTCAACGGCGAGCAGGCGATGATTGAAGGGCTGAAAACGATTCTTGGCAAAATGCATCAGGATGCGGCTCCGCCCGATTCCGTAGAGGTGTTCTGCTACAGCCAGCATTTGCGTGGGTTAATTCGTACCCGCGTTCAGCAGCTGGTTTCAGAATGTATTGAGCTGCGCCTCTCCAGTACGCGTCAGGAACCGGGGCGGTTCAAGGCCGTTCGCGTTGCCGGGCAAACCTGGGGGCTGTTCTTTGAGCGCCTTAGCGTCTCTGTGCAGAAGCTGGAGAATGCCGTGGAATTCTATGGGGCTATCTCTAACAACAAACTGCACGGTTTGTCGATCAAAGTGGAAACCGATCAGTCCCGGCTGCCTGCGGTGGTGAACGGCTATGCCAGTGAAGGGCTGATTCAGTTCTTCTTTGAAGATACCAGGGACGATCGCGGCTTCAATATCTATATTCTGGATGAAACCAACCGGGTAGAGATCTATCACCATTGTGAAGGCAGTAAAGAGGAGCTTGTGCGCGACGTCAGCCGCTTCTACTCCTCTTCCCATGACCGTTTTACCTATGGTTCCAGCTTTATCAATTTCAATTTGCCGCAGTTCTATCAGATTGTGAGCGTTGATAACCGTTTCCAGGTTATTCCTTTCCGTAGCCAGACGCTGGCCCAGCTTTGCGCCACCGTTCCCGACTACGATGCCAACGACGACTACGCTCAGCGCTATCAAATGCATTGATGCTCTGCCGCGATTAGGGTGTTTTGGTGGAATGCCTTTCGCTGCATAAAGGATGCTTTGGTGAAATGCCTTCCGCCGCATTAAGTATGCTTTGGCGGAATGCCTTCCGCCGCATTAAGTATGCTTTGACGGAATGCCTTCCGCTGCATAAAGGTTGCTTTGGCGGAATGCCTTCCGCCGCATTAAGTATGCTTTGGTGAAATGCCTTTCGCCGCATAAAGGATGCTTTGGCGGAATGCCTTCCGCCGCATTAAGGATGCTTTGGCGGAATGCCTTCCGCCGCATTAAGTATGCTTTAGCGGAATGCCTTCCGCTGCATAAAGGATGCTTTGGCGGAATGCCTTCCGCCGCAACAGATCAGCTTTTCCTGTTGCTTTTGGCACTTCACCTGCGATGATAGGCAATCAACAGGCACCGATAACGAGCAGAATAAGCATGAACAAAATAATTTGCCGGATGGCGCTGGTACTGGCTGTAGCCAGCCTGGCAGGTTGCGGACTGAAAGGACCTTTGTACTTCCCGCCGCAGGAACAGCCAAAGCAGCAAACCACTGACAGCAGTGGCCAGACTTCCGTGACGACCACCGATCGCTCCTCTGTCGAAACAACCTCACCAGACCAGAACAGCGGTACGGCGTCCGGCACCTCAACAAATCAGAGCTCAACTACGATCTCTTCTCAGGATGGAACAGAGAGCGGAACGTCGACCACTGAAACGGAAATGCCATCGGCTCAGTAAATTATGACGCACTCGTTGGAGCCAAAAATGCAGTTCTCCAAAATGCACGGTCTGGGCAATGATTTTATGGTTGTCGACGCCGTGACGCAAAACGTCTACTTCTCGCCAGAACTGATCCGGCGTCTGGCAGATCGTCATCTGGGGATCGGCTTCGATCAGCTGCTGATCGTGGAGCCGCCCTACGATCCCGATCTCGACTTCCATTACCGCATCTTCAACGCCGATGGCAGCGAAGTTGCCCAGTGCGGTAACGGCGCGCGCTGTTTTGCCCGCTTCGTGCGGCTGAAAGGGCTGACCAACAAAAATGATATCCGCGTCAGTACACAAACGGGCCGCATGGTGCTCAGCGTGACGCAGGATGAAATGGTCTGCGTCAATATGGGCGAACCCAATTTCGAACCGCAACAGGTTCCTTTCCGCGCCAACAAAGCGGAAAACCTCTATCTGATGCGCGCGGCGGAACAGACGATCATGTGCGGCGTGGTTTCAATGGGCAACCCGCATTGTGTGCTGACCGTAGAGAGCGTAAAAACCGCCGCCGTAGAAAGCCTGGGGCCGGTGCTGGAAAGCCATGAGCGCTTCCCGGAGCGGGTCAACGTCGGCTTTATGGAAGTTGTCAGCCGCGAACATATTCGCCTGCGCGTTTATGAACGTGGCGCTGGTGAAACACAGGCCTGCGGCAGCGGGGCTTGTGCCGCCGTTGCGGTAGGTATTCAGCAGGCGTTGCTGGCGGAAAAAGTTCGTGTCGACCTGCCAGGCGGCAGCTTAAACATTGCCTGGAAAGGCCCCGGCCACCCGCTGTATATGACCGGACCTGCCACCCACGTTTATGACGGATTTATCCATTTATGAAAAATGTCGGAGAACAACAGGCGTCAGGCGAGCTGATGGACGATCGCGCCGTCAGCGACTTCCTGCTGCAAAATCCGGACTTCTTTATCCGCAATGCCCGCCAGGTAGAGCAGATGGTGGTGCCGCACCCCGTTCGCGGCACGGTTTCTCTGGTTGAGTGGCAGCTGGCTCGCCAGCGCAACCACATCACTCAGCTGGAAGAAGAGATTACCCTGCTGATGGAGCAGGCCAGCGCCAACCAGCAGCTGTTCAGTCGCCTGTTATCTTTGCAGGCGCGTCTCTCTTCTGCCGACAGCCTGCACGATATGCTCAACCGACTGCACCGCTGGGCGCGAGAGCTTGGGCTGGCGGGAGCGAACGTGCGTCTGTTCAGTGAAAAATGGCGCATTGGCGCACCTTCGGACTTTACTCAGCTGGCGCTTTCCCGTCCTGCTTTTGAGGCGGTGCGTATTCAGCGCCTGGGCAAACAGCAGCATTATCTGGGCAACCTTAACGGCCCCGAACTGCTGTTACTGCTGCCTCAGGCTAAAGCGATTGGCTCGGTCGCCATGTCACTGATGGGCGAGCAGGGCGACCTGGGCGTGCTGATTTTCAGTAGCCGCGACAGCCAGCACTATCAGTCAGGAATGGGCACCGTGCTGTTGCAGCATTTGTCTCTGATGTTACCTGAACTCCTGACGCGCTGGATTGAACGCGCATGAGTAGCGACTCGCCGCTTCTGCCTGCCGTAGAGGGCTTCCTGCGCTACCTGAAGGTGGAGCGGCAGCTCAGCCCGCTTACGCAAACCAATTATCAGCGGCAGCTCTCTGCCTGCATTGCGTTGCTGACTGAAATGAATCTCTCTGCCTGGGATAAGCTGGATGCGGCACAGGTCCGGTCACTGGCAGCAAAAAGTCGCCGGGGTGGCCTGAAGCCCGCCAGTCTGGCCTTACGCCTCTCTGCGTTACGCAGTTTCCTCGACTGGCAAATCAGCCAGGGGGTTCTCAAGGCCAATCCCGCCAAAGGTGTCGCTACGCCGCGCGCGCCGCGCCATCTGCCCAAAAATATTGATGTGGATGAAGTCAGCCGCCTGCTGGATATCGACCTAAACGATCCGCTGGCGGTGCGCGACCGCGCCATGCTGGAGATCATGTACGGTGCAGGCCTGCGTCTCTCTGAGCTGGTGGGAATTGATACCGGCCATCTGGATTTAGCCTCCGGCGAAGTCTGGGTCGTGGGTAAAGGCAGTAAAGAGCGGCGTCTGCCGATAGGCCGCACGGCCGTGCAGTGGATGGAGCACTGGCTGGAGATGCGCGAGCTGTTTGCGCCAGAAGACCAGGCGGTGTTTCTCTCAAAGCAGGGCAAACGGATGTCGGCCCGCAACGTACAGAAAAGGTTTGCTGAATGGGGTGTGAAGCAGGGCGTCTCCAGCCATATCCATCCGCATAAGCTTCGCCACTCCTTTGCCACGCATATGCTGGAGTCCAGCGGCGACCTGCGTGCGGTCCAGGAGCTGCTTGGCCACGCAAATCTCAGCACCACGCAAATTTATACCCATCTTGACTTCCAGCACCTGGCTTCGGTTTACGATGCTGCCCATCCCCGTGCCAAACGAGGAAAATCCTGATGCACTTTTACCGACCGCTGCGCCCTGTTGCAGCGATGACTTTTGACCTGGACGACACGCTGTACGATAACCGTCCGGTGATCCTGCGTACCACTAAAGAGTCCCATGCGTTTCTTCAGTCTTACCATCCCGCCCTGAATGAATTCAGCGTTGAACACTATCAGCAGCTGCGCGACAGCCTGCGCGAACAGGAGCCGGAGATCTACCATGACGTCAGCGAATGGCGTCGTCGTGCGGTGGAGCTGGCGATGCTGAAAGTGGGTCTCAATGCCCGTGAGGCTGATGAAGGTTCCCGGGCTGTGATGGCCAACTTCGCCCAGTGGCGCAGCAAAATTGAGGTGCCGGAAGAGACGCACGTTACGCTGGCGGCGCTGGCAGAGCGTATCCCGCTGGTGGCTGTCACCAACGGTAATGCAGAGCCTCATCTGTTTGGCCTGGATAAATACTTTAAATTTATCCTGCGCGCCGGGCCGGATGGTCGCGCCAAACCTTATGAAGATATGTATCACGCGGCCGCGGAAAAGCTCAATCTGCCGCTGGCAAGCATTCTTCATGTGGGCGATGACCTGACCACCGATGTGGCAGGTTCAGTGCGCTGCGGCATGCAAGCCTGCTGGATCAATTTGCATAACGGTAACCTGCGGCATATCGCCGATGCCCGCCTGCTGCCCACGCTGGAAATTTCGCAGTTGGCATCGCTGACTGCGCTGATATAATAAACTGGTTAAATATCCAGTGGAGCGCCTGTCGCTCCCCCTTTTCTGACGGTGCCTATGGACGTTTCAGACCTGCTAGACAGCTTGAATGACAAACAACGCGAGGCCGTAGCCGCGCCGCGCAGCAATTTGCTGGTGCTGGCAGGGGCTGGCAGCGGCAAAACCCGTGTACTGGTTCACCGGATTGCCTGGCTGCTGGCGGTAGAGAACTGCTCTCCTTATTCGATCATGGCGGTGACCTTTACCAACAAGGCTGCTGCGGAGATGCGCCACCGCATTGAGCAACTGATCGGCACCAGTCAGGGCGGGATGTGGATCGGTACCTTCCACGGGCTGGCGCACCGCCTGCTGCGTGCGCACCACCTGGATGCTAACCTGCCCCAGGATTTCCAAATCCTTGACAGCGAAGACCAACTGCGACTGCTGAAGCGCCTGATTAAGGCGATGAACCTGGATGATAAACAGTGGCCCGCACGGCAGGGCATGTGGTACATCAACGGCAAAAAAGATGAAGGCTTAAGACCAAAGCATATCGAAAGCTACGGCAACCCCATTGAGCAAACCTGGCTGCGGATCTATCAGGCCTATCAGGAAGCGTGCGATCGTGCCGGACTGGTCGACTTCGCCGAGCTGCTGCTGCGTGCCCATGAGCTGTGGCTCAATAAGCCGCATATTCTTAACCACTACCGCGAGCGTTTCACTAACGTGCTGGTGGACGAATTCCAGGATACCAACAATATTCAGTACGCCTGGATCCGCATGCTGGCGGGCGACAGCGGGAAAGTGATCATTGTTGGCGATGACGATCAGTCGATTTATGGCTGGCGTGGGGCGCAGGTAGAGAATATTCAACGCTTCCTTAACGACTTCAGGGGCGCGGAAACCATCCGTCTGGAGCAGAACTACCGCTCCACCAACAACATCCTGAAAGCGGCGAACGCCCTGATTGCCAATAACAGCGGTCGTCTTGGTAAAGAGCTGTGGACGGACGGCAGTGACGGCGAGCCAATCGCTATTTACTGCGCCTTCAACGAGCTGGATGAAGCCCGCTTCGTGGTGAACCGTATTAAGGTCTGGATGGAGAAGGGCGGTGCGCTGAATGACTGCGCCATTCTGTATCGCAGCAACGCCCAGTCGCGTGTGCTGGAAGAGGCACTGCTGCAAACCAGCATGCCTTACCGGATCTACGGCGGTATGCGCTTCTTCGAACGTCAGGAAATTAAAGACTCTCTGGCTTATCTGCGTCTGATTGCTAACCGCAACGATGATGCGGCCTTCGAGCGCGTGGTGAACACGCCCACGCGTGGCATCGGTGACCGGACGCTGGATGTTGTCAGGCAGACCGCTCGTGAGCGTCAGCTAACGCTGTGGCAAAGTTCACGCGCGCTGTTGCAGGAAAAGGCGCTGGCGGGCCGGGCGGCTTCTGCGCTGCAACGCTTTACGGAGCTGGTGGATTCTCTGGCACAGGAAACCAGTGAGATGCCGCTGCATGTGCAGACTGACCGGGTGATCAAAGATTCCGGCCTCTGGCTGATGTATGACCAGGAGAAGGGCGAGAAGGGGCAGGCGCGAATTGAAAACCTTGAGGAACTGGTGAACGCCACGCGGCAGTACAGTTATCAGGATGAAGATGAAGATCTGATGCCGCTGCAAGCTTTCCTCTCCCACGCTGCGCTGGAAGCGGGCGAAGGCCAGGCCGATAAGTGGCAGGATGCGGTACAGCTGATGACCCTGCACTCTGCCAAAGGTCTGGAATTCTCGCAGGTCTTTATTGTCGGCATGGAAGAGGGAATGTTCCCCAGCCAGATGTCGCTGGATGAGGGCGGCAGGCTGGAAGAGGAGCGCCGTCTCGCCTATGTTGGCGTCACGCGCGCCATGCAGAAGCTTACCCTCACCTATGCGGAAACCCGTCGCCTGTATGGCAAAGAGGTCTATCATCGCCCCTCACGCTTTATCGGCGAGCTGCCGGTTGAGTGTGTGGAAGAGGTGCGTCTGCGGGCCAGCGTTACCCGCCCGGTAAATCATCAGCGGATGGGAACGCCGGTGGCGCAGAATGACAGCGGCTTTAAATTAGGCCAGCGGGTGCGGCACGCCAAGTTTGGCGAAGGCACTATCGTCAATCTGGAAGGCAGCGGCGAACACAGCCGTTTGCAGGTGGCTTTCCAGGGCCAGGGCATTAAGTGGCTGGTGGCCGCCTATGCCAAACTGGAAACGGTCTAACCCCCTGTCAGCGGGACGAATTTCTTCGTCCCGCCCGGTTGTTAACCTTTGCTAACGCATGTCAATGTTTGGTGCACATTTATCCCGGCTCTGATGTTGACGTCATTTTCAGCACAGCGTAACATGCGCGCACCATTACCCTGAGAGGACATTCGCCTTGGACACACCCAGTAGATACTGGCTCATTGACCTGCTCAGCAGGTACAACTCCTAAGGCTATCCTCTTCTGCCGATAGCCTTCGTGGTTGTTGGCGATCCCGCATCTCCGTCGCTCTGAGTCAGAATAGTCACTGACTGAAACCTCTGTTTCCCGTGTACAAGCGCTTTGTCCCATTTGTGACCGTGAATTGGGAGTACAGCTATGCTGAGCGCATTTAAACTCGACCAAAGCCGCTTAACCCGCCTTGAGCTGGAAGAACCTGACGATAAGCTGACCAGTTCGGTGTGGGTCGATCTGATCGAACCCGAGGAGAACGAGCGCGATCGCGTGCAGAACGAACTGGGCCAGAGCCTGGCGACCCGTCCTGAACTGGAAGACATTGAGGCTTCAGCGCGTTTCTTCGAAGATGAAGATGGCCTGCATATCCACTCCTTTTTCTTTTATGAAGATGCAGAAGACCATGCCGGTAACTCCACGGTGGCGTTTACCATTCGTGAAGGCCGCCTTTACACCCTTCGTGAACGGGAACTGCCTGCGTTTCGCCTTTACCGGATGCGCGCGCGTAATCAGATACTGATTGACGGCAACGCCTACGAACTCTTGCTGGATCTGTTTGAAACCAAAATCGAACAGCTGGCTGATGAAATCGAAAACATCTACAGCGACCTGGAAAAGCTAAGCCGGGTGATCATGGAAGGACATCAGGGCGATGAGTTTGATGCGGCGCTCTCAACGCTGGCAGAACTGGAAGATATCGGCTGGAAGGTGCGTTTGTGTCTGATGGATACGCAGCGTGCGCTGAACTTTTTAGTCCGCAAGGCGCGGCTGCCGGGCAATCAACTGGAGCAGGCGCGGGAAATATTGCGCGATATCGAATCCCTGCTGCCGCACAATGAATCGCTGTTTCAGAAGGTTAACTTCCTGATGCAGGCGGCAATGGGCTTTATCAATATCGAACAGAACCGCATCATCAAGATCTTCTCGGTGGTCTCGGTGGTCTTTCTGCCGCCAACGCTGGTGGCTTCCAGCTACGGCATGAACTTTGAGTTCATGCCCGAGCTGAAATGGAGCTTCGGCTATCCGGGTGCCATAGCGCTGATGATCCTGGCGGGGCTGGCTCCCTATGCCTACTTCAAGCGTAAGAACTGGCTTTAACGCCGGGCCGCACAAACGAAACCCCGCATGGCGGGGTTTTTTTTATCTCTCAACTTTCGGCGACCGTGGCTGGTCTGCGCTTCAGCGTCCAGACGGCGTCGAAAATAAACAGCGCCAGCGCTGCCCAGATAAAGGCAAAGGTGACGGCTTTATCCTGCGTCAGCTGCTCGCCATAAAAGATCACCGCCAGCAGGAACATCAGCGTGGGGCCAAGGTACTGGAAAAAGCCGACGGTGGAGAGCCGCAAGCGGCTACAGGCTGCGGTGAACAGCATCAGCGGAATAGTGGTTATTACGCCCGCCGCTATCAGCAGCATGTTGAGTGACCAGGGATTCTGATCCAGATGACTGGTGGGGCTTTCTGCAAAGCCAAACAGATAGATAGCCGCGACCGGCAGCAGCCAGCTGGTTTCAACCATCATACCCGTTTGCGCATCCACCCCAATTTTTTTGCGGATCAGGCCATAGAGCGAAAAGGAGACGGCCAGGCCAAGCGCAACGATCGGCACCGAGCCAAACTTCCATAGCTGCACCAGTACGCCACAGGCGGCGAGCGCTACCGCCAGCCATTGCAACCAGCGGAAGCGCTCTTTCAGAAACAGCATCCCCACCAGCACGTTCAACAGTGGATTAATAAAGTAGCCCAGGCTTGCTTCCAGCATATGGTGATTATTGACTGCCCAGATAAAAATCAGCCAGTTTGCGCAGATGACCGTAGCGGAGACCGCCAGCAGCAGCACCTTTTTCGGCTGTTGCAGGATCAGCTTCACCTTACCCCAGTTACGGCTGATGCTGACCAGCAGCAGCATAAAAAAGAAGGACCAGATCACCCGGTGAGTGATGATCTCGCCTGGGGCGACCTGCTGAAGCAGTTTGAAATAGGCTGGCGCAATGCCCCAGATGAAATAAGCGCCGAGAGCAAAGAAGATCCCCTGCCGGGTTTGTTGCGCATCCATGTAACGTGGCTCCGAAAAGAACAGTGATTGGGATAAGGGTAAACGGGGTAACTCAACAGCTAACCCGTAAGATAGGTGGCGGTTGCGCTGGCAATATATACACCCGCATCGTTATGCAGTTCTACGCGGGCGACGGAAACTTTATTCCCGCCGCGCAGCAGACTGCTGGTGGCGATAAACTGTTCGCCGCGTCCTGGTCGGAGATAATCAACACGCAGATCAATCGTGCCCATCCTTGCAAGGCGCTGCCGAAGCTCCTCTTCAGTAATGCTCTCCTGGCGGGTTAGCGCACTGGTTACGCAGACTAAGCCTGCTGCTACGTCCAGCACTGAGGCAATCACGCCGCCGTGCAGAATTTTCTGGGCGACATTTCCCACCAGTTTGGTCTGGTTAGCAAAACTCAGCTCAGCATAGTCTGATTCAAGCCTCTCCAGTTTCAGGCCCAACGCCTGATTAAACGGCATGTCACAGACAAAAATATTACCGATCAGGCGGCGTGCAGCCTCCTGAGCCAGAGGAACAGCAGAGATCATGAAAAGTCCTCGCAAAAAAAATGGTCGATACAGAATAACTGGTGCCCGTGCCAGGCTCGGGCGCGCTGTAATTTACAAAAACAGCGCTAATCTCCGTACCGGTTTCTGTGTAGAATGGCGTGCTTTTTACCCACTTACCCCGTTTCTGTTCTGGAGAACATTATGCCTATGCTGAGAGGATTGCTGGCAGCAGCCTTCCTGTTTCCCACGTTAGTTCTGGCACAAGAAGCCACGGTTACCGAGGTCCATGACCAGCCAGCCGTGCGTGGCAGTATTATCGCTAACCTGCTGGAAAAGCATGACAATCCTTTCGTTCTGTTCCCCTACGAAAGCAACTATGTTCTGTATACCGATACCAGCAACATTAATAAAGAGGCTATCCAGAGCTATAACTGGACAGACAATGCCAAGCACGATGAAGTGAAATTCCAGCTCAGCCTGGCCTTTCCGCTGTGGCGTGGCATTTTGGGTGACAACTCGGTGCTGGCAGCCTCGTATACTCAGACATCGTGGTGGCAGCTCTCTAACCGTGCCGGATCTTCGCCGTTCCGCGAAACCGACTATCAGCCGCAGATTTTCCTGGGCTGGGCGACAGATTATAGCTTCGCTGGCTGGACACTGCGAGATGTGGAAACGGGCCTGAACCACCAGTCAAACGGGCGCTCGGAACCCACTTCACGCAGCTGGAACCGGGTCTATGCCCGACTGATGGCGCAGAACGGCAACTGGATGGTGGAAGCCAAACCCTGGTTCCGCATTCCAGAAAGCGAAAATAATGATGATAACCCGGATATCACCAAGTACATGGGGTATTATCGTCTGACCGTTGGCTATCAATGGGGCGAAAGCATTTTCAGCGTCAAAAGCAACTATAACTGGAATAGCGGTTACGGTGGCGCGGAAATGGGCTGGAGCTACCCGATCACTAACCACGTTCGTTTCTATACCCAGGTCTTCAGCGGCTACGGCGAATCGCTGATTGATTATAACCACCGCCAGACGCGCGTGGGTGTGGGTGTGATGCTGAACGATCTGTTTTAATGCCTTTCCGGTGAGCGGCTCAGGTTCGCTCACCTGTCATCAGATTTGGGGAATTCGTGTCTACGGCTGCTGTAATCAATCAGGAAGCGCTGGCGGAACAGGTACTGCAAGAGACCTTCGGCTACCAGCACTTTCGCCCAGGACAACAATCCATTATTCAGGCTTCACTGAAAGGGCGTGACTGCCTGGTCGTGATGCCGACCGGCGGCGGCAAGTCGCTCTGCTATCAAATTCCGGCGCTGGTGAGAGAAGGCCTGACTTTGGTGGTTTCTCCGCTGATCTCGCTGATGAAAGATCAGGTGGATCAGCTGCTGGCCAACGGCGTGGCCGCCGCCTGTCTCAACTCTTCGCAGACCCGTGAAGAGCAACAGGAGGTGATGGCTGGATGCCGGACGGGACGGATCAGGCTGCTCTACATCGCGCCAGAACGCCTGATGATGGATAATTTTCTCGATAACCTGCTGCACTGGAACCCGGCGATGCTGGCCGTGGATGAAGCGCACTGTATTTCTCAGTGGGGGCACGATTTCCGCCCTGAGTACGGTGCGCTGGGCCAGCTTCGTCAGCGTCTGCCTGATGTGCCGGTCATGGCGCTGACGGCAACAGCCGATGAAACGACGCGAAATGATATCGCCCGGTTGCTGCAATTAAACGATCCGCTGATCCAGATCAGTAGCTTTGACCGCCCCAATATCCGCTACACGCTGGTGGAAAAATTCAAGCCTACCGAGCAGCTGCTGCGCTATGTGCAGGATCAGCGCGGTAAGTGCGGCATCATCTATTGTAACAGCCGGGCGAAGGTGGAAGACACCGCCGCCAGGCTGCAAAGCCGTGGGCTGAGCGTTGGTGCTTACCATGCCGGAATGGATAACGCCCATCGCGCGCAGGTTCAGGAAGCGTTCCAGCGTGACGATCTGCAAATTGTCGTGGCGACGGTCGCCTTTGGCATGGGCATCAATAAACCCAACGTGCGTTTTGTGGTGCACTTCGATATTCCCCGTAATATCGAGTCCTACTATCAGGAGACGGGCCGTGCCGGTCGTGATGGCCTGCCAGCAGAAGCATTGATGCTGTACGACCCGGCGGATATGGCCTGGCTGCGTCGCTGTCTGGATGAAAAAGCGCCGGGGCCGTTACAGGATATTGAACGGCATAAGCTCAATGCGATGGGCGCGTTCGCTGAAGCGCAAACCTGCCGTCGTCTGGTGTTGTTGAACTACTTTGGTGAAGGGCGTCAGCAGCCTTGTGACAACTGCGATATCTGTCTGGATCCGCCGCGTCGTTATGACGGGCTGGTGGAAGCGCAGAAAGCGCTATCCGGTATTTACCGTGTAGGCCAGCGCTTTGGTATGGGCTATATCGTTGAGGTGCTGCGTGGAGCGAATAATCAGCGCATCCGCGATATGCAGCACGATAAATTGCCCGTCTACGGTATCGGTAAAGATCAGAGCAACGAACACTGGGTGAGCGTGCTGCGCCAGCTGATCCACCTTGGGCTGGTGACGCAGAACATTGCCATGCACTCTGCGTTACAGCTGACGGAAGCGGCCCGGCCGATCTTACGCGGCGAAGCGCCGTTGATGCTGGCGGTGCCCAGGCTGGTCAGCGTTAAGCCCCGTAATAACAGCCAAAAATCTTTTGGCGGCAATTATGACCGCAAGCTGTTCGCCAAGCTGCGAAAACTGCGTAAAGCGATTGCCGATGAGGAAAATATTCCTCCTTATGTCGTCTTTAACGACGCCACGCTGATAGAGATGGCTGAACAGCTGCCAATTACCGCCTCCGAGATGCTGAGTATTAACGGCGTAGGTCAGAGGAAACTGGAACGGTTCGGAAAGCCCTTCCTGGTGATGATTAAAGAGCATATTGATGATGAAGAGTAGTTTCCCTGGATAGTGAGTCAAAGGAGAAGAGAAGATGATGTTATTCCTGACGGTGGCACTGGTTCATTTTGTCGCTTTGATGAGTCCGGGGCCGGACTTCTTTTTTGTATCGCAAACCGCAGTCAGCCGCTCCAGAAAGGAAGCGATGCTGGGCGTTACCGGAATTACTCTGGGCATTGTTATCTGGGCGGGCGTGGCGCTGATGGGGCTGAACCTGATCCTGCAACAGATGGCCTGGCTGCATCAGCTGATCATGGTTGGCGGCGGGCTTTACCTGTTGTGGATGGGCTGGCAGATGCTGCGCTCTGCGCGTCAGCAGCACAAACAGGCCACACAACCAGATGCCGCAGCGGTAGTGCTGCCGAAAAAGGGCAAAACTTTCCTGAAAGGCTTTCTGACTAACCTCTCAAACCCCAAAGCGGTAATCTACTTTGGCAGCGTGTTCTCGCTGTTTGTCGGGGATAATGTTGGCGCAGGGGAACGCTGGGGACTCTTTTTACTGATTGTCGGCGAAACCTTTGTCTGGTTCAGCCTGGTGGCCAGCATCTTTGCGCTGCCAGCGATGCGGCAGGGCTATCAGCGTCTGGCAAAATGGATTGATGGTTTTGCGGGCGTCCTGTTTGCCGGTTTTGGCATCCACCTGATCCTTTCACGCTAAGATTTCAGGCCGGATGACCGATCCGGCCTGAAACTGTCAGGCAATGCGCCTTGCCGAGGCCAGCAACGCACCTACCGCCATAAACATTCCGCCAAACGTTCTGTTCAGCAATTTCATCTGACGTGGCCCCTTGATCCATCCGGCAATGCGGGTAGCCAACATGGCATAGCCAATCATCACAATGATATCGACCACCACCGTCGTCACTCCCAATACCAGATACTGCACAGCCTGAGGCTGATGGGGAAGGATGAACTGCGGGAACAGCGCCGCCAGGAAAACAATGCTTTTCGGGTTAGTCAGGTTCACCAGAACCGCGCGCTTAAACAGCTTTCTGCGCGGCATAGCTTTGGCCACCGCCTGAAGATCGATGCCACCGGCAGAGCGCCACTGCTGGATGCCCAACCAGACCAGATAAGCCGCGCCTGCCCATTTCAGGATCTCAAAAGCCAGCAGAGATTGTGAGAACAGGGCGCCCAAGCCAATGCCCACCAGCATGATGTGCAGCGAAAGGCCAACCTGCAAGCCGGAAATGGAAGCCACAGCACCACGATAGCCGTGGCTGATACCGGTACTCATGGTATTGATCGCCCCGGAACCGGGGGAAAGACTTAAGATGCTGGTGGTTAAAAGATAAGCCAGCCACCATTCGATGGTCATGGGTAACGCTCCCTGATAGCGCAGAAGTATGACACAATACGTCATTGTTTGCGGTTGCGCTACGGAATGAGATATCCCTTCCGGGCGGTGAAAAAGGAGTAAGGGCTGAAGCCGATGACAAGTCAAAAAAATGGCTGGCCAACGCGTGAAAAAGCGTTTGCTGCTTTTGCTACGGGGCCGCTGCTGGACTTCTGGCAGCAGCGCGAAGAGTGCGAATTCACCGGCGTGGAAAACGTCACAATACGCTATGTCCGCTTCACTTCTGCGCTTCACGATAAAGTTATCCTGCTCTGTCCGGGAAGGATCGAAAGCTATGTGAAATATCCTGAGCTGGCCTATGATCTGTTTCAGTGCGGCTATGACATCATCATTATTGACCACCGTGGTCAGGGCCGCTCTGGTCGGCTGTTGCAGGATTCTCACCGCGGCCACGTCGAAGCGTTTGACCATTATGTTGACGATTTAGAAACGCTTTATCTCAAGGAAGTTGCTGGCCGCCACTACCAACACCGTTATGCGCTGGCTCACTCAATGGGCGGGGCAATTTTAGCGTTGATGCTGGCAAGAAAGCCTGGGGCTTTTGACGCGGTGGTGCTGGCTTCGCCAATGTTCGGTATCTTTCTTCCCATGCCGGTCTGGATGGCGAACCGCATCCTGGAGTGGGCTGAAAAACGCCCGGCGCTGCGGGACGGTTACGCCATGGGCACCGGGAAATGGCGTGCCAGGCCCTTTGGCATCAATGAACTGACCCACAGCCGTGAACGCTACCGGCGCAACCTGCGTTTCTATGCTGATGACCCCGGCCTGCGCGTGGGCGGCCCAACCTATCATTGGGTGCGTGAAGGGATGCAGGCCGGGCAGAGTATTATCAGCCGGGCAAAGGAGATCTCCACACCGCTACTGCTGTTGCAGGCTGGTGAGGACAAAGTGGTGGATAACCAGGCCCAGAATCTCTTCTGTCAGGCCATGATCGCTGCGGGCCAGCCCTGTGAAGGGGGAAAACCGCAGGTAATTGCAGGCGCGCGTCATGAGATCTTGTTTGAAAAAGACAGCATGCGTGCCGAAGCGCTGGAAGCCATTGTGGCGTTTTTCTCCAGACATTAATTTTGCACTACTCAGATGTGACTCAGTAGCGGGCCAGCCAGACTGCCCGATAACAGACTAACCAGAGGTTTTATGTACCCTATTGTTGCTTCCGATCTTGACGGCACGCTGTTGTCGCCGGATCACCGTTTATCTCCCTTTGCCCGTGAAACGCTGCAACTGATGACGCGCAAGGGGGTGAATTTTATCTTCGCCACTGGCCGTCACTACATTGATGTGGCTCAAATGCGGGACAGTCTGGGGATTGACGCTTTTATGATCACCTCTAACGGTGCGCGTGTGCACAACACGGCTGGCGAGCTGGTCTTCAGCCACAATCTGGACGAAGATATTGCCCGTGAGCTGTTTGCGCTGCACCACAGCCATGAGGATATTTTTACCAACGTCTACCGTGATGAAGAGTGGTTCCTGAACCGTAACCGTCCTGAAGAGATGGATTTCTTCCGCGAATCTGACTTCAATTACCAGATCTATGAGCCGGGTTCACTGGCAACGGATGGCATCAGCAAGGTGTTCTTTACCTGCGGTAAGCCTGAGCTGCTGATCCCGCTTGAAGAGGCGCTGGTGGCTCGCTGGGGCGACCGCGTTAACGTCAGTTTCTCGCTGCCGACCTGTCTGGAAGTGATGGCTGGTGGGGTTTCGAAAGGTCATGCACTGGACGCCGTTGCTCAGTCTCTGGGCTTTGGCCTGAAAGACTGCATCTCCTTTGGCGACGGTATGAATGATAAAGAGATGCTGACCATGGCGGGCAAGGGGTGCATCATGAGCAATTCGCACCATCGTCTGAAAGATCTGCTGCCAGAGCTGGAAGTGATTGGGTCTAATGCGGATAACGCTGTGCCCCATTATCTGCGTAAGCTTTATAACGTGTAGTCGGTAATCTTCCGCCCCGGCGCACCGGGGCGGAAAAGTTTACTGATGCAGGAAGTGAACCGCTTTATCCGGGAAATCCGTGAATAAGCCCTCTACGTTGGCCTGGTTGTACAACACATCGTAGAGCTGATCGACATTATCTACCCAGTCGGGAAGCTGGTCTGCCCGGACCGTGTACGGATGCACCACCATTCTGGCCTGGTGCGCCTCTTTCACCAGCGCGGTCAGACGAATATGACCCTTAGTCGAAGTCGCCTCTACCAGCATATGGTAGTCCGGACCGATCCCATCCGCGTACTCAGCCACTTGCTTCATAGCGCCGGGTTTGAACATCCAGTCGTAGCTGTAGTTCACCCATTTGCCATTCTGCTGCTCCTGCGTCTCTTTTGAGTCAGTTTCAGTGATTAACTGAACCAGTTTGAGATCCATTCCTCGCTGTGGCTCCAGCTCCGTTTTGATCCGCTTCACTTCGTTATAATCAAAACACTGAAGGTAAACAGGATCTTTTTTATCGCTGTAACCATACTTTTTCAGGACATCAAGCACCTTAGCCGAGATATCTTTGCCCTCCTGGCGATGAAACCAGGGGGCTTTAATCTCAGTGTAAATCCCGATGTTCTTACCTGTAGAGTAATTCAGCCCCTGAATGAATTCGATCTCCTCCTCAAAGGTATGAATGCGGAAATCAGATTTCCCCAGAGGGAAGCGTTTTGGAAAAGTCTGCTTTTTCCTGCCGTTTTCCACGGTAAAACCTTCCGTGAATTTCAGTCCTTTGATCTCTGCCAGCGTGAAGTCGATAGCGTAGTAACGTCCATCCTTTCTGGCACGAGCGGGATAACGGTCGGCAACGTCAGTCACACGATCAAGGTAATGATCGTGCAGCACCACTAACCGGTCATCTTTGGTCATGACCAAATCCTGCTCCAGAAAATCGGCTCCCTGGGCATAGGCCATCGCCTTTGCCGGAAGCGTATGCTCCGGCAAATAGCCGCTGGCTCCCCGGTGGGCAATAACAATTTTGTCCGGCTCAGCCATCGCGCAGAGTGAAGAGGCCATTAATATCGTGGCCACGAGTGTTTTAACTGACATGGACTCTCCTGTTATTCCGCCTGCTTCATCTGCTGTTTATGCTTGTTTTCACTGAGCATGGTCAGCACCAGCAACAGCACGGCCAGTACACACCCGCCAATCATGATGATAAAGCCGCCGTCCCAACCGAAAAAGTCTACGGTGTAGCCGACGATAGCGCTGGCTGCCACAGAGCCACCCAGGTAACCAAACAGGCCGGTAAACCCTGCCGCTGTCCCGGCCGCTTTTTTAGGCGCCAGCTCTAACGCATGCAGGCCGATCAGCATCACAGGCCCATAAATCAGGAAGCCGATTACGATCATACAAGCCATATCAACGCCGGGATTGCCTGCCGGGTTCATCCAGTAGACCACGGTGGCAATGGTGACCAACACCATAAAGAATACGCCGGTGGCACCACGGTTGCCTTTGAAGACTTTGTCAGACATCCAGCCACAAAGCAGCGTGCCGGGGATCCCTGCATATTCGTAGAAAAAGTAAGCCCAGGAGGATTTATCCAGCGCGAAATGCTTCACTTCTTTCAGGTAGGTCGGTGACCAGTCAAGAATGCCGTAACGCAGCAGATAGACAAACACGTTCGCCAGCGCGATATACCACAGCAATTTATTCGGCAAAATATATTGCATAAAGATCTGCTTAGCGGTCAGCTCTTCTTCATGTTTTTCATCATAGTCCGGCGGATAATCATTTTTGTAATCTTCAATCGGCGGCAGGCCACAGGATTGCGGTGTATCGCGCATCATGGCAAAGGCGAAGAGGGCAATCACGATGGCACCAAAGGCTGGCATATAGAGCGCCGCTTTCCAGTCGTTAAACCACGCCATGCCCAGCAGGAACAGCAAAGGAGGAATGCCACCCCCTACGTTGTGCGCACAGTTCCAGACGGAAACCACTCTGCCGCGCTCTTTTTGCGACCACCAGTGCACCATGGTTCGGCCACAGGGAGGCCATCCCATTCCCTGAAACCAGCCGCATAAAAACAGCAGCACGAACATCACCATAATGCTGGAGGTTGCCCAGGGAACGAATCCCATAAAGAGCATGACCGCAGCGGCCAGAATCAATCCGGCAGGCAGAAAGAGTCTTGGGTTAGAGCGGTCAGAGACCGATCCCATAATAAATTTAGAAAAGCCGTAGGCGATAGAGATGCCTGAGAGCGCAAACCCGAGATCGCCACGGGAAAAACCCTGTTCAATCAGATAGGGCATGGCAAGAGCAAAGTTTTTGCGCACCAGATAATAGGCAGCATAACCGAAGAAAATCCCCAGGAAAATTTGCCAGCGCAGCTTGCGGTAAAGCGGATCTACCTTGCCGGCCTCCACGCGAGGTTGATGAGGGGCTGGCTTAAAAATACTTAACATAGGAGCCTCCGATGGGCGGTTTATTCTCTTTTTTAGCGCCGCGTGGCGCGTCGTACAAAAAGGATTGCCCCTGAACAGGGGTAAAATGTTCCTTTTCGCGCACAGAATAGGCGTAAAACGCTCAGCAGACTGTGAAGAAAGACTCAAATGTTACATTTTTATGACAAAAAAACTGTATTTGTGAATTGGCACGACAAAACATGTCTGGCTGTTGAAAGGAAAAGTGATAAAAAGCGCAATTCGTGCAGCGTTAAGCAAGGCACTTTCGTTAGCGAACATTTTTTTGCAAGAGCATGAGGTGTGTTTTAAGTGTTCAGATGTAAACCAAATAATTTCCTGTGACTTAGCGCATTTCGCTACACTACCGCCACTTTTCATTGCAGAGTTTTTATTGTGACGTTACTGATTGTCACCACAATCTTGTGGGCATTTTCTTTCAGCCTGATAGGTGAATACCTGGCCGGGCAGGTAGACAGCGTGTTTTCCGTCCTGGTTCGCCTGCTGCTGGCCGCCGTGGTGTTCCTCCCTTTTTTGCGCTGGAAAGGCTATCGGCCTTCAACGCTGCTGCTCTATATGGGCGTCGGCGCTTTACAGCTCGGCGTGATGTACCTAGTGAGTTTCCAGGCCTATCTCTACCTCAGCGTGTCAGAATTTCTGCTGTTTACCGTGATGACGCCGCTCTATGTCACGCTGATTTACGATCTTCTGAAAGGGCGTGGCGTTCGCTGGGGATATGCACTGAGCGCCTTGCTGGCAGTGGGCGGTGCAGCCATTATCCGTTATGACAAGGTGAGCGAACATTTCTGGTTCGGCCTGTTGCTGGTACAGCTGGCAAATATCATTTTTGCTGTCGGCATGGTGGGTTATAAACGCTTACAGGAAATTCGTCCGATGCCACAGCATACGGCCTTTTCCTGGTTCTACCTTGGGGCGGCGTTAATCGCGGTGCTGGCCTGGTTCCTGTGGGGGAATCCGCAAAAGCTGCCTGAGACTTCTCTGCAATGGGGCATTCTGATCTGGCTGGGCATTGTCGCTTCAGGATTAGGCTATTTCATGTGGAACTACGGCGCTACGCAGGTTGATGCCGGGACATTGGGCATTATGAACAATATGCATGTGCCGGCAGGCCTGTTGGTCAACCTGGCAATCTGGCAGCAGCAACCGCACTGGCCAAGCTTTATCATTGGCGCGGCAGTGATTTTTGCTTCTCTGCTCGTCCACCGACACTGGATAATCAAAGGCAGGCAGTCGGGGTAATTGCTGCCAGAAAAGATAAAGGGCAGCTGAGTGCTGCCCTTTACAGGTTATTTGGCTTTTACAGCAGGACGAACCTTCATGGTCAGCCCTTTAAGGAAGTTACGCAGGATCTGGTCACCGCATTCGCGGTAATTTTTATGGCCAGGCTTACGGAAAATAGCGCCAATCTCAGACTGACCCACGGCAAAGTCCGCCAGCTTGAGGATCTCAAGAATATCAGTGGTTTTCAGATCAAACGCGACACGCAGTTTCTTCATGATGATGTTGTTAGTCATTTTGCGTTCGATAGAGGGAGCAGGGGCCTCTTCGCTCTTGCCACGACGCTGGAAAATCAGGCCGTTCAGGAAGTAGCCCATAATCACATCCGGGCAGTCGCGGTAGCCTGGCTCATCCTCTTTTTTCAGGAAACTGTGCACTTCCGCTTCGCTGACCTCGGTTTCTGCCAGCGCCAGAATCGCCACGACCTGGGCATCGCTTAAATTCAGCATATAGCGCACGCTGCGCAGAACATCATTATTCGTCATAAAAATCTCATCAGGGATCAAAGTCTGTTGGGCGCATTATAGAGACAAATGGCCCCTGATGCAGGAAAACCCGCCAGAGATTAAGCGGGGGAGATAAATCAGGAGTGAGCCAGCGTACCAGGCAGGGGCATCCCCGGTTGGGAAGCATCCTTCACGCGCGGTAAATGATCGCAGGCATGCTGGCGGGCAGAGTGGATAAAAGCCTCGGTAACCGGCTGGCGCTGCTCGCCATCACGTACTGCGGCATAAAGGCGGCTCCATAGTCCTTCACCCAATGCTTTGGTAGTCACCACTCCCTGATGTTCAAAGCTCTCTACCACCCAGTGAGGCAGCGCGGCAATGCCCATGCCTGCCGACACCATCTGGATTAACAGCAGCGTATTATCGACGCTTTTCAGCGCCGGGCTGACGCCCGCAGGCTGTAAAAAGTGCCGCCAGATATCCAGACGCTGGCGCTGAACCGGATAAATCATCAACACTTCGTTTGCCAAATCCTCAGGGGAAATATGCTCAATCTTCGCCAGAGCATGGTCCGGCGCCAGCACGAGCCTGACTTCAAAATCAAACATTGGCGAATAGAACAGCCCGCTACGCGGCAGAATATCCGAAGTAAGAACCAGATCCAGCTCACCCTGTTGCAGGGCTGGTTGTGGGTCAAACGTTACCCCCGATTTGAAATCCATCACCACCTGTGGCCAGCTCTGGCGGAAATTGTTCAGCGCCGGCGTCAGCCACTGGATGCAGCTGTGGCACTCAATGGCGATTCGCAGCGTAGTCTGGTGCGGCTCGTGACAAGCCTGTAGTGCCTGCTGAATTTGCGGCAGCACCTGCTCGGCCAGCTGCAACAGGATTTCACCCTGTGGCGTGAAGCGTAACGGCTGGCTCTTGCGCACGAAAAGACGGAAGCCCAGACGCTGTTCCAGGTCGCTGAACTGATGAGATAACGCCGACTGCGTTTGATGTAGCTGGGCTGCTGCTGCTGCCAGCGAACCAGTCGTCCGCAGCGCCTGTAGCGTTCGCAGGTGTTTAAGTTCGATCATGAGAGTCCTTCACAACGACAGTGAACAATTTGCGCTTGTGGTTACTACAGTACCTGCGGATTATAGATGTGTAAACATCTGGACGTCTAAAAGCCTGCTTGCAACGTCAACGGGCAGCAACTGAGGAGAGAACTGATGACCATTCTGAATCATACACTCGGATTTCCCCGCGTCGGCCTGCGTCGCGAACTGAAAAAGGCCCAGGAAAGCTACTGGGCAGGCACCCTTTCTCAGGAAGAACTACTGGCTGTGGGGCGTGAACTACGTGCCCGTCACTGGCAGCAGCAGAAGCAGGCAGGTGTGGATTTGGTGCCCGTAGGAGACTTCGCCTGGTACGATCACGTTCTGACCACCAGCCTGCTGCTGGGCAATGTTCCGGCCCGCCATCAAAATAAAGATGGCTCGGTCGACCTGGATACCCTGTTCCGCCTGGGCCGTGGCCGCGCGCCAACCGGCGAACCCGCAGCCGCAGCCGAGATGACAAAATGGTTCAACACCAACTATCACTATATGGTGCCGGAATTCACCAAAGGGCAGCAGTTTAAGCTGAGCTGGAGAGAGATCCTGGAAGAGGTGGACGAAGCGCTGGCGCTGGGACATAAGGTGAAACCTGTGCTGCTTGGGCCGGTAACCTATCTGTGGCTGGGTAAAGTAAAAGGTGAACAGTTTGACCGTCTGAGCCTGCTGAACGATATTCTGCCGGTCTATCAGCAGGTGCTGGCTGAGCTGGCGAAGCGCGGTATCGACTGGGTACAGATTGATGAGCCTGCGCTGGTTCTGGAACTGCCTCAAGAGTGGCTGAATGCCTTTAAGCCAGCTTATGAAGCGCTTCAGGGCACCACAAAGCTGCTGCTGACCACCTATTTTGAAAGCGTCGGTACCAACATTGACACCATCCGCACGCTGCCGGTTCAGGGCCTGCACGTTGACCTGGTCCATGGCAAAGATGATATCGCCGGGCTGAACAGAAAAGTTCCGGCAGAGTGGTTGCTCTCCGTAGGGGTTATTAATGGCCGTAATGTCTGGCGCGCCGATCTCAGCAGCTGGTTTGAACGCCTTCAGCCGCTGGTGGCGCAACGTCAGCAGCTCTGGATCGGTACATCCTGTTCATTGCTGCACAGCCCTATCGATCTCAGCACCGAAACGCGTCTGGATAATGAGGTTAAAAGCTGGTTCGCCTTCGCGCTACAGAAGTGTGCCGAGCTTTCGCTGCTGAGCAATGCGTTAAATAACAACGATCCGCAGTCGCTGGAAGCCTGGAGCGCGCCAGTTCGCGCCCGCCGCCAGTCAACCCGCGTGCATAATGCGGCGGTTGGCGAACGTCTGGCAGGCATCACCCCTAAAGACAGCCTGCGCAATAACAGCTACGTTGTGCGTGCAGAAGCGCAGCGTAAGCGCTTCCGGCTGCCCGCCTGGCCGACCACCACTATTGGCTCATTCCCGCAGACCACTGAAATTCGTGGTTTGCGTCTGGACTTCAGGCAGGGTCGCCTGGATGCCAGCCGCTACCGCACCGGCATTGCTGAACATATTAAGCAGGCCATTGCCGAACAGGAGCGACTGGGGCTGGACGTGCTGGTGCACGGAGAAGCTGAACGTAACGATATGGTTGAATATTTTGGTGAGAATCTGGATGGTTTCGCCTTCACGCAAAACGGCTGGGTGCAGAGTTACGGTTCGCGCTGCGTGAAGCCGCCGGTAATCATTGGTGACGTCAGCCGTCCGGAAGCGATCACCGTTGAGTGGGCGAAGTACGCGCAGTCTCTGACCGATAAACCGGTTAAAGGCATGCTGACCGGCCCGGTGACTATCCTTTGCTGGTCATTCCCCCGCGAAGACGTGACCCGTGAAACCATCGCAAAACAGATTGCACTGGCACTGCGGGATGAAGTGGAAGATCTGGAGAAAGCCGGGATTGGCATCATTCAGATTGATGAGCCAGCTTTACGTGAAGGGCTGCCGCTTCGTCAGTCTGACTGGGCTGCCTATCTGGAGTGGGCCGTAGAAGCGTTCCGTCTAACCGCCGCCGTGGCGCGGGATGACACGCAAATTCATACCCATATGTGCTACTGCGAATTCAACGACATCATGGATTCCATCGCCGCGCTGGATGCGGATGTGATCACCATTGAAACGTCACGATCTGATATGGAACTGCTGGAGTCGTTTGAGGAATTTGATTATCCGAATGATATTGGGCCAGGCGTTTACGATATTCACTCGCCAAACGTGCCAGAGGTGGAGTGGATAGAGGCGCTGCTGCTGAAAGCGGCAAAACGCATTCCAACGGAGCGTTTGTGGGTAAATCCGGATTGCGGTTTGAAGACGCGTGGCTGGCCGGAAACCCGTCAGGCGCTGGCTAATATGGTTAAAGCCGCGCAAAACCTGCGAAAACTCGAAGCCTGATTTCTCTGTTGTTATGTTGGGGCGCTGTGCGCCCCCTTTTTTATTACTTCACGTCATATTGCCTGAACCAGGCAAGCATCCTCTGCCAGCCATCCTGGGCAGACTCCTGGTGATAGCTGGGGCGATAGTCGGCGTTAAACGCATGTCCCGCCTCGGGATAAACTACGATTTCCGATTTCGCGTTGGCGGCACGCAGCGCCTGACGCATCTTCTCCACGCTCTCCTGCGGAATACTCTCGTCCTGACCACCATAAAGCCCTAATACCGGCGCAGTAAGGTCAACGGCGATATCCACGGGATGTTTCGGCTGCTTTAAGGTTTTCTCGCCAACAAGTTTGCCATACCACGCAACGGCGGCTTTCAGCTGAGGATTGTGCGCCGCATAGAGCCAGCAAATACGGCCGCCCCAGCAAAAACCGGTAATCGCCATATTGCGCATATCACCACCGTGGCGTGATGCCCAGTTGGCGACATGATCCAGGTCGGCAAGCACCTGACTGTCTGGAACTTTGCTGACTAATTCACTGAAAAGGGTGGGAATATCACTATATTCAGCAGGATCGCCCTGACGGAAATAGAGTTCCGGTGCCACGGCCAGATAGCCCTCCAGCGCCAGGCGGCGGCAGATGTCACGAATATGCTCATGTACCCCGAAAATTTCCTGAACCACCAGGATCACCGGCAACGGGCCGCTGGCATTACGGGGTTTGGCATGGAACGCGGGCATATTTTCGCCCTGGGTGGGAATGGAGGTTTCGCCTGACAAAATCGCTTCGCTGTCAGTGATAATCGTGGTCGATGCGGTAGGCGATACCGCAGGAGCGAACCCATTATTGCTCATTTTTTGAGTCATATTTTCTTCGGTTTTCATTGTCCTCTCCGTGCATGCATTAGCGCAATCAGCTAACTATAGCCAGGATTACGTTTGGGTCAGGGGATGCTTCTCTCTTCACCATTAACACTGCCATTAGCTGACCAACAGAACAAGTTGTGGCAATTGCCGCTGACAGAGTGATTAAGTGCGATCTTCATCACATTTAAGTTTTTATTCACTGCAAGTTTCATTAACTTAAGTGATTAAACTCACATAAATTTTCCAGATTTTGCACTATTGTTACCGCCTGATCCTTATCCCCCTTTCCCGTTACAGGAGTTTGAAATGGCACACTCAGACGTTTTTCATTTGGGTTTAACTAAAGCGGATTTGCAGGGTGCAACGCTGGCTATTGTGCCGGGCGATCCTGAGCGGGTAAAAAAAATCGCGGCATTGATGGATAACCCGGTTCATCTGGCATCACACCGTGAATTCACCACCTGGCGTGCAGAGCTGGATGGCAAAGCGGTCATTGTTTGTTCCACCGGCATCGGCGGCCCTTCCACCTCTATCGCGGTAGAGGAGCTGGCTCAGCTGGGCGTGCGTACTTTCCTGCGTGTCGGTACCACGGGGGCTATTCAGCCTGATATTAATGTCGGTGACGTACTGGTCACCACGGGTTCAGTTCGTCTTGATGGGGCCAGCCTGCATTTTGCTCCCCTCGAATTCCCTGCCGTGGCCGATTTCACCTGTACCACAGCGTTAGTTGAGGCGGCTAAAGCGGCAGGCGCGACCACGCATATTGGTATTACTGCTTCTTCCGATACGTTTTACCCCGGCCAGGAGCGCTACGATACCTATTCAGGGCGCGTGGTGAGCCGCTTTCAGAATTCAATGAAAGAGTGGCAGCAGATGGGTGTGCTGAACTATGAGATGGAGTCCGCCACCTTGTTAACCATGTGTGCGAGCCAGGGGCTACGCGCAGGCATGGTAGCTGGCGTGATTGTAAACCGGACTCAGCAGGAGATCCCGGATGCAGAAACGATGAAAAGAACCGAAAGCGATGCGGTACGCATCGTGGTTGATGCCGCACGCCGTTTAATCTGATGCTTTGAAACCGAGGAGGATCGCTCAGTGATCCTCCTCTCCATTTTTCTCCCTCTGCCGCTGTTTCCCGATCTGCTTCCAGAATCCCACTTAAATTGACTCTTCAAGGCTTCCTGCCGCCGTTTTGTCTGGACATTCATACAGTGCGGCTCTACCTTTTCCGTAGCAAAGTCAGGGCAGGGGAGATTAAGGGTGGATGCAACAATCAGCTATGGTGTTTGTCTTGGGCTGGCAGGCCTGTTAGCAGGATGGACGATTGCCTGGTTCCGTGGGCAGCAACTTTCTGCGAAACAGGAGACAGAGCGACAGCTGCTGGTGCAGTCCGCCAGTCAGCTTCGCGATGAACGCGACAGGCTTCAGCAACAGCTGGAAAGCCAGCAGCAGGCACAGAAGCACAATGAGCTGGAACTGCGTCAGCTCCATGGCGCGTTGTCTGCGGCTCAGGAAAAACTCCACCATCTGGACCACTGGCGTAATGAGGCGGAACAGCTGACGCGTGAATTACGTACTCAGTTAGAAATCAACAGTTCGCAGGAGGCGGAGCTGCGGGAAGTCACTATCCGTCTTGAAGAGACGCGCATGGCCGCCGAAGAGAAGCAGCGTTTGCTGGTAAACAGCGAGCAGCGACTGAATGCACAATTTGAAAATCTGGCGAATCGCATCTTTGAAAACAGCGGCCGCCGGGTTGACGAGCAAAATAAGCAGAGCCTGAACAGCCTGATCTCCCCGCTAAGGGAACAGTTAGAAGGATTCCGCCGCCAGGTACAGGAAGGATTTGGTCAGGAAGCGCGTGAACGGCATACCCTCTCTCACGAAATTCGTAATTTGCAGCAGCTCAACGCGCAAATGGCTCAGGAAGCGATCAATCTGACCAAAGCCCTTAAGGGAGACAACAAGACGCAGGGTAACTGGGGCGAAGTGGTACTGAGCAGAGTGCTGGAGGCTTCTGGCCTGCGTGAAGGGCATGAATATGAAACGCAGGTAACCATTCAGCTGGAGCAAAATGGCCGGATGCAGCCTGACGTTATCGTGCGTCTGCCGCAGGGCAAAGATGTGGTTATCGATGCCAAAATGACGTTGGTAGCCTACGAACGCTATTTCAATGGCGAGGATGAAGCAGAACGTGAAGTCGCCATCAACGAACACATCGCCTCCATACGTGGACACCTTCGCCTGCTAAGTCGTAAAGATTATCAACAATTACCCGGTTTACGCTCTCTGGATTATGTGTTGATGTTTATCCCCGTTGAACCGGCCTTTTTGTTAGCGATCGATCGCCAGCCGGAGCTGATCAACGAAGCGCTTAAACTGAATATTATGCTGGTCAGCCCCACCACCTTGCTGGTGGCGCTGCGTACCATTAATAATTTGTGGCGTTATGAACACCAAAGCCGCCATGCGCAACGCATTGCCGATCGCGCTGCCAGGCTGTATGACAAAATGCGGCTGTTTGTGGATGACATGTCCGCTGTGGGGCAGAACATGGATAAGGCGCAGGAGAGCTATCGCCAGGCGATGAAAAAGCTTTCTGAAGGCCGGGGCAACCTGATAGCCCAGACCGAAAGCTTCCGCCATCTTGGGGTTGAGGTAAAAAGGCCGATCAATCCCCGACTTGTTGAACAGGCGATGCCGGATTCACCTGAAAATCTCTTTGATGAAGATTGGGATGAAACCGCGCCTGAACTCGATTTCGCCACGGATAAGGGCGCTGCCCGGGTTAATGAATAAGCCGCCAGGCTACGTGCCTGGCCTGCGTGACTCTGGTACACTTGGCGGATAATTGATTGCAGAGAAGGCAAAACAAATGGCAGATGAATCAAAGGACACCACCCATTTCGGCTTTCGTACCGTAGCGAAAAGCGACAAAGCAGAAATGGTGGCTGATGTTTTCCATTCCGTTGCGGCCAAATATGACCTGATGAACGATTTGATGTCGTTTGGTATTCATCGCGTCTGGAAGCGTTTTACCATTGATTGCAGCGGTGTACGTCGCGGACAGCGCGTACTGGACCTGGCGGGTGGAACGGGTGACCTTACCGCTAAGTTTTCCCGCATTGTGGGCGAGACCGGCGAAGTGGTTCTGGCCGATATTAACAGTTCCATGCTGAAAGTAGGCCGGGAAAAATTACGCAATATCGGTATCGTCGGCAACGTGAACTATGTTCAGGCGAATGCTGAAGCCCTGCCGTTCCCTGATAACCACTTTGACTGTATTACCATCGCTTTTGGCCTGCGCAACGTAACGGAAAAAGAGAAGGCGCTGGCCTCTATGTTCCGCGTGCTGAAACCAGGTGGTCGCCTGCTGGTGCTGGAGTTCTCCAAACCGGTACTGGAGCCGCTGAGCAAAGCTTATGACGCCTACTCTTTCCATATCCTGCCGCGGATTGGCGAACTGGTGGCAAAAGATGCTGAAAGCTACCGCTACTTAGCCGAGTCTATTCGTATGCATCCCGATCAGGAAACGCTGAAGCAGATGATGGAAGAAGTTGGTTTTGAGAACACTACGTACCACAATCTCACCGGTGGCATTGTTGCACTGCACCGTGGATTCAAGTTCTAAACAGGAAAGCGAATGACTTTAACGCCGCTGTTAACCGCGGGGCTGGAAACGGCGCTTAATCAGGTCCTTTATCGCGATCGTGGCCTGAAGGCCGCCCGCCAGCGCCTCAACGGCAAAAGCCTGGCCATTGTGCTGGCAGAACTTAAACAACCGCTCACGTTTATCTTCAGCGAAAGGCAGGTGGACGTTCTGGGTGAATGGAGCGATAAGCCTGACTGCACGGTGAAAACTCAGCTTGCCACGCTGCGTAAACTGCGCGATCGCCAGCAGCTGACAAGCCTGATCCGCAGCGGTGAGCTGGAGGTAGAGGGGGATTTGCAGGTAGTACAGCACTTCTCTGCTTTGATCGATCTTGCTGAACTTGATCCTGCGGAATACCTTGCCCCCTGGACTGGCGACGTGATGGCACAAAGCATCAGCCAGTTTGCCCGCCGTGGTTTTCAGTTTCTTCGCGGCGATGTGCAGCGCAAGCAGGATTATTTAGGGCAGGCACTCACCGAAGAGTGGCGTCTTGCGCCTGGCGCGTTAGAGGCAGCGTGGTTTACTGAGGAAGTCGACGCATTAAACCGCGACTTTTCTGCCCTGGAAGCTCGTCTGACCAATCTGGAGGCCAAATGAGCTTTGGTGAAATACGCCGCCTGTACTTTATCATCAAGGTATTCCTGAGCTACGGCCTTGATGAGCTGATCCCAAAAACCCGCCTTGCCCTCCCGTTACTCCTGTGGCGTAAGTCGCTGTTCTGGATCCCGAATAAGCATAAAGAGCGGCTGTTGGGTGAACGGTTACGGTTGGCGCTGGAACAGCTGGGGCCGGTGTGGATTAAATTTGGTCAGATGATGTCTACCCGACGCGATCTTTTCCCACCGCAGATTGCCGATCAGCTGGCGATGTTACAGGATCGCGTGGCACCCTTTGAGGGCGTGCTGGCTAAGCAGCAAATAGAACTGTCGCTGGGTTGTCCTGTGGAAACCCTGTTTGATAATTTTGAGATCAAACCGCTGGCTTCCGCCTCTATTGCGCAGGTGCATACCGCTACCCTGAAAGAGAATGGCCGGGAAGTGGTGATTAAAGTGATTCGCCCCGATATCCTGCCGGTAATCAGAGCGGATATGAAGCTGATTAACCGCATGGCTCGCTGGGTTCCACGCTTATTGCCGGATGGCCGTCGTCTGCGTCCGCAGGAAGTGGTGGCGGACTATGAAAAAACGCTGATTGATGAGCTGAATCTGCTGCGCGAAGCGGCCAATGCCATTCAGCTTCGCCGCAACTTCGATAACAGCAAGATGCTTTACGTGCCGGAAATCTTCTCGGATTACGGTAGCGAAACCATGCTGGTAATGGAGCGGATCTACGGTATCCCTATTTCCGATGTGGTAGCGCTTGAGCAGCATGGCGTAAACATGAAACTGCTGGCCGAGCGCGGCGTGCAGGTGTTCTTTACCCAGGTGTTCCGCGACAGCTTCTTCCATGCTGATATGCATCCCGGCAACATTTTTGTCAGCTATGACCATCCGGAAGATCCGCAATATATCGGTATCGACTGCGGCATTGTCGGCTCGCTGAATAAAGAAGATAAGCGCTATCTGGCTGAGAACTTTATCGCCTTCTTTAACCGTGACTACCGCAAGGTTGCCGAGCTGCACGTTGACTCTGGCTGGGTACCGCCAGACACCAATGTAGAAGATTTTGAATTCGCCATTCGCACCGTTTGCGAACCTATCTTTGAGAAGCCGCTGGCGGAGATCTCCTTTGGTCACGTGCTGCTGAACCTGTTCAACACCGCCAGGCGTTTCAATATGGAGGTTCAGCCGCAGCTGGTTCTCCTGCAAAAAACATTGCTGTATGTTGAAGGCGTAGGGCGGCAGCTTTATCCCCAGCTCGATCTGTGGAAAACCGCAAAGCCGTTCCTGGAAGAGTGGATCAAAGATCAAATCGGCATTCCGGCTATCGTGCGCGCCTTGAAAGAGAAAGCGCCATTCTGGGCCGAGAAGCTACCGGAGTTGCCGGAGCTGTTTTACGACAGTCTCCGTCAGCACAAGCATTTGCAGCACAGCGTGGACAAACTGGCTAACGATTTGAAGAGTGAGCGGGTCAGGCAGCATAAATCCCGTTACCTGTTCGGCGTCGGTGCTACGCTGCTTCTGAGCGGCACGGCTATTCTGCTGACCAAACCCGAGTGGGAGTGGGTTTCGGCAGGTATGATCGCGGCAGGGTTGGTCAGCTGGCTGGTTGGCTGGCGGAAAACTGACTGAATGTCATGAAAAGTAAACAGGGCCTTATCTTGTATGGTTAGGGCTTTGTTCATCGTCAGGGCAACCTCAGCTGTTATATACTGCAAACTGGCTTTACCATTTATCATCAGAGGCAAAAATCATGGGCGGTATCAGTATCTGGCAATTAATTATTATTGCCGTCATTGTTGTTCTTCTGTTCGGCACGAACAAATTGCGTAATCTGGGATCCGATCTGGGGTCATCAATCAAAGGCTTCAAAAAAGCCATGGGTGATGAAAACGAGAAGGATAAAGAGAAAGATCATGCCAATGATGCCGACTTTAACGCCAAACTGGCTGACAAAGCGCATACAGAAGCGAAGAAAGAAGACGTTAAGAACGACAAGGTATAAACCGTGTTCGACATAGGCTTTAGTGAACTGATATTGGTGTTCGTTATCGGGCTGGTCGTACTGGGTCCTCAGCGTTTACCGGTGGCGGTCAGAACCGTTGTCGGCTGGATCCGTGCTCTGCGCTCGCTGGCTACCAACGTGCAGAACGAACTGGCTCAGGAACTCAAGCTACAGGAGTTGCAGGAGAACCTGAAAAAGGTTGAAGAGGCCAGCAAGAACAGCCTCTCTCCTGAACTTAAAGCCTCTATGGATGAGCTGAAACAGTCAGCCGAATCCATGAAGCGTACTTTCCTGGGTGAGCACGAAAAAGCCGATGATGAAGCTAACACCATCCATAACCCGTTGGTGAAAAGGCCTGAGGATTCTCACGAAGGGGTGACGCCAGCGGAAGCCGATCATCAGGCCAGCGCGCCTGCAACAGCACCCGATGCGGCTACCGCGCCCGTTCAGGCCCCTCATCAGGCAAGCGCGCCTGCAAATGTACCTGATGTGGCTACTGCGCCCGTTCAGGCTCCTGCGGCAAGCGCTGAACCTAAGCCAGCGGCAACAACGAACGGCGACGTGCCACACTTGTCCAGCCGTGCTCCCGTTTCCACTACATTACCGAGCGATGAACGATAAACATGGCTGTTGAAGATACCCAACCGCTTATCAGTCATTTGATTGAACTCCGTAAGCGCTTGTTGAACTGTATTATTGCCGTTGTGGGCATCTTTGTCTGCCTGGCTTATTTCTCCAATGACATCTATCAGCTTGTTTCCGCACCGCTGATCAGGCAGTTGCCAGCGGGGGCCAGCATGATCGCCACCGACGTGGCTTCTCCCTTTTTCACCCCCATTAAGCTGACGATAATCGTCTCGGTTTTCCTTGCGGTACCGGTGATCCTTTATCAGATTTGGGCCTTTATTGCGCCCGCGCTCTACAGGCATGAGCGCAAGCTGGTTATGCCGCTGCTCTTTTCCAGTTCATTCCTATTCTACATAGGGATGGCTTTCGCCTACTTTATTGTCTTTCCGCTGGCTTTTGGCTTCTTCGCCAAGACGGCGCCGCAGGGCGTATTGATTGCCACTGACATTAACAACTATCTCGATTTTGTGATGGCGCTGTTTATGGCTTTTGGTGTCTCTTTTGAAGTGCCGATTGCCATCGTACTGATTTGCTGGACTGGCCTGACCACGCCAGAGGATCTGAAGAAGAAGCGTCCTTATGTTCTGGTAGGTGCTTTCGTGGTGGGAATGCTGTTAACACCGCCTGACGTCTTCTCGCAGACGCTTTTAGCTATCCCAATGTACTGCCTGTTTGAAGTCGGCGTGTTCTTCGCCCGCTTCTATGTTGGCAAACGTCGTCAGGATATGGACCCGGAAGAGAAGGGTTCTGAATAGCGCAGAGCAGGTCCAGCGTTCACCTTATATGAAGTAAACTAACCGCCCGAAAGGGCGGTTACCGTTTGGAAATCCTATGTTCGATATTGGCGTTAACCTGACCAGCACGCAGTTTGCAAAAGATCGCGACCAGGTCGTTAAACGTGCAAAAGAGGCTGGCGTGCGCGGATTGCTGCTCACGGGCACCAACGCGCTGGAAAGCCAGCAGGCTCAGAGCCTGGCTATGCGCCGTCCGGGATATTGCTGGTCTACGGCGGGCGTGCATCCTCACCATGCCAGCGAATGGTCGGGTGAGACGGCGGCCACGCTGAGACGTCTGGCTGAAAGCCCGGAAGTTGTGGCTATTGGCGAATGTGGTCTGGACTTCAACCGCAATATTTCAATACCCGAGCAGCAGGTTTATGCTTTTAACGCACAGCTGGAGCTGGCGGCAGAGCTGAACATGCCGGTGTTCCTTCACTGCCGTGATGCTCACGAGCGATTTCTCTCTGTGCTGACGCCCTGGTTATCCCGGTTGCCCGGCGCCGTTATCCACTGCTTCACCGGGACGCGGGAAGAGCTGGAAGCTTGTCTTGCCGCCGGATTGTCTGTTGGCATTACGGGGTGGGTTTGCGATGAGCGTCGGGGCGTGGAGCTGCGTGAACTGATGCCATTGATTCCGGCCGATCGGCTGCTGCTGGAAACGGATTCTCCCTATCTGCTGCCCCGCGATATGCGTCCAAGACCCCCCTCAAGGCGCAATGAACCCTGCTTCCTGCCGCATATCGTGCAGGTAGTGGCGGGTTTGCGGGGAGAAGAAGCTGAAGCGCTGGCTGTTCAGTGCGATCAAAATGCGCGTAAGCTGTTCCGTCTGCCGGAGTAAGCCGACAACAGCCTGGCAGGATTAGAGCTTATGGAACTGTTTGTTATCCAGGCTGCGCGTAATCTGTTTGTTGAGTAAATTCAGCAGTAACATGGAGCGCGCTTCACCGTCGGGTTCGGTAAAGATAGCCTGCAATCCTTCAAAAGCACCGCAGGTGATCAGTACGCGATCGCCCGGCTGTGGCAGTTCCGGATCCACCATTTTGATGGGCGTATCGGTTTGCAACGCGGCAATAACGTCATGCGGAACGTTTGCCGGCAGGCTGCCAAAACGGATGAAATGACTGACGCCACGCGTGGCGCTGATCGTGGTGGTATGGATCTCTTCGGGGTCGAATTCAATAAACAGGTAATTCGGGAAGAGCGGCTCATCCACCTGCGTGCGTTTTCCCCGAACCAGTTTCTCTAATGCAATCATTGGGCTGAGACAATGCACCGCCTGACGCTCAAGATGTTCTTTCGCGCGAAGCAGCTGGCCACGTTTGCAATAAAGTAGATACCAGGATTCCATAACGTCACTTTTTGATTACAGGGCCGCTAAGAATACCAAACTCATCGCCAGAGTTATAGCGGGATCCCACCACGATGCGGCTCACGCCGTAATTTGCGGGCCAAAACCCATGCGCTACGAAAACCTAAGCATAGCGTGCCAATCCTCCCTATAATGTTCGATTCACTGTTCGTATTGATGAGAAGTCATGAAATACCACGACTTACGTGATTTCCTTGCGCTGCTTGAGCAACGCGGGGAACTCAAGCGCATTAAACAAGAGATTGATCCCGATCTTGAGATGACCGAAATTGCTGACCGCACTCTGCGTGCTGGTGGCCCGGCTTTGCTGTTTGAAAACCCCAAAGGGTACAACATGCCGGTCTTGTGCAATCTGTTTGGCACCCCAGACCGGGTGGCAATGGGCATGGGGCAGAAAGATGTTTCGGCACTCCGTGACGTGGGTCGTCTGCTGGCGTTTCTGAAAGAACCTGAACCCCCACGCGGTTTCCGTGATTTCTTCGATAAAATGCCGCAGTGGAAGCAGGTGCTGAACATGCCAACTAAGCGGCTGCGTGATGCCCCTTGTCAGCAGCAGATTTGGCAGGGCGATGATGTTGATCTGCATAAAATCCCGGTGATGAAATGCTGGCCGGAAGATGCCGCACCCTTAATTACCTGGGGGCTGACCGTTACGCGGGGGCCTCATAAAGAGCGGCAGAACCTTGGCATTTATCGCCAGCAGGTGATCGGCAAGAACAAGCTGATTATGCGCTGGCTCTCCCACCGCGGCGGCGCGCTCGATTTCCAGGAGTGGGGCCAGCATCATCCGGGCGAAAGATTCCCCGTTTCGGTGGCGCTGGGTGCCGATCCGGCAACCATCCTCGGCGCGGTAACGCCCGTGCCGGATTCCCTCTCCGAATATGCCTTTGCCGGCCTGCTGCGTGGAACGAAAACCGAAGTTGTGAAGTGCGTTTCTAACGATCTTGAAGTGCCTGCCAGCGCCGAAATTGTCCTGGAAGGTTATATAGAGGCGGGTGAAATGGCGCCGGAAGGTCCCTACGGCGATCACACCGGTTACTATAATGAAGTAGACAACTTCCCGGTCTTTACCGTGACGCACATTACGCAGCGCCGTGATGCCATCTATCACTCCACCTATACCGGTCGTCCACCGGATGAACCTGCGGTGTTGGGCGTTGCGCTGAATGAAGTCTTCGTGCCTATTTTGCAAAAGCAGTTCCCGGAAATTGTTGATTTCTATCTGCCGCCTGAAGGCTGCTCCTACCGTCTGGCCGTGGTGACCATGAAAAAACAGTACGCGGGCCACGCCAAACGCGTCATGATGGGGGTCTGGTCTTTCCTGCGGCAATTTATGTACACGAAATTTGTTATTGTCTGCGATGATGACGTTAACGCTCGTGACTGGAACGATGTTATCTGGGCGATCACTACGCGCATGGATCCGGCCAGAGACACCGTTCTGGTGGAAAATACGCCTATTGATTACCTCGACTTCGCCTCACCTGTTTCGGGCCTGGGATCAAAAATGGGTCTGGACGCAACGAACAAATGGCCTGGCGAAACGACGCGTGAGTGGGGACGCCCCATTCGCAAAGATCCGGCCGTTACTGCCCGTATTGATGAGATATGGGATGAGTTGGGCATCTTCAGTGAGACGCCTGTGCGCAACAGTGCGCCCGGCAAATAAATTTCGACCCGACAGAGGGAACGCATGACAACGTTAAGCTGTAAAGTGACCTCAGTAGAGGCGATTACCGATACTGTGTACCGAGTGCGTATGGTGCCGGAGGCTGATTTCAGCTTCCGCGCTGGTCAGTATCTGATGGTGGTGATGGATGAGCGTGACAAGCGTCCGTTCTCTCTGGCTTCCACCCCCATGGAAAAAGAGATCATTGAGCTTCATATCGGCGCCTCCGACCTGAACCTCTATGCGATGGCCGTAATGGAGCGCATCCAGCAGCAGCGCAAGATAACTGTGGATATTCCGCATGGTGATGCCTGGTTACGTGAAGAGAGCGATCGTCCTTTAGTGCTCATCGCCGGGGGAACCGGTTTCTCCTATGTCCGTTCTATCCTGTTGACGGCTCTTTCACAACAGCCCAACCGCGACATTGCCTTGTACTGGGGTGGGCGTGAGTTGAAGCATCTGTATGACCTGGAAGAGCTGGAAGCGCTGGCGGTTAAGCATCCAAACCTGAAGATCATTCCGGTGGTTGAACAGCCTGAAGCCGGTTGGCAAGGGCGCAATGGCACGGTGCTTACCGCAGTGATGAATGATTACGGCAGCCTTGATGGTCATGATATCTACATTGCTGGCCGTTTTGAGATGGCGAAAATAGCCCGCGAGCGTTTTTGTGCCGAGCGTGGGGCAAAAGAAGAACAGATGTTTGGCGATGCCTTTGCCTTTATCTGAGGATGCCGGGAGCAGAGCTTGCTCCTCCCGCGCCGAAAAAACCCGCCCCTGAAGGGCGGGAAGAATGGCAGCAGAACTTCCAGAACAACGTATCAGACTCTTTCAAAGACGGTGGCAATCCCCTGACCTAAACCAATGCACATCGTTGCCAGGCCAAACTGGACATCCCGTCTCTCCATCAGATTCAACAGCGTGGTGCTGATCCTGGCACCTGAACAGCCCAGAGGATGCCCCAGCGCAATAGCGCCGCCATTGAGGTTAACCTTTTCATCCATTACTTCAAGCAGCCCCAAATCCTTGATGCAGGGCAGCGTCTGGGCAGCAAAGGCTTCATTCAGTTCAAACAGACCGATATCCGTTACCGACAATCCCGCTCGTTTTAACGCCAGCTGTGAAGCCGGAACCGGCCCGTAGCCCATGATGGAAGGATCGCAGCCCACGACGGCCATGGCGCGAACGTAAGCACGAGGTTTCAGACCCAGTTCCCTGGCGCGGGTTTCGCTCATGATAAGCATCGCTGCTGCGCCATCGGACAGCGCCGAAGAGCTGCCTGCCGTGACCGTGCCATTGACCGGGTCGAATGCAGGGCGCAGGGCTTTCAGCCCTTCCGCAGTGGTATCGGGGCGGATAACTTCATCAAAATCATAGCGACGAAGCACGCCATCAGCATCATGTCCGCTGGTTGGAACGATCTCACTGGCAAAATGCCCGGCCTGCGTGGCGGCCCAGGCGCGCTGGTGAGAGCGCGCGGCAAAGGCATCCTGTTGCTCACGGCTGATGCCATGGATGCGCGCCAGCATCTCTGCGGTAAGCCCCATCATTCCAGCCGCTTTAGCGACGGTTTTGCTCAGCCCTGGATGGAAATCAACGCCGTGGCTCATCGGCACATGGCCCATATGCTCAACACCGCCAATCAGACAGGCCGTGGCATCTCCGACCATAATAGCGCGTGCGGCATCATGCAGAGCCTGCATTGATGAACCGCAAAGCCGGTTTACGGTAGTTGCCGGAACGCTATGAGGAATTTCAGCCAGCAGAGCGGCGTTGCGGCCGATATTAAACCCCTGTTCCAGCGTCTGCTGCACGCAGCCCCAGTAGATATCGTCCAGCTGGTTTGCTTCCAGCGCAGGGTTACGGCTTAGCAGGCTGCGCATCAAATGAGCCGAAAGATCTTCCGCACGAACGTGGCGATAAGCCCCTCCTTTAGAGCGACCCATTGGCGTGCGGACTGCATCAACAATGACGACCTTTTCCATTTTTATCTCCTCACGCCATTTTCAGTGTGGCTTCGCCTGTCGGCGCGGCCTGTGGATACCAGCTGTCGTTGCCGTTCGCTTTTTCAACTAAGCCGTCAGGGCAGTGGTAGAGCGAGCCAAGCTGGCTGAACGCTTGCGCCTGACTAACGAAACGGGCATTTCCCAGCGTATCCAGATAGCGGAACACGCCGCCGTGGAAAGGAGGGAAGCCCAGCCCGTAGACCAGCGCCATATCCGCTTCGGCAGGAGAGGCGATAATGCCTTCTTCCAGACAGCGCACCACTTCATTGATCATCGGGATCATCATGCGGGAAACAATTTCTTCGTCACTAAAAACGCGCCCCGGCTGGCATACGCTTTGCAGCATCTCATCAACTGCCGGGTCGGCTACCTTTTTGGGCTTGCCCTCTGTTTCCCAGCGATAAAACCCGAGCTTGTTTTTCTGGCCATAACGTTTCATATCGAACAGTACATCGATGGCGTCACGATAATCTTTCTTCATTCGTGCGGGGAAGCCGTCGGCCATCACCGTCTGGGCATGATGGGCGGTATCGATACCGACGATATCCAGCAGCCACGCCGGCCCCATTGGCCAGCCAAACTGTTTTTCCATCACTTTATCAATCTGACGGAAGTCAGCGCCGTCGCGCAGCAGCAGGCTGAAGCCGGCAAAATAGGGGAATAACACGCGGTTGACAAAAAAGCCGGGACAGTCGTTAACCACGATCGGCGTTTTGCCCATTTTACTGGCCCAGGCAACCACTTTTGCCAGCGTCGCCTCTGAGGTTTTCTCACCCCGGACCACCTCCACTAACGGCATGCGATGTACCGGGTTGAAAAAGTGCATACCGCAGAAATTTTCGGGGCGCTTAAGCACACTGGCTAACTGGCTGACAGGAATAGTTGACGTATTGGTAGCCAGAACAGCCGTTGGACTGAGATAGCTCTCCGTCTCCGCCAGCACCGCTGCCTTAATCTTCGGATTTTCAACCACCGCCTCCACCACCATCTCCGCCCGCTCAAAACCGGCATAGTCCAGCGTTGGCTGAATAGTGGCGATGATACCGGCCAGCTTCATTCCGTCGATTTTGCCCCGCTCAAGCTGCTTGTTGAGCAATTTAGCTGCCTCTTTCATACCCAGTTCCAGCGAAGCTGGATTGATATCTTTCATGATCACCGGCACGCCTTTAGAGGCGGACTGACAGGCTATCCCGCCGCCCATGATCCCGGCGCCCAGTACAGCAGCCTGTTTCGGCGTGGCGATATCTTTGGTGAGTTTTTTCGCTTTGGCTTTGACCGCCTGATCGTTTAAGAAAATACCGACCAGCGCCCGCGCTTCATCAGAACGCGCCAGCGGCACAAAGGCGCTGGTTTCCAGCTTCAGCGCCTCGTCACGGCCCATATTTGCGGCGGCTTCAATGGTTTTCACCGCAACCAGCGGGGCGGGATAGTGTTTTCCTGCCGTTTGCAGCACCATGCTTTTGGCAATGCTGAAACTCATTGTCGCTTCAATTTTGCTGAGTTTCAGCGGTTCCAGTTTCGGCTGACGGCGTGCGCGCCACTCCTGCTTGCCAGCTATCGCCTCCTGCAAGATGGCGATGGCCGCCTGTTGCAGTTTTTCTGCCGGGACAATAGCATCCGCAAGGCCCAGCGCCAGCGCCCGCTCTGCATCCACATCCTTGCCTGCGGCAATAATCTCCAGCGCGCTGTCAGCACCCAGCAGTCTGGGCAGGCGGACCGATCCCCCGAAGCCCGGCATAATCCCCAGTCTGGTTTCCGGCAGGCCGATGCGGGCATCCGGCGTGACAATACGAAAATCGGTGGCGAGCACGCATTCACAGCCGCCGCCCAGCGCATAGCCCTGAATGGCTGATAAGGTTGGGACGGGCAGATCTTCCAGCCGGTTAAAAATGGCATTGGCAAACGTCAGCCATTGCGTAAGTTTTTCAGCCGGGGCGGCAAATAAAGAGAGAAACTCAGTGATATCCGCGCCGACGATAAACGCCGGTTTACGAGAGCTAAGCAGCAACGCCTTCAGCTCAGTCTGCTGCTCCAGCACCGTGAGAGCTTCTCCCAGACTGGCAACGGTTTGCGTGTCCAGCTTGTTGACCGAGCCGGGCGCATCAAAGACCAGTTCGGCGATGCCCGGTTCCAGCCAGTCCAGTGTTAGCGTGTCGCCTTTGTAGAGCATGTGAATCTCCTGAAGCCGCAATAAGGGGATCTGGTCATACCAGATGATCGTGAGTGTGGAAGGGATGTTAATTATTTGCAAACGAGTCTTTGCGGATTTGCAAACAAGATCACAGGCGAGGCATCGCGGCATCCCCGCAGGGGGTGTGATAAGATGCGCGCAATTTCACGATAATGGAGGCAGAGTTATGGAATCGTTGGTCACCCTTTATCAGGACCATCTGAAAACACTACAGGCGCGGGCTCAGCAGGTGTTGGAGCGTAACAAGCTGGATGCCCTGCTGATCCATTCAGGAGAACTGCTCACCGTTTTCCTCGACGATCATACCTATCCCTTTAAAGTGAACCCCCAGTTTAAGGCCTGGCTGCCGGTCACCTCCGTGCCGAACTGCTGGCTGTGGGTGGATGGCGTCAACAAACCTAAACTGTGGTTCTATTCGCCTGTGGATTACTGGCACAACGTAGAGCCTCTGCCGCAGAGCTTCTGGACGGATGAGATTGAGATCGTGGCGCTGAAAAATGCCGATGAGATTGCTCAGCTGCTGCCAGCCCAACGCGATAACGTCGCCTACATCGGCCCGGTGCCAGCACGCGCCGCTCAGTTGGGTATCAACAGTGACCGGACCAACCCAAAAGCTGTTATCGACTTCCTGCATTATCATCGTTCTTACAAGACGGATTATGAGCTGTACTGCCTGCGTGAAGCGCAAAAGACCGCGGTGATCGGTCATCATGCAGCGCAAGAGGCCTTCCTCTCCGGGATGAGCGAGTTTGATATCAATAATGCTTACCTCAGCGCCACTGGCCATCGTGATATTGATGTTCCTTACGGCAATATCATCGCGCTCAATGAGCATGCGGCGGTGCTGCACTACACCCAACTGGATCATCTTCCGCCAGAGCAGGCCCGCAGTTTCCTGATTGATGCCGGAACGGAATATAACGGTTATGCAGCGGATTTAACCCGTACTTATGCAGCGCAGCCTGACAGTGACTATGCTCAGCTGGTTAAAGAGATGAATCAGGAGGAGCTGGCGCTGATTGGCACCCTGAAAGCGGGCGTGCGATACAGCGAATATCATCAGCAAATGCATCAGCGTATTGCGAAACTGCTGCTTAAGCATCAGTTGGTGAAAGGGCTGAGTGAAGAAGCGCTGGTGGCGGAAGATATTACCGGCCCCTTTATGCCGCACGGTCTTGGTCACCCGCTGGGGTTGCAGGTGCACGATGTTGCCGGATTTATGCAGGACGACAAGGGCACGCACCTGGCCGCGCCGCAGCAATATCCTTATCTGCGATGTACGCGTATTCTTGAGCCGCGCATGGTCCTGACCATTGAACCCGGTATTTACTTTATCGAGTCGCTGCTGGCCCCGTGGCGCGAAAGCAAATTCAGCCAGCATTTCAACTGGGATCGTATTGATGCGCTCAAGCCCTATGGGGGCATCCGTATTGAGGATAATGTGATTATCCGCGAGCAGGGCGTGGAAAACATGACGCGGGATCTGAAGCTGGAGTGATGGACGCCTATGACATCCCTGCTGAGCTGTTCAGCTTCAGTGAGGAAATCAAAAAAAGCCGCTTTATCACTCTGTTGGCTCATACTGACGGTATAGAGGCCGCGCGGGCTTTTGTTCAGCAGATAAAAAACGAGCATCCCACCGCCCGTCATCACTGCTGGGCATGGGTAGCCGGCGCGCCCTGGGATTCACAACAGCTGGGGTTCTCTGATGACGGAGAGCCTTCCGGTACGGCGGGTAAACCCATGCTGGCGCAGCTAATGGGTAACCATATCGGAGAGATTACCGCCGTGGTGGTTCGCTATTATGGCGGTATTCAATTGGGTACAGGCGGGCTGGTAAAAGCGTATGGCGGAGGAGTGCAACAGGCGCTGAAACAATTGCCGCGTGTGCAGAAAGTCCCGATGCTTACCTTTGCGCTTTCCTGTGACTATGCTCAGCTGGCAGAGATTGAAAGAATGACTGGCCGGTTCAACGGCCAGGTTCTGCACAGTGAATTTTCAGCATGCGTTTCATTAACGCTGGCCTTACCGCATTCTCAGGTTGCGGGCTTTGTACAAAATCTCACAGACTTTAGCAGAGGGGCGCTGACGCTCACCCCGCTCGACTAACTTTCATTGTCAGGAAAGGAACGGTTACATGCATTATCGCGCCATTACCCGCATTGTGGGGTTGCTGGTCATTTTGTTCTCGGGGACGATGATCGTGCCGGGTCTGGTCGCTCTGATCTACCGTGACGGTGCAGGCCGTGCATTTACCCAGACCTTCTTTATGGCGCTGCTCATCGGTTCGCTGCTGTGGTGGCCAAACCGCAAACAGCGGAAAGAGTTAAAGCCGCGTGAAGGATTCCTGATTGTAGTGCTGTTCTGGACCGTGCTGGGCAGCGTGGGGGCTATGCCGTTTATCTTTGCTGAACATCCCAATCTCTCGGTAACGGACGCTTTCTTTGAATCCTTTTCCGGCCTGACGACCACCGGCGCTACCACACTGGTGGGGCTGGATTCGCTGCCCAAAGCCATTCTCTTTTACCGGCAAATGCTACAGTGGCTGGGCGGAATGGGGATCATTGTGCTGGCGGTGGCTATCCTGCCGATTCTGGGGGTAGGGGGAATGCAGCTCTATCGCGCTGAAATGCCTGGCCCGCTGAAAGATAACAAGATGCGCCCCCGTATTGCAGAAACGGCGAAAACGTTATGGCTAATCTATGTCTTACTGACGGTGATTTGCGCTCTTGCGCTCTGGCTGGCCGGTATGCCGCTGTTTGACGCCATCGGGCACAGCTTCTCGACAATCGCCATCGGCGGGTTCTCTACTCATGATGCAAGTATTGGCTACTTCAACAGCCCAACGATCAATACCATCATTGCCATCTTCCTGCTGATCTCTGGTTGTAATTATGGCCTGCATTTCTCAATGTTCAGCGGGCGCAATCTTCGGGTCTACTGGCGTGACCCGGAATTCCGCATGTTTATCGGGGTTCAGCTCACGCTGGTGATTATCTGCACGGTGGTACTCTGGTTCCATGATGTTTACCAAAGCGGGATGCAGACGCTGAATCAGGCTTTCTTCCAGGTGGTTTCTATGGCGACCACCGCTGGCTTCACCACTGACAGCATTGCACGCTGGCCGCTGTTCCTCCCTGTTCTGCTGCTCTGTTCTGCTTTTATTGGTGGCTGCGCCGGGTCGACCGGTGGGGGACTGAAGGTGATCCGTATCCTGCTGCTGTTCAAGCAAGGTTCGCGCGAGCTAAAGCGGCTGGTTCACCCGAACGCGGTCTACACCATCAAGCTGGGCCAGCGCGCGCTGCCTGAACGGATCCTTGAAGCCGTTTGGGGCTTCTTCTCTGCATATGCTTTGGTGTTTCTGCTGAGTATGCTGGCAATTATTGCCACCGGCGTGGATGACTTTTCAGCATTTGCTGCCGTGGCCGCCACTCTGAATAACCTTGGGCCGGGCCTGGGCGTCGTGGCGGATAACTTCACTACAATGAACGATACGGCGAAATGGATTTTAATCCTGACAATGCTTTTCGGTCGTCTGGAAGTGTTCACGCTGTTAGTCCTGTTTACGCCAACCTTCTGGCGCGAGTAACTGAAACGAGTATTGAATATGAAAGCGTTAATCCTTTTTTCCAGCCGTGATGGCCAGACGCGTGAAATCGCGGCTTATATAGCTAACCAGTTAAAAGAGCAGCAGGAATGTGACGTGCTGAACATTCTGCACGCTTCCTCCGTGAACTGGGCTGAGTACGATCGAGTGCTGATAGGCGCCTCTATACGCTATGGGCACTTCCATCCCGCCGTGACCAAATTCGTTAAACAGCATTTGCTACAGATAAAGGAGAGGGCAAGCGGCTTCTTTTCGGTGAACCTTACCGCGCGTAAACCCGAGAAGCGTACTCCACAGACCAACGCCTACACCCGCAAGTTCCTGCTACAGTCGCCGTGGGAACCTGACTGCTGTGCCGTCTTCGCCGGCGCGCTGCGTTATCCGCGTTACGGTTTCTTCGACCGCATTATGATTCAGCTTATTATGCGTATGACCGGCGGCGAGACAGACGCCAGTAAAGAAGTCGAATATACAGATTGGGTTCAGGTAGAGCGGTTTGCCCATGAATTTGCTGCATTATCAGGCAAAGTGAAGGTAAAAGAGGCGCTTTGATGAAAAATGACGCTGTCAGTCATTTTTCTGCAAT
>NZ_JBCHVC010000009.1:0-60530 GCF_039023495.1 Erwinia magellanica
AAGACGATGACATGAAGCAGAGCATCGTTAAATGGTTGTTCGAACTGAACGCCAAGCAGCGCGAAGTGCTGGCACGTCGTTTCGGTCTGTTAGGCTATGAAGCGGCAACGTTGGAAGATGTGGGTCGTGAAATTGGCCTGACTCGCGAACGTGTTCGTCAGATTCAGGTTGAAGGTCTGCGTCGTCTGCGTGAAATTTTGCAGGCACAGGGACTCAATATTGAAGCCTTGTTCCGCGAATAAGCACAGGCACTTTAAGATGTGAATGCGAAAAGCGGTGGTGAAAACCACCGCTTTTTTATTGCCTGAACCGGCTGCTCAGACGCTTTCTTTTACCTTATCCTTAACATCTGACTTGGTATCCTGCATCACGTAGGTGTTACTGACTGCACCCTTGTAAGCGCTTAACAGCATCTGTATCGGGTTAAGCCTGCCTTTACCCAATCCTTCCACCACACCTTTCAGCGCATCAAAGGCCGTTTTCGCCGCACCGACAACACCCCCTTTGAGCACTTCCCACGGATTGGTGCTTTCTGACCTGCCCATACCGGTCAGGAAATTACTCAGGCCCGGAATAAAGGCGAGCGCACGTCCCACCTTCAGACAGATGCCCTGAAAGCCGCTCTTGGTAGTGCCGTTCAGGTTTACCATTTCATCGTTGGTTTGCGTCAGTTTTCCATCCTTGGGAAACATTTTGTCCAGTCCCTGTTCCGCCACATCCTTAACGATAGCGGCTTCGCTACCGTGGCGGGCTTCACCACTTTTGGTCAGCCCCTCTATTTTCCCGTTGGTATGAACATCACCACGATCGCCATTTTCACGGTTTTTCAGCGCTTTGACGCTGTTAAGAAAGTAAGACATGTTCTTGGCCGCCAGCGCCCGGCTCTGCTCATCCGGGTTATTGGCTGTCCAGTCGCCAAACTGCTTCTTGAGATCTTCCTGCTTGATATCTTTCTGATTACCCAGATTCTTCAGCACCGGATTTTGCTCGATAATCTGATCGGCGGAACGGTTGTCGCCATCCATGTTTTTAAACAGGGTGTCGGTGGAAGGCGGGACACTGGTATCTTTCTCATTCTTTGGCATCGCCGGGCCGGTACTTTCGCTGCCGGTTGAAACGGGAGCACTGGCAGAGGTTTCGCCAATAGTGGAGAGGAGATCTTTGAGTTGCGTCATCATAGTAGCTAACTGAGCATCGTTAGAGGTGCTGTTAGCCGCAGGCTGTTGGCCCTGTTGACTCTGCTGGCTCTCTTTAAGGAACTTCATCAGGCTGTCGAGCAGCATCTGCAACTGCGACATCTGATTGCTGCTGTTGTCGGTGGTAGCGGGCGAGTTTGCTGCACCCCCCTGAGATTGCTGCTGCGCCAGTTCATCCTTGAGCTTTTTAAGCTCCTCCTGGCCCTGCTTGATCAGCGAATCGAGCAGCGTTTTATAATCGGCGATCAGCGAAGAGGCAGACGATTTCTCACTGGTGGCGCCAGTGTTGCCGCCATATTGCAAAGGGGTAGCTTTTCCGGAAGCGGGACCAAAACCAGCTTCACCGTTTTTGCCCTCCTGCTTCAGGTTGAAGCGTGATGCCAGCATACCGTCTGGCGCTTGATTCATCATCCCACCGGGATTTACTCTCATAATCATGACAATCTCCACTGGACCAGGTTAAAGAACATCAACGAAACGTCAGGTTGCAAAATGCTACTAAACGTTTCATCTCAGTCGTTACGTGGACAGGGGGAGAGGATAGTTCCATCAACCCGCACCAGGGAGAAACGATCCTGGCGGGCGCGCCGCACCAGCCAGCAGAAACTAAGCCGTTATCACCGACAGGACATCAGCAGAGCGAGCCACTGCGCCAAACACGCCGCCCTGCATTTTGACCATCTCCAGTGCTGCGGCGTGGTTAGCGGGATCGGTGGCGGCACAGCAGTCGGCGACCAGTAAGCATTCAAATCCGCGGTCGTTGGCTTCCCGCAGGGTAGTGTGAACACAGACATCGGTGGTGATGCCGGTAAGCAGCAGATTTTGGATCCCCCGCGTGCGCAGGATCAGTTCAAGATCGGTGGCATAAAACGATCCTTTACCCGGCTTATCGATCACTATCTCGCCTTCTGCCGGCTGTAGCTCAGGAATGATCTCCCAGCCAGGTTCACCCCGGATCAGGATCTTCCCGCACGGTCCGGGGTCGCCAATGCCCGCTCCTTTTTGTCGCGAACGCCAGCGCTTATTGGCTGGCAGGTCCGCTAAGTCGGGCCGGTGGCCTTCCCTGGTGTGAATAATGGTATACCCCTTTGAACGCATAGCGTGCAGGAGTTCGCTGAGCGGGGCGATGGGGGCACGCGTTAAGCTGATGTCATAGCCCATTGTGTCCACATATCCCCCTTTGCCACAAAAATCCGTCTGCATATCAATGACAATAAGCGCGCTATTATCTGTAGAGAGTTGGCCATTCCAGGGCCAGTGATACGGAGCGGCCGGGACAAAACGCGCTTCCAGACTCTTCATGCCGTCACCCATTTTTTAGCCATCTGTGACTGAATAACACCATAGGCAGCGCCGCCTGCCAGCATGCCAATCAGCGCTTCACCGGCATCCGGAAACCAGATATGCGCGATGCCAGCACACAGGGTGCCGAAGGCCCAGCCGATAAAAGCGCTTGCGCGCCAGGCGCGTTCTGGTCGTGAGCTGACGATATGGCCCATTATCAGCAGGTCGACAATCATCACTGCCCCAATTGGCGGCACGGCAACGCCCAGCAGGCTGAGCCAGTTAAGGAAATAGCTCCAGACGCCAGCCACGGCTAACAGCCCGCCCGTCAGGCCAAGGATCACCGTCCATAAACGCATTTTGCTTTTAAAGAGATGACTGTAGCCAACCGCGCCGTTATAGAGGCAGTGCGTACAAACGGACCCCAGATTGATAAAGACAAACAGCAGCGCCAGCAGATTAAGCAGGGCGCTGTGCCCGGTCAGCAGATGCAGGAAATCGCCGCCGTTTTGCGCCGGGTTGATGCCTGCGCCCGCAGAGACGATTACCACGCCAGAGAGCAGTGAAACAACGTTCGCCAGCGGAAAGGCTGAAAAGGTGGCTATCACCGCAGATTTTCCCTTTCGGGACCAGCGCGTGAAATCCGCCGTCATGGTGCCCGAGTCAGCAAATCCGGCAATCACCATTGTCATGGCGATGCCCATGCTGATTCCGCCGTGCACGCCCTGATAAGCTGAAATCTCACTGAGATCGCTCTGCTGTGCGACAAAATAGAGCGCCACCAGGCCCAGGATCACAAACATCGGGGCAGCAATCATGCCAATCACAGAGAGCGCACGGACGCCGAGGAACGTAACGCCGGTATAAAGCACCGTCGCCAGAACAATCACCCAGGTGGTATTCCAGCCGAAAGTGGCGTTAACGATGGTGCCGGTCAGGCCAGTCTGAAAGGCATACCAGCCGATGACCACGGTAGAGAGAAAAGCAGAGGCAATGATATAGCCCCGGTTACCGAACGTTTTCCGCGCCTGCATAGCAAAGTTCAGCCCGGTATTTCCGGCCAGATAGCTTAATGCGCCAACGTAAGCAAACAGGACCAGGTTGCCAGCCAGAATGGCGAGAATTGAACGCCAGAATCCCAGGTTATAGGCGATGATCCCGCCAAAAACGGCATTGGTCAGGATCATCGGAAAACCAAACCAGACGGCGGAGACCGAGCGGGTCGAATGACGATGGGAAAGCGGCACAGCCTCATTTTCAAACTCTTGCTCTAACCCCGGCGGGGTTGGTGAATGCAGCGATGTCTTCTGGCTCATAATGTTTTTCCGTTAGAGGTCAGTAAAGGGTTAGCGGGAGAGAATAGGCGGCAACCGATGCTGCCAGCCGCACGCTTTTTCGAACGCAGCACTGGCGCGCAGTACCAGAGCATCATCCAGATGGCGGCCAACGATTTGCAGGCCTACAGGCAGCCCTTTTGCGGTAAATCCGGCAGGAATAGAAGCCGCAGGCTGGCCGGTCAGATTGATCGGGAACACAAAAGCGAGCCATTCGGCAGGGGTGACTTTGCGTCCTTCAATAATTTCAGGGCCTTCGATATCAACAGGGAAGGGCGGCGTTGCCAGCGTCGGGGTCAGCAGCAGATCGTAGCGCTGCATAAAGCGCCACATTTTGTTGGTGACCGCTTTGCGCTGCATATTGGCGTCAGTGAAGATCTCGGCAGTCCACTCTTTTTTCAGCATGGCGACCAGATGGGGCGACATGCGCTCGCCGTAGCTTTCCATCAGCTTACGCATGCCGGAGAGATCGGTTTCCTGTGCCACCAGAGCCGCAAAGGTCTCCTGAGGATCGCTGAAGCCGGGATGCGCCTCTTCCACCACGCAGCCCAGCTCCTGTTCAAATACGCGTACCGCCTTGCCCACGATTTCACGCACTTCAGGATCAACCGCCGCATATCCCCAGTCGGCGCTGTAGGCAATACGCAGCCCCTTCAGGCTGCCTTTTGCGGCAAGAAGCCAGTCAATATCGCTGGTGGGAATCGAATGGCGATCGCGCGGATCGGGGCCTGCCATCACTGACAGCATCATGGCCGCATCCGCAACGGTGCGCGTCATCGGCCCGATATGTTCAAGGGATTCCCAGCTTGAGATACCGGGATACCGTTCATCGCGGCAGCCGGGATAGAGCGGCACGCGCCCCATTGAGGCTTTCATGCCAAACAGTCCGCAGTGTGCGGCGGGGATGCGGACAGAGCCGCCGCCGTCGCTTCCCAGCGCCAGCGGGCAGATCCTGGCGGCCAGCGCAGCAGCTGAACCGGCACTGGAGCCGCCCGGTGTCAGCGCCGTATTCCACGGATTGCGGGTCGTAGGGAAAACCGGGTTGTGTCCGGTGCCGCTGTAGCCAAACTCCGGCGCGTTGGTTTTCCCCAGAATGATCGCCCCCGCCGCCTTCAGCCGCTCAACGGTGATGTCATCTTCGTCAGGAATAAAGTTTTCATATATCCAGGAACCCGAGACGGTTTTAATCCCCGCCGTTGCAATCAGATCTTTAATGGCGACCGGCACACCAGCCAGCGGGCCGGGATCGTCGCCCTGCATGATCTTTCGCTCAATCTCCCGTGCCTGCTGCATTGCCCTGTCGGGCACCGGTGTGCAAAAAGCATGAAGCTCTGGTTCCAGTAGCGTCATGCGCTGCAAAGAAGCCCGCGTCACCTCTACCGGCGAAAGGGATTTATCGCGGATCAGCGCCGCCAGCGAAACGGCGTCAAGATTCAGGATCTCATCATTATTCAAGCCATATTCCTCTCTGTAAGCGTGCATGATGCGGGCTGACCAGTGCTAGCGTTCAGATAGCAATGCATATTGCAGGCCAGAATTGAGACGACAGGCTTAAAAAAACGACCGGCCTCTGACAGCTTGTATACAGGCTGGTATTCGTTGCTTCAGAGTAAAAAGAAGAAGGGGGGAGCAGAGAGATAAGTCCAGGGACGATCAAAAGGAAGTGAGCCGTTGTAAGGCGGAAGATTCACCGGAAAAGTGCAGAGGTCGGGATAATGGTGCAAAAAAACGGCGGACCTGAGGGCCGCCGTTTTTTAAATAACTGTCTTTGCCTTCCCGGCCTTTCGGTTAAAGGAGAGGGAGATTTTCAGGCTGTAGCCTGACTTACTGCTTCTGAACAGCGGGCTGCGGATGGAGCAAGCTTGCCGGGTGAGGGGCACCCGGCAAGCACCTCAGGCTACAGCATGGTTTTAAGGCGATAGATCCACTCAAGCGCCTGTCGTGGAGAGAGCGAATCGGCATCCAGCGCCTCAAGCGCCTCTACGGCGGGAGAGGTCTCTTCTACCAGCAGCGGCAGCTGCGGGCCATCCGCAGAGGTGCTGGCCGCACTGCCTGACAGCGTCTCCAGCTCTTTGAGCTTCTGCCTTGCACGTTTGATCACCTCTTTGGGTACGCCTGCCAGCGCCGCCACGGCCAGACCGTAACTTTTGCTTGCCGCGCCATCCTGCACGCTGTGCATAAAGGCGATAGTGTCGCCGTGCTCAATGGCATCCAGGTGGACGTTAACCACGCCCTCCATCTTTTCCGGCAATGTGGTCAGCTCAAAGTAGTGGGTAGCAAACAGCGTCATTGCTTTAATGCGGTTTGCCAGACTCTCGGCACAGGCCCAGGCCAGCGACAGCCCGTCATAGGTTGAGGTTCCCCGCCCGATCTCATCCATCAGTACCAGACTCTGTTCGGTAGCGTTGTGCAGGATATTGGCCGTTTCGGTCATCTCTACCATAAAGGTTGAGCGGCCCGAGGCCAGATCGTCTGCCGCACCCACGCGGGTGAAAATGCGGTCAATCGGCCCCAGTGTTGCCTGTTCAGCTGGCACATAGCTGCCGATATAGGCCAGCAGCGTAATCAACGCCGCCTGACGCATATAGGTACTCTTACCGCCCATATTGGGACCGGTGATCACCAGCATCCGACGCTGTGGTGAAAGCGACAGCGGGTTGGCGATAAAGGGTTCTTTTAACACCTGCTCTACGACCGGATGACGGCCGCCGACCAGTTTGATGCCTGGCTTATCGGTAAGCGTTGGGCAGGTATAGTTCAGCGTCCAGGCGCGCTCGGCCAGATTGACCAACACATCAAGCTCAGCCAGCGCGGCCGCGCTGAGCTGCAACGCCTCCAGATGCGGTAGCAGCAGATCAAACAGCTGCTCATAGAGCATTTTTTCCAGCGCCAGCGCCTTTCCCTTAGAGGTGAGAACTTTGTCTTCATACTCTTTCAGTTCGGGAATAATATAGCGCTCGACGTTTTTCAGCGTCTGCCGACGGACGTAGTTGATGGGCACGCGGTGGCTCTGCCCGCGACTTACCTGAATATAGTAACCATGCACCGCATTGAAGCCGACTTTTAAGGTGTCCAGCCCCAGTTTTTCACGCTCGCGGATCTCAAGCTGGTCGAGATAATCGGTAGCGCCGTCCGCTAATGCACGCCATTCGTCCAGCTCCTGGTGATAGCCAGGGGCGATGACGCCACCGTCACGAACCAGCACTGGCGGGGAATCGATGATCGCTTTTTCAAGCAGCTCTCGCAGTTCGTCAAACTGCCCCATCTGCTTACGCAGCGTTTGCAGATGCGGCGTGGCGACGTCAGTCAGCAGCGCATCCAGCGGCGGCAGCTGCTGGAACGCATGGCGCATACGGGCCAAATCGCGCGGACGCGCAGTTCTCAGCGCCAGACGGGCCAGAATACGTTCCAGATCGCCAACCTGACGCAGCAGCGGCGAGATTTCCGCAGTGAAATCCTGTAGGGCGCCAATGCTCTGCTGACGGTTTTCCAGCGTTTTAATATCACGCACCGGCATATGCAGCCAGCGCTTCAGCATCCGGCTGCCCATTGGCGTGACGGTTTTATCCAGCACGGAAGCCAGGGTGTTTTCAATCCCGCCGGCCAGGTTCTGGGTAATCTCCAGGTTGCGGCGGGTTGCCGCGTCCATAATGATGCCATCCTGCTGGCGCTCCATGGTCAGCGAGCGGATATGCGGCAGGGAAGTGCGCTGCGTGTCCTTCACATATTGCAGCAGGCAGCCCGCCGCCCGCAGCGCATGATGCGCCTGCTCAACGCCAAAACCTGAGAGATCGCGGGTGCCAAACTGCATATTCAGCTGCTGGCGCGCGGTTTCAACCTCAAATTCCCACAGCGGACGCCGCCGCAGCCCACGCCGGTTTTCGATCAGCGACATGGCGGCGAAATCTTCCGAATAGAGCAGTTCCGCCGGGTTGGAGCGGGTCAGCTCCGCCGCCATCGTCTCCAGATCGGTCGGTTCTGCCAGGCGGAAACGACCGGAACTGATATCCAGCGTGGCGAAACCAAAGCCGCGCGGCCCCTGCCAGATAGCCGCCAGCAGGTTATCCTGACGCTCCTGCAACAGCGCTTCATCGCTGATGGTGCCAGGGGTGACAATGCGAACCACTTTGCGCTCCACCGGCCCTTTGCTCAGCGCCGGGTCGCCAATCTGCTCACAGATAGCCACGGACTCACCCAGCTGAACCAGCTTCGCCAGGTAATTCTCCACGGCATGATAGGGCACCCCAGCCATCGGAATCGGTTCTCCGGCCGATGCGCCGCGTTTGGTCAGCGAGATATCCAGCAGCTGCGAGGCTCGTTTGGCGTCGTCATAGAACAGCTCGTAGAAATCCCCCATCCGGTAAAACAGCAGGATTTCCGGATGTTCCGCCTTCAGGCGAAGGTACTGCTGCATCATAGGGGTGTGGGCGACGAGGTTATCTGTGGTCATTATCAGGTCTTCTTTTCCAGTCCATTGAATATAAGGCAGGCAATGGCACAACGTGCATTAAGGTCTTTCAGCGGCCTCTATATTAACGCAGCGAGTAAGAGACTGTCACAGGAAAAGCCGGAAGCGCTTCGCAAACTGGCCAAAAAACGAAAGATTCATGGCTGATTGCCGACACCAGTTTTTATGTCACCAGCCCATGCGCCCGCTCCCGGAAGCGCTACGTGGCGGCCTGCCGCGCAGGCCAGCCGAATGCGATGACCAGCATCAGTGCGGAGATTCTGAAGATTGCGTTCATGGAGGTGTTACGGACAAGGTGGGTAAAGAGACGCCCTTTCGGGCGTCTGCGGGCCTTACTGCCGACGGAAACGGCGGGTAAGGGGCTTTTCCAGCTCAACAATCAGGAACAGCAGCGCCCCGACGGCGAAGGTGACGCCCCAGTAACGCAGCGGGAGTCCTTCGGTGCCGAACAGCATCTGCATAAAGGGCAGGTAAATGATTGCCAACTGAAGCAGCAGCAGCAGGCCGCTGACCAGCCAGACCCCTTTATTACGCAGCAGGCTGCTGTCCAGAGAGAAACTATCGGTACGACGGCAGTTCAGCATGTAGACCCACTGCGCCGTTACCAGCATCTGTAGCAGAACGGTGCGGATAAACTCCGGGCTGTGGCCACGTGGTTGCAGCCAGGCTTCCAGCACAAAAGCGCTGATCGCTATTAACAGGCCGACAAAGCCCACGCGCCAGAGGGCGAAGCCATCCATTACCGACCGGGCGACGTTACGGGGGGGCCGCTTCATAATGTTGTTTTCCGCAGGCTCAAACGCCAGGCCAAAGGAGAGGGTGGCGGAAGTGGCCATGTTCATCCACAGGATCAGCACCGGCGTCAGCGGGATAAGATTACCCGCCAGCAGCGCAATAATAATCAGCAGACCCTGTGCCAGATTGGTGGGCATCACAAACAGAATGGTTTTCTTGAGATTGTCATAGACACGGCGCCCCTCTTTTACCGCGCTGGCCAGCGTGGCGAAATTATCATCGGTGAGCACCATATCCGCCGCTTCTTTGGTCACCTCGGTGCCTTTGATGCCCATTGCGATGCCGACATCGGCCTGCTTAAGGGCTGGCGCATCGTTAACGCCATCGCCGGTCATGCCCACGATCTCCCCTTGCTGTTGCAGGGCTTTCACCAGACGCAGCTTATGTTCCGGGCTGGTGCGGGCAAAAATATCAAATTTCACCGCCGCTTCCGTCAGCTGCTTGTCGTCCATTTTTTCCAGTTCGCTACCCGTCATCGCCTGGTGGCTGTTGCCTATGCCAAGCATCTGCCCAATACTCATCGCCGTTTGCTGGTGGTCGCCGGTGATCATCTTCACCCGGATCCCGGCCTGCTGGCAGATTCGGATAGCGTCAATCGCCTCCGGTCGGGGAGGATCCATCATTCCGGCAATACCCAGAAAGATTAACCCCTCCTGTAAATGACCGTGCGTGAGAGGCGCGTTATCTGACGGTGCTGGTTTCCAGGCAGCCGCTACCATCCGTAAGCCTTCACGGGCATAAGTAACGATCTGATCTTCCCAGTACTGGCGGTCAAAGGGTTGCAGGCCCGCTTCGGTTTGCTGCTGCTGACACAATGTAAACAGAACATCTGGCGCACCCGTAATCAGTATCTGCTGCTCATGCCCAACTTCATGGCGGGTTGCCATATATTTGTATTGTGAATCGAAAGGAATTTTGTCAATCGGGCGGACGGCCACCGGCGACAAGTTTGCTTTTGCTGCCAGCACCTTCAGCGCCCCTTCGGTGGGGCCACCGGTCAGCACCCACTGGTTCTTATCGTTACGCGTCAGCTGGCTCTCATTGCACAAATCCAGCGTGCGCAGATAGCGCTCAAGCACGCTGCCGGGTTGCAGCGTGATCGGGCTGTCACTGCCCTGAAGATAAATATTGCCAACCGGCTCATAGCTGTTCCCTTCCACGCGGTAGCAGGCTTCGGCAGTGATCACCGCTTTCACCGTCATCTCGTTCATCGTCAGCGTGCCGGTTTTATCGGAACAGACCACGGTCATTGCGCCCAGCGTTTCTACCGTGGGCAGCTTGCGGATAATGGCCCCTTTGCGCGCCAGGGTCTGCACGCCCAGAGAAAGAATGATAGAGATAATGGCAGGCAGCCCTTCCGGTACCGCCGCTACGGCCAGGCTTATCAGCGACAGCAGCAGTTCGCCCAGCGGCATATCGCGCATCATCAGGCTGAAGATAAACAGGGCTATCATCATCACAAAAATGATCGCCGAGATCCCTTTCCCCAGTTTGTCCATCTGCTGTAACAGCGGCGTGCGGCTTTTGCTGACGGAAGCAATCATCTGATTGATGTGCCCCAGCTCCGTGCTGCCGCCCGTTGCCGTCACTACGCCAGTGCCGCTGCCCGCGCTGAGCATAGTGCCGGAAAACAGCATATTCTTACGGTCGGCAAGGGGAAGGTCGCCGCTCAGCGCCGCCGTAGTTTTCTCGACAACTGTGGATTCGCCGGTGAGGATAGCCTCCTCAACCCGCAGATTATGGGCTTCAATAAGACGTAAATCGGCCGGCACGCGATCGCCAGCACGCAGGACCACAATATCGCCAGGCACAAGAGTGGCGACAGAGAGTGTCTGATGGCTGCCCTCCCGGATCGCCACCGTTTCGCTGGAGAGCATGGTAGCGATGCTTTTCAGTGATTTTTCTGCGTTACTTTCCTGAATGTGACCAATCAGCGCGTTAATCACCGCCACACCAAGGATCACCAGCGTATCAATCCAGTGGCCCATCACTGCCGTCAGCACCGCAGCGGCCAGCAGGACATAAATCAGCACGTCGTGAAAATGGGCCAGAAAGCGCAGCCAGGCTGGCTTACCCTTGTGCTGTGGCAGCGTGTTGGGGCCGTATTCAGCAAGGCGAGCGTCCACCTCTGCCTGGCTAAGCCCGGCCTTTCGGCTCTCTGTTTTTTCTACTATTTCTTCTGTTGTCAGCTGCCAGGGTTTTTTCTGCGATCCGGAAGGGGAGCTATATTTATTGGTGTGAGAGGGAATATTCGGCAAAGTGTTTCTCCGCAAAAATAAATTTAAGGTATTGATGAAATTGTGTGCAGAGTAATAGACCTGTTGCCTGAGGGAATTGATCGGAAACAACGCTGTATAAATTTACACCTTGCGGGGTAAACAGAATTAACTCTGTTTAATTTACGTTTAGAAAAAGCGGGTATGTTTAACCTCAGATCAATAAGCGAAAGGGGGTTAACGTGGGTGTATACAGTTTGAAGCGCATAGCGGCCTATGTCTTGTGCGCGCTGGCTTTAGTGGTGATGGCAGGGTGGGGAACTTATATAGTGGTGAGCGCAATGGGATAAATCAGCCGGTAACATTTTCAAATTAAACTCAATCAACTAAATAACAATATTCATTTCCAGAGCAGAAATAAATTCTGGCAGGGAGTATTTCACAAGCTTATTCATGCCCGCTCTGCAAAGCCCAGACGGCGGCTTCCACACGGGATTTAAGCTTCATTTTTTTCAGCAGATGCTTAACGTGTACCTTAACAGTGCTTTCGGTAATTGAGAGCTTACGGGCGATTGCTTTATTGGTCATCCCCTGGGTAATGAGTTTCAGGATATCCCGTTCGCGACGGGTGAGCTGTTCAATATCACGCTCTTCCGTGGGACGGTTTTCCCGCAGGCTGGCCACCAGCACGTTGGTTAATGTTTCGCTCAGTACCATCTGTCCCGCAGCGGCCTGATGCAGTGATTTCAACAGCTCTTCCGGTTCCATATCCTTCAGCAGATAGCCATCGGCGCCGCGCTTCAGGGCATTCACCACATCATCCTCGTGATTGGAGACGCTGAACACCACGATACGGCCGGAAAGCTCGATAGTCCGCAGCTGCACCAGCGTATCCAGCCCGTTCATGCCGGGCATGTTTAAATCCAGCAGGATCAGATCCGGATCGTGCTCGCCCGCCAGCGCAACCCCCTGCGTACCGTTGCCCGCTTCCGCCACCACCTGTAAACGGTCATCCAGCTCTATCAGCTGTTTTACCCCGTTGCGCAGCATCGGGTGATCGTCAATCAGTAATATAGTGGCGGCTTCTTCTTTCACGGCGTTGATCCTTCTGACTGTAATGAATGGCTTGCGGGTGGAAAAGGGTACCGGCGCTATTCTACGGATTGCCAGGACGATCCCTATACTACTTAAGAGGTAATCACTAATTTCCGCACGGCGCTAACGGCTAAGTATAGCTCAGCAAAGGGATAAAAAATTTATTAATAAACAAAGATTTGGTTCATCTCCTTCCTCTACCTCTTAAGTCACCCGGCGGTGACAGGCAAGGAAATTACCTGGCCTCTCGTTGATTTGCATCAACCTCAGACGAACCGGGGATAAGCAGGATGTCGGCAATATCCTTCTGTCGATGAGAACCCCAAAATGTCACAAACTTCTTCTATACCCCTGAAAGGCGGGACGGTTATCCAGGAGTGGCAGCCTGAAGACGCGGAATTCTGGCAGCAGCGCGGCAAACGAATTGCCAGCCGTAATCTGTGGATTTCTGTTTTCTGTCTGCTGCTGGCTTTCTGCGTCTGGATGCTGTTCAGTGCGGTTGCCGTTAACCTCAATAAAGTGGGTTTTAACTTTACCACGGAACAACTCTTCCTGTTGACCGCGTTGCCTTCGGTGGCCTGTGCGCTGCTTCGCGTGCCTTACTCTTTTGTTATTCCCATCTTCGGCGGGCGGCGCTGGACCGCTTTCAGCACCGCTATTCTGCTGATCCCCTGCCTGTGGCTGGGCTTCGCCGTGCAGGATCCCCGCACGCCGTTCTCCATCTTTGTGATTATTGCCCTGATGTGCGGCTGTGCCGGAGCGAATTTTGCCTCCAGCATGGGCAATATCAGCTTCTTTTTCCCCCGAGCCAGACAGGGCGGCGCGCTGGGTATCAACGGTGGCCTGGGGAATCTTGGCGTCAGCGTGATGCAGTTCTTTGCGCCGCTGGCCATCTCCTTTGGCATCTTCAGCGCCTTTGGCGGCGGCGCGCAAACCGCGGCCAATGGCGAGGTCATCTGGCTGGAAAATGCGGCCTGGATCTGGGTGCCTTTCCTGATTGTGGGAACGCTGCTGGCCTGGTTTGGCATGAACGATCTCGCCTCGTCAAAATCCTCGCTGCGTGAGCAGCTACCGGTACTGAAGCGGCCCCATCTGTGGATTATGGCAGTGCTGTATCTGGCGACGTTTGGCTCTTTCATCGGCTTTTCTGCCGGATTCGCCATGCTCTCCAAAACTCAGTTTCCTGACATCGTGATCCTGAAATATGCCTTCTTTGGGCCATTTTTGGGGGCGCTGGCACGTTCTGCCGGCGGCATGCTCTCCGACAGGTTTGGCGGCGTACGCGTCACCCTGCTCAACTTTATTGTGATGACTTTCTTCTGCGGCCTGCTGTTTATGACGCTGCCGGGAGAGGGGCAGGCTGGCTCGTTTATCGCGTTCTACAGCGTCTTTATGGTGCTGTTTATCAACGCCGGGTTAGGTAGCGGATCCACCTTCCAGATGATTGCGGTAATTTTCCGCAAAAATACGCTGGAGCGTGTAAAGGCAGAGGGCCGAAGCGATGCCGCCGCGCAGCACGAAGCCGTAACCGAAACCTCTGCTGCGCTGGGCTTTATTTCTGCCATTGGTGCCGCTGGCGGCTTCTTTATTCCGCAAATGTTCGGTATGTCGCTGGCGATGACCGGCTCACCGGCAGGCGCAATGAAAGTGTTCGTGGCGTTTTACCTGCTCTGCGTAGCGATCACCTGGGTGGTGTATGGGCGTAAGAAAGCAGCCTGATGTTCAGCCCGCTACGGCGGGCTGAACCCTTCTACCCCTTAAGAGCCAGCATGTGTAAAAAACGGCTGGCAAGCGCACAGGAAAGCGGTTTTTCTCTTTTAATTCATAAAGTTAGATTTAATCCTCCTGCTACTCCTTAAGGGGTAACCCGGTGAAAGCCCTCAGCTTCTCCACCGCTGACTGTTGATCGTTATCAATCTGCAATCTCCGGCGCATCAGTACCCTGCTTGCAGATTAAGCAATGTCGTCCCTATAAACATAATCAAGCCTTCAGGAGAATTCCGGATGAGCAAGTTTCTCGACAGGTTTCGCTACTTCAAACAGCTGGCGGAACCTTTCTCTGGCAATCATGGCCAGACTCTTAACACCAATCGTGACTGGGAAGATGGCTACCGCAGCCGCTGGCAGCATGACAAAATTGTGCGCTCCACTCATGGGGTAAACTGCACCGGTTCCTGTAGCTGGAAAATTTATGTGAAAAATGGTCTGGTCACCTGGGAAACTCAGCAGACCGACTATCCCCGCACCCGCCCCGATTTGCCAAACCATGAGCCACGCGGCTGCCCACGCGGTGCCAGCTACTCCTGGTATCTCTACAGCGCTAACCGGCTGAAATATCCGCTGATGCGCAAAAAACTGATTAAGCTCTGGCGTGAAGCGAAAGCGGAACACAGCGATCCGGTGGTAGCCTGGGGATCTATCGTCAGCGATCCTGAGAAGGCGAAAAGCTACAAAGTGGCCCGTGGGCGCGGTGGCTTTGTTCGTTCAAGCTGGCAGGAAGTCAACGAACTGATTGCCGCCTCCAATATCTACACGGCCAAAACCTTCGGCCCGGATCGCATTGTGGGCTTCTCACCGATCCCGGCGATGTCGATGGTTTCCTATGCCGCAGGCGCCCGCTACCTGTCACTGATTGGCGGTGCCTGCCTGAGTTTTTACGACTGGTATTGTGACCTGCCGCCCGCCTCGCCAATGACCTGGGGCGAGCAGACCGATGTGCCGGAATCGGCCGACTGGTATAACTCTTCCTACATCATCGCCTGGGGCTCGAATGTGCCGCAGACCCGTACGCCAGATGCGCACTTCTTTACCGAAGTCCGGTACAAAGGCACCAAAACGGTAGCGATCACGCCAGATTATGCCGAAGTAGCCAAGCTCTGCGACCAGTGGTTGAGTCCGAAGCAGGGCACCGACAGCGCCATGGCGCTGGCGATGGGCCACGTCATGCTGAAGGAGTTCCACCTCGACCGCGAAGTGCCCTATTTCCGCGACTACGTACGCCGCTACACCGATATGCCGATGCTGGTTCTGCTGGAGCCGCGTGAGGGCGGTTTTTACGCCGCCGGTCGCCAGCTCCGCGCCAGCGATCTGGTGGACGGGCTGGGCCAGGAAAATAATCCTGAATGGAAAACCGTGGCGATCAACCAGACCGATGGCGAGCTGGTGGCACCGCAGGGATCGATCGGTTTCCGCTGGGGCGAACAGGGGAAATGGAACCTGGAACCCCGTGAAGGCAATACGCAGCAGGAAGTGGAGCTTCAGCTCAGCCTGCTGGGGAACCACGACGAGGTGGTTGAGGTCGGCTTCCCCTATTTTGGCGGCATCACCAGCGAAAACTTCAACAGCGTGGCGCTGGAAGAGATCCTGCTGCACAAGCTGCCGGTGAAACGCATCACGCTGGCCGATGGCAGCGAAGGCCTGGTGACCAGCGTCTATGACCTGACGCTGGCAAACTACGGGCTGGATCGCGGGCTGGAAGATGATAACTGCGCGAAAAATTACGACGAAGTGAAGGCTTACAGTCCGGCATGGGCAGAGCAGATCACCGGCGTATCGCGGCAGAACATCATTCGTATTGCCCGTGAGTTTGCGCAAAATGCGGAAACCACCCGTGGCCGTTCAATGATTATCGTGGGTGCCGGGATGAACCACTGGTATCACATGGATATGAACTACCGTGGACTGATCAACATGCTGGTGTTCTGCGGCTGTGTTGGACAGAGCGGCGGCGGCTGGGCGCACTACGTTGGTCAGGAGAAACTTAGGCCGCAAACCGGCTGGACCCCGCTGGCGTTCGCCCTCGACTGGCAGCGTCCGCCCCGCCATATGAACAGTACCTCGTTCTTCTATAACCACTCCAGCCAGTGGCGCTATGAGGCGGTCACTACCGAAGAGCTGCTCTCGCCGCTGGCGGACAAAACCCGCTACAGCGGCAGCCTGATTGATTTTAACGTGCGCTCCGAACGCATGGGCTGGCTGCCTTCCGCACCGCAGCTGAATACCAATCCGCTACAGCTGGCAGCAAAAGCCCAGGCGGCTGGCCTCTCGCCCGTCGACTTCACCGTTGAAAGCCTGAAAAACGGCTCTTTGCGGTTTGCTGCCGAACAGCCGGATAATCCGCAGAACTTCCCAAGAAACATGTTTATCTGGCGTTCCAACCTGCTTGGCTCCTCCGGTAAAGGGCATGAGTACATGCTCAAATACCTGCTGGGCACCGAGAACGGTATTCAGGGCAAAGACCTGGGTATGCAGGGCGGTGTGATGCCGGAAGAGGTTGAATGGCAGGAGAAGGGCGGCGAAGGCAAGCTGGACCTGGTGGTCACGCTGGACTTCCGCATGTCCAGCACCTGCCTCTATTCCGATATCGTGCTGCCGACCGCTACCTGGTATGAAAAAGATGATATGAACACCTCGGATATGCATCCGTTCATTCATCCGCTCTCCGCCGCGGTCGATCCCGCCTGGGAGTCGAAAAGCGACTGGGAAATCTATAAAGGCATCGCCAAAACCTTCTCTGAACTCTGCGTGGGCCACCTGGGCCAGGAAACGGATGTGGTGACGCTGCCGGTTCAGCATGACTCTCCGGCAGAGCTGGCACAGCCGTTTGGCGTAAAAGAGTGGAAAAAAGGGGAATGCGAGCTGATCCCAGGAAAAACGGCGCCGCACATCATTGTGGTGGAGCGTGATTACCCGGCCACCTTTGAGCGCTTCACCTCCCTCGGCCCGCTGCTGGACAAGCTTGGCAACGGCGGGAAAGGCATCAGCTGGAATACCCAGACTGAGGTCGATTTCCTCAAGCAGCTTAACTACGTTAAGGCGGATGGCCCGGCAGCAGGCCGACCAAATATCTCTACGGCAATTGATGCCGCGGAAGTGATCCTGTCGCTGGCACCCGAAACCAACGGTCAGGTAGCGGTAAAAGCCTGGCAGGCGCTGAGCGCTATCACCGGACGGGACCATACCCATCTGGCGCTGAATAAAGAGGATGAGAAGATCCGCTTCCGCGATATTCAGGCGCAGCCGCGCAAAATTATCTCCAGCCCGACCTGGTCAGGTCTGGAAGATGAGCATGTCTCTTATAACGCCTGCTACACCAACGTGCATGAGCTGATCCCTTGGCGCACGCTCAGCGGTCGCCAGCAGCTTTATCAGGATCATGAGTGGATGCGTGCCTTCGGCGAGAGCCTGCTGGTCTACCGTCCGCCAATTGATACCCGCGCGGCAAAACCGTTTTTAAACCAGAAGCCTAACGGCAACCCGGAGAAGGCGCTGAATTTCCTGACGCCGCACCAGAAATGGGGCATTCACTCTACCTACAGCGACAACCTGCTGATGCTGACGCTGTCACGCGGCGGTCCGATTGTCTGGATGAGCGAAGAGGATGCGAAAGAGTTAGGCATTGCGGATAACGACTGGATTGAAGCGTTTAACGCCAACGGTGCGCTGACCGCCCGCGCGGTAGTCAGCCAGCGTGTTCCGGCAGGAATGACCATGATGTACCACGCGCAGGAGCGCATCGTGAACATACCTGGCTCCGAAATCACCAGCCAGCGCGGCGGTATTCATAATTCCGTCACCCGTACCTGTCCGAAACCTACCCATATGATCGGCGGCTATGCGCAGCAGTCATATGGCTTCAACTACTACGGCACCGTCGGCTCCAACCGCGACGAGTTCGTGATTGTCAGAAAAATGAACAACATTGACTGGTTAGACGGTGAAGGCACCGACGATTGCCAGGGCAGCCAGCAGGAGAGTCAGCCATGAAAATTCGTTCGCAAGTCGGCATGGTGCTGAACCTGGACAAATGCATCGGATGCCATACCTGTTCCGTGACCTGTAAAAACGTCTGGACCAGCCGGGAAGGGATGGAGTATGCCTGGTTCAACAACGTAGAGAGTAAACCAGGGGTCGGGTATCCCCATGCCTGGGAGGATCAGCAGAAATGGAAAGGCGGCTGGATCCGCAAAATTAACGGCAAGCTGGAGCCGCGCATGGGTAACCGCGTTGGTTTGCTGTCGAAGATTTTTGCCAACCCGGATGTGCCAGCGCTGGATGATTATTACGAACCCTTTGATTTCGACTATCAGAACTTGCATACCGCACCGGCGGGTAAGCATCAGCCAATCGCTCGTCCTCGCTCGCTGATTACCGGCCAGCGCATGAAGAAAATTGAGAACGGCCCGAACTGGGAAGAGATCCTGGGCGGAGAGTTCTCTAAACGCTCGGCGGATCAGAACTTCGACAACATCCAGAAAGAGATGTACGGGCAGTTTGAAAATACCTTCATGATGTATCTGCCGCGCCTGTGTGAACACTGCCTGAATCCCGCCTGCGTGGCAACCTGCCCAAGCGGTGCCATCTATAAGCGCGGCGAAGATGGTATCGTGCTGATCGATCAGGATAAATGCCGCGGCTGGCGTATGTGCCTGACCGGCTGCCCTTACAAAAAGATTTACTTTAACTGGAAGAGCGGCAAGTCAGAGAAATGCATCTTCTGTTATCCCCGTATCGAAGCGGGCCAGCCCACCGTCTGTTCGGAAACCTGCGTGGGCCGTATCCGTTATCTTGGCGTACTGCTGTATGACGCCGATCGTATTGAACAGGCCGCCTCTGCGGAGAACGAACAGGATCTCTATCAGCGTCAACTGGAGATCTTCCTCGACCCACATGACCCGGCGGTAATTGAACAGGCGCTGGCAGAAGGTATCCCGCAGAGCGTGATTGACGCCGCGCAGCAGTCGCCGGTCTATAAAATGGCGATGGAGTGGAAGCTCGCTTTACCGCTGCATCCGGAATATCGCACGCTGCCGATGGTCTGGTATGTGCCACCTTTATCACCCATCCAGTCCGTTGCCGATGCGGGTCAGCTGGGCCACAGCGGCGTGCTGCCGGATGTCGAAAGCCTGCGAATTCCGGTGCAGTATCTGGCAAACCTGCTGACTGCTGGCGATACCGCGCCAGTGCTGCTGGCGCTGAAACGTATGCTGGCGATGCGACACTACAAGCGGGCGGAGACGGTAGAAGGGCAGATCGATACCCGCGCCCTTGAACAGGTTGGCTTAACGGAGGCGCAGGCGCAGGAGATGTACCGCTATCTGGCGATCGCCAACTACGAAGATCGTTTTGTGGTGCCTTCCAGCCATCGTGAGCTGGCGCGGGAAGCTTTCCCCGAGAGCAAAGGCTGCGGCTTCAGCTTTGGCGATGGCTGCCACGGCAGCGACAGCAAATTCAACCTGTTCAACAGCCGCCGGATCGATGCCATTGATATTGGCCGCAAAACGCCTCCACAGGAGGATCGCTCATGATTGTCTTACGCGTGATTGGCCGCCTGCTGGATTACCCGGATCAGGATCTTTTTGATCACCATGCCGAACTGGTTGAAGTGCTACAGAGCGTGCCGGAGCTTGCGCCGGAGCAGGTTACTCGTCTGACAGCCTTTATAGAGACCTTCTGCGCACGTCCTCTGCTGGACGTGCAGGCGGAGTACTGCGAGCTGTTTGACCGTGGCCGCGCCACCTCGCTGCTGCTGTTTGAACATGTGCATGGTGAATCCCGCGATCGCGGGCAGGCGATGGTCGATCTGCTGGATCAGTACCGCGCCGATGGCCTGGAGCTGGACTCTAAAGAGCTGCCGGACTATCTGCCGCTCTACCTGGAGTATCTTGGCAGCGGTTCTGCTGAGCGGGCGCGTGGCGGTTTGCAGGATATAGCCCCGATTCTGGCGCTGCTGGCCGCGCGCTTACAGCAGCGCGGTACGCCTTATGCGCTGCTGTTTGAGGCGCTGATTGCGCTTTCCGCAAGCGGCGTGGAGGCGGAATCGCTCAGGCCGCAAATAGAGAAAGAGGCTCGTGACGATACGCCCGCTGCGCTGGATGCCGTCTGGGAAGAGGAGCAGGTGAAGTTTCTGGGTGAGCAGGGCTGCGCTTCTGCCCAACAGGCCGCTCATCAGCGCCGCTTTGCCGGGGCGGTGGCTCCGCAGTATCTGGATGTGGCTCAGGCCGCGGCACGTACCACAGGAGAGTAATCATGCACTATTTATCTCAGTTCTTTTTCGATATCTATCCCTATCTGGCGGGCGCGGTTTTCCTGATCGGCAGCTGGCTACGTTACGACTACGGCCAGTACAGCTGGCGGGCGGGTTCCAGCCAGATGCTGGACAAAAAGGGGATGCGTCTGGCGTCCAATCTCTTCCATATCGGCATTATCGGCATCTTCTTTGGCCATATTGTTGGCATGCTGACGCCGCACTGGATGTATGAAGCCTTTCTGCCCATCGACGTTAAGCAGAAGCTGGCGATGATTGCCGGTGGGATCTGTGGCCTGCTGACGCTGGTGGGCGGGGCACTGCTGCTTAAACGTCGCCTGACCAATCCCCGCGTGCGGGCTACCAGCAGCTTTGGGGATATTCTGATCCTGACGCTGCTGGTGGTGCAGGTATGCCTGGGGCTGCTGACCATCCCGTTCTCCGCCCAGCATCTGGACGGCAGCGAAATGATGAAGCTGGTGGCCTGGGCGCAGGCGGTGGTGACGTTCCACGGCGGTGCTTCGCAGCATCTGGAAGGGGTGGCGCTGATTTTCCGCCTGCATATGGTGCTGGGAATGACGCTTTTCCTGCTGTTCCCCTTCTGCCGTCTGGTGCATATCTGGAGCGCGCCGGTGGAGTACCTGACCCGCCGCTATCAGCTGGTGCGTAACCGCCGCTAATCACACCCTTTCAAACAATTGCTGAGGCCGGTTATACCGGCCTTTTCTATCCCCGTCCGAAAATCTCAATCACCGCATCAAGATGATCTCTCATCGCTTTTTTGGCCGCACGCGGGTCGCGTGACTTCAGTGCCTCCAGGATAGCCAGATGCTCTGTTTCAGAGCGATGCGGCATATCCTGCGGCGTATAGTGCTGTTGCAGACTGCGGAACATTGTACCGTAGCGATGCCCCAGCAGATGGGCAATGATAAAGGCATAAGCGGGGTTGCCGCTGGCCTGAGCGATACGAATATGAAACAGCCTGTCGCCGGGATGAGTCGCCGAACCTTGCCGGTTATCGCGACAGTTCTGCTCATAAGCCTGCTCAATCGCTGCAAGTTCCGCTTCTGAAGCGTGACGGGCAGCCAGAGCTGCCGTCTCAGGTTCTATCAGACGGCGGGTTTGCAGCAGCGAAAAGGGCGGCAGCTCCGCGCTGAAATCGAGCTGAATATTCAGCTCATCATCCACATCGGCCCACTGATCGCGCCCCGCCTGCTGCATTACCGGCTCTTCAGAGGGCAAGGCGTCAGGCTGGCAGACAATCACGCCATTCCCTACCCGCACATCCACCAGGCCGATAACCTCCAGCGCAATCAGCGCTTCCCGCACCGAAGCCCTGCTCACCTGGAGCTGGCTGGCCAACTCCCGCTCGGCGGGGAGCTTACTGCCAGGCGGAAATTCACCGCTGGCGATCAGCTGTTTCAGCTGATCGGCAATCTGACGGTAAATCCTTGGATTCTCTAATTTTTGTATCGGCATGGCTCACCAGACGGTTTTTTAGTTAAGCGATTCAGCCAGCACTTTGCAGAGATTCTGCTTGCTGCTTTGTTTTCAGTATGTAAAAAATTGGTTAATTAATTAGCGCGTTTTAAGCCAGAACTGCCCTGAATCATAGCAAAAGGGCGCCGCTTAAAACGTTTTTTTTCACCGTTAATGGCCTGACCATTAGTCCTTTACTCAAGGAATTCCTATGGATTTGCAAGGTAAAAAGGTGCTGATCACCGCTGCCGGACAGGGGATTGGGCTGAATACTGCCCGCCTGTTTGCGCAATCGGGCGCTGACGTTATCGCCACGGATATCAATCTTTCGCAGCTCCATGACATACCCGGCGTGACCGGCAGGGAGCTGGATGTCACCCGTCCGCAGGCGATCCAGGCACTGGCAGAAGAGATCGGCACAATCGACGTGCTGTTTAACTGCGCTGGCGTGGTACACAGCGGCGATATCCTGAGTTGCAGCGAGCAGGAGTGGCAGTTCGCCCTCGACCTGAACGTCACCGCCATGTTCCATACCCTGAGGGCTTTTCTGCCGGCAATGCTGAGGCAGCAAAAAGGCTCAATCATCAACATGTCTTCGGTGGCTTCCAGCGTCAAAGGCGTGCCAAACCGCTTTGCCTACAGCGCCTCGAAAGCTGCCGTTATCGGATTAACCAAATCTGTGGCGGCGGATTATGTCTCGCAGGGGATCCGCTGCAACGCCATTTGCCCTGGTACGGTGGAATCCCCTTCGCTTCATCAGCGTATTGCCGCGCAGGCAAAGGCGGAGGGACGAAGCGAGGAGGAGGTCTATCAGGCTTTTGTCTCCCGTCAACCGATAGGCCGCATCGGCAAAACGGAGGAGATTGCTCAACTGGCACGCTATCTGGCCTCTGATGCCAGTGCTTACACCACCGGTGCCATTCACATTATTGATGGCGGCTGGAGCAACTAAGCCGCACTGGATCTGTTGAAAGGAGAAAGGATGAAATTATTACGTTATGGCCAGCCAGGAGAGGAACGTCCGGGTACTCTCGATGCCCTGGGAAAGCTACGCGATCTCTCCGGCGTGATTGACGATATAGGCGGCAATGTCCTGCTGCCCGAGTCATTGAATAAGCTGCGTCAGCTTGACCCTGCTTCGCTGCCGCTGGTGGAGGGGCATCCCCGGCTGGGGGCCTGCGTGGGAAATGTCGGGAAGTTTATCTGTATCGGGCTGAACTACGCCGACCATGCGGCAGAAACCGGGGCTGAGATCCCCAAAGAGCCAGTGGTTTTCAGCAAATGGACCAGCGCTATTGTCGGCCCGAATGATGCTGTAGAGATCCCCCGCGACTCGCAAAAAACCGACTGGGAAGTGGAGCTGGGCGTGGTGATTGGCAAGGGCGGGCGCTATATCAGTGAGACTGACGCGCTCTCGCACGTTGCGGGTTATTGCGTGATTAACGACGTCTCGGAACGTGAATTTCAGATTGAGCGGGGCGGCACCTGGGATAAAGGCAAAGGCTGCGACACCTTTGGGCCTCTTGGGCCATGGCTGGTGACGGCTGATGAGATCCCCGAGCCAAATAAATTGCATCTGTGGCTGGAGGTGGATGGCAAACGCTATCAGGACGGCAACACCAGCACCATGATTTTCACCGTGCCGGAAATCATCAGTTACCTCAGCCGGTTTATGAGCCTGCAACCTGGGGATGTGATCTCCACCGGCACGCCGCCGGGCGTCGGGATGGGGCAGAAGCCGCCGGTCTACCTTCGCGCCGGGCAGGAGATCCGGCTGGGGATTGAGGGGCTGGGTGAACAGCGCCAGAAAACTATTCAGGCTTAAAGCCAGATCTTACAGGACGCTCTTATGACAACGATTACCGCCATGCGCGTGGAAGATATCCGTTTCCCGACCTCCCTCTCTCTGGATGGATCGGATGCGATGAACCCTGACCCGGATTATTCAGCGGCCTACGTTATTTTAGAAACCGATACCGCCGGACTGAGCGGCCACGGGCTGACTTTTACTATTGGCCGGGGAAATGAGATCTGCTGTGCGGCTATTCACGCGCTCGAACATCTGGTGGTGGGGCAGAGTCTGGCGGCAATCACTGCCAATATGGGCGCATTCTGGCGCTCGTTTACCAGCGACAGCCAGCTACGCTGGATTGGGCCTGACAAAGGCGCCATCCACCTGGCGACGGGCGCCGTGGTTAATGCCGTATGGGATTTGTGGAGTAAAGCGGAGGGGAAACCGCTGTGGCGGCTGGTGGCTGACATGTCGCCTGAAGAGCTGGTGCGCTGTATCGATTTCCGCTACCTCACTGACTGCATTACGCCGGAGGAGGCGCTGACGCTGCTTCGTCAGCGGGCAGACAACAAAGAGCAGCGGCTGCAAACGCTGCTGGCTGAAGGCTATCCCTGCTATACCACCTCAGCGGGCTGGCTGGGCTATCCCGACGACAAGCTGCGCCGTCTCTGTCAGGAAGCTGTCGATGCCGGTTTCGACTACCTCAAGCTGAAAGTGGGGCGCGATCTGGAAGATGATATCCGCCGGGTAACCATTGCCCGCGAAGTGATCGGCCCCGATCGCAAGCTGATGATCGACGCAAATCAGGTCTGGGAGACCGAAGAAGCGATCCCCTGGGTGAACAAACTGGCCTTTGCAGACCCCTGGTTTATTGAGGAACCCACCAGCCCCGATGACATTGAAGGCCATCGCCGCATCAGGGAAGCCATAGCGCCTGTGAAGGTGGCAACCGGTGAAATGTGCCAGAACCGGATTATGTTCAAGCAGTTCATTATGCGCGGCGCCATTGATGTGGTGCAGATCGATGCCTGCCGGATGGGGGGCGTCAACGAAATTCTGGCCGTTATGCTGATGGCGGCGAAATACAACCTGCCGGTCTGCCCACACGCGGGCGGCGTGGGGCTGTGCGAATACGTGCAGCATCTCTCGATGATTGACTATTTGTGCATCGCCGGAACGCATGAGGGCCGGGTTATTGAGTATGTGGATCATCTTCACGAGCATTTTGTGCATCCCTGCGTGATCAAAGGCGCTGCGTATATGCCGCCAGAGCACGCTGGCTTCTCTATTGAGATGTTTCCCGCCTCGATTGAGCAGTACCGCTTTCGCGCCCTGGAGCCAGCCTGATGACGCTGCGGATTGATGCGCACCAGCATTTCTGGCATTACCAGCCGCAGGAATATGGCTGGATTAGCCAGCAGATGACGCGTCTGAAGCGCGATTTCCTGCCGTCTCACCTGGCAGCAGAGCTGGCCGCTCAGCAGATTGATGGCTGCGTGGCGGTACAGGCTCGTCAGACGCTGGAAGAGACGCACTGGCTTCTCTCGCTGGCTGAACGCAACCCGGAAATAAAAGCGGTGGTGGGCTGGATCGATCTACAACAGCCGGATCTCTCAGCCCAACTGGAGACCTGTGGCGGGAACCCTTTACTGCGCGGTTTTCGCCATCTGATTCAGGATGAAGCCGATCCGGCAGAGTGGATGGCGCAGGCTGCGATTAAACCAGCCATGCAGACGCTTCAGCAGCAGGGATATGTCTGGGATCTGTTGGTAACACACCGACATCTGGCCGAGGCTGCGCTTTTTGCTGCCCAGTTCGACCGCCATCAGATAGTGCTGGACCATCTGGGTAAACCTGACCTCGCGGCTGGCGCAAAACAGTGGGCAAAACAGATTGCGCCACTGGCAGCCCTGCCGCACGTCAGCTGCAAACTCTCTGGCCTGTTGACCGAACCTCGTCCGGCAGGTTACGGCGCCAATGATTTGCTGCCCTTTGTCGAAGCGGCGCTGGAAGCCTTTGGCAGTGAAAGAATAATGGTGGGATCGGACTGGCCGGTCTCTCTGCTGGACGCGGAGTATCAGGAGAGCTGGCAATTCGTTCAGCAGGCTGTCTCACCCTTAACATTAAGCGAGCAGGCAGCCATTACTGGAGGTAACGCCTGCCGAATCTACCGACTAGAGGATGGGATATGAACCTTCATTTGCAAAACAGAGTGGTGATTGTCACCGGCGGCGGTTCCGGCATTGGGGCGGCAATTTCGCTGACGCTGGCGGAAGAGGGCGCTATCCCGGTCATCGTCAGCAACAGTGAACCGCCTGCTGAGTTGATGGAGAGACTCAAACAGCATCAGCCAGAGGCGATTTTTATGCTGGCTGAATTGCAGGATGAGGCGAGCTGCATCAATGCCGTTCAGGGAGTGATCCAGCAGTTTGGCCGCATTGATGGGCTGGTCAACAATGCCGGCGTTAACGACAGCGTCGGGCTGGAGGCAGGAAGAGAAGCGTTTGTGCGGTCGCTGGGAAAGAACCTGATCCATTACTACCTGATGGCGCACCTCTGCCTGGATGCGCTGCGGGCGAGCAAAGGGGCTATCGTCAATATCAGCTCAAAAACGGCCCTTACCGGACAGGGCAATACCAGCGGTTATGCCTCCGCCAAGGGGGGGGTGCTGGCGCTGACCCGTGAATGGGCTGCTGCGCTGCTGGCCGATGGGATCCGCGTTAATGCGGTGATCCCTGCCGAAGTAATGACCCCGCTCTATGAGCGGTGGATCAAGACGTTCGATCAACCGGAAGAGAAGTTACAGCAGATCACCAGCCACATCCCGCTGGGGAAAAGAATGACTACGCCGCAGGAAATTGCGGATACCACCGTGTTTCTTCTTTCGGCACGGGCTTCACATACCACCGGCCAGTGGCTGTGGGTTGACGGCGGCTATTCCCACCTGGACAGGGCGCTGACGTGAGCGGCGGCCAGCGTTATTGCCAGGCGCTGGATCTGGCAGACGATCCTGAACTCCAGCAGCAGTATCGCCAGCTTCATCAGCAAATCTGGCCGGAAATTACCCGCCATCTGCGGCGCTATGGCATTACCCAAATGGAGATTTACCTGTTGGGTACCCGGCTGGTGATGATCATGGAAACCGCCCCTGATTTTGATGCCGCGCAGTTTGCTGCCCGCAGTGAACAGGATGCCAAAGTGCGTGAATGGGAGGCGCTGATGTGGAGATATCAGCGGCCCACCCCCTGGACCCCGCCCGGAGAGAAATGGGTCGCAATGGAACGCATCTTCTCTTTGCAGTCGCAGATTTGAAAAACCAACGGGTCTTAGACCTCAACTCTTTTTATGCCGGTGTAATTTGCTGTACTGGCCACAGCTACCGAGGAACGAATCATGTTAGTCAATAAAACGACTGCGCCGGCTTATCAGAAGCAGAACGCGGTTTCACACTACCGGCTGGCTTTTATTCTTGTGACCGTGCTCTTCTTTATGTGGGGGCTTTCTTATGGCTTGCTGGATGTGCTGAACAAGCATTTTCAGGAGGTGCTGCACGTCAGTAAAGCGCAGTCGGGCCTGCTGCAAGCCGCCTATTTCGGCGCTTACTTTGTTGTTGCACTTCCGGCTGGTTTCTTTATGGATCGCTATGGTTATAAAGCTGGGGTGTTGGTAGGGCTGTGCCTTTATGCGCTGGGCGCATTGCTGTTTGTGCCTGCGGCGGCGGCCGGCAGCTTTACCCTGTTCCTGCTGGCGCTGTTTGTGATTGCGCTGGGTCTGGGGTGCCTGGAAACGGCTGCCAACCCCTACGCTACGGTGCTGGGAGATCCTTCCGGCGCAGAGCGTCGCCTGAACCTGTCGCAATCCTTTAATGGCCTGGGGCAGTTTATTGGCCCGGTGATCGGCGGCTCGTTATTCTTTTCCGCCACGCAGGGCACCACCACGGAAGGGCTGGAGTCGGTAAAAATCACCTATGTGGCGATTGCCGCCCTGGTACTGGTGATTGCCTTTGTCTTTGGCCGTACCCGCATGCCGGATATTCGGGCGCAGGAAGAGGAGCAAAGCAGTGGTGACAGCAAAAGTTTATGGCAGCACGGGCATTTTACTGGCGGTGTCATTGCGCAGTTCTTTTATGTTGCTGCCCAGGTTGGCGTCGGGGCATTCTTTATTAACTACGTTACCGAGCACTGGGCCACTCTCTCTAATCAGAACGCCTCCTATCTGCTTTCGGTGGCAATGGTCAGCTTTATGATTGGCCGTTTCTTCAGCACCTGGTTAATGGGCCGCGTGCGCCCGGTAACGCTGCTGGTGGCTTACGCGACCATTAATATTGTGCTGTGTGCCGTCGTGGTATCGGGGATAGAAACGGTCTCTGTCATTGCGCTGGTGGCGGTATTCTTCTTTATGTCGATCATGTTCCCGACGCTGTTTGCGATGGGCGTCAAAAATATGGGCAAGCAGACCAAGCGCGCCAGTTCGCTGATGATTATGGCCATTGTTGGCGGGGCTATCATGCCCTATCTGATGGGGGCCGTAGCTGACCACTACAGTACGGCCGCCGCCTACACCCTGCCTCTGCTCTGTTTTGCTGTGGTGCTGGCTTACGCGCTTCGCCAGCGCGCAAGGCCTTAGTTTCCCGCTCCGATCGTTCTTGCTGCTCTGCTGGCGCCTGCAATTCTGCGGGCGCCGGTTCTTTACATAACAACCGCTTTTCTTCCCGTTGGGCAATGCTTTAACATGGCCTTACTTCTTCGCATCGCACTATGGATATTCAATGCGTTATCTGGCCACACTCCTTCCCGCCCTGCTATTACTCACTGCCTGTAGTAGCCACAAGCAGCCTCAGGCGGTAGAGCCGCAGGGGAATCCTTTCGGCGGCGGTTTCCAACTGGAACCCTCTCATGACTACCATCCCTTAATGGGCGACTTTGCCAACAATGCGGCCACTGAGCGTTTTGTGGATAAAATGGTGCGTGAGCATGGTTTCCAGCGGCAGCAGCTGCATGACGTGCTGGCGCAGGCAAAAAACCTGGACTGGGTGATCCGGCTGATGGATCGCCAGGCGCCGGTAGCGCAGGGGCCAACCGGACCAAACGGCGCCTGGATCCGCTATCGCAATAAATTTATTACCCCCTCAAACGTGCAAAACGGCGTGGCTTTCTGGAACCAGTATCAGGATGCCCTGCAACGCGCTTACCAGACTTACGGGGTGCCGCCAGAAATCATTGTTGGCATTATTGGCGTGGAAACGCGCTGGGGCCGCGTCATGGGCAAAACCCGTATTATCGATGCGCTCTCCACGCTGGCCTTTAACTACCCACGTCGGGCCGATTTCTTCAGCGCAGAGCTGGAAACTTTCCTGCTGATGGCAAGAGAAGAGGGCGATGACCCGCTCGACCTGCGTGGCTCCTATGCTGGCGCAATGGGCTATGGGCAGTTTATGCCCTCTTCGTTTAAAAGCTATGCGGTAGATTTTAATGGCGACGGGCATATCAATCTTTGGGATCCGGTAGATGCTATCGGCAGCGTGGCTCACTACTTCAGCGCACATGGCTGGGTGAAGAATGGCACGGTGGCCGTTCCGGCGACTGGCCCATCTACAACATGGGAAACCGGCTTCAAGACGCGTTATAGCGTCTCCTCCCTGGCGGCTGGTGGCTTCCAGCCTGAGTTGAAGCTCGACGGCAATCAGCAGGTCAGCCTGCTGCGGTTTGATATGGGCACCAGCTATCAGTACTGGTTCGGACTCCAGAACTTTTACGCCATCACCCGTTACAACCACAGCAATCACTACGCAATGGCGGTCTGGCAACTGGGGCTGGCAGTGCGGGACGCACGCTAAGGCGCGCAGGGAGGAGCGGCAAACTCGCTGCTCTTCCCCTTGACGGAAAAGTGAACGCCTCAATTATCCTCTACAGTAAAAGAGCAGCACGATCGTTATAAAGAGGAAAACATGAAAGAGTGGAATCCCGATCTTTATCGTCAGTTTGAAGCTGAACGAACCCGACCTGCTACAGAACTGCTCTCCCGCATTCCCCGCCGCAATATCAGCACTGCCACCGACCTGGGGTGTGGTCCGGGAAACAGTACCGAGCTGCTTTTTCAAACCTGGCCCGAGGCGCACATCACCGGGCTGGACAGCTCACAGGCAATGCTTGAGCAGGCGCTGAAGCGGCTCCCGGACTGCCATTTCATGCAGGCCGATATCCGTCGCTGGCAGGCTCCGGTGCCGCAGGATCTGATCTATGCCAATGCCTCTTTACAGTGGCTGGACGATCACCCGCAGCTTTTCCCCCACCTGGTTACCCAGCTTGCCTCAGGCGGTGTGCTGGCCGTGCAGATGCCTGACAACCTCGATCAACCTACCCACGCTCTGATGCGCAAAGTGGCCGGTAACGCAGCCTGGTCGGCGAAGATTAGCGCCAGTGCGGCAGAACGTAAAAGATTGCTCACTACTGAAGCCTATTATGACCTGTTGACCAGGGCGGGCTGCAAGGTGGATATCTGGAGAACAACCTATTATCACGTTATGCCCTCTCACCAGGCGATGGTGGAGTGGCTGAGGGCAACCGGCCTGCGTCCCTTCCTGGCACCTCTGGAGGAGCAGGAGCAGGAAGCGTTTCTGTTGCAGTACCGTAATGAGTTAAAAGAAGCCTACTCTTTTCGTCAGGATGGCAATGTGCTGATGCCTTTCCCCCGGTTGTTTATGGTGGCGCAAAAGCGCTGACCGGCAGATTTTTAACTGGAATGCGTGTTGTAAAACGGGAGCCTCCGCCATGGCGGGGCGGGAAAAATGCTATACTTTGCATCCAATATTCAGGAGGCCACCATGACGGACAGTGAGCTGATGCAGCTTGGCAAACAGGTGGGGCAGTCGCTGCTGCAACGCAAGGCGACAGTGACCACCGCAGAGTCCTGTACCGGCGGATGGATTGCGAAAGTGCTGACTGATATCGCCGGAAGTTCACAGTGGTTCGACCGGGGCTTCGTCACCTACAGCAATCAGGCCAAGCAGGAACTGGTTGGCGTTAACGAGCAGTCGCTGGCACTTTATGGCGCGGTGAGTGAGCAGGTGGTGCGTGAAATGGCCGAAGGTGCCTTACAGCAGGCGAAAGCCGATTATGCCCTTTCGGTCAGCGGTATCGCCGGGCCGGATGGCGGCTCACCGGAAAAGCCGGTTGGTACAGTCTGGTTTGGCTTTGCCGCCGCAGGCAAGAAAACGCTGGCGCAGCGTCAGGTTTTTGCTGGCGACAGAGAGGCTGTACGCCGTCAGGCCACGGCCTGCGCGCTACTTATCCTGCAAGCGCACTTTCTCGAAAATTAAGCTTGATACTGTATGACTATACAGTATAATTAGCCCCAGATTGATTTATGCAGAGCCGCGTTAACGTGTGCTTTACCCCGCGTGATTAGGAGTAGAAATGGCTATTGACGAAAACAAACAAAAAGCACTGGCAGCAGCGCTCGGCCAGATTGAAAAACAGTTTGGTAAAGGCTCCATCATGCGCCTGGGTGAAGACCGCACGATGGACGTAGAGACGATCTCTACCGGTTCACTGTCGCTGGATATCGCTCTGGGTGCCGGTGGTTTGCCAATGGGCCGTATCGTTGAAATCTATGGTCCGGAATCTTCAGGTAAAACCACGCTGACCCTACAGGTTATTGCTTCTGCACAGCGCAAAGGTAAAACCTGTGCGTTTATCGATGCTGAACATGCGCTTGACCCGGTATATGCCAAGAAGCTGGGCGTGGACATCGATAACCTGCTTTGCTCTCAGCCGGATACCGGTGAGCAGGCGTTGGAAATCTGTGATGCGCTGGCGCGTTCAGGTGCAGTAGACGTGATCATCGTCGACTCCGTAGCGGCGCTGACGCCGAAAGCCGAGATCGAGGGTGAAATCGGTGACTCCCATATGGGCCTGGCGGCACGTATGATGAGCCAGGCTATGCGTAAGCTGGCCGGTAACCTGAAAAACTCCAATACGCTGCTGATCTTCATCAACCAGATCCGTATGAAAATCGGTGTGATGTTCGGTAACCCGGAAACCACTACCGGCGGTAACGCGCTGAAGTTCTACGCTTCTGTACGTCTTGATATTCGCCGCATTGGCGCTATCAAAGAGGGCGACGAAGTGGTGGGCAGCGAAACCCGCGTGAAAGTGGTCAAGAACAAAATTGCTGCGCCGTTTAAGCAGGCTGAGTTCCAGATCATGTACGGTGAAGGCATCAATATCTACGGTGAGCTGGTAGATTTGGGCGTCAAGCACAAGCTGATTGAAAAAGCGGGTGCCTGGTACAGCTACAACGGCGACAAAATCGGTCAGGGTAAAGCCAACGCGGGCAACTTCCTGAAAGAAAATAGTGCCGTGGCTGCCGAGATTGAAGCCAAACTGCGCGCTACGCTGATGAGTAATCCAGACACCAAGCCTGACTTTGTTGCCACGGCTGAAGAAAAAGATGAAACCAGCGAAACCAACGAAAACTTCTGATTTCGTTGCTGACCACCGGTAAAACGGGTCAGATGGAAAAAAGGAATGGGTGAAAACCCGTTCCTTTTTTTGTTTCCTGCCTTAAACCTCGCTACCTTTATCTCTTCACCCTTACGTTAACCCTAAAACTCGTGGAGCAAGATGTCTGAATCCACCGAACGCAGCCAGTTTACACGCCTGCTGGACAGGGCAATGCGCATCCTGGCTATGCGCGATCACAGCGAAATGGAGTTCCGCCGCAAGCTGAACCTGTCGGCCGAGCGGGCGGCGCTCTACGCTAAAAATAAATCGCAGGAACCTGAGCAGATTACCCCCGAGCAGATCGACAGGGTGGTCGCCTGGTGTTACGAAAACCGCTATCTGGATGATGCCCATTTCGCCGAAAGGTTTGTTGTCAGCCGCAGCCGGAAAGGCTATGGCCCACAGCGTATTCGTATGGAACTGGGACAAAAGGGCATCGACAAGGCGCTGACGGACGAGGTACTGAGCAGTTGCGAAATTGACTGGACGCGACAGGCTTTTGAGGTGGCAGAACGCAAATTTGGCCTGCCTCTGCCCAGCGACTGGAAGGAAAAATCCAAAGTACAGCGCTATCTGATGACGAAAGGCTTCTTTTCCGAAGATATTCGCGCCATTTTCTCAAATTTTGACGAATGACCGCCGATGGGATTTTACTTCCCCCCGAAGAAAATTTATCTTATTCACCACTTTTTGTTCGTGAGTTGCCAGGAAAGGGTGACCCTTCTGGCGTAGTAAGACCCACGAGACATTCGTTAGCGTGATTCCAGGACAATTATGAGCAAGAGCACTGCGGAGATTCGCCAGGCGTTTCTCGACTTTTTCCAGAGCAAGGGACATCAGGTTGTAGCCAGTAGCTCCCTCGTCCCGACTAATGATCCGACGTTGCTGTTTACCAACGCCGGTATGAACCAGTTCAAAGATGTTTTCCTGGGCCAGGATAAGCGTAGCTATTCCCGCGCCACCACTTCCCAGCGCTGTGTACGTGCAGGCGGGAAGCATAACGATCTGGAAAACGTCGGCTACACCGCCCGTCACCATACCTTTTTTGAGATGCTGGGCAACTTCAGCTTTGGCGACTATTTCAAGCGTGAAGCGATTGGTTTTGCGTGGGAACTGCTGACCGGTGAGCAGTGGTTTAACCTGCCAAAAGAGAAGCTGTGGGTGACCGTGTACGAGACGGATGATGAAGCCTACGACATCTGGGAAAAAGAGGTTGGCGTCCCGCGTGAACGCATTATCCGTATCGGTGACAACAAGGGCAGCGCCTACGCCTCCGATAACTTCTGGCAGATGGGCGATACCGGCCCTTGTGGTCCCTGTTCCGAGATTTTCTTCGACCATGGTGACCATATCTGGGGCGGCCCGCCGGGCAGCGCAGAAGAGGATGGCGATCGCTATATCGAGATCTGGAACATCGTCTTTATGCAGTTTAACCGTCAGCCAGACGGTACCATGCTGCCGCTGCCTAAACCTTCCGTCGATACCGGAATGGGGCTGGAGCGCATCTCCGCAGTACTGCAACACGTTAATTCCAACTATGAAATCGACCTCTTTGAGAAGCTGATCAAATCGGTAGCGGAAGTGACCGGTGCAACAGATTTGACCAGCAAATCACTGCGCGTTATTGCGGATCATATTCGTTCCTGCGCATTCCTGATTGCTGATGGCGTGATCCCTTCCAATGAAAACCGTGGCTACGTGCTGCGTCGTATCATTCGTCGTGCTATTCGTCATGGCAACATGCTGGGCGCGCAGGGCACCTTCTTCTGGAAACTGGTTGGGCCGCTGATTGCGGTGATGGACGCTGCTGGCGAGGAGCTGAAAAATCAGCAATCCCATGTCGAGCAGATCCTGAAAACGGAAGAAGAGCAGTTTGCAAAAACGCTGGAGCGCGGTCTGGCGCTGCTGGATGAAGAGCTGGAGAAATTGCAGGGCGATACGCTGGATGGCGAAACCGTTTTCCGCCTGTATGACACCTTTGGTTTCCCGGCCGATCTGACGGCGGACGTCTGCCGCGAGCGGAACCTGAAAATTGATGAAGCTGGCTTCGAAAAAGCGATGGAGCAGCAGCGCCAGCGTGCGCGTGAGGCCAGCGGTTTTGGTGCTGACTACAGCACAGTGATCAGCATTGATGCGGCTTCCGCTTTCAAAGGCTACGACCAGCTGGCGCTGAATGCCGCCGTGACCGCTATATTTGTCGAAGGTAAACCCGCTACAGAAATTTCTGCGGGTCAGGAAGGGGTTATCGTACTGGATGAAACGCCATTCTACGGTGAGTCTGGCGGTCAGGTGGGCGACACTGGCGAACTCAAGGGCAACAACGCCTTGTTCAGCGTCACAGATACCCAGAAATATGGTCAGGCCATTGGTCACACCGGTAAGCTGACAGCAGGCCAGCTTCGTGTAGGCGACAAGGTTGCCGCGCAGGTTGATGAAGCTCGCCGGGCGCGCATTCGTCTGAATCACTCTGCAACGCACCTGTTACATGCTGCACTGCGTCAGGTTCTGGGGCATCATGTAGGACAGAAAGGCTCTCTGGTTAACGACAAATACCTGCGCTTTGACTTCTCGCATTTTGAAGCGATGAAGCCACAGGAGATCCGTCAGGTTGAGGAGATCGTTAACGCTCAGATCCGTCGTAATCTGCCTGTTGAAACCAAAATTATGGAGCTGGAAGCCGCAAAAGCACAGGGTGCTATGGCGCTGTTCGGCGAGAAGTATGATGACCACGTGCGGGTATTAAGCATGGGGGACTTCTCTACCGAACTTTGTGGCGGTACCCATGCCAGCCGCACGGGTGACATTGGTTTGTTCCGCATCCTTTCTGAGTCAGGTACGGCGGCTGGTGTGCGTCGTATTGAAGCGGTGACTGGCGAGCGCGCGCTGGGACAGATGTATGCGCAAAATGAGCAATTGCAGGAAATTGCTCATCTGATCAAAGCCAATAACAGTAACCTCAGCGAAAAGGTACGTGGAATGATTGACCACGTACGCGGACTTGAGAGGGAACTGCAACAGCTTAAAGATCAGCAGGCTGCACAAGAGAGCGCCTCTCTGAGCAGCAAAGCTATTGAAGTCAAAGGAACGAAGTTGCTGGTCAGCGAACTGAGCAACGTCGAACCGAAGATGTTACGCACCATGGTCGACGAACTGAAGAATCAGTTAAAATCTGCCATTATCGTGCTCGCTACGGTGGCGGATGGAAAAGTTTCACTGATTGCCGGCGTCACCAAAGATTTAACCGATCGGGTTAAGGCTGGCGAACTGGTGGGCCAACTGGCTCAGCAGGTCGGCGGAAAAGGCGGTGGACGTCCTGATATGGCCCAGGCGGGCGGTACTGATGCTCAGGCTCTGCCTGCGGCTCTGGCTGGCGTTGAGTCCTGGGTGGCAGCGAAACTGTAATACAATAAAAAAATGCACGTTGAAGGCGCTGTGAGAGTGACTCATGGCGCCTTCAAGTCAGGTGCGTTCTTAAAAAACACAAAGTCAGGTTAGCGGTGTGTATTTCGGCTAAACTAAGTATCAGCAGAATGTATTGGTGTGTTGATGCACTTGTAGTGTATTTGTCATAGTCTACATTTAGCGTTATATGATGGATAATGCCGGGCGCCCGTTAACCCGACTCTTTTAATCTTTCAAGGAGCAAAGAATGCTTATTCTAACTCGTCGAGTTGGTGAAACCCTCATGATCGGAGATGAGGTGACTGTAACGGTGCTGGGAGTGAAAGGGAACCAGGTTCGCATTGGTGTGAACGCCCCTAAAGAAGTTTCGGTTCATCGCGAAGAGATCTATCAGCGTATCCAGGCCGAAAAAACTCAGCAAACAAGTTACTAACGGATCCAGCGTCTCGCTAATCATAGCGAGGCGCTACCGGTTTTCCCCTTCTTTCTGCTTCTCTTCTCTTTTTCTCCTGCTGCCATCTTCTCTGCCGCGATTTTCTTCGTGGTATTTATTGCATGCTGACAGACACCTCATTGTTGATAAATCACTCTTTTTGTCGCCAAAATACCCGGATTGCGTGGGAATTGTGCAATCAAACACGTAAGGGGAAAAATTGTTTGACTTATAAGTGCGGGAAAGTAATATGTGCGCCACGCAGTGCCGATGAGCAGTTATCAAGTTCAGCAGCACAACTCGCAAGAGTGCGTATGGTGAGGTGGCCGAGAGGCTGAAGGCGCTCCCCTGCTAAGGGAGTATGCGGTCAAAAGCTGCATCCGGGGTTCGAATCCCCGCCTCACCGCCATTTGCATCCATAGCTCAGCTGGATAGAGTACTCGGCTACGAACCGAGCGGTCGGAGGTTCGAATCCTCCTGGATGCACCATATTTAAAGAATTTGGTGGCAACAGCGTTCTGGCAAAGTAGTAAGCAGTTAAAGCCAGCCTGCACCAGGTTCAGAAGCGGATAGCTCCACCGTCCTGACAGAAGCACTCTCGGCTTTTAGTCAGTACAAAGGATAGTGACAGCGCCTTGCTACTTTCCCAAAAGGGTAGGGCAAAGCAAAGTCATCTTCCGGGATGCACTCTCTTCTGCATGACGAGAAGCAAACATTACTGGCAGGCAACATCGACCGGTAGCGTTTTTTCTTGTTTTGTCAGTAGTACCGATGCAGTGTTAGTAGCCTGTATCAAGGTGAGTCGTTAGCACCCTGCGTTATACCAAAATTTGAAATGCATCCATAGCTCAGCTGGATAGAGTACTCGGCTACGAACCGAGCGGTCGGAGGTTCGAATCCTCCTGGATGCACCATTTTTTGAAAATCTGGTCGCAACAGAGTTCTGGCAGAGCAGTAAGCCGTTAAAGCCAGCACTAAGGATGATAACATTGCGTATGCAATGGCCCGTGAGGGTGAGGCAACGCCGAATCATCCTCCTGGATGCACCATTTTTTGAGAAGTGAAAGCGTTCTGTAGAACGACAATTAGTTTCTTCTGTATCTCCTCAGGTTTGTCGCGTTATCTCTCCACGTTTTACCCCTGCATCCATAGCTCAGCTGGATAGAGTACTCGGCTACGAACCGAGCGGTCGGAGGTTCGAATCCTCCTGGATGCACCATATTTTGAAAATCTGGTCGCAACAGAGTTCTGGCAGAACAGTAAGCCGTTAAAGCCAGCACTAAGGATGATTACGGAGCTGATGCAACGGCCCGTAAGGGTGAGGCAACGCCGAATCATCCTCCTGGATGCACCATTTTTTGAGAAGTGAAAGCGTTCTGTAGAACGACATTGAGCTTCTTCTGTATCACCTCAGAATTATTGCGTTATCCCCACGTTATACCCCTGCATCCATAGCTCAGCTGGATAGAGTACTCGGCTACGAACCGAGCGGTCGGAGGTTCGAATCCTCCTGGATGCACCATATTTAAAAAAATCTGGTCGCAACAGAGTTCTGGCAGAGCAGTAAGCCGTTAAAGCCAGCACTAAGGATGATTATGGAGCTGATGCCACGCCGAATCATCCTGCCGAATGCACTCTCTTTAATAAATATATTTTGATAAATCTTTCTTCTTCTCCCGCTGAGTAAATCCCCTGAAAAGATCTCCTGCTTTTGTCACTTATAATAACCTTATGATATACAGGACTTTTGTTGGGTCGACCCCCGCTTATTCACTCTGAGCTTTATCTCACGCCAAATTCTGATAATGAAAATCCCTATATAATTCAAGGCATTTGCGGATCCATGCCAACAGCGACAAGTGAGCGGCTTTACGCTAAAGTAATTGTTCGCTGGAGCAGGGAGGAAGATCGGGATGTATGACGGATATGAAGGCTTAATCTTCGATATGGATGGCACCATTCTGGACACGGAGCCTACCCATCGTAAAGCCTGGCATGAAGTCCTGGCGCGTCATGGTTTGCAGTTTGATGAACGAGCGGTGATTGGACTGAACGGTTCGCCAACCTGGCGGATTGCAGAGGTCATCATTGCCAGTCATCAGAGTAGCCTGGATCCTCATACGCTGGCAGCGGAAAAAACGGCGGCATTGAAAGAGATGCTTTTCGATACCGTACGGCCGCTCCCGCTGATAGAGGTGGTTAAAGCCTACGCGGGGCGTTTGCCTATGGCAGTTGGCACCGGTAGCGAACATGCGATGGCAGAAGCGCTGTTGCAGCATCTGGGGCTGCGTTCATACTTTGATGTGATTGTTGGCGCAGATGACGTTACGCAGCATAAACCTGAACCTGAAACCTTTATACGCTGTGCAGAATTAATGAACGTCACGCCAGCGCGCTGCGTGGTGTTTGAAGATGCTGATTTTGGCATTCAGGCGGCAAAAGCGGCAGGAATGGATTATGTGGATGTTCGCCTGCTGTGAGTGACTGGCTTGCGTATGGGTCCATGTTCGCCAGCAGTTTTCTCAGTGCGACTTTGTTGCCTGGCAGTTCTGAACTCCTGCTGGTCAGCCTGCTGATGGCAGGAAAAGTCTCAATGAGTGGCATTATTACCATTGCCGCACTCGGGAACACGTTGGGCGGTTTGACAAATATTATCATTGGTCGCTTTCTGCCGCTCAAGCAGCAGGGGCGATGGCATGACACAGCAACGGCGTGGCTGCACCTCTGGGGGCCTGCTGCGCTGCTACTTAGCTGGTTGCCAGTGATTGGCGATCTGCTATGCGTTCTCGCTGGCTGGCTTCGTTTTGCCTGGCTACCCACGGTGATTTTTCTCGCTGTAGGTAAGACCCTGCGCTACGTAGCGCTGGCGTACGCAACACTTCAGGGCATGGAATGGTGGCATTGATTCATGAACAATCGGCGCTACGGTTAACATTATGCTAAACAATAATAAATTTTTCTCCGAGCGGGAGGTCAATTTGATCCCGGACGTATCACAGGCGCTTTCCTGGCTGGAAGCTCATCCTGACGCATTAAAAGGTATTGGTCGCGGTATTGAACGCGAAACGTTGCGCGTCAGACCAGATGGTCATCTGGCGACCACCGGGCACCCGAAATCTCTTGGTTCAGCTTTAACGCACAAGTGGATAACCACGGACTTTGCGGAAACGCTGCTCGAATTTATCACGCCGGTTGATAAAGATATCGACCATCTGCTGGCATTTCTGCGTGATATCCATCGTCACGTTTCCCGCGATTTAGGCGAGGAACGCATGTGGCCAATGAGCATGCCGTGCCTGATTGAAGAGAGTGAAGCTATTGAGCTGGCGCAGTACGGCAGCTCAAATATCGGCAAAATGAAAACGCTTTACCGTGAAGGCTTAAAAAACCGTTACGGTGCGCTGATGCAGGTCATCTCTGGCGTGCACTACAACTTCTCCCTGCCTATCTCCTTCTGGCAAGCCTGGGCGGATGTAAAAGATGAGAAGAGCGGTCAGGAAGCGATTTCTGAAGGCTATCTGCGTCTGATCCGTAACTACTATCGTTTCGGCTGGGTCATTCCCTACCTGTTTGGTGCTTCTCCTGCGATCTGCTCCTCTTTCCTGCAAGGCAAAGAGACGAAACTGCCGTTTGAGAAAACGGATAAAGGCATGCTCTATCTGCCTTACGCCACTTCTCTGCGCCTGAGTGATTTGGGCTACACCAACAAATCTCAGAGCGGGCTGGGCATTACCTTCAATAATCTGCCTGATTATGTGAAGGCGCTGAAGGCGGCGATCAAAACGCCTTCGCAAGCCTATGCTGAAATGGGCGTGAAGGATGAGCAGGGTAACTGGTTGCAGCTTAATACCAACGTTCTGCAAATTGAGAATGAGCTTTATGCACCTATTCGTCCTAAACGCGTAACGCGTTCCGGTGAAAATCCTTCGGATGCCTTACTGCGTGGTGGCATTGAGTATATTGAAGTTCGCTCGCTGGACATCAACCCCTTCTCGCCGATTGGCGTGGATGAGAATCAGGTGCGCTTCCTGGATCTCTTCCTGGTGTGGTGTGCGCTGGCCGATGCGCCAGAGATGAGCAGTGATGAACTGCTCTGTACGCGGGCAAACTGGAACAGGGTGATACTGGAAGGGCGTAAACCAGGGCTGCTGCTGGGCATTGGCTGCGACGAAGCGCAACATCCGCTTGCTGAAGTCGGTAAGAAGCTGTTTGCAGATCTGCGACGGGTAGCGGAGACGCTGGATAGTCAGCAGGGCACTCACCACTATCAGGAAGTTTGTGACCGCCTGGTTGCCTCTTTTGACGATCCGGAGTTGACCTATTCGGCACGTTTCCTGACAGCGTTAAAAGAGAATGGCATTGGTGGCACAGGACTGGCGCTGTCAGAGCAGTACCGCCATCAGTTAGCGGAAGAGCAGCTTGAAATTTTGACTGAGGCAGATTTCGAACAGGAAGCCGTGCGTTCAAAGGTTAATCAGCAGGAAATTGAAGAAAGTGATACGCTTAGCTTTGAAGACTTTTTAAAGAGTCGCAGTTAAGAAAAGAAAATGGCCACAATGATGTGGCCAAAATAACATCTCTGTTGTCAGGGATGATGATAACAAAATGCGCGTCTTTCATAGATTCAGACCGGGCACTACAGAGAAAGTTTCACTTTTTTTAAAATAAATTTATTAGTTGAGGTAACCACATGCCATTGCTGGATAGCTTTACCGTCGATCACACTATCATGGCGGCGCCTGCGGTTCGTGTAGCTAAGACCATGAACACGCCTCATGGCGATACCATAACCGTGTTTGACCTGCGTTTCTGCAAGCCAAACAAAGAAGTGATGCCAGAGCGTGGTATCCATACGCTGGAACACCTGTTTGCTGGCTTTATGCGTAACCACCTGAATGGTGATGGCGTGGAGATCATCGACATCTCTCCAATGGGTTGCCGTACCGGCTTCTATATGAGCCTGATCGGTACGCCAGATGAGCAGCGTGTTGCCAAAGCCTGGAAAGAGGCGATGCAGGACGTGCTGAAAGTAACCGATCAGCGCAAAATCCCTGAACTGAATGAATATCAGTGCGGCACGTTTGAAATGCACTCTTTAGATGAGGCGCAGGATATTGCGCGTCATATCATCGACAACGACATTCGCGTTAACCACAACGATGAACTGGCGCTGCCGAAAGATAAGTTGCAGGAACTGCACATCTAGTTCTGATGGGGCGGAACGCTTCGCCCCTGACAGCGGCGGGAAAACTCGCTAATGCTCTGTTGAGGGCGGGTTTTCCCGCCCTCACTGTTTAAGAACCTACCGACTCCTTCAGCGGCTGCTTTGGCGTAATCCGCACCTGCTTAATCATATTCTCCTGCACGTCCAGGATATCAATCGCATATTGGCCAATGGTGACGGTGGTATCCGGTAAGGGAATATCCTGAATCGCTTCCAGAATCATCCCGTTCACGGTGCGCGCTTCATCTTCTGGCAGTAGCCAGTTAAAGGCCTTATTCAGTTCGCGAATATTCGCGCTACCTTCGATCAGTACAGAGCCATCGTTCTGCGGCACAACCTCTTCCGCAAGCGTTGGGGACATGGAGGTGGTGAAGTCACCAACGATCTCCTCAAGGATATCTTCGATAGTTACCAGCCCCTTAATGTCGCCATACTCATCAACTACCAGCCCCACTTTTTTCTTGTTCCGCTGGAATTTAACCAGCTGCACGTTAAGCGGAGTGCCTTGCGGCACGTAGTAAATCTCATCCGCTGCCCGCAGCATGACCTCTTTGGTAAACTCTTTTTTCTCGGTCATCAACCGGTAGGCTTCCCGCACGCGCAGCATACTGATGGCATCATCCAGCGAATCGCGATAGAGCACGATACGCCCGTGAGGGGAGTGGGTAAGCTGACGAACAATCGATTTCCAGTCATCATTGATGTTAATACCCACAATCTCATTACGTGGCACCATGATGTCATCAACGTTGACCTTTTCGAGGTCCAGCACCGAAAGAAGCATATCCTGATTGCGACGGGACATTAGCGAACGTGACTCATAAACCAGCGTGCGCAGCTCATCTTTGTTCAACGCGCCGCTGTTGGCACCCTCACTCCTTATTCCTACCATCTTCATCAGCAGCCGGGTAATGGTGTTCAACAGCCAGACCAGCGGCATCATCACAATCTGTAACGGCCCCAGCAGCACGCTGCTTGGGAAAGCCACTTTCTCCGGATAGAGTGCGGCAATGGTTTTTGGAAGCACCTCGGCGAATACCAATACGGCAAAGGTCAGGATACCGGTCGCTATGGCCACGCCCGCATCGCCATACAGGCGCATCCCTACAATGGTTGCCAGCGCGGAAGCCAGAATGTTGACCAGGTTGTTGCCGATCAGCACCAGGCTGATTAAACGGTCTGGCCGGCGCAGCAGTTTCTCAACCCGGCGAGCGGCGCGATCCCCGTTTTTAGCCTGGTGACGAAGCTTATAGCGGTTAAGGGTCATCATGCCGGTTTCGGAACCTGAGAAGTAGGCCGAAACCAGAATCATAATGACCAGCGTGATGATCAGTGTGGTGGTTGAAACATGTTCCAACGAGGGAATTCCTTGTAGTGAAGGGTCAGGAGGTCAGGAAGTGCTGTAGCATCCGGCTACCAAAATAGGCCATCGTCAGCAGAAAAGCCCCGCCGCAGTTGAACCAGGCAACGCGACGGCCGCGCCAGCCTTCATGATAGTGACCCCAAAGCAAAACGATATAAACAAACCAGGCAAGGATCGACAGCACCGCTTTATCCACATTCTCGCGGCTGAAAAGATCGTGCATATAGAACAGGCCGGTGCATAACACCAGCGTCAGCAGCACCACGCCTACCTGGGTAATGTGGAACATCTTGCGTTCAATGGTCATCAGCGGAGGAATGTCGTTATTGAACGCCAGCCGTTTATTCTTCAGCAGATAGTCAATCCATGCCAGTTGCAGGGCATAAAGCGCCGCGATAATCAGCGTCGCATAAGCAAACAGCGCCAGACCAATATGCACCATCATGCCTGGGGTCGTTTCCAGATGGGTGATAAAAGCATTAGGCACAAAAGTGGCAAACGCCAGATTGATCAGCGCAAAACTGTAAACAATCGGCAGCAGCATCCATCCCCGGTTGCGCGAGGCAACAATCGTCATAATGGCGCAAATCAGCAGGCTGACCAGCGAGCCAATGTTCAGCAGGCTCAGGTTCTGACCACTGTCGAAGGCAAAAATACGCTGTTGCAGCGCCACAGCGTGGCAAATCAGCGCAATAATCGCGGAGATCACCGCCAGACGACGCCATGCACTCTGCTTACGCAGCAGGCTGGGGATAATCAAAGCGAGGCTGAAGGAGTAGGCGAGTAGCGCCAGAATCGCGAAAACGGACATAAATGTTGTCAGGTACCAGCCAGAGAAGAAAAAAATCAGTATAGCGCCAGCGGCCACAGGCTCCAAACGATCTCATCGCAGATGGCTGAGATCGCAGCGGCTTCATGTTATAATCCGTCCCATTGTGTCGCCTGGCGACCTCTCATTACGTTGAGCGAGAGACGATGTTTGATAATTTAACCGACAGATTGTCGCAATCCCTGCGCAATATCAGTGGCCGTGGACGGCTGACCGAAGACAACATTAAGGATACGCTGCGTGAAGTGCGCATGGCGTTACTTGAGGCGGACGTTGCGCTGCCGGTAGTGCGTGACTTTATCAACCGCGTAAAAGAGCGGGCGGTAGGTCAGGACGTTAACAAAAGCCTGACGCCGGGTCAGGAGTTCGTCAAGATTGTTCAAAACGAACTTGTCGTGGCGATGGGCGCAGAAAACAACACGCTTAACCTGGCTGCTCAGCCGCCTGCCGTCGTGCTGATGGCCGGTTTGCAGGGTGCGGGTAAAACCACCAGCGTCGGTAAACTGGGTAAGTTCCTGCGCGAAAAGCACAAAAAGAAAGTGCTGGTGGTTTCTGCCGACGTTTATCGCCCGGCGGCGATTAAACAGCTGGAAACGCTGGCCGAACAGGTTGGTGTCGATTTCTGTCCATCCGATCTCAGCCAGAAGCCGGTTGATATCGTCAAGAGCGCCCTACAGCAGGCGAAGCTTAAGTTCTACGACGTGCTGCTGGTGGATACCGCCGGTCGTCTGCACGTAGACGAAGCGATGATGGATGAAATCAAACAGGTTCACGCCGCGATCAATCCGGTAGAAACGCTGTTTGTGGTCGATGCCATGACCGGTCAGGATGCGGCAAACACCGCTAAAGCGTTTAATGAAGCGCTGCCGTTGACCGGGGTGATCCTGACGAAAGTGGATGGTGATGCCCGTGGCGGTGCTGCGCTGTCGATTCGTCAGATAACCGGCAAGCCAATTAAATTTATGGGTGTGGGTGAAAAAACCGATGCCCTGGAGCCGTTCTATCCGGAGCGTATTGCCTCGCGTATCCTCGGGATGGGCGATGTCCTGTCGCTGATCGAAGATATCGAGAGCAAGGTTGACCGTGCGCAGGCGGAAAAACTCGCCAGCAAGCTTAAAAAGGGCGACGGCTTCGATCTCAACGACTTTCTTGACCAGCTCAAGCAGATGCGCAACATGGGCGGCATGGCCAGCCTGATGGGCAAACTGCCGGGCATGGGGCAGCTGCCGGACAACGTGAAGTCGCAGATGGATGATAAAGTGCTGGTGCGGATGGAAGCGATGATTAACTCCATGACGCGCAAAGAGCGTGAAAAGCCGGAGATTATCAAAGGCTCCCGCAAGCGCCGCATTGCAACAGGTTCAGGTATGCAGGTGCAGGACGTTAACCGCTTACTCAAGCAGTTTGACGATATGCAGCGCATGATGAAGAAGATGAAGAAGGGCGGTATGGCGAAGATGATGCGCGGCATGAAAGGTATGATGCCGCCGGGCTTCCCTGGCCGTTAAGTGAGCCGGAAAAGCACTTTGGCGAATTAGATTGCTTTTTGCGCCAAAATGAGTAAAATTTTCGGGCTTTTTATATTGCATCCGGGCCCCGTTCCCTCAATGGGGCCCGGGTGTTTTATTAACTCAAGAGGATGTTATGGTAACAATTCGTTTGGCACGTCACGGCGCTAAAAAGCGTCCATTCTACCAGGTAGTCGTCACTGACAGCCGTAATGCTCGCAACGGTCGCTTTATCGAGCGCGTTGGTTTCTTCAACCCGATCGCATCTGGTCAGGCTGAAGCACTGCGTCTGGATCTGGATCGCATTGAGCACTGGGTTGGCCAGGGCGCTACTCTCTCTGATCGCGTTGGTGCGCTGATCAAAGAAGCTAAGAAAGCAGCTTAATCTGTCACGGTGGTCAACATGAGCAAGCAACTCACCGCGCAGTCTCCTGCCAGCCCTTTAATTTTAGGGAAGATGGGAGCTGCCTACGGTATCCGTGGTTGGCTCAAAGTGTTTTCCTCCACCGAAGATGCCGAAAGCATTTTTGACTATCAGCCGTGGTTTATCCAACGTGCGGGTCAATGGCAGCTTGTCGAGCTGGAAGGCTGGAAGCGCCACAATCAGGACATGATCATCAAAGTCAAAGGCATTGACGATCGTGATACTGCCGGTCTGCTGACTAATTGCGAAATTGTCGTGGATTCTGAGCAGTTGCCAGCGCTGGAAAGCGGAGACTATTACTGGAAAGACCTTATCGGTTGCCAGGTTGTCACCACTCAAGGCTATGAACTGGGTAAAGTCACAGAGTTGATGGAAACCGGTTCAAACGACGTTCTCGTCGTGCAGGCTAATCTGAAGGATGCATTCGGTGCGAAGGAGCGGCTTATTCCGTTCCTTGATGGACAGGTTATCAAGAATGTCGATCTCACTACCGGCACCATTGAAGTAGATTGGGATCCTGGTTTTTGAGCTCCGGTAAAAACGGTATGGCGCCATCAATGTGGATTGGCATTATCAGCCTGTTTCCTGAGATGTTCAGTGCGATTACCGATTACGGAGTAACCGGCCGGGCAGTAAAAAATGGCCTGCTCAGCATTCAGAGCTGGAGTCCTCGTGATTTCGCTCATGACCGGCACCGTACCGTGGATGAACGTCCATACGGCGGCGGACCGGGAATGCTTATGATGGTTCAACCCTTACGGGATGCCATCCACGCAGCAAAAGCGGCGGCAGGAGAAGGCGTAAAGGTGATTTATCTTTCACCTCAGGGACGCAAACTCGATCAGAATGGCGTTTGCGAACTGGCGACTAACCAGAAAATTATTCTGGTGTGTGGTCGCTATGAAGGGATTGATGAGCGCGTAATCAAAACCGAGATCGATGAAGAGTGGTCGATTGGGGATTACGTACTCAGTGGTGGAGAGCTGCCAGCGATGACGCTGATTGACTCAGTCGCCCGGTTTATACCCGGCGTATTGGGCAAGCAGGCGTCAGCTGAGGAAGATTCATTTTCTGATGGCTTGCTGGATTGCCCACACTACACCCGACCTGAAGTGTTAGAAGGGATGGAAGTACCGCCAGTTCTGCTGTCGGGAAATCATGCTGAAATTCGCCGGTGGCGCCTGAAACAGTCGCTGGGCCGTACCTGGCTAAGAAGACCTGAACTTCTGGAAAACCTGGCTCTGACTGAAGAGCAAGCAAGGTTGCTGAAAGAATTCCAGCGGGAATTCAGCAGGCAACATAACGATGATGGGCATGCGCGACAACAGTCGGGCGCCTGAATATCAGTTTACCCAGGATAAGAGATTTAATTATGAGCAACATTATTAAGCAAATTGAACAAGAGCAGATGAAACAGGACGTACCTTCATTCCGTCCGGGTGATTCCGTGGAAGTGAAAGTATGGGTCGTTGAAGGTTCTAAGAAACGTCTGCAGGCATTCGAGGGCGTGGTTATCGCTATTCGTAACCGCGGTCTGCACTCTGCATTCACTGTTCGTAAGATTTCTAACGGCGAAGGTGTTGAGCGTGTATTCCAGACTCACTCACCGGTTATCGACAGCATTGCTGTGAAACGCCGTGGTGCCGTACGTAAGGCCAAACTGTACTACCTGCGTGAGCGTACTGGTAAGTCTGCACGTATCAAAGAACGTCTGGGCGCTAAAGCAGCTTCTTAAGTTAATAGCAAACAAGGGGTCGACCGGAAGGTTGGCCCCTTTTTTTATGCGTATTTCCAGCCAAAGCTCAAAAAATCAGTCGGCGGCCGCTTTCAACAGAGCCACGACCAGCGGGGAAAGTTCATTCCTTAACGCTGCACGTTCAGACTGGAACAGCGTAGCGACGAAATATTTATGGTCCGGCAGTTCAATTCCGCGCACGTCACCCTCCGCATCCCAGGCAGTGATCCGTAACGGGTACTCTGCCAGCTGGCTGACAAACGCCGGATTGACGCCAAAATTACAATGATAGCCTTCATGCGTGGTGAGCTTGTTGTAGGCACGGGCGATCAGCGAGTCGGGCCTGATACGTATATCCCCGGATTTCTCGATCAGTGAGCAGCTAAGAGGGGAGATAACGATACGCCCTTCACTTTGGCTCTCTGCATGTGCTGCATCTGCCCAGCCCATTACGTTGCGGGCATATTCTACCAGGGCGTACTGAAATCCTCCGCACGACCCCAGAAAAGGAATGTTGTTTTCCCGCGCATAAGTAATTGCCAGCAAAGCGCCGACATCATTTTCATACGGGCTGCCGGGCACCACCCAAATCGCAGCAAAATGCTTCAGTGCGGCAATGTCATTTATAGATTTTGTTGGCAGCCAGTCGGCAGAAACTGTCAGGCCTGTAGCCTGAGCAGCAAGCTGGATTGCGGCAGGGATAGCCTGATGCGCAACCGCCGTAGCGCGGTAATCACCCACAAGAGCAATACGAAGGGGGAGGTTCATTCTTATTTCCTGTTCAGGTTAAGCAAAGGAGTTTGACCTGGTGTGGCTCTTGTCCTGGCGATGAAAATGGTAGATCGCGGTATTGACCGGTCCGCTGTCCAGCACAATCAGGCCATATTTGATACCTTTGAACTCAGCACCACAGCCTGTTGCAACACGACGGCTGGCCATATTCTCCTCTGCGGCCAAAATTTCCACCACCTTTATCTCCGGGCTTTGCCACGCCAGTTCCACCAGATGGCGGACGGCATTGCTGGCTATTCCCTGACGCTGTTCGCTGCTACGCACCCAGTAGCCAATAGAACAGTGATCGCGCTGCACTCTGGAGTAGCGCAAACCGGCTCCGCCCAGCAGACGACCATCCGGGGCAAACAGTCCCAGCTCATTAGCTTCACCTTTGTTTCTCAGCAGGTGCGTAATGGTGAACCACTGACGCGCTTGTTCGGGTGTGAACCCGGCATGTGCCCACAGAAGCCAGGGAAGAAGCGTATCCAGCGAGGCATTAACGGCGGCAGCGAACGCTTCAGCATCCTCATCCTGATAAGGCCGTAAAATAATCTGCATCTCTTACACTCCCTCGTAATAAGCCCTTATTTAACTTCATCATAGGATGATCTCGCAGCAATGGGGAAGCAAATTCCCGCTTAGCTCCGCATAAGAAAATTTTAGAATCACGAAAACCGCCGCATGGTTTCAACCAGGGGAGAGAAGGCTTCAGAATCAGCTGTAAACAATACTATACACATTCTGAAGTTGTTTTTGCGGGCTGGCTTAAATATAACTTATTGTTTATAATATATTTATTTAATAATCCTACAGTGATTTAAATCACTGGTAAGAAAACTGTACATACTGCCATTGAATTATGTACCTTTTCTGGTACAGTATCTTTCACCCTACAGAGGGCTGACCTACGCATATTGAGAGAAACAGGATGACAATCATGCAAAAAGACGCGCTGAACAATGTCCATATCGCTGGCGAGCAGATTTTAATTACGCCAGAAGAGTTAAAAAAACAGTTTCCGTTGAATCCGACGTTGGAAGCACAGATTACGGCCTCACGTCAGACCATCGCCGATATTATCAGCGGCAAGGATCACCGTTTGCTGGTGGTTTGTGGTCCCTGTTCCATTCACGATACTGAAGCCGCGCTCGACTATGCCCGTCATCTGAAAACTCTCTCTGAACAGCTGAAGGATCAGCTCTATATCGTTATGCGTGTCTACTTTGAAAAACCTCGTACTACGGTTGGCTGGAAAGGATTAATCAACGATCCCTACATGGATAACTCCTTTGATATGGAGGCGGGGCTGCATATTGCCCGTCGTCTGCTGCTGGATCTGGTGGAGATGGGGCTGCCATTAGCGACAGAAGCGCTGGATCCCAACAGCCCTCAGTACCTGGGCGATCTCTTCAGCTGGTCAGCCATTGGCGCGCGCACTACGGAGTCGCAAACCCACCGCGAAATGGCCTCTGGCTTATCGATGCCGGTTGGCTTTAAAAACGGCACTGATGGCAGCCTTGGTACCGCAATCAATGCGATGCGTGCTGCTGCAATGCCGCACCGTTTTGTAGGTATAAACCAGAGCGGTCAGGTGTGCCTGTTGCAGACGCAGGGGAATCCGGATGGGCACGTGATTCTGCGCGGCGGCAAAGCCCCTAATTACGGGCCGGAAGATGTGGCGCAGTGTGAAAAAGAGATGCGCCAGGCGGGACTCCGTCCCTCCTTGATGATAGATTGCAGCCATGGCAATTCTAATAAAGATTTCCGTCGTCAGTCCGGTGTGGCTGAATCTGCCGTAGCGCAGATTAAAGATGGCAACCGTTCCATTATTGGACTGATGCTGGAGAGCCATCTCCATGAAGGCAACCAGTCTTCCGAGCAGCCTAAAGCAGAGATGCGCTACGGTGTTTCCGTAACGGATGCCTGTATTAACTGGGAAACCACGGAAACCCTGCTGCGGGAAATTCATCAGGATCTCAACGGTGTGCTGGCGGCGCGTCTGTCGTAAGAGGACTATGTATGGTGGCTGAACTGACCGCGCTACGCGATCAAATAGATGAAGTTGATAAAGCGCTGCTCGATCTGCTGGCCAAACGGCTGAACCTCGTCGCTGAAGTGGGCGAAGTGAAGAGCCGTTATGGATTACCGATTTATGTGCCTGAACGTGAAGCCTCAATGCTCGCTTCACGGCGTAAAGAGGCGGAGCTGCTGGGCGTACCACCTGATTTAATCGAAGATGTTTTACGCAGGGTGATGCGTGAGTCCTACTCAAGCGAGAATGACAAAGGCTTTAAAACGCTGAATCCCGAACTTCGTTCAGTGGTGATCGTTGGCGGTAAAGGGCAGATGGGGCGGCTGTTTGAAAAGATGCTCACCCTCTCTGGCTACAAGGTCAGGATCCTCGACAAGGAAGAGTGGGCGCAGGCAGAGAACATGCTGGCGGATGCCGGAATGGTGATCATCAGCGTACCGATTCATCTCACAGAACAAGTCATCGGCAGCCTGCCACCAATGCCCGAGGACTGTATTCTGGTCGATCTGGCTTCGGTGAAGAATGGTCCGCTCCAGGCGATGCTGGCTGCTCACAGCGGCCCGGTGTTGGGTCTGCATCCAATGTTTGGCCCGGACAGCGGCAGTCTGGCTAAACAGGTGGTGGTCTGGTGTGATGGCCGTCAGCCGGAGGCGTATCAGTGGCTGTTAGAGCAGATCCAGGTTTGGGGCGCGCGTTTACATCGCATCAGTGCGGTAGAGCACGACCAGAACATGGCCTTTATTCAGGCGCTGCGCCACTTTGCGACCTTTGCTTACGGGTTACATCTGGCTGAAGAGAATGTACAGCTTGAGCAGCTGCTGGCGCTCTCATCCCCGATCTACCGTCTGGAGCTGGCGATGGTAGGCAGGCTCTTTGCTCAGGATCCTCAGCTCTACGCAGATATCATTATGTCTTCGGAAAGCAACCTTGCGCTGATCAAACGTTACTATCAGCGATTTGGTGAGGCGATCAAGCTGCTGGAGCAGGGCGATAAGCAGGCATTTATCGACAGCTTCCGTAAAGTTGAACACTGGTTTGGCGACCATGCCCAGCGATTTATGCTGGAAAGCCGTACGCTGCTGCGGCAGGCGAACGATAATCGTCAGTAACTTTTGAAAGGCCGGAAACGGCCTTTTTCTTTAGTGGCCGAAACCGGCCCGGTGAAAGAGAGCCTTCGCCTCCTTTGTTAATAAAAATTCCCCCAACGCTTCAGCCTCCCCTGAGCAGAGAGCAAATGTATAGTCGGCCTGAATCTGCCAGGGCGCAGGAATGGGCAGCGTGACCACTTTACCTTCCGCCTTCAGCTGAGGGCTGTAGCTCTGATAGCCAATAAACAAATCTGCCTGGCCGCTTTCCAGAAGCCAGCTTGCCGCCACTTTTCCCGCAGGAACGGCCGGACTTTCCGGTCCGCCAACCAGCTGCATCGCCCGTCTTTTTAGCTCTTCTCCTTTTGTGGGGTGAGAGGCTTCAATAAGCTCGAAAAGCTGCCACGCGTAATCACCGGCAGGATCGCTCCGCGGGGTAGAGGTTGCCACGCGCAGGGTGGGATCAAGCAGCATATCCAGCCACTCTCTTTTCTCTGCGGCAAGGGTGGGGTTAATACTCAGGCAAAGGCTGTTATGGGCAAAAATGCGGGTTGCCAGTGCGCGTCCCGCAGCGAGCAGTCTTTGCGGATGGGCGCTATTTGCTGAAGCAAAAAGATGGCAGGACTCTCCCTGCTCAATGCGCTGCAAAAGCAGACCGGCAGGGCCAAAATCAGTCGTAACGGTATGACGGCTCTGCCGCTTAAACAGGCGCATTAATTCTGGCCAGACAATACGCAGGCTACCGGCAGCGAACACGCGAATGTCACTCATCAATTGTTGCCGACATAGTGAGTGCGGTAGAAGCGTTGATACCAGCTGTCAGCTCTGTTCTGCATAGTGATATCGCTGAATTTTTCCGGATACAGTTTTTTCGCCATCCAGAGTTCACCCAGCGCCAGCGCTTCCGGCATCGGGTATCCCCAGGCTTTGGCATATTCCGGCATCAGGTAAACGCGGTGGTTTTTTACCGCATCTACAGCCTGCCAGGCGGGTTGCTGATTAATCTCGTCCATCACCTGAGGATAACGATCCTGTATAAAGATAACCTGTGGGTTCCAGGCAACAATCTGCTCCATAGAGACCTGCTTATAGCCTTTGACCGTTGCCGCTGCGACGTTAAGAGCACCAGCATGCGCCATCATCAGGCCGGTATATTTCCCGGAACCGTAGGTGGTCAGATCTGGATTTGCCATATAGGCGCGAATGCGTTGAGCGGGCGGGATAGCCTTCAGGCGATCGGCTGTTTGCTGACGCTCATCAAAGGTAGCTTTAATTAAAGTTTCAGCCTGCTTTTGATGATTAACGACTTCGCCGATCAGTTTGATCCCCTCTTTCAGCCCCTGATTGTAAGCGCGGTCTTCATCCTGCAACTCGGGATTGAGCTTGCTCTGTTGTTTCGCATCGTCGCTGCGTAGCGAGATGGCAATCACCGCGATCCCCAGATTCTGGATCTGGTCGATCATCTCTTTAGGGGCATAGTTGGTCACGAAAACAACCTGAGGGTGAAGGGCAACCAGCTTTTCGACATCCACGTGAGTAAGATCGCCCAGGGTCGGAATGGAATTAAGCTGAGGCACAAGGCGCTGATAGCCCTCACCCAACTGTTGTTTCCAGTTACCCAGAATGCCAACCATTGTGCTGGTGGCATCCAGCTGCACGAGCAAATTGAGCGTCTGATGTTGCAGTACCACCACGCGATCGACCCGATCCGGGATCGTCACCTGGCGCCCGAGCTGATCCACCACCTGACGCGCGGCCTGAGAGCAGAACGGAACAAAGCAGAGTAGAGCGGTGAGGGCGGGTGCCCTGAAAGAGCGAAGCATATGACATTCCTGATTAGCGTTATATACATCATGATATAACGTTAATCAGGCAGGGCAAATTGATTCTGCACAATAAAAAGAAACGCGCGTCAGCCCTACAGCTGGCGGCTGACAAGAAGCAGTAAGGTTATTCCGGCTCTACCGGAATAACGTTTTCGCTTGGATAGCAGCCCAACACTTTCAGGGAGCGGGTAATAGGTGTTAACTCTTTCAGCGCCTGCTGTACCGCATCGGAGCGCAAATTACCCTGGAAATCGATATAGAACATCTCTTCCCAGGGATTGCCGTTGATGGGACGCGACTCAAGTTTGCTCATTACCAGGTTGTGCTGACGCAGCACCAGTAAGGCTTCTACCAGCGCGCCTGCCTGTTGGCCTGTTGCCATAATCAGCGTGGTTTTCGCCGGAACCTGAAGGGTCACTTCAACCGGTTTTCTGGCAAGGATAATAAAGCGGGTAATATTTTGCTTTTGGTTAGCAAGATTGCGCTCCAGCACCTGTAGACCATAAAGTTCACCGCCAGCCTCGCTGCCAATGGCGGCAACGTCAGGGGAGTTCATCGCCGCGACTTTTTCCATCGCCGCGGCGGTGCTTTCGGTGTACTCAATTTTCCAGTGCGGGTAGCGGTTAATAAACTGGCTACACTGCTGGAAAGGTTGCGGATGACTGTATACCGTTTTAATTTTTTGCAGATCGGTGCTGCTATTGACCAGCACACAGTGATCGATCGGCAGAGTCATCTCGCCAACAATAGAGAGGCTGGTCTGCTGCAACAGATCGTAAACATCGTTGATCGAACCAGAACTGGTATTTTCAACCGGAAGGACGGCATAGTCAGCCTGGCCGGTTTCGACCTGACTGAAAATATCCTGAAACTTCAGGCAGCCGCTTTCAATGAAGTTATCAAAATGGCGGGCAGCATAGTTGCGTGCGGCAAGATGAGAATAGGAGCCTTTCGGGCCTAAAAAGGCAATTCTCGCCGAGTGCGAAGCGGTATTATTCAGATGCTTTTGCAGCAGCGCCTGCTGAGTGAGCACCGAGTCTTCAATAATCAGCTGGAAGAGACGCGTGATGTAATGTGCATCCAGCTTATGCTCTTTGCCCAGCGTAATAAGATGCTCAAGCAGGTCCCGCTCGCGGTCGGTGTCGCGGATGGGGCGATGGGTGGCCATCTTTGCCGTCGCAACCTCAACCGCCAGCGCCCGGCGTTGTGCCAGCAAGTTCAGCAGTTGTTCATCCAGTGCGCTGATTTTATCACGCAGGCCCAGCAGGGGATTTTCGGGTGTCATAAGTGCTACCTGTCAGAAGTTCATAAAAAAAAAGCCTCCCGCTTGGGAGGCTTTGTTGTTCGTCTTCGCATTGTTTCTTACACGACGAATGGCCTCCCGGTCAGCGGAAGGTAAAAAAGAAGGCGAAGAAGAACGACAGTTTTTTCATTGGTGTGTCCGGGATCAGCAAGCGTTTAAAGTAACCGCTGCAAATTATTTCTGTCAATAAAAAAACGCGCCCTGAGGCGCGTTATCTTGATGTCGATTTTTTATTCCTGATCGACAGCGCTTAAGTCAACGCTCAGGTCTTTGACGCTGGCGTTAGCACGGCGCGCTTCACCTTTGTGCTGAACCTTGTTCAGCTGACGCTCAAGCTTGGCGATAAGCTCATTGATGGCCGTGTACATATCAGCATGTTTGGCGCTGGCTACCAGCGGGCCATTAGGCGTATTGATAGTGGCATCAGCGACAAATTCCTTCGGCTCCTTTGAAAGAACGATATGGGGGTTTATCAGGTCAGTTTGCCATTTTTCGAGCTTGGCGAGACGGTCTTCGACATGTTGGCGGATAGCCGGAGTGATTTCCATGTGCTTGCTGGTAATGTTCAGAACCATAGTGCTTACCTCTCTGTCATTTCCGTCGAATGTGGGGTAAGCATACCTTGAAAAAGGGGTTAATGCGTGATTTTAATCACGTTTTTTTGTCACTTTTTGTCAAGTCTGGCAAATCTGTGAGATGGGGTGATAATTGGTTAAAAGGGGGTTGTCTGATGAGTCTTAAGCGGGCATGATTGATGGGATGACTCAGAACACAAGGCGTAACGCATTCTGTTTTTGAGCATAAAAAATGGCAGCCTCAGGCTGCCATTTTTCGTTTACAACGCTTAAGCCTGATTCGCCGCAATCAGCTTCGCGACTTTATCTGCCTCAGCCGTCAATTGCAGATGACGGTAAGCATTTTCCATCAGCGGCAGCGCCGTGCGGGTAGCCTGGGTGTCCGGATAATCTTTCATCATTTGCTCAACGCGGTTAACTACTGCAACATATGCCTCGCGCTTAGTGTAGAATTGAGCAACGGATAATTCATATTTCGCCAGACGATCTTTCAGATAGACCAGACGCTTTCTGGCGTCGGTCGCGTACTGACTGTTCGGGTAACCGCGCAGCAGCTGAGAGAAGTCATGGAAGGCGTCACGCGCATGCGTAGGATCGCGGTCGGAGCGGTCGATGCCGAAAAAGCCCTGCAGTGCGCTGTCATCCAGTGCCATATCCGTCAGACCACGCATATAAATCACGTAATCAATATTCGGGTGGGTTGGATTAAGACGCATAAAGCGGTCAATTGCGGCCTGCGCCAGCGGCAAATCGGCATTTTTGTAGTAAGCGTAGATCAAGTCTAGCTGAACTTGCTGGGAGTAAGGCCCGAACGGATAGCGGTTATCTAGCGCTTCCAGTTGCGTTATTGCTCCTTTAAAGTTACCGTCCTGCAGTTTTTGCTGGGCTGTGGCATAGATCTCAGAAGGCGGATTGTCGGGCACCGTTTCCTTCGAGCCGGAACAACCCGCCAATGCCAGGCTCAACGTGGCTGCAGCCACCAGATATTTCATACGCGTCATGACGATTTGATTATCCTCAGAGTGTTATTCAGGAAGCTGTCCATGTAGCTCCCGATAGTGACCAGGTACAATAGCACATTATATTAAACGGCATCGCCGTGAAAACCCAACGTTAACGAAGAAGCTGTTTATGGCACAACAAGTAAAACTCAACGCAACGGTATCCGAATCGCAACTCGGACAACGCTTAGATCAGGCTTTGGCCGAATTGTTCCCTGATTATTCCCGATCTCGCATAAAAGAGTGGATTCTCGACCGTCGCGTCACCGTCAATGGCGTAATCATCGACAAACCAAAAGAAAAAGTGCTTGGCAGCGAACAAATCGCTATTGATGCAGAAATTGAAGAGGAAGCGCGCTGGGAAGCGCAGGATATCCCTTTAGACATCGTCTACGAAGATGAAGACATTCTGGTGATCAACAAGCCTCGCGGCCTGGTGGTGCATCCGGGAGCGGGAAATCCTGATGGCACGGTGCTGAATGCGCTGTTACACCATTTCCCGGCAATCTCTGATGTTCCACGTGCGGGTATCGTTCACCGCCTGGACAAAGACACAACGGGTCTGATGGTTGTGGCGAAAACGGTGCCTGCTCAGACGCACCTGGTGGACTCTCTGCAATTAAGAGAGATCACCCGTGAATATGAAGCGGTCGCGATTGGCCGAATGACGGCAGGGGGCACAGTGGATGAGCCTATCAGCCGTCACTCCACTAAACGCACGCACATGGCGGTACACCCAATGGGTAAACCGGCTACTACGCATTACCGCATTATGGAGCACTTCCGTGCGCATACCCGTTTGCGCTTGCGTCTGGAGACTGGCCGTACTCACCAGATCCGTGTTCACATGTCCCATATCAGCCATCCGCTGGTGGGCGATCCGCTATACGGTGGCCGTCCCCGCCCGCCTAAAGGTGCATCCGAAGCCTTTATCGGTACGCTGCGTGCGTTCGATCGCCAGGCGCTGCATGCCACTATGCTGCGTCTTTACCATCCAATCAGCGGTATCGAGATGGAATGGCACGCGCCGTTACCGCAGGATATGGTCGATCTTATCGCTGCCCTGAAAGCGGATACTGAAGAGTTTAAGCATCAGCTGGATTGGTAATGAGCCTGATCAAACCTGAATGGGCGCTGCCCCCAAGGGTGCGAGCCATAAGCTCAAGCCGGGTGGGCGGCGTAAGCGGCGCTCCCTGGGATTCACTGAATCTTGGTGCCCATGTTGGGGATAATCCCCAACATGTGGCAGCAAATCGTCAGCGTCTGGTTGAGCTGGGCGCAATGCCCACTCAGCCACTCTGGCTGGAGCAGGTTCACGGCACCGATGTTCTACACCTCACCAGAAACACTCCTCAAACTCTCCGTGCTGATGCCGTTTACACACGTGAACAGGGTTTACCCTGCGCAGTGATGACGGCGGACTGCCTGCCGGTGCTTTTTTGCTCGGTGGATGGTAAAGAAGTTGCGGCGGCTCATGCTGGTTGGCGTGGTCTTTGTGCCGGCGTACTGGAAGCCACGCTGGCGGCATTTCAGGCTCCGCCCGAAGAGGTAACGGTCTGGCTTGGTCCCGCCATCGGCCCGGACGCTTTTGAGGTGGGCGCCGAAGTAAGAGAGGCGTTTTTAGCACAAAATTTGCACGATGCGGCAGCTTTTCGTGTGGCCGGTGAAAAATATTATGCTGATATCTGGCAACTTGCCAGGGCGCGTCTGAACCGCAGCGGAGTACGCCACATCACGGGTGGCGGCCTTTGTACCCTTTCTGATCCCGCTAAGTTCTTCTCTTTCCGACGCAATGGCGTCACGGGCCGTATGGCAAGTTTGATCTGGCTGATATAACCTAGCGCCATAAGACGGTCCAGATTGATGTATTTTTCACCAATATATTTGGGTCATTAAACTTGAAAATTTGAGGGTTGACCTCATTTAATCTCCAGTAGCAATTTGACCTGAATGGGGGAATTATGCGTCTGGATCGTCTTACTAATAAATTTCAGCTCGCTCTCGCCGATGCCCAGTCTTTAGCCCTGGGGCGCGACAATCAATTTATCGAACCTCTCCACCTGATGAGTGCTTTACTGACTCAGGAAGGGGGATCCGTTCGTCCTTTACTCACTACAGCTGGCGTTGATGTGGCTGCCTTACGAAACGGCGTCGACCAGGCTATTGGCCGCCTGCCGCAGGTTGAAGGGACGGATGGCGACGTTCAGCCCTCTGCTGACCTGGTTCGCGTCCTTAATCTTTGCGACAAGCTGGCGCAAAAGCGCGCTGACAATTTCATTTCATCCGAACTGTTCGTGCTGGCCGCTCTGGAATCGCGTGGCTCACTGGCCGACCTCTTAAAATCTGCCGGTGCAACCAGCGACAAACTAAGCAAAGCAATCGATCAAATGCGTGGAGGTGAAAACGTGAACGACCAGGGAGCTGAAGATCAGCGCCAGGCTTTAAAAAAATACACCATCGACCTGACCGAACGCGCAGAGTCCGGCAAGTTAGACCCGGTAATTGGTCGTGACGAAGAAATTCGTCGCACCATCCAGGTTCTGCAACGCCGCACCAAAAATAACCCGGTGCTGATCGGTGAACCAGGCGTGGGTAAAACAGCAATCGTGGAAGGCCTTGCTCAACGCATCATTAATGGTGAGGTGCCGGAAGGGCTGAAAGGCCGCCGTGTGCTTGCGCTGGATATGGGGGCGCTGGTGGCTGGCGCTAAATATCGCGGTGAGTTTGAAGAACGTCTGAAAGGCGTGCTTAGCGATCTTTCGAAGCAGGAAGGCAACGTCATTCTGTTTATTGATGAGCTGCATACCATGGTTGGTGCCGGTAAAGCCGATGGCGCCATGGATGCCGGTAACATGCTGAAGCCTGCGCTGGCTCGTGGGGAGCTGCACTGCGTTGGTGCCACTACGCTCGACGAATATCGTCAGTACATTGAAAAAGATGCTGCGCTGGAACGTCGCTTCCAGAAAGTGTTTGTGGCTGAGCCAAGTGTGGAAGATACCATTGCTATTCTGCGCGGGCTGAAAGAGCGCTATGAGCTGCATCACCATGTACAGATTACTGACCCGGCTATCGTGGCAGCGGCGACCTTATCGCATCGCTACATTGCTGACCGCCAGCTTCCGGACAAGGCGATTGACCTTATCGATGAAGCCGCTTCCAGCATTCGTATGCAGATCGATTCCAAACCTGAAGCGCTGGACAGGCTGGAGCGCCGCATTATCCAGTTGAAACTGGAGCAGCAGGCGCTGAAGAAAGAGTCAGACGACGCCAGCATCAAGCGTCTGGAAATGCTGGAAACTGAGCTGAATCAGAAAGAGCGCGACTACTCTGAGCTGGAAGAAGAGTGGAAAGCAGAAAAAGCTTCCCTTTCTGGTACGCAGACAATTAAAGCTGAACTGGAGCAGGCGAAGCTTTCTATGGAGCAGGCCCGGCGTATGGGTGACCTTGCGCAGATGTCTGAGCTACAGTACGGGAAAATCCCCGAGCTGGAAAAACAGCTGGCACTGGCCACTCAATCTGAAGGCAAAACGATGCGTCTGCTGCGCAATCGCGTTACCGAAGTTGAAATCGCTGACGTGCTGGCGCGCTGGACCGGCATCCCGGTAGACCGGATGATGGAAGGGGAGCGGGAGAAACTGCTGCGCATGGAGCAGGATCTGCATCAGCGCGTGATTGGACAGAACGAAGCCGTTGAAGCTGTCTCAAATGCGATCCGCCGTAGTCGGGCAGGGCTGGCCGATCCAAACCGGCCGATTGGTTCGTTCCTGTTCCTGGGGCCAACCGGGGTAGGTAAGACTGAACTTTGTAAGGCGCTGGCTAACTTTATGTTCGACAGTGACGATGCGATGGTGCGCCTCGATATGTCCGAGTTTATGGAGAAGCACTCTGTCTCCCGTCTGGTTGGGGCACCTCCGGGTTACGTCGGATATGAAGAGGGCGGATACCTGACTGAGGCGGTTCGTCGTCGTCCTTATTCCGTCATCCTGCTGGATGAGGTTGAAAAAGCGCATCCGGATGTGTTCAACATTCTGTTGCAGGTGCTGGATGATGGCCGCCTGACCGATGGACAGGGCAGAACGGTAGACTTCCGTAACAGCGTGGTGATCATGACCTCTAACCTGGGGTCCGATTTGATTCAGGAGCGTTTCGGTGCACTCAGCTATCCGGAAATGAAAGAGGTAGTGATGACCGTAGTGGGTCAGCACTTCCGTCCGGAGTTCATCAACCGTATTGATGAGCTGGTGGTCTTCCATCCATTAGGTGAGAAGCATATTGCTTCAATAGCTAAGATTCAGCTGCAACGTCTGTATGACCGACTGGCTGACCGTGGATTTGAACTGACTATCTCTGAGAGTGCGCTGAAATTACTGGGTGAAAACGGTTATGACCCGGTTTACGGTGCACGGCCGCTGAAGCGTGCTATTCAGCAGCAGATTGAAAACCCGCTGGCGCAGCAGATACTTTCTGGTGCTCTGGTTCCCGGAAAACCAGTTGAAATGGACGTTAAGGATGGCGTTATTGTGGCAACACAATAATTATGCCGTTAAAAAATGGGCCTTCGGGCCCATTTTTGTTTATTAACCAGGCTAAAAGTGGCTGTTTTAATGATTTCTGATTAAAAGATGAGCGCTTGAATATTTTTTTGCATTCAGGGCTTGCGGCCTGCCAGAAACTCCCTATAATGCGCCTCCACTGACACGGAATAACGGCTTACCGGCCGCCGGGTTGAGAGGTTCAGCATGCTGAACCGCCGGAGAAAAACTTCTGAAAAGTGGTTGACTCTGAAGAGGGGAAGCGTATCATACGCCACCTCGCAGTAACGCCTCA
>NZ_JBCHVC010000010.1:0-29646 GCF_039023495.1 Erwinia magellanica
GATCCAGCGTGGCCAGGTTCTGGCTAAGCCAGGTTCAATCAAGCCACACACCAAGTTCGAGTCAGAAGTTTATATTCTGTCTAAAGACGAAGGCGGCCGTCATACTCCGTTCTTCAAAGGCTACCGTCCTCAGTTCTACTTCCGTACAACTGACGTGACCGGTACCATCGAACTGCCAGAAGGTGTTGAGATGGTCATGCCTGGTGACAACATTCAGATGGTTGTTACCCTGATCCACCCAATCGCGATGGATGACGGTCTGCGTTTCGCAATCCGTGAAGGCGGCCGTACTGTTGGTGCGGGCGTTGTTGCTAAAGTTATCGCTTAATCGCTGATAATATTTGACGCAACGCACTTTAAAAGGGCATCATTTGATGCCCTTTTTGCACGCTGTAACATAGAACCTGGCTCATCAGTGATTTTCAACCATAATCATTGCTGAGGCAGGCTCTGTAGCATGGCGTTATATGCCGAGTTTCGCCTCATAGCCTTCTCGGCTTGGTTGCCCTGTTTTACGGGTAAAACAGTTTCTGATTTATTGTGGCAGGTTGGTTTATGAGTGCTAATACCGAAGCTCAAGGGAGCGGGCGTGGCCTGGAAGCGGGTAAATGGTTAGTTGTAGCATTGCTGCTGATCGTGGCCATCGTAGGCAACTACTATTATCGTGAAGTCACGCTGCCGCTGCGCGCGCTGGCCGTCGTTATCCTGATTGCAGTAGCCGGTGGCATTGCGCTGCTGACGACGAAAGGTAAAGCAACACTGGCGTTTGCTCGTGAAGCGCGCACCGAAGTTCGTAAGGTCATCTGGCCGACTCGTCAGGAAACGTTGCATACCACGTTAATCGTTGCCGCGGTAACTGCCGTGATGTCACTGATTTTGTGGGGACTGGATGGTATTCTGGTTCGTCTGGTATCGTTTATCACTGGCCTGAGGTTCTGAGATGTCTGAAGCTCCAAAACAGCGCTGGTACGTCGTTCAGGCGTTTTCCGGTTTCGAAGGCCGCGTAGCACAATCGCTGCGTGAGCATATCAAATTACATAACATGGAAGAGCTTTTTGGCGAAGTCATGGTTCCAACCGAAGAAGTGGTGGAAATCCGTGGTGGTCAGCGTCGTAAAAGCGAGCGCAAGTTCTTCCCAGGCTATGTTCTTGTCCAGATGGTTATGAACGATGCAAGCTGGCACTTAGTGCGCAGCGTGCCGCGTGTCATGGGATTCATTGGCGGCACCTCCGATCGTCCGGCACCTATCAGCGATAAAGAAGTCGATGCGATCATGAACCGCCTGCAACAGGTAGGTGATAAGCCACGTCCTAAAACCATGTTTGAACCTGGTGAAATGGTCCGTGTTAGTGACGGTCCTTTCGCAGACTTCAATGGTGTGGTGGAAGAAGTGGATTATGAAAAAAGCCGCCTGAAAGTCTCCGTTTCAATCTTTGGGCGTGCAACGCCGGTTGAGCTGGACTTTGGACAAGTGGAAAAAGGCTGATAACAAGGCACACAGGTTCAATGTTCAGGCAGTGACCCGATCAAAATTTGAGCTTTGTGGCTGAATATCAGTTGCGAGAGGCGCGAAATTGCCCTACAATTTCGCGCCTTTTGTTTTTATGCGCTGTTTTCAGCGCGTGAATATTAATTACGGGGAGCTCTTTACGGAGCGTCTGAACCCAATAGAGGAATTATCATGGCTAAGAAAGTACAAGCCTACGTCAAGCTGCAAGTTGCAGCCGGTATGGCAAACCCGAGTCCTCCAGTAGGTCCGGCTCTGGGTCAGCAGGGTGTTAACATCATGGAATTCTGTAAAGCGTTTAACGCCAAAACAGAATCCCTGGAAAAAGGCCTGCCTACTCCAGTAGTGATTACCGTTTATTCTGACCGTTCTTTCACCTTCATTACCAAAACGCCTCCAGCACCAATCCTGCTGAAGAAAGCGGCTGGTATCAAGTCTGGTTCCGGCAAGCCGAACAAAGACAAAGTAGGTAAAGTTACGCGTGCTCAGGTACGTGAAATCGCAGAAACCAAAGCTTCTGATATGACTGGTGCTGATATTGAAGCGATGGCTCGCTCAATTGAAGGTACTGCTCGTTCCATGGGCCTGGTAGTAGAGGACTAAGAAATGGCTAAGCTGACCAAGCGCATGCGCGTGATCCGTGACAAAGTTGATGCAACTAAACAGTATGACATCAACGAAGCTGTAGCTCTGCTGAAAGAACTGGCTACTGCCAAGTTCGTTGAAAGCGTTGACGTAGCTGTAAACCTGGGCATTGATGCTCGTAAATCTGACCAGAACGTTCGCGGTGCAACTGTACTGCCACACGGTACTGGCCGTTCCGTTCGCGTTGCCGTATTTGCCCAGGGCGCAAACGCTGAAGCTGCTAAAGCTGCAGGCGCTGAGCTGGTAGGTATGGAAGATCTGGCTGACCAGATCAAAAAAGGCGAAATGAACTTCGACGTAGTTATCGCATCTCCAGATGCCATGCGCGTTGTTGGCCAGCTGGGTCAGGTACTTGGCCCACGCGGTCTGATGCCTAACCCGAAAGTGGGTACCGTAACCCCTAACGTTGCTGAAGCGGTTAAGAACGCTAAAGCGGGTCAGGTTCGTTACCGTAACGACAAAAACGGCATCATCCATACCACTATCGGTAAGGTTGATTTCGATGCAGATAAACTGAAAGAAAACCTGGAATCCCTGCTGGTTGCGCTGAAAAAAGCAAAACCTTCTCAGGCGAAAGGCGTTTTCATCAAGAAAGTTAGCCTGTCCACCACTATGGGTGCAGGTGTTGCGGTTGATCAGGCTGGCCTGAACGCTGTAGCAAACTAATCTGCTTTACGCGGGCGCAAGTTTCCATTAGAATCTTACGCCCGTTGTTCCGTTAACCGCGGAACCAGAATTTTCGGTTGGAGCCTGGCCTTATCCAGGCCTCCGTCCAAGACCGCAGGTGTCTCGTAAGAGGCTTAATCTCCTGCGTAGACGGTGACAGAACCTGAAGAATATTTTTATAGTCTTTGCTGGATTCTGCTCACCGTGTTTAAGCGCCTGGCTTCGGCCAGGTGAAGTGAGTTCCGGAGAAATTCATCTCCGGCAAAATCCAGGAGCACAAGCTAATGGCCTTAAATCTTCAAGACAAACAAGCGATTGTTGCTGAAGTCAGCGAAGTAGCCAAAGGCGCGCTGTCTGCGGTAGTTGCGGATTCTCGTGGCGTACCAGTAGGCAAAATGACTGAACTGCGTAAAGCAGGTCGTGAAGCTGGCGTTTACATGCGTGTTGTTCGTAACACCTTGCTGCGCCGCGTCGTTGAAGGAACTCAGTTTGAGGTCCTGAAAGACACGTTCGTCGGTCCGACCTTGATTGCATACTCTATGGAACACCCGGGCGCTGCTGCTCGTCTGTTCAAAGAGTTCGCGAAAGCGAATGCAAAATTTGAGGTCAAAGCTGCGGCCTTTGAAGGTGAGTTAATCAGTGCGGCTCAGATCGACCGCCTGGCAACTCTGCCTACTTACGATGAAGCAATCGCACGCCTGATGGCAACCATGAAAGAAGCCGCTGCCGGCAAACTGGTTCGCACTCTGGCTGCAGTCCGCGATCAGAAAGAAACTGAAGCTGCTTAAGCTTAAGCCTTTCTTTTCCGACTCTTGCTTACGTAACCTTTATCTACACTGAATTCAGGAACATTTTAAAATGTCTATCACTAAAGAACAAATCATCGAAGGCGTTGCCGCCCTGTCTGTAATGGAAATCGTTGAACTGATCTCCGCTATGGAAGAAAAATTCGGCGTTTCAGCTGCTGCTGCTGTTGCAGGTCCTGCTGCTGCTGCTGAAGCTGTAGAAGAAAAAACCGAGTTTGACGTTGTACTGAAAGCTATCGGCGCTAACAAAGTTGCCGTGATCAAAGCAGTACGTGGCGCAACTGGTCTGGGCCTGAAAGAAGCTAAAGACCTGGTTGAGTCTGCACCTGCTGCCCTGAAAGAAGGCATCAGCAAAGACGACGCAGAAGCACTGAAAAAAGCACTGGAAGAAGCTGGCGCAGAAGTTGAAGTTAAATAAGCCAACCTTTCAGGTTGCAGCCTAGTCTTTTAGGCTGATGGCTGGTGACTTTTCGGTCACCAGCCTTTTTGCGCTCTATAGCGTCAATGACGTTTCACACTGTTTAGTCATTGATTTGCTTAATATCTTTCTCTATCGGCGACTTAATATATTGCTCTCCTACAGCGGCTATCTCTGCACTGTTCCAGCAACGAAATGATTTAAGAGTGATAGAAAGAGGTATTACGGAAGGGGAGTCTTCTTTCCGCGTCTCAAAATAGTGTTGCATGAACTGTCCCCCCTGAACGGACAGAGAGGTTCTACTTTTCAGCGAGCTGAGGAACCCTATGGTTTACTCCTATACCGAGAAAAAACGCATCCGTAAGGATTTTGGAAAACGTCCACAAGTTCTGGACATTCCATATCTCCTTTCTATCCAGCTTGACTCGTTCCAGAAGTTCATCGAGCAAGATCCGGAAGGTCAATATGGTCTGGAAGCTGCTTTCCGTTCCGTATTTCCGATCCAAAGCTATAGCGGTAATTCAGAGCTGCAATATGTCAGCTACCGTTTAGGCGAACCTGTCTTTGATGTGAAAGAGTGTCAGATTCGTGGCGTCACGTTCTCTGCACCCCTGCGCGTTAAACTGCGTCTGGTGATCTACGAGCGCGAAGCGCCGGAAGGCACCGTTAAGGACATCAAAGAGCAAGAAGTTTACATGGGTGAAATTCCACTCATGACCGATAACGGTACCTTTGTGATCAACGGTACAGAAAGGGTTATCGTTTCTCAGCTGCATCGTAGTCCTGGTGTCTTCTTCGACAGCGATAAGGGTAAAACCCACTCATCGGGTAAAGTGCTTTATAACGCACGTATTATTCCTTACCGTGGTTCATGGTTGGACTTTGAGTTCGATCCGAAAGACAACCTGTTCGTTCGTATTGACCGTCGCCGTAAATTGCCTGCGACCATCATTCTGCGTGCCCTGAACTACACCACAGAGCAGATCCTTGACCTGTTCTTTGAGAAGATCGTGTATGAGATCCGCGACAACAAGCTGCAAATGGAACTGGTTCCTGAGCGCCTGCGCGGTGAGACTGCCTCTTTCGATATCGAATCCAACGGTACTGTTTACGTTGAGAAAGGCCGTCGTATTACTGCACGTCATATCCGTCAGCTGGAAAAAGATGGCGTTGAGCACATCGAAGTTCCTGTTGAATACATCGCCGGCAAAGTAGTAGGTAAAGACTACATTGACGAGAATACCGGTGAGTTGATTGTTGCTGCGAACATGGAGCTGTCGCTGGATCTGTTGGCTAAGCTGAGCCAGTCCGGTCACAAGCGTATTGAGACGCTGTTCACCAACGATCTGGATCACGGTGCCTATATCTCCGAGACAATCCGCGTCGACCCAACCAGCGATCGCCTGAGCGCACTGGTTGAGATCTATCGCATGATGCGTCCTGGCGAGCCGCCAACGCGTGAAGCAGCGGAAAACCTGTTCGAGAACCTGTTCTTCTCTGAAGACCGCTACGATCTCTCTGCGGTTGGCCGTATGAAGTTCAACCGTTCTCTGCTGCGTGACGAGATTGAAGGTTCCGGTATCCTGAGCAAAGACGACATCATTGAAGTGATGCGTAAGCTTATCGGTATCCGTAACGGTATTGGTGAAGTGGATGATATCGACCACCTCGGCAACCGTCGTATCCGTTCCGTTGGCGAAATGGCGGAAAACCAGTTCCGTGTAGGTCTGGTCCGTGTTGAGCGTGCGGTGAAAGAGCGTCTGTCTCTGGGCGATCTGGATACCCTGATGCCTCAGGATATGATCAACGCCAAGCCAATCTCTGCGGCAGTGAAAGAGTTCTTTGGTTCCAGCCAGCTGTCTCAGTTTATGGACCAGAACAATCCGCTGTCTGAGATTACGCACAAACGTCGTATCTCTGCACTCGGCCCTGGCGGTCTGACGCGTGAGCGTGCAGGCTTTGAAGTTCGAGACGTTCACCCGACGCATTACGGTCGCGTGTGCCCTATCGAAACGCCAGAAGGTCCAAACATCGGTCTGATCAACTCCTTGTCTGTGTATGCGCAGACCAACGAGTATGGTTTCCTTGAAACGCCGTACCGTCGTGTTATTGACGGCGTGGTGACCGACGAAATTCATTACCTCTCTGCTATTGAAGAGGGTAACTACGTTATCGCTCAGGCGAACACCAACCTCGACGACGAAGGTCACTTCGTAGACGATCTGGTGACCTGCCGTAGCAAAGGCGAATCGAGCCTGTTCAGCCGCGATCAGGTTGACTACATGGACGTTTCCACCCAGCAGGTGGTTTCTGTCGGTGCGTCACTGATCCCGTTCCTGGAGCACGATGACGCCAACCGCGCATTGATGGGTGCAAACATGCAACGTCAGGCGGTTCCAACTCTGCGCGCTGATAAGCCGCTGGTTGGTACCGGTATGGAACGCGCGGTAGCGGTAGACTCCGGTGTTACAGCCGTAGCGAAACGTGGTGGTACCGTTCAGTACGTTGATGCATCCCGTATCGTTATCAAAGTTAACGAAGACGAAATGTATCCGGGCGAAGCGGGTATCGACATTTATAACCTGACCAAATACACCCGTTCTAACCAGAACACCTGCATCAACCAGATGCCATGTGTGAACCTGGGTGAACCAATTGAACGTGGTGACGTGCTGGCTGATGGTCCTTCAACGGATCTCGGTGAACTGGCACTGGGTCAGAACATGCGCGTCGCGTTCATGCCGTGGAACGGCTACAACTTCGAAGACTCCATTTTGGTCTCCGAGCGCGTGGTACAGGAAGATCGCTTCACCACTATCCACATTCAGGAACTGGCGTGCGTGTCTCGCGACACCAAGCTGGGGCCAGAAGAGATTACGGCTGACATCCCTAACGTGGGTGAAGCTGCACTCTCCAAACTGGATGAGTCCGGTATCGTCTATATCGGTGCTGAAGTGACCGGTGGTGACATTCTGGTAGGTAAGGTAACGCCGAAAGGTGAAACCCAGCTGACGCCAGAAGAGAAGTTACTGCGTGCGATCTTCGGTGAGAAAGCGTCTGACGTTAAAGACTCTTCTCTGCGCGTACCAAACGGCGTGTCTGGTACCGTTATTGACGTGCAGGTCTTCACCCGCGATGGCGTGGAAAAAGACAAGCGCGCGCTGGAAATCGAAGAGATGCAGCTGAAGCAGGCGAAGAAAGACCTGTCTGAAGAATTGCAGATCCTCGAAGCTGGCCTGTTCAGCCGTATCAACTACCTGCTGGTTGCAGGTGGCGTTGAAGCGGAGAAACTGGACAAGCTGCCACGCGAGCGCTGGCTGGAACTCGGCCTGACCGACGAAGAGAAGCAAAACCAGCTGGAGCAGCTGGCAGAGCAGTACGATGAGCTGAAGCACGAGTTTGAGAAAAAACTTGAAGCGAAGCGCCGTAAAATCACTCAGGGCGATGACCTGGCACCTGGCGTGCTGAAAATCGTGAAAGTGTATCTGGCCGTTAAGCGTCAGATCCAGCCTGGTGACAAAATGGCAGGTCGTCACGGGAACAAAGGTGTTATCTCCAAGATCAACCCGATCGAAGATATGCCATACGATGAGCACGGTACGCCGGTCGACATCGTACTGAACCCGCTGGGCGTACCTTCACGTATGAACATTGGACAGATTCTTGAAACCCACCTGGGTATGGCTGCGAAAGGCATTGGCGAGAAGATCAACGCTATGCTTAAGAAGCAGGAAGAAGTGTCTAAGCTGCGTGAGTTTATTCAGCGCGCGTACGATCTGGGCACCGATGTGCGTCAGAAAGTCGACCTGAACACGTTCACCGACGATGAAGTGCTGCGTCTGGCTGAAAACCTGAAGAAAGGGATGCCAATCGCCACACCGGTGTTTGACGGCGCGAAAGAGAGCGAAATCAAAGAGCTGTTACAGCTCGGCGGCCTGCCTTCTTCCGGTCAGATCACGCTGTTTGATGGTCGTACAGGCGAACAGTTCGAACGTCAGGTTACCGTTGGCTACATGTACATGCTGAAACTCAACCACTTAGTGGATGACAAGATGCATGCACGTTCTACCGGCTCTTACAGCCTCGTTACTCAGCAGCCGCTGGGTGGTAAGGCGCAGTTCGGTGGACAGCGCTTCGGTGAGATGGAAGTGTGGGCACTGGAAGCATACGGTGCCGCTTATACCCTACAGGAAATGCTGACCGTGAAGTCTGATGACGTGAATGGCCGTACCAAGATGTATAAAAACATCGTTGACGGCAACCATCAGATGGAACCGGGCATGCCGGAATCCTTCAACGTACTGTTGAAAGAGATCCGCTCGCTGGGTATTAACATCGAGCTTGAAGACGAGTAAGCACTCGAATTTGTACTGGTTACAGCACGCCCGGCCCCGGGCGTGCTGAGAAGTCTCACTCCGACGGGAGCTAATCCGTGAAAGACTTACTTAAGTTTCTGAAAGCGCAAACTAAGACCGAAGAGTTTGATGCGATCAAAATTGCTCTGGCCTCGCCAGACATGATCCGTTCCTGGTCTTTTGGTGAAGTTAAAAAGCCGGAAACCATTAATTACCGTACGTTCAAACCAGAACGTGACGGCCTTTTCTGTGCGCGTATTTTCGGGCCAGTAAAAGACTATGAGTGCCTGTGCGGTAAGTACAAGCGCCTGAAGCACCGCGGTGTGATCTGTGAGAAGTGTGGCGTTGAAGTTACACAGACTAAAGTTCGCCGTGAGCGTATGGGCCACATTGAGCTGGCTTCACCGACTGCGCACATCTGGTTCCTGAAATCGCTGCCTTCGCGCATCGGTTTGCTGCTGGATATGCCACTGCGTGACATCGAACGCGTGCTGTACTTCGAATCTTATGTGGTTGTCGAAGGCGGTATGACCAACCTCGAGCGTCGTCAGATCCTGACTGAAGAGCAGTATCTGGATGCGCTGGAAGAGTTTGGTGATGAGTTCGACGCGAAGATGGGTGCGGAAGCGATCCAGGCCCTGTTGAAAAACATGGATCTGGAGCAGGAGTGCGAGCAGCTGCGTGAAGAGCTGACCGAAACTAACTCCGAAACCAAACGCAAAAAGCTGACCAAGCGTATCAAGCTGCTGGAAGCGTTTGTTCAGTCTGGTAACAAGCCAGAGTGGATGATCCTTACCGTGCTGCCTGTGTTGCCACCGGATCTGCGTCCGCTGGTGCCGCTGGACGGCGGTCGTTTCGCAACAAGCGATCTGAACGATCTCTATCGTCGCGTTATCAACCGTAACAACCGTCTGAAGCGCCTGCTGGATCTGGCTGCGCCAGATATCATCGTACGTAACGAAAAACGTATGCTTCAGGAAGCGGTCGATGCGCTGCTGGATAACGGCCGTCGCGGTCGTGCGATCACCGGTTCTAACAAGCGTCCTCTGAAATCTTTGGCCGATATGATCAAAGGTAAACAGGGTCGTTTCCGTCAGAACTTGCTGGGTAAACGTGTCGACTACTCTGGTCGTTCCGTTATCACCGTGGGTCCATACCTGCGTCTGCACCAGTGTGGTCTGCCGAAGAAAATGGCGCTGGAGCTGTTCAAACCGTTTATCTACGGCAAGCTGGAACTGCGTGGTCTTGCTACCACCATTAAAGCCGCCAAGAAAATGGTTGAGCGTGAAGAAGCTGTCGTTTGGGATATCCTGGACGAAGTGATCCGCGAACACCCGGTGCTGCTGAACCGTGCACCAACGCTGCACCGTCTGGGTATCCAGGCCTTTGAGCCTGTGCTGATCGAAGGTAAAGCTATCCAGCTGCACCCGCTGGTTTGTGCGGCTTATAACGCCGACTTCGATGGTGACCAGATGGCTGTTCACGTACCGCTGACGCTGGAAGCCCAGCTGGAAGCGCGTGCGCTGATGATGTCTACCAACAACATCCTGTCGCCAGCGAACGGTGAGCCAATCATCGTTCCTTCTCAGGACGTTGTACTGGGTCTTTACTACATGACCCGCGACTGTGTTAACGCCAAAGGCGAAGGCATGGTGCTGACTGGCCCTAAAGAAGCGGAGCGTATTTATCGCGCCGGTCTGGCCTCTCTGCACGCTCGCGTGAAAGTGCGTATCACCGAGCACGAAAAGAATGAGCAGGATGAGTGGGTTGCTAAAACCAGCATCATCGATACCACCGTTGGCCGCGCCATCCTCTGGATGATCGTGCCGAAAGGTCTGCCGTACTCTATCGTGAACCAGGCGCTGGGCAAGAAAGCTATCTCCAAGATGCTGAACACCTGTTACCGCATCCTGGGCCTGAAGCCGACCGTTATCTTTGCTGACCAGACCATGTACACCGGTTTCGCCTACGCTGCGCGCTCTGGTGCGTCTGTAGGTATCGACGACATGGTTATCCCGGCCAAGAAAGTGGAAATCATCTCTGAAGCGGAAGCGGAAGTAGCTGAGATTCAGGAGCAGTTCCAGTCTGGTCTGGTTACCGCTGGCGAACGCTATAACAAAGTGATCGATATCTGGGCTGCGGCCAACGAACGCGTTGCTAAAGCGATGATGGAAAACCTTTCTACCGAACTCGTGATTAACCGCGATGGTGTGGAAGAGCGTCAGGTTTCCTTCAACAGCATCTTTATGATGGCTGACTCCGGTGCGCGTGGTTCTGCTGCACAGATTCGTCAGCTGGCCGGTATGCGTGGTCTGATGGCTAAGCCAGATGGCTCAATCATCGAGACGCCAATTACCGCGAACTTCCGTGAAGGTCTGAACGTACTCCAGTACTTCATCTCCACGCACGGTGCTCGTAAAGGTCTTGCGGATACCGCACTGAAAACCGCGAACTCCGGTTACCTGACCCGTCGTCTGGTTGACGTGGCACAGGATCTGGTGGTGACCGAAGACGATTGTGGTACCCATGAAGGTATCATGATGACGCCGGTTATCGAGGGTGGCGATGTTAAAGAGCCACTGCGCGAACGTGTTCTGGGTCGTGTGACCGCAGAAGACGTGCTGAAGCCGGGTACTGCCGACATTCTGCTGCCACGCAACACCCTGCTGCACGAACAGCAGTGTGACCTGTTGGAAGAGCACTCTGTTGACAGCCTGAAAGTTCGCTCCGTAGTAAGTTGCGAAACTGACTTCGGCGTGTGCGCCCACTGTTATGGACGCGATCTGGCACGTGGTCACATCATCAACAAAGGTGAGGCCATCGGCGTTATCGCAGCACAGTCCATCGGTGAGCCGGGTACACAGCTGACGATGCGTACGTTCCACATCGGTGGTGCGGCATCTCGTGCGGCTGCTGAATCCAGCATCCAGGTGAAAAACAAGGGTACGCTGAAGCTGATCAACGCCAAGTCGGTAACCAACTCCGCTGGCAAGCTGGTCGTTACTTCACGTAACACCGAGCTGAAGATGATCGACGAATTTGGCCGGACCAAAGAGAGCTATAAAGTTCCTTACGGTTCTACCATGGCGAAAGGTGACGGCGAGCAGGTTGCAGCGGGCGAAACCGTAGCAAACTGGGATCCGCATACCATGCCGGTTATCACCGAAGTGAGCGGTTATATTCGCTTCACTGACATGATTGACGGCCAGACCATTACCCGCCAGACGGATGACCTGACCGGTCTCTCTTCTCTGGTGATCCTGGACAGTGCGGAACGTACTGCTGGTGGTAAAGATCTGCGTCCGGCGCTGAAAATTGTTGATGCCAACGGTAATGACGTAATGATCCCAGGCTCCGATATGCCTGCTCAGTACTTCCTGCCAGGTAAAGCGATTGTGCAGCTGGAAGATGGTATCAAGATCAGCTCGGGTGATACCCTGGCTCGTGTTCCGCAGGAATCTGGCGGTACCAAGGACATCACCGGTGGTCTGCCACGCGTTGCTGACCTGTTCGAAGCCCGTCGTCCGAAAGAGCCGGCAATCCTGGCTGAAATCAGCGGCATCATTTCCTTCGGTAAAGAAACCAAAGGGAAACGTCGTCTGGTTATCACCCCGATTGATGGCAGCGATCATTACGAAGAGATGATTCCGAAATGGCGTCAGCTGAACGTGTTCGAAGGTGAACGTGTTGAGCGCGGTGACGTGGTTTCCGATGGCCCAGAGTCTCCACATGACATTCTGCGTCTGCGTGGCGTGCATGCGGTGACCCGTTACATCACTAACGAAGTGCAGGAAGTTTACCGACTGCAAGGCGTTAAGATTAACGATAAGCACATCGAAGTCATCGTTCGTCAGATGCTGCGTAAAGCAACCATCGCCAGCGCAGGAAGCACTGACTTCCTGGACGGCGAGCAGGTGGAGTTCTCACGCGTTAAAATTTCTAACCGTGAACTGGAAGCCAACGGCAAAATCGCTGCAACTTATATGCGCGACCTGCTGGGTATCACCAAAGCATCACTGGCGACCGAATCCTTCATCTCTGCCGCATCGTTCCAGGAAACGACGCGCGTACTGACCGAAGCAGCCGTTGCGGGCAAACGCGACGAACTGCGCGGCCTGAAAGAGAACGTTATCGTTGGCCGTCTGATCCCAGCCGGTACCGGTTACGCTTATCATCAGGATCGTATGCGCCGTAAAGCAGCTGGCGAAACGCCGGTTGTGCCTCAGGTGACTGCGGATGAAGCTTCTGCCAGCCTGGCAGAACTGCTGAACGCTGGTCTGGGTGGCAACAACGATTAATCGTTGCTGACCTCCTGACGTTAAAAACCGCTCTCCGGAGCGGTTTTTTTATGCCTGTAATCTGGGAAATTTCACATTTGTCGGTGCTGATTCGCTAATTGCTAATCATCATATTATATTTTGCTAGCAATTAACCTTTGAGAGAAGAACAATGAAAATGAAATCCGTTAAGACCCTGGTTGCCGCCACCCTGATGACAGCCTCTCTTTCAGCCTGTGCGGCTGAGACTACTGCGCCTAAAAATCCTGTCAGCGTCCACGTGCTCAATCTGCAAACGGGCGTTCCCACTGCGGGAGTCAGCGTAGAGCTGGAACAGCGTTCTGAGGCGGGCTGGGTAAAGCTGGCAGAAGGCAAGACTGACAGCAATGGCCGTATAGCGGCACTGTACCCGGCAAATAAGTCGATGGCGGCAGGGGATTACAAAGTGGTATTCAAAACGGGTGACTACTACAAAAGTACGCGTCAGCCGACCTTCTTCCCGGAAATCCCGGTTATTTTCCATGTAGAAAAGTCTGGCGAGCATTACCATATTCCGCTGTTATTGAGCCAGTATGGCTACTCAACTTATCGCGGAAATTAATCCCTTATCAGCTTTCTTTATTTCTCCCTGAAGAAAGGCTCTGTTAAGCAGGATGGCGCCGGGCACCGCTCAACGCCATCCTGACTTTATCTGTTCCGGCCATGCAGCGGGTTGAGCCAGGCCTCCGCTCAGGGCAGTTAATTATCCTGCCGACCCAAGCCTTTGCTCACCAGCAGGGAGTTATTTCGCCCGGCAACCGTGCCGCTTCCCCGCTTTACTTATAACGCTCCACATCCTGTCGGGTCAGACCGATATCCTTCAGCTGAGCCGGACTTAATCTGCTCAGGATCCTTTTGGTAATCTTTCTGGCGTACCACGCTTTCCACAACCTGTAAGGCAACCTGTAGATCAGATGAAAGGGTGATGCTGCAAAAGGCCGCGCAGCCCGGTTTTCATTAAATTCCATACTGTTCTCCTCAACTGTGTATAGCGTTAGTTTGCGCGGAACGAACAGATCAATACAGATTCAAAAATCACCTTTATTTAACATACAGATTGGCGGATAGTGGTTCTGAATGGTGATTTCCGTGGAAATCTGTACTGGTTTCCGGGATTAATGGCTGGTGGGGAGCATACATGACAAGGTACCAACATCTGGCGGATCTGCTGGCGCAGCGGATTGAGCAAGGCCTCTACCTGAGCGGTGAACGCCTGCCCTCAGTCAGGACGCTCAGTAGCGAACATGGCGTCAGCATCAGTACCGTCCAGCAGGCTTATCACCTGCTGGAAGAGCGAAGGCTGATCACGCCGCAGCCCCGTTCCGGCTATTTTGTCACGCCTCATAAAGCCGAGCCGCCAGTGCCTCCGCTTACCCGTCCTGCGCAACGCCCTGTGGAAATTACGCAGTGGGATGCGGTGCTTGAGCTGCTGAATGCCAGGCAGGAAGACGATGTGCAGCAACTGGGTAGCGGCATGCCCGATCTGAATCAGCCAACGCTTAAACCGCTCTGGAAGATCATGAGCCGGATAGGTCATCAGCAGGATATTCGAATGCTGAACTATGACAATATTTATGGTGTGCCTGAACTGCGCGAACAAATTGCCCGGCTGGCAATAGATGGTGGATGCCATCTGCTCCCTGAAGATATTGTCATCACTACCGGTTGTCATGAGGCTCTCTCTGTCTCTATTCGGGCGGTATGCCAGCCGGGCGACATTGTGGCTGTGGAATCCCCCACTTTTCACGGTACCATGCAGTCGCTGCGCGGTTTTGGTATTAAGGCGATTGAGATCCCCACCGATTCAGAAACCGGCATCAGCCTGGAAGCGTTAGAACTGGCACTGGAGCAGTGGCCGGTAAAAGCGGTGGTGGTGGTGCCGAACTGCAATAATCCGTTGGGGTTTATCATGCCGGAATCCCGCAAACGTGCGCTGCTGGCGCTGGCGCAGCGGTTTGACGTGGCCATTGTCGAAGACGATGTCTATGGCGAACTGGCATATGAATATCCCAGGCCTTCCACGATTAAGTCCTTTGATGATGAGGGGCGTGTACTGCTCTGTAGCTCATTTTCCAAAACGGTGGCGCCAGGGTTGCGGGTGGGATGGGTAGTGCCGGGACGCTATCTGGATCGCGTTCTGCATATGAAATATATCGTCACCGGTTCAACGGCTACCCAGACGCAAATGGCTGCCGCAGAATTTGTGCGATTGGGACATTACCCGGCACACCTGCGGCGGATGCGGCAACACTATCAGCGCAATCTGGAGATTTTTACTCACTGGGTACGGCACTATTTTCCCTGTGGGATTTGCGTCACGCGCCCACAAGGCGGCTTCCTGATGTGGATCGAACTTCCTGAAGCGTTTGATGCAGTCCGGCTCAATAAAGAGCTGCGGGAAGCAAAATTACAGGTAGCGGTCGGCTCGCTGTTTTCCGCTTCCGGCAAATACCGTAACTGTTTGCGCCTGAGTTACGCCCAGCCCTTTACGGAAAAAACGGGCAGGGCGCTTGAGATCCTCGGCGCTGCGGTGGAAAGAGCGATGGAGCAATGTGGTATCGCCAGGCCTGCGCCCCTCTCTGTAATGGAGCAGGAAAAGAGGGTCAGCATTGAGAAGGAAAACTGACCCTGAGGGGCGAACAGTAGCACTCTGGCTTTGCTAAAAATGCAGAACCACTCCTGGCGTAACTCTCTGCGAGAGCGCGCCGGAGCGTTCAGCTTAAGGTTTATTTAGCGCATAAGCGTGCGGGCTACTTCGCTGGTTTCTGTTGTTATCGTCCCAGATAGCGATCCCAGTCTTTCCATACCGGCTGCATCCCCGCCTGGATCAACGCTTCTGCAACCTGCTGAGGATGGCGATTATCATGAGGGGAAAACTGCTCAAGCTCTCTCTGCGTCTCTGCATATCCGCCTGGCTGCGTTTTCGAGAAGGCGCTGAGGGTATTGATCGCCAACGGAACCACTTTATCGCGGAACTGCGGTGACTCTCTTGTTGAAAGAGACTGCTCCACCTCTGGCGCAAATAACCTGAAGGCACAGATAACCTGTACCAGCTGCGCTTCATCCATTTCAGAAGCGGGCTGGATGCCGCCTGCACAGGGGCGCAGTCGGGGAAACGCCACGGAGTAGCGGCTCTGCCACCAGGTTTTTTGCAGCCACAGCAGGTGCTCCGCCATCATATAGCAGTCGGTACGCCAGCTGTCGGAAAGCCCAATCAGCGCACCTAAACCAATTTTATCGACGCCCGCCCGCCCCAGCCTGTCCGGCGTCTCCAGCCGGAAGAAAAAGTCCTGTTTGTTTCCCTTCAGATGGTGCTGGCTGTAGACCGTTGAATGATAGGTCTCCTGATAAACCAGTACGCCATCAAGCCCCAGCTTTTTCAGCTCGGCATATTCCGCTTCGCTCATCGGCTGCACTTCCATCATCAGGGAGCTGAAATGCTGACGAATAGCGGGGAGATGTTCACGAAAATAGGCCATACCCACTTTCGCCTGATGTTCGCCGGTCACCAGCAGCAGGTTGTCAAAACCCAACGCGCGGATCGCTGCGCATTCGCGCGCAATCTCTGCGGCATCCAGCGTTTTACGCTTGATGCGATTACTCATGGAAAAGCCGCAGTAGGTACACTCATTCGCGCAGAGGTTAGAGAGATAGAGCGGCACAAACAGATTCACGGCATGGCCGAACCGTTGGCGCGTCAGCCGCTGCGCTTTTTGCGCCAGCGGTTCAAGATAGTGCATCGCAGCGGGAGAGAGCAGCGCCATCAGCTCTTCCCGTCCCACTTTGGCGGCATTCAGCGCAGCCTCAACGTCGGCTGAGGTTTTACTGTGAATGCGCAGGCGAATGTCATCCCATTCCAGCTTTTCCCACTGAGAGACAAAACTTTTCATTCCTCACCTCCCGCCTGCAAAAAACGGGTCAGCGGGCTGGTGGGCACGGCCTGTTGCACAGGCGAACCGGGGCCGCTTCGGTATGCCAGCGCGCCAGCTTCTACGGCCAGCCTGAAGGCTCTGGCCATCTGCACCGGATGCCGGGCGGAAGCGATAGCGGTATTAACCAGCACCGCGTCCGCGCCCATTTCCAATGCTTCACTGGCATGGCTTGGCGCACCGATACCGGCATCAACAATCACCGGCACGTTCGCCTGCTCAATGATGATGGCCAGCAGATCGCGGGTTTTAAGCCCCTGATTACTGCCAATTGGCGCACCCAGCGGCATCACGGCTGCGCAACCCGCCTCCTCCAGACGTTTACACAAAACGGGATCGGCATGGCAGTAGGGCAGCACGGTAAAGCCTTCTCTGACCAGAATTTCAGCTGCTTTCAGCGTCTCAATGGGATCGGGCAGCAGGTAACGCATGTCAGGATGGATTTCCAGCTTCAGCCAGTGAGTTCCCAGAGCTTCACGGGCGAGACGGGCGGCGAAAATCGCCTCTTCAGCCGTTTTAGCGCCGGAAGTATTTGGCAGCAGATCGACCCCCAGCTCCTGTAAAGGACGAAGAATAGCGTCATCGCCGCCACGCAAATCCACGCGTTTCATCGCCATTGTTACCAGCTGGCTACCCGATTCCCTTAAAGCTTCCAGCATCAGTCGGGGGCTGGAGAATTTCCCCGTGCCGGTGAACAGGCGAGAGGTAAAGGTTTTATCAGCAATTTGCAGCATATCAGCCTCCGGCGATAGCCTGGAAAATCACCAGCTCATCGCCCTCCTGTAAAATATATTCCGCCCAGCGATCGCGCGGAATAATCTGTTGGTTTACCGCCAGCGCAATGCCGGGCTGGCTGTGGGAAAGACGCTCCAGTAGTTCAGTCAGCATCACAGAACCTTCCAGCGTCACAGACTCATCATTCACAACGATCTGCATCGTGCTCTCCACACACCGGGCAGCTCGTGCTGCGCTCCAGGTTTAATGTCCGCCAGGTTTGCTGCCGCCCGTCAAAAAGCCGCAGCTTACCGTCCAGCGGGGAAGGGTGACCCGCCAGCATTTTCAAGGCTTCTAATGCCTGTAAGGTGCCCATGACCCCCACCACCGGCCCCAGCACGCCGGCATTGCGGCAGTTTCGCTGCGGCTCTGCCTGATCAGGCCACAGGCAGCGGTAGCAGCCCTGCGCAAACGGCGGCGTAAGAACCAGCAGCTGGCCGCCGAACCCCACCGCACTGGCACTGATTAACGGTGTGGCGCTCTTTACGCAGGCGGCATTGATGGCATGGCGAGTTTCCATGTTGTCGCTACAGTCCAGCACCAGATCGACCCACTCTACGGTTTCCTGCAACGTGGCTGCGGTCATCCGGCGTTCCAGCGCAATAAATTCCACCTGCGGATTGAGTGCCTGCAAATGCTTTTTCGCCAGCGCGACTTTAGGCTGCCCGGTTTCAGCGGTGCGAAACAGGATCTGTCGCTGAAGATTACTGATATGCAAGGTGTCGTCATCCGCCAGCACCAGCTTGCCGACGCCCGCTGCCGCCAGATAGAGCGCCGCCGGGGAACCTAATCCGCCAAGACCTACAATCAGTACGCTGGCCTCCTGAAGCTTTTGCTGAGCATCCAGAGCAAACTCTTCCAGCAGCAGCTGGCGGCTGTAACGGAGAAAATCGCTGTCACTTAACATCGGCTTCACCTCCCGTTCCGGCCAGCGCCAGCAAGGCGGCTGTTGCCGCCCGCCAGTCAGCGGCCTGGGTGATAGCGCTGACCACGGCGATACTGCCCACGCCGGTGGCCAGCACCTGCGGTGCCCTTTCCAGGCTGATTCCGCCAATTGCTACGGTAGAGATACCCTGCAAACGTAAGAGATGGCGTTGCAGCTCACTTAGTCCCTGAGGTGACGAGGGCATGACTTTGGTCTGCGTCGGGAACACATGCCCCAGTGCGATATAGGAAGGTTGCTCTGCCAGGGCGCGATCCAGCTCTGCATCGTCATGCGTGGAGAGGCCGAGACGTAAGCCCGCGCGGTGCACCGCATCCAGATCCGCCACATCCAGGTCCTCCTGACCCAGATGCACGCCATAAGCCTGATATTTAATGGCTGAACGCCAGTAATCATTGATAAACAGGCGGGCCTGATAACCTTTGCCCAGCGCTACTGCGTGCGCGATAGTCTGCTCTACCGCCGTTTCCGGAAGATCTTTAATACGAAGTTGCAGCGTACGCACGCCAGCATCCAGCAGGCGTTCAAGCCATGCCACAGTTTCCACCACCGGGTAGAGACCAAGCCGCGCGGCTGTTGCAGGAAAGGGGCCACGGCTCATGCTTTATCCTCCCGAATCAGCGCGTCGGCAGGATGATAGAGTTCACCGCCGCGCGTGCGGAAGGCTTCGGACATTTCGGCCATACCGACCTCAATCGGCTGCGCTTTTGCCTCCAGGCTGGCGGCATAATCACGCACCTCCTGGGTAATCTTCATTGAACAGAATTTAGGCCCGCACATGGAGCAAAAATGGGCCACCTTGCCCGATTCCTGCGGCAGCGTCTCGTCGTGGTACGCTCGCGCCGTATGGGGATCGAGCGCCAGATTGAACTGATCTTCCCAGCGGAATTCGAAACGGGCTTTCGACATGGCGTTATCGCGGATCTGTGCACCAGGATGCCCTTTCGCCAGATCCGCAGCATGTGCAGCGATCTTGTAGGTAATCAGCCCCTGCTTAACATCTTCTTTGTTGGGCAGACCCAGATGCTCTTTTGGCGTGACGTAACAGAGCATGGCGCAGCCAAACCAGCCAATCATGGCGGCACCAATACCAGAGGTGATGTGATCGTAGCCCGGCGCGATATCCGTAGTCAGCGGGCCAAGGGTATAGAAGGGCGCTTCATGACAATGCTTCAGCTGTTCTGTCATGTTGCGGCGGATCATCTGCATCGGCACGTGACCAGGGCCTTCAATCATCACCTGCACGTCATACTCCCAGGCGATTTTGGTCAGTTCGCCCAGGGTATGCAGCTCCGCAAATTGCGCCTCGTCGTTGGCGTCCTGAACAGAGCCGGGACGCAGACCATCGCCCAGCGACAGCGAAACGTCATAGGCTGCGCACAGCTCGCAGATCTCGCGGAAGTGCTCATACAGGAAACTCTCTTTATGATGCGAAAGGCACCATTTCGCCATGATCGAGCCGCCGCGTGAAACAATCCCGGTCAGGCGCTTTGCGGTCATCGGGACATAGCGCAGCAGGACACCAGCGTGGATGGTGAAGTAGTCCACCCCCTGTTCAGCCTGCTCCAGCAGCGTGTCGCGGAAGATCTCCCAGGTGAGATTTTCCGCCACGCCATTCACCTTTTCCAGCGCCTGATAGATCGGGACGGTGCCAATGGGTACCGGACTGTTACGCAATATCCATTCGCGAGTCTCGTGAATATTCCGGCCAGTAGAGAGATCCATCACCGTGTCGGCACCCCAGCGCGCTGACCACACCAGCTTCTCCACCTCCTCTTCGATAGAGGAGCTGACGGCGGAATTACCGATATTGGCGTTGATTTTCACCAGAAAATTACGGCCGATAATCATCGGCTCAGATTCCGGGTGGTTGATATTGGCGGGGATAATGGCGCGTCCGGCGGCCACTTCCTGACGAACAAACTCAGGGGTGATATTTTCGGGCAGGCTGGCACCAAAGCTGTTGCCGGGATGCTGTTGTAACAGCACCTCGCCACGGATGCGTTCGCGCCCCATATTTTCGCGCAGAGCAATAAATTCCATCTCCGGCGTGATGATACCCAGACGAGCGTAATGAAGTTGGGTGACGCAGCGGCCAGCCAGCGCCTTGCGAGGGTGGGGAAGATGTTCAAAACGAAGATGATCCAGCCCTTCATCCGCCAGCCGTTGCTGTGTATAAACAGAACTGAGCTGCCCGATGGGTTGCGTGTCACCGCGTTCGTTAATCCACGCCTGACGCAAACGGGCCAGCCCGCGGTGTACATCAATTTTCGCTTCAGGATCGCCATAGGGGCCAGCGGTGTCATACACCGGCACCGGCTCGTTGGCTTCGAACAGGGGCTTATCTTTGCTGCCGCCGGTTTGGGTCGGGCTGAGCTGGATCTCGCGCATCGGTACGCGAATATCTTCGCGCGATCCGTTTAGCCAGATACGTCTGGAGTCAGGGAAGGCGGTGCCCTGAAGGGAATCGATAAATTGCTGTGCTTCTGCACGCTGTTCACGACGGGTTGGTTTTTTACTGGTAGACATAGCGCGTTCCTGAAAAAAGGGAATGTGCTTGCCTGGAGTTCGGAGGAGTAAGCGCAGGGTGTGAAAACGTACGGATCCACACCGTCACTGAATGTTTACTCTTGTTCCCTTCGCAGGTACTAACCTGATCAGGTTCCGCGGATCCCGAATAAACGGTCTCAGCCCCTAAGGGCACTCCGACAAGAAGAATTTTGCCGGACTCACGCGTCCGACAAAACAGGGTTGGTGAAAAAGTAACCTCACCTTGTAGTGCCCCTTCAGCATAGAGGGGCTTTTTTAAAACTACAAGGCTTTTACAAACTGATAACGTTTACGCCGGACGAGCCAGCGCGCCATCGTTAGCGGCTACCGGTTTATCTGCGCTTTTTTCCAGCGCCAGCTGAATAAACTTATCTTCCAGCGTAAAGCGGGCTTCCAGGGCTTCCCCGACTTCAGACAGGGCGTTCTGGAATTCCAGACAGTTATCATGGTCGATAGCGCCTTCCAGATGCGTGTCGTAAACCCGCATAATTGTTTCAGTGTTGGCCTGTAGCGAAGGGTAGATAATCGCCGCTTTAGCCAGCTGCTCGCTGCCTTCCAACTCTTCGATAAAGCGTTCGTAGACGGTGAAATGGCCAGTGGAAAGATAATCGACCAGGCCCTGGCAGAAATTGTCCAGTGCGTTTTCGTCGAGCGTAGTCAGCGATTCCTTGTTAGGCTTGATGCCAACCAGATGATAATAGGCAATCAGCAGCTGCCTGCGGGAGCGCAGACAGAAGTCTACCAGGTCGCTACATCCGCCAACGCGCGCGGTAAGGACTTCTAACTGGTTAAGCATGTGTGACTCCAGGTAAGTAATATTTCTGTCTAGCCCCAATCCAGTACTTCAAAATTCTGCATGTTGAGGATGAGCAAATTTATGCAACGTGAGATTTCAAGCTTAGACGTTGGCTGGTGGGTTGTCAGTCATGAACATAAACTTTGGCTGCCCAAAGGTCAATTACCCTACGGTAACGCAGAAGAAAATGGGCTGGTGGGATCTACAGGATCTTTGCTTGGTGAGTGGCAGGGGGATCCTGTTTATCTGATCTGTGAAAACCGCCCCCAGGAGATGGGATCTTTACGGCAGATCCTCGACCAGGATGTCGGGCTTTTCCAGCTGGCGGGTAAAGGGATCCAGCTGGCGGAGTTTTATCGATCCCACAAATGGTGCGGCTACTGCGGCCATAAGATGCATCACAGCAAAACGGAAAGAGCCTGCCTTTGCCAGCATTGCCGCCAGCGTTACTACCCGCAAATTGCCCCCTGCATCATTGTTGCCATTCGCCGGGGTGAAGAGATTTTGCTGGCCCAGCACACCAAACACCGTAACGGAATCTATACGGTACTGGCAGGTTTTGTTGAAGTTGGCGAGACGCTGGAAGAGACCGTCGCGCGTGAAGTGATGGAAGAGAGCGGCATTAAAGTGAAAAATTTGCGCTATGTCTCTTCACAGCCCTGGCCATTCCCGCAGTCGCTGATGATGGCCTTTATGGCCGATTATGACAGCGGCGAGATCCAGATCGACCCGAAAGAGCTGCTGGATGCGGGCTGGTATCGCTTTGATGCCCTGCCGCACTTGCCGCCAGCCGGAACGGTAGCACGCCGGCTGATTGAGGATACCGTTGCCCTCTGCCGCGCCGAAGCGGAATGAATGCTATACTGCGCGCCTGAATTTGAGAGAGCCTTTAAAGATGAGTGAACTGAAGAACGATCGTTATCTGCGTGCCCTGCTGCGCCAGCCTGTTGATGTCACACCTGTGTGGATGATGCGTCAGGCCGGTCGCTATCTGCCAGAGTACAAAGCCACCCGCGCCGTTGCCGGTGATTTTATGTCGCTGTGCAAAAATGCCGAGCTGGCCTGCGAAGTGACGCTGCAACCGCTGCGGCGTTATCCGCTTGATGCGGCGATCCTGTTCTCGGATATCCTGACCATTCCTGATGCCATGGGTCTGGGCCTTTATTTTGAAGCCGGTGAAGGTCCACGCTTCTCCTCGCCAGTGACCTGTCGTGCAGATGTTGAAAAATTGCCGGTACCGGATCCGGAGCAGGAACTGGGCTATGTGATGAACGCCGTGCGGACTATCCGTAAAAATCTTAACGGTGACGTGCCGTTAATCGGTTTTACCGGCAGTCCCTGGACGCTGGCAACTTATATGGTTGAAGGCGGCAGCAGTAAGGCCTTCACCAAACTCAAAAAGATGATGTATGCCGAACCGCAAACTCTGCATCTGATGCTGGATAAGCTGGCAGACAGCGTCACGCTCTACCTTAATGCACAGATCCGTGCTGGCGCGCAGTCAGTGATGATCTTTGATACCTGGGGCGGCGTGCTGACTGGCCGTGACTATCTTGAGTTCTCGCTGCATTACATGCACAAAATCATCGATGGCCTGCAACGTGAAAACGACGGGCGCCGCGTGCCGGTGACGATGTTCACGAAAGGCGGCGGCCAGTGGCTGGAAGCGATGGCCGCGACCGGCTGTGATGCGTTGGGGCTGGACTGGACTACCGACATCGCCGATGCGCGTCGTCGGGTGGGCGATAAAGTAGCGCTACAGGGCAATATGGATCCCTCCATGCTTTACGCTGCGCCCGCACGCATCGAACAGGAAGTGGCGACTATCCTTGAAGGCTTTGGTCATGGCACCGGCCATGTCTTCAACCTGGGTCACGGCATCCATCAGGATGTGCCACCGGAACACGCGGGCGTATTTGTGGAGGCTGTCCACAAACTGTCACGCCCTTACCATCAGGGGTAAGCATGGATATTCAGGCATTAAAGCAGGAACAGTTAACGCGGGCGGCGGAAGTTGTTCGCGAAGATGACTTCGACGTTATGCCTCCACGCTATATTGGCGGTGCCGATGTGGGGTTTGAGCAGGGGGGCGAGGTGACACGCGCCGCCCTCGTGATTCTTGAGTATCCCTCACTGAAGCTGGTAGAGCACCGGGTGGCCCGTATCGCTACCACTATGCCTTACATCCCCGGTTATCTCTCTTTTCGCGAATATCCCGCGCTGCTGGCCGCGTGGGAGCAGCTTGAGCAGCGTCCCGATCTGTTATTCGTTGACGGACAGGGAATTGCCCATCCGCGTCGCCTGGGCGTGGCCAGCCATTTTGGTCTGCTGGTGGATGTCCCTACTATCGGCGTGGCAAAACGGCGTTTGTGCGGGAAGTTCGAGCCGCTGGGCGATGAGCCGGGTGAACGGCAGCCGCTGATCGACAAGGGCGAGCAGATTGGCTGGGTGCTGCGCAGCAAGCGGCGCTGTAATCCGCTGTTTATCTCTTCCGGGCATCGCGTTAGCGCAGATACAGCCCTGACGTGGGTAGAAACCTGCTTACAGGGCTACCGGCTGCCTGAGCCGACCCGCTGGGCGGATGCCGTCGCCTCTAACCGGCCCTCTTTTGTCCGACTTGGCCTGTAGGGTTAACGGTGTGAGCGCTCTTCTTTTCAGTTACACTGCTGGCCGCGCACTTATGTTTAAGAGATCCCACTATGTTACGTAATCCCATTCACCTGCGGCTTGAGAAACTGGAAAGCTGGCAGCACGTTACTTTTATGGCCTGCCTGTGTGAACGTATGTTCCCCAACTACTGGGCTTTCTGCCAGCAGACCGGTTTTGGGGATGCGCAAATTTATCGCCGTATTCTTGATCTGATCTGGGAAACCCTGGTTATCAAAGATGCCAAGGTGAACTTTGATTCCCAGCTCGAAAAGTTTGAAGAAGCGATTCCGGCCGCTGAGGATTATGACCTCTATGGCGTCTATCCCGCCATTGATGCCTGCGTGGCACTGAGCGAACTGCTGCACTCCCGTTTAAGCGGTGAAACGCTGACGCATGCGATTGCCGTCAGCGAAGCCTCCATCACCAGCGTCGCGATGCTGGAAATGACCCAGGCTGAACGTGAAATGAGCGATGAAGAGTTAAAAGAGAACCCGGCGGTAGAAGAAGAGTGGGACATCCAGTGGGAGATTTTCCGCCTGCTCAGCGCCTGCGAGGAGAGGGACCTCGACCTGATCAAAGGACTGCGATCTGACCTGCGGGAGTCAGGGATCAGTAACATCGGTATAAATTTTCAGCAATAACACGATAAAACGTGACTTCAGGCCTGATTTGTAGCGCCTTAAGGCTTCACATTCGCCCCCAGTCTGGTCTACATTTGGGGGGCTGAAAAATGTGGCTAGCGGTGCGTGAATGCAGGAGAGCGCCAAATTTGGTTTTTCCCTCGCACATGATGCTTAGCAAGCGATAAATACACTGTAAGGATAACTTATGAACAAGACTCAACTGATTGATGTAATTGCGGACAAAGCGGACCTGTCAAAGACCCAGGCTAAAGCTGCTCTGGAATCCACCCTGGCTGCGATTACTGAGTCTCTGAAAGAAGGTGATGCTGTACAACTGGTTGGTTTTGGTACCTTTAAAGTTAACCACCGTGCTGAGCGTACTGGCCGCAACCCGCAGACTGGTAAAGAGATCAAAATTGCTGCTGCAAACGTACCGGCATTTGTTTCTGGTAAAGCACTGAAAGACGCTGTTAAGTAATCGTCTGACGGTGAAAGGTTTTAAACAGGGGGGCGTAAAGCCCCTTTTGTTAAGGTTCTGGTTCTTTGCTTTTCTCTGCTTCAGCTACGCCTGCTGCGGCAAACCTGCCCGCAATGTGTGATAATCACACCCATGAGACAACACCCGTTTACCTTCTCCGCCCCTTTCCTGATGCTGCTTATGCTGGCAGGATGCAGTTCACGCTCCACGCTTCCTGATTTTACCGCCAGCGGCTATCTTGCCGACCGTGGCACCGTCAGGATCTGGCGTAAAGACAACCCTAACCACACCAGCCATCTTGTTACGGTCTATACCCCGTTCACGGGAGGCAGTAGCGAAACCACGGATTACCTGTGGCAGCAAGAGAAGCTGATTTCGGTTGAACGCCATGTCAAAGGGGATCATCCCGACGACGTGACGCTGAGGTTTGATCAGGATGGCAGCCTGAGCTTTATGCAGCGGCAGCTGGAGGGGCGACGTGAGGCGCTCTCACCGGATGACGTGGCACTCTACCAGTTCGATGCAGGTCGGATGCTTAAAATCAGTGACGACCTGCTGGAGGGGCGCGTATGGCTGAAACAGGGCCACTGGTCGCCTTCGGGCACGGTCAAGCTTTGCAAAGGCGGCGAAGAGAAGCCCAGCTTCGATCCTTTCTTTACCCGCTATATCACGCAGCATCAGCGAGAATCGGGCAAGCCGGTGAGTATTTCCTGGCTGGAAGCGCCCAGTGGAACGCAGCTGATTCTGGTTTCAGCCGACGATCAGTGTGCGACGGAGCCGCAAGAGGCGGATTTGTGAGAGCAGGCAGGGCGGGGTAGAGAGAACAGGGGCCGGATTCTCCAGCCCCCGGAACAACTATTTGCGGCCGATTGCGCGATAGCCAATATCGCTACGGCAGAAGCTTCCCTGCCATGAGATCGATTCCGCCAGTGCATAAGCCTGTTTTTGCGCCGCGGCAACATCTTCGCCCAGCGCCGTCACGCACAGAACGCGTCCACCGTTAGTAACGACTAAATCATCCTCCATCCTTGTCCCGGCGTGGAACACTTTGCCGTCAGGGGTCGCTTCCAGCGGTAAACCATGGATTTGATCGCCCGTGCTGTAATCGCCAGGATAGCCGCCAGCCGCCAGCACTACACCCAGTGAAGGACGAGGATCCCAGCGTGACTCTTTGGTATTGAGCTTGCCGTCCACGGCAGCCAGGCAAAGATCCACCAGATCTGACTGCATACGCAGCATGATCGGCTGCGTTTCAGGATCGCCAAAGCGGCAGTTGAACTCGATCACTTTTGGCTGACCGCTCTTGTCGATCATCAGGCCTGCATAGAGGAAGCCGGTATAGACATTGCCTTCAGCCGCCATGCCACGGACGGTCGGCCAGATCACTTCATCCATCACTCGCTGGTGGATTTCATCAGTGACCACCGGAGCGGGTGAGTAGGCGCCCATACCGCCGGTATTGGGGCCGGTATCGGCATCGCCCACGCGCTTGTGATCCTGGCTGGTGGCCATCGGCAGCACGTTTTCACCATCGACCATCACGATAAAGCTGGCTTCCTCACCATCAAGGAACTCTTCCACCACGATACGGTGGCCCGCATCGCCAAAAGCATTGCCTGCCAGCATATCCTGGATAGCTTCTTCCGCTTCCTGTAGCGTCATCGCTACAATCACACCTTTACCGGCGGCCAGGCCATCGGCTTTGATAACAATCGGCGCGCCTTTACTCCGGGTGTAGGCCAGCGCCGGCTCTACTTCGGTAAAGTTCTGATATTCCGCTGTAGGAATATGGTGGCGAGCCAGAAAATCTTTGGTGAAGGCTTTGGAGCCTTCCAGCTGCGCGGCCGCCTGCGTCGGCCCAAAAATTTTCAGGCCAGCGGCGCGGAAGGCATCCACCACGCCAATCACCAGCGGCGCTTCCGGGCCGACTATGGTCAGGTCGATCTTCTCGTTTTGCGCAAAGTTAAGCAAAGCAGGAATATCGGTGGCGCTGATGTTTACGTTCTGCAAGGCAGGCTCAAGCGCAGTACCGGCATTGCCTGGCGCCACGAAGACGGTCTCCGCCAGCGGCGAAAGAGAGGCTTTCCAGGCCAGCGCGTGTTCACGTCCGCCATTACCAATCACTAAAATTTTCATCGTTCTGTCTGCTCCGTAATTAATGGCGGAAATGGCGCATGTCGGTAAAGATCATCGCGATGCCGTGTTCGTCGGCAGCGGCAATCACTTCTTCATCACGAATTGAACCGCCAGGCTGGATGACGCAGCTCACGCCAACGGCGGCAGCCGCATCAATGCCGTCACGGAACGGGAAGAAAGCATCAGACGCCATGGCGGAACCTTTTACCTCCAGTCCTTCGTCGCTGGCTTTGATGCCCGCGATTTTAGCAGAGTAAACCCGGCTCATCTGGCCTGCGCCTATGCCGATGGTCATATTGTCGCGGGCATAGACAATGGCGTTAGACTTAACAAACTTGGCCACCTTCCAGCAGAACAGCGCATCACGCAGCTCCTGCTCCGTCGGCTGACGTTTGCTGACCACGCGCAGCTGGCTCTCTTCCACCATGCCGAGATCGCGATCCTGTACCAGCAGACCCCCATTCACGCGTTTGAAATCCAGGCCTGTCTGACGCTGCTGCCACTGACCGCAGGTCAGCACGCGAACGTTCTGTTTTGCTGCGGTAATTTTCAACGCGGCAGGGCTTGCGGAAGGGGCAATGATCACCTCCACAAACTGGCGGCTGATAATAGCCTGAGCGGTAGCTTCATCCAGCTCGCGGTTGAAGGCGATAATGCCGCCAAACGCAGAGGTAGGATCGGTTTTATAAGCGCGCTCGTAGGCATCCAGAATGGAGCTGCCCACTGCCACGCCGCACGGGTTAGCATGCTTGACGATCACGCAGGCTGCTCCGGTAAACTCTTTTACGCACTCCAGTGCCGCATCGGTATCCGCGATGTTGTTATAGGAAAGGGCTTTACCCTGAACCTGCTGCGCGGTGGCGACAGAAGCTTCCGTCACATTCTCTTCTATATAGAAGGCAGCATCCTGATGGCTGTTCTCACCGTAACGCATATCCTGCTTCTTGATGAAGTTCAGATTCAGCGTACGTGGGAAGCGGCCGGAAGGTTCACCAGTTTCGCCATGGTAAGCAGGAACCAGGCTACCGAAGTAGTTAGCAATCATGCTGTCGTAGGCGGCGGTATGCTCGAAAGCTTTAATGGCCAGGTCGAAACGGGTCTCCAGCGTCAGCGAGTTATTGTTGGCGTCCAGCTCAGCAATAATGGTCTGGTAATCACTGCTCTTTACCACAATAGCGACATCTTTATGGTTCTTCGCGGCGGAGCGCACCATAGTCGGACCGCCGATATCGATATTCTCAACCGCATCTTCCAGCGAGCAACCTTCACGAGCCACAGTCTCGGCAAACGGATAAAGGTTAACGACCACCATATCGATAGGGGAGATACTGTGCGCCTGCATGATTTCGTCGTCCTGACCCCGGCGTCCTAAAATCCCGCCATGAACTTTGGGATGCAGAGTTTTGACGCGTCCATCCATCATTTCCGGAAAACCGGTGTAGTCAGACACTTCAGTAACAGGAAGGCCAGCATTTGCCAGCAGGCGTGCGGTGCCGCCCGTGGAGAGCAGCTCGACACCGCGGCTTGACAGCGCCTGAGCAAATTCGAGGATACCGGCTTTGTCAGACACGCTCAGCAGAGCGCGACGTACAGGACGAGGTTGTTGCATGAGGTTTATCCCTTGGCTTTGGTTCGCATAGATAAGATCGTTACCTCAAGCTTAGCCATTTTCCCTCTATATAGAAGAAGAATGAATTCGGCCTCAGGTAACGCCCTTAACAGAGGCAAATATTTTGCGGGGGCATTGTAGCGAAAACGTTTGCGTGGCGCTTGTCTAATTTAACGCAAGCCGGTCAGTGTGGATAACTTTGTGCATAACCGCGTATAAACAGCCCTTTTGCTGTGGATTGCAGCGAACGCGCTATTTTTCGCAATTTAGGGGTTGTCACCCGTCAGGAACTCCCTATAATGCGCCTCCATCGACACGGAACAACGGCTTACCGGCCGCCGGGTTGAGAGGTTCAGCACGCTGAACCGCCGGAGAAAAACTTCTGAAATAGAAGTTGACTCTGAGGGAGGAAAGCGTATCATACGCCACCTCGCAGTAACGCCTCC
>NZ_JBCHVC010000011.1:0-7589 GCF_039023495.1 Erwinia magellanica
TGTCCGCGCCACGCCCATCGACTGTGCGGCAATCTCGCCCACCAGCTGCGCGGTCTGCAGACGCTTCTGCTCTTTCTCCTTATCAAATATCGGGCTGATGCTGCCGTTGGCTCCGGCCGTGTCATGGCTCAGCGTGCTGACGTCCTGCTTCTGCGCCGCCTGGTCACGTACGATCAGCGTACCGTCGGATACCGCAGCACGGGTCACCCCTTCAGCATGACCGCCCGCCCCCAGTCCGCTGAGCAGCGAAGAAGCCATGTTGCCCAGTACCTGGCTGCCAACCGGGCCACCAGTGCTGAAACTGCCGCCCAGATACTCAACCTTGTAGTCCGCACGGTTACCGATATCGCTGAAGCCGAGCGTGCCGGTGTCGAGACGGTTTTTATCCGCGCCCGCCGTGGAGGCAATAAAGCCGCTGACCACAAGCAACTAATGAGGAGTTGATTATGTCTGAGACACATCATAAGCAGAGATGCACATACCCACAACCCATTGTTATACCGTGGGTTATGTCAGCGACGCGAAGTATCAGCCGGTTCCGGTGGTGACGCTTAAAGGCCACTGGCTGAAGGAGATGGGGTTTGATACCGGGACGGCGCTGGAGGTAAGGGTAATGGACGGCTGCATGATACTGACGGTTAAGCCGCACTCACCGGAGCCGGAAGTCATACAGACGCTGCGCCAGCTCTGCCCTAAGCTCTCGGCGCGTAAGCAGCGGGAGCTGATGGACGTGATTCAGGTGATGGCGAAGCCGAAGAAGCGCAGCGGTAACTGACTGAACAGCAGGCAAAAAATCCCAGCCGCTGAGAGCTGGGATAGTCTAAAAATATGTTATATCGCGTCTTTACTTGGAAGCTGTGCCAATACGCTGCTAACGGTTCCCCTACTTAAAACAGTTTTTCTAACTGTATTACCATAATCCGAACTGTATATTAGATATTCCTCGTTATTATCTTTTGGATAATAGAATAGATAAAATCCTGTATCAGCAATTTCAAGAGGACTTAAAAAAACACCCACTTTTTCTGAGTCAGGAAGTTCCTGATCATATGGATCGCTGTCAAGTATCATTCCATGTGAATGAGCTAATTTTTCTAATAAGGCTTGATCATCCATTGATAGATCTAGTTCTTTATTTTGACAATCAACTACTTCCTGATGACTACCCTTCAAATAACCCATAGCCATAGACAATGTATAATTAGAGCCTTTCGCTGGATATATTTCATCTTCGATAAAAAAATTGAAGATGCCATACTTCCAACAATCATCATCTGTTTTTTCCAAAACATCATAAAAAACAGCAAATTCAAAAGGTTGGCCAAAAATCATTATTTCCCCTTCAACTCTTTTATTTCTTTATTGAAGGATCCAAGTTCCCTGTTGCCCAATGCATTTTTTCCATCAGCAGTACTACCACTCCAGTGGAATGAGCCTGTGCCATCTTTGCTGGTATTGAAAAGTCGATGTATATTCCCTTCACTGTCAATGGATAATCTTATTTTCGGATCTTTCGTTGCAATTGAACGTTCAAAGAGATCTAAAGAACTTCTTGGCTCAATACCAGCATTAGGCCTAAATCCTTGAGCGCCAGGAGTATGTTTAGGATTCGATTCAACTTTTAATCCATTACTTGCCGCTGTAGGTTCAGGGTTCGGCAACCTGTTATCCCGACCTTCTGCCAGATAAGCTAAATCATCCTTATTAGGCCCGTCAGGGATCGGCGTGACCGTGGTAGTACCACCTGTATTCGGCACACCATTACTATTGCCGGTATTCGCCACTCCCTGGCCTGAAGTCTGATTATTCCCCGTATAATTCGGACCTGTACCAATTTGCCCCGCATTGTTACCTGTATGATTTGGCCCCGCATCAATCTGACCAACATTGTTACCCGTATGAGAAAGGTTGCTCTCCCCGTTCCCCATCATTGATGTGATTGCTGTAATCACAATCTGCGTGGCCATCGGACAGTCACCACCGGAGAGGCATTTATTCACAACATCACGGCCAAACTCTTTCACCATTGCATCCAGCTTCTGCGCGACAGCAGCATTAGCTTCTGTCTGCGGCGCTATTTTGCCGCAACCGGCGGTGGAGGTGGCATCAGCAGCGAGAGCAGGAAGTTATTCTCAACTGCATTTTTACCCGCCTGCGCACCCGCCACCGCACCGCCCGTGCTGTCTCCGGCCACACCGCCCGCCAGACCCGCCGCCAGCGTGCCCAGCGCGCTGATGGTCTGGCGCTGCTCCTCACTCAGGTCTTCGCACTTGACCCCCGGATACATCTGCTGCGCGATGTACTTGCCCATCGCCGCACCAGAGGCGCCCGCCAATGCAGGATTACCCGACGCGTATGACGTTACCGCGCCCACCACCCCATGCGCAATCAGGTTCGCCTGAACGTTCACCACGTCCTTTCCGTCCGGACCTTTCGTCGTCGTCAGCGTATGTATCTGCCGATTAAGCAGGACAGGTTAAAACAGATAATCAGCCAACACGCTGCTTAAAAGCGCGCTACCGGAGTGTTATAGAACCTCGGTACTGATGACAACAAATTCTAAGCGAGATAGTTATTATGGCTGCACAACTTCATAATTCAGAAAAGGTTTTAATCAAAGTCCGATGTTATATTCTGGGCTATATCTGGGACTGGGACCAGAGGAAGTTTGATAGGTCCCCGTCGATTACGCTGAAGGGAGACTATATATGGGATCTTGGAGTTGAAACAGGCAGAAAAGTTGAAGTGCTATGCGAGCAGGGCAAGCTGATTATCCGGCTGGCTTAGGAAACATTAGCAGGTAAAAAATCCCGGCTCGATTCGGCCGGGATTTTTTATTATGGATCTGATGGGTGAGATTTTCGAGCTTTTCGCTCATCTATTTTAGCGAAGATCCAGGATCTAAGAGCCGCTGCTGTTCCTGCAATAACACTTACGACCACAACATGCTCAATATCTGATCGCTCAAAACTTACTTTATGGCTCATAATGAGTTCTACCATTACCAGAGCCAGAGAAAAAAAGATCAAACAGCAAAAAACCATGTATAAAATGCTTAAAAATAGCAAGCCTACAGTCGGCTTATTTTTTCTTCTCATTAATTCTATCCTTGACAGCATTGCTAATAAATTCTCCTCCTGCAGCCCCAATAATATCACCAACTGGAGCTGAACCTGGGCCTAATATAGGACTAAAAACAGGGGGGCAATTACACCAACAGCTGTACCAAATGCCCATCCAGCAGTTGTGCCAGTTAACGCACCTTTATCAGGCCCATCAGTAAATATAGTGCTTCCCAATGATATCCCCAGATTAGCTCCTACTCCACGTCCCGGAGCTAATCCCCCCGTCACTGCCGCCGAAGCACTGCCCCAGTAATCCCAGGTTTTTTGCTGGTTTTCAGGCAAGCTCTGGTTCTTAGCACTGTTTATATCAAACCACTGATATGTCCCATTGGCGATTTCCGCGATTACTGCACCGCCCACAACTTTCCCTATCGATGCAGCTGGCCCCATGTAAGCTGCTGCCGCTATCAACACACCATCTTTATAACCGTTGACGATAACTTTGGTTATATTTGCCCCTTCAGGCAAATCACCTTTAACATTTTTACTCATTGCCTCGTTGATTTGCTGCGCTGTCGCTCCAGCATCATCCATCGACATTCCCAATGTTGAGGCTGAATTACCATAGCTGTTGAGTCCGGATGGCAGATTAAACAGTTCGTTATTTTCTACAGCATTCTTACCCGTCCCCACCCCGACAACTCCACCTGCCGGCGAGTCGGCCGCTATTCCGCCCGCCAGCCCTGCCGCCATCCCGCTCAGCGTGCTGACCATCTGCTTCTGGCTCTCCGTCAGGTCGCTGATGTTCGTGTGAGGATACATCACCGCCACGATTGCCCGCGCAGCCAGCTCCCCGCCCGCGGCACCCGCCGCGCCCGCTGAGGCGCTGTTGCCGGACATCTGCGCCAGCACCGCCCCCGCCACCGCGTGCGCCATGGTGTTGGCCAGCAGATTGGTATTTTCCGTGCCGTCAGGGTTGTACGTTGTCGTGGCTTTTTTAATCGCGTTAGCGATGTACGGCGACATTGCGCCGCCCGCTGCGGCCCCGAGGTTACTGGCGCTCAGCCCGCCCAGCGCGCCTGCCACGGCGGTCGCCACCATCGACCAGGTGCCGCCCGTGCCCCACTGCTCCGCCACCGCTTTATAACCAGGATCGCTCTGCACGCGCGCATTGAGTTCATCCTGAGAGAGGCTGGCATAGTCAGGATGCGCTTTCAGCAGGCGGTCGGCGGTCTCTTTCGCCGCCGTATCCAGTTGCCAGGTTTTCACGTCGTTGACGACCCTTACTGCCAGCTCCTGTACGCCCTGCGCAAATGCCATCTGGTTGTCGACTTTCTCCCTGAGCATGCATAAAGGGCAACATTCGTCACGCTGAAGTAAAGCTGGCTGGATTAGGCAGGGTTGAAACCGGCACTAATATAGATCCACGTAATGATCTCATGATTCAAGTACCGCTACCGGCCCACCGCAAGAGCCGGAAATCATGCAAACGCTGCGCCGGGTCTGTAAGTTCTCTGTCCGCAAGCAGCGCCAGGTTACAGAGCAAATTTTTTCAGAAGTGTAATACGCTACCATCCGGGCTAATACCCGCACTCTGGTGCTCAGCCTTATAAGATGCGCTATTTATAATATCGCTAAACCCCAGCGACCGGGGTCGAGTTTATTCCTCTCCACTGTTGCCGTCGATCCGATAACTGCACCATTTTGCTTATTTGGGCGTAAGATATTTGTAGTGCTTTGGGGGTTCGTAACCTTCTGGAATTTCTACCCATTCGCCAGTCCGAAGTACCATTTCCGTATCTTCCACAATGGCATCAAAGAAGCTAGATAAACTCATTGCATGAGTTCTTAACCTTAGCAAAGCTGATTGCATTGCCAGCTCATCATCATCATTTACTTTTGCCTGGGCAAGTAATTCCGCTTTAGATTGTAACAATGTTAGATATCTTACCAATGAAGTTTCCAGTGACTCATTATAATTAATAGCTAGATCATTAAAATCTATTGGCATAGGTGATTTCCGATTTAAAATATCTATGAAATCCCTCTTCATTTCATCCAGGAATGAGTAAGTTGTCATTTAGGTAATCTCCGATCCTCTTTAATAGCTGTTTTCATTTTGGTGTCATTATATGAACCATAAAGATTCAATACAACCTTGAATTTTCCTTTACTGTCAAAGAATTCCAAATGATTTTTATGTGCACCATCGAGGTAATACTTATCACCTTTAGAAATATAATCACCAACTGCATCCTTAGCCTGATAAACACTTTGTCCTTGATAGACCTGACTGGTTTTACGACAATTATCATTCATTTGGCTACCAAACCCAGGCTGCTTAAAGAACTCGCCCATATTATCAACTGCGCCTTTATTCGGTTCATATCCTTCAGCCAGATAAGTCAGATCATCTTTATTCTGTTCAGGGATCGGCGTCACCGTAATGTTACCACCGGTATCCGGCGTACCTTCAGTATTTCCGGTATTGCTTGCCCCCTGTTCACCAGACCGATCTGGCGTAACCAACGTCATTCCTTTATTTTGATCCGGGGCCGGATTAACCAGCTTGCCATCCGTCAAATCCCTGCCTGGCTGCGGGAAGATAGTGATTAAACCTTTCTGATCCTGACCTACCATGTAATCGTAAGCTTCTCGCTGCTCGGGCGTCAGTTTCTCAATCAGGTCAGCCTTACCTGTCATGGCAACGTTAAATACATATTCCTGTTCTGAAGCAGAGAGATTATCCAGGACGGTTTTAGCCGTGCCAATACCAAGCCGGGCACCCAGGCCTTTCTCAACAAGCGCATTCCGACAGCCAGCAACTTTTGAGCAGCCCTCAACCGCCAACTTTCCACCCTGAACTAAAGCACTCAGCGAGTTATTCTCAACAACATTCCCGCCAGAAGAGGCAGGATTTGTTGTTTAAAATGTAAAATCAGGGATAAAGGCTATCTTCATAAGGGCTATTCATCAATATCTCATCAAGATGACTCTGTGCTTTTAGCCCCCAATTTTCATTTATCTTGCGCATAAGTTCTACAATCTTAGGGAAATATATGCGCCGGCTGTCTTTTCCAGGAATTCGGTTAGAGAGTTCATAATCCACTGCAACAGCGTGTACAAAGTCATAGATTATCCAATAAAATAGCTCATCTATAGAGGACGTCACTTTTCTGGAAAACTCATATCCTCTCTCAGAATAGATATAATTATATTTTCCGTTTTCAAAAGAAATGTAGGGTGTACCATCACCGACAGGCGAAGTATGAAGAATGGTCGACTGGGGTGGAATACCGATTTTTGCAACCAGCATATCGACCTGTTTCTGGAGATCGTTAATATTTGCAGACATCTCAATTAACCTTCCGAATGTACTTGTTATCTAATAACCATTGCACATCTACTCGATCCTTCATATATCGGCATTTTCAAGCTTTATCAGCTCATTAGGCGCCGCCAGTGATTTATCTCCCTGTTTGATTCTCTCAATCGCCTTATTAAGCCGGTCTGAGGATGTGGCGCTGAGGAAGTTATTCTCAACAACAACCCCAGCAGCAAAGACTGGGGTTGTTGTTAATCTCAGTCAGGGGCCGAAGGTGGCTTTTTACGGGCATTAAACTTATCTATCAGATTAAATAATGTTGTGGTCAGTGTAATCGCAGAGCCAGCTATACACCCAAACACAAAAATCCTTTCCACATGATGGACAGGGAAAAAAAAGTGTCCTTTTGTTAGATAGATAAACAATGCCGCCCCACCTATAAGGAGAAAACCCAGAACAATGCAAAAGATACATGAATATATAAGCAACTTAATATAGGCAATCATTCTCCCCCCTACTTGTTTGTTTCGGAAGATGGTTGTGGGGCATTTAGTGCATCTTTCACATATCCACCTAAAATTTCACTACCAAAGGAACCTGTCGCGTCAATTATAAACCCAGGTACTTCTTTACCAGTTAATGAATTTATAATGCCTGGTGCATATTCACCAAACTTACCACCGGCCCATGCTCCAGCAGCAGCCCCACCAATAGATCCAGTATCAGGCCCATCGGTGAAAAATGCGCTGCCAGCCGCTATTCCAACGTTCTGCCAGACTCTTCTTCCCGGGGCAAGCATCCCTGAAATCCCGGAGCTGACGCTGCTCTTATAATCCCAGTTTTTATTTTCATTGCCTGGACGACTCAGGTCAAACCATTGGTAGCTTCCATTGGCTATCTCAGCAATAACTCCGCCACCGACCACCTTACCGACTGATGCTGCCGGTCCCAAATACCAGGCACCTGCAATCATCACGCCATCCTGATAACCTTCAACAATAGCTTTAGTAATATTCGCACCTTCCGGTATAACCCCGGTTACCAGCTTATCAGAGGCATACTTAATCTCCTCTGGTGTTGCTGGATTCAGAACCTTACCCGTTTCATCAGTGAGATTTGTATTATTAACCAACGATCCCTGTGCCTGTACATTATCCCAGAAACCCGTGCCGAACCCGTCCAGGCCGGACGACATATCA
>NZ_JBCHVC010000012.1:0-6731 GCF_039023495.1 Erwinia magellanica
AAGAGTGGGATCCAGGCGGCAACGGCGGCGGTACAGGGTCTGCTGGCTGGCAGCGTGCAGGGCGCCGCAGCGGGCGCAGCCGCGCCTTATCTGGCTGGACTCATTCATAAAGAAACCACCACCAGCGTAAATGGCAACATTCAGGAAGTAAACGACCCGGCAAACCTGATAGCGCACGCGGTGCTGGGCGCGGTGGTAGCACAGCTACAGGGCAAAAATGCGCTGGCAGGCGCAGCGGGCGCCACAACGGGTGAGTTTATTGCGCAGCGGCTTTATCCCGGCGTTGAGCATGGTAAACTCAGCGAGGAGCAGAAGCAGAAAATCAGCGCGCTGAGTACGCTGGCGGCAGGGCTTGCGGGCAGCCTGGCCTCGGGCGATATGAGCGGCACGGTAGCCGGCGCTTCCGCCGGGAAGAATGCGGTTGAGAACAACTTTTTGAGTACCACATCCTCAGACAGACTCGACAAAACCATAGAGAAAATTAAGCAGGGTGATAAATCACTGGCAGCGGCTAATGAGCTGATAAAGCTGGAGAATGCCGACAAACGCAGCGATGCACTGGTCTCTAAATTCACCAAGGACCCGTCGCAGATGAACAGCACAGAGCGGGCTGAACTGGCCGGTTATTTGCGTGTTTACGCGTCTGAAATGGAGAAGGAATATGGCACGGCAGTGTCGCAGGAACTGGTGAAAGGACTGCTGTCTGGTCAGGATTATATAAAACGAAATCCTGACTCTGAAGCAATGTCTAAGGCCCAGTCAATCATAAACACCTGGGGCTACAATAAATCCAATGCCAGTATAGGCGATGCACCTGTTATGTTTGGCAGCAGTGTATTGGGTATTACTGTCAAAGGGATTATGGCGAATGCCGCAATTGGCGTGGGAGTTAACTCTGCTGCTCAGCTTACCGGAAAAGATCCTTTCAGTTACGTGGATGCAATAATGGCCGGGGTGACAGCTGCAGCGACAACAGGAAAAGGTATTACCATCTCAACTCCTATCAATATAGGCGGTGCGGCAATTGGTAGTAGTATTAAGGGAGAGGACCCAACAAATTCAGTTATTGGAACTGGACTAGGTTCAGTAGTAGGTGGCGGTGTCGGAAAGGTCATATCAGGGGCTATGGGGTCTACTGTCAAAGAAGGAACTTCCAATATTATTAGCAATGTTGGGGGCTCGATTACTAGCGAGGCTATTGGGAATGTGACAAAAGGAACGCTCGATGAAGCTGATAAAGCCACTAAAAAAATAATCAAAATGTCAATGTAAGCACCCTCATAGTGCTAATAGTACGTTGTATAGTATGCATTTTTTTATGGCAATGATGGGCTGCCTTCTTGGTAGATTGATAGTGCTCTTTAAAAATAATATTTTATTTTTTGATTGGGGAAAGGATGCTTTTTATTCTTTCAAAGTAGGTGCTTCTGCGGGTACGTTGGCAGGAATCGGTATTTGGATAAAAGCCAAGTTACAAGAACGCAAAAATAAAAAAGAAGCAGTTAAATAAGTCAATAACGATCTCAGTCAGCAGACTGGGGTTGTTGTTGAGAATAACTATCTGAGCAGTAGTGACAAGGACCGTCAGACATATCTCAACCACAAACAGAACCTGACACCAGAAGAGCAGAAAGATAAAGAGGCGTTAAATCGTAAGGATCTGGAAAGTGATCTGGCTGCTTACGCGGCCTGCAGTGGCAAAGGTGGTGACTGTCAGGTAGAAAGAGCAAAAGCGAAGGACGCGCAAGATACCTACTTCAATCAGACCTACCAGAATCCGAAAGAGGCTCAGGCGGGTTATCAGCAGATAGTGAACTTGCTGAACTCTACAGATCCGAATGCGAAAGTCGCGTCTGGTGCACTGGCGAAGCAGTTTGGGAAGGATGTAGCGCTCAACAATAAAGCTTCGGCTTCAGGGGCAGCAAGTTCACTTGTTAAGAATGCAGATGGAATTTACGAAGTAAAAATAAATTCAACGCCTTTGGAAGGGCAGCAGCGTTTAAACACGCCAGATGTCACTGGTAATGGGAAGTTAAATCCCGCAGAAGCTGCGGCAGCTGCGAGGCTTGAAGATGTGTTAGGGACACTAGAAAGAGCGCCTGATACAGGTGGGAAAACAGCTGATTTTATTATAAGCAGTGGCTCTAACGCAGGTAAAACGGTTGATTTGATGTATACAACAAAGAACTTGTCTCAGAAAGAAGTTGATGGGATCAATAAGTTTTTTGAGAAGAACATGACCGTTTCAAAAGCACTTGAAAAGTTACCAGATGGCAAGCAACAAATATTAGATCACTTAAACAAAGCCGACATTGTTCCTGTTGACTTCAGCATATTGTCGCCAGGTAATCAGAAAATATTTACTGACTACATCAAGACATTGCCTAAATCACAACAAGAAAAAATCATCATCATGAGGTAAGTGTTATGGGAGCAACTTTTTTTATCGGTTATCCAGAGGGGAAAGATTTGCATGTTACTTTGAATAGGCAAGCTTCTAATGCATTAGAGGCGCTGTTCGATGAGGCATTGCAGAGTAACTGCCCAGATATCCATGAAAAAATAATGGAGGTCTTAGTACTTGATCAGATTAGTTTTACTGAACTGAGTAGTGCTGATTTTAATTTAGCCATAAAAAAAATTAGAAATTGCATCCAGAGTCGAACAGAAGCAACGGAATGGCAGTCCTATCAGAAAAGTATGTGGGAAGAGGAAATGGAACCCCTTATTCAACAAGATGAACGTTATCAAAAAAAAAGTTAAGACAAGAGGCCGGGTCATCTGGCCGGGCCTCTGCTTTATACTCTGAAGGCGCCATCTTCTCGCCACTGCAGCATTTTTCGGCGAACCAGAGAATTATTGGGTAGCTGTTGGAGGAATTAAATCGCTTTTCTCATCAGCGGCCACAAATGGTGAAAAATTGATTGGAGCTTCCTTAAGTTTGGGGCAAATGGGGCCGTACAGATAATGTCCGGTAATACGGGTGATAAATTTGATTACGTAGGTTTCCTGGCCTCTGGCCCGACAGGGATGGCAACTGCCGGAAAATTCTATTATGCAAGTCAGTTACTGGGAGCGGGTACTGCCTACATGACAAGTCAGATAACGGGTCAGGATAGTAAAGCAGTCGTGCTGGGAAGTATGGCGGGTATTGCATTCGGCTATGGTGTTGGCGGGGCTGTAATTGGTTCCGGAGCTTCAGAAGTTGCTGGCTCTGAATTTCAAAAACAGTTGGAGAATAAATAATGAAAAATATCATATTAGCCATAAAGCTAATGTTTTTTTCTTTTTAATAACATCCTTAACTCTATTTTTTGTTAGGTTAGGTATAGCATCTATTTTTATGATAAAAAATGGATTTTTTGTTTTTGAATGGCGAGAAAATATATTCGATTCGATACAAAGGGGTGCCGTTATTGGTTTGGTTTTAGGTGCCGGTATTTTGTTTTTATCGAGACTACAAAGAAGATAAAGAAAAATAACCACCCTCAAAACGTTAAAGATATTAGTTTAATAGAGGCAGAGTTAGCAGCACGGTGACGGCTCATGCGGCGGGCAGAAGCGACGGCACCCCTTGTTATCCGGGATAAGGCGAAGCAGACGCAGGATGTGGCGGACCTGAGCCGCGACGCGGCGGGCGCGAATCCGGGTCTGGATAAAATCTTCGACAAGGAGAAAGAGCAGAAGCGTCTGCAGATCGCGCAGCTGGGCGATGTCAGGTGCGGCCAGGCAGTCCGCCACGGCGCTGGCTAAGGGTAATTTGGATGAGGCTGGTATAAAAATCGCACTCAGCGTCGGCGCCAGCAAAAGTGTGTTAGCACTAATGGACCAAATCATGCCGCTTATTACCTGACTAATAGAAGACAAGATGGTAGCGTAGTGGTGTTTGAAGTTGATGCGGCTCTCCATAAGCAAATAATGGATGCAGCAGTACCTCAAAAGCCAATTCCTGGGGTGTCGAAAGATCCGGATGCTCCTAAGGTTGTCGATCCTACAAAAGGTCAACCAAGTGTGTCTCTTGAACTACCTAAGGTGTGGGATAGGCTGATAGAGCAAAACTCCTCAAAAGCTCGCGTATTAAAAAAAGAGGAATTTCTGAATGAATTTAACAAATGAGTATCAGAATTTACTCGATGAAATTTTTAATGGCGATAAAGATATAGCTATCTTTGTTGTGGATGGGATTCATTATTATCTTGTTGATAATAAAGATAATTACTGCATCGATGTTAGGCCGGAATATAAGGCGTATATAGCTAAAGGATGGATGAAGGAGTCTCTGTATGATGAGGCAGTAAGTTCATTCAGAAATGGAGTTCCTATATTATCTAAGGATAGCTTTAAAGATTATATAACCAGAAATGATGTTGTTATTTATACAGTTGACTGGATGAGATCATTCTTCACATTGGAAAGAGATGACGAGCGGCTTGTCAATTTTTATGAATATGTTGAGCATTTTTTATCCACATTAACAGATCCAGTATCAGTTGAATGGGATAGCTGGAGAATGCGACTACCTAAATTTTATATTAATTTTGACAAAAAAATATATCGCCATACTGATTGGGATAGAAGTCACGAAGCGTCTGTACCTTCTGATTGGAACGCTCAAGCAAATAGTGATTTTGGCTTGTTAGTACCAGACAAGGAACAATACTGGCTTATTAATGGCATGAATTTTTGGAAATTACAGATGTGAATAGTAAAATCCCGCCCTCAGTGGCGGGATTTTACTTTATATGTCAGCCCGTTATGCATCTGCTGCCAGTCGGATGATCAACTGCCCCGGCTCGGTGATCACTTCGATACTCTGTCCGGTGATGAATTCGAGCGGCTCCAGCCATCTCCCCTTGATGGTCAGTTGGGGCAGCGGGTTCGGCCTGTCGCCGTTAGTGCGGCACCGTCACAAAACCCCGAAAGCGGTAATGGCAGGGACGAAAAGCGCTGTTATGATGGGGCATTGGTTGCTCTTTAACAGCGTTGGGGAAAATGGTGTTGTAACGGGCAGAAAAAGCGCGTCTGGGGAAAAAGTTGCCTGGGCCAGAATGCACAGGGGAAAAGTGGTTGTATTGTGCTGAGTGAACCAGGAAAAATGCTGTTGGCTGGCTAGCTCCGCATCGAAAGAAGTTATTGTTGAGAATAATGCGCTGCATGCAGAGGATGAGAAACAGCGCCAGGATGCGAAGTGGTCGCTGCCGTATCTGGAAGGGGAAAAGAAAGAGCAGGCCGAGAAACTTATCAGCGATCTTAACGCGAAAGATAAGGCGTTTGATAATGCAATAGATGCAGCCTGTCAAAATCTGTCTTCCGACCAGTGTAAAGGTCTGCGTCAGGATCTGGCTGCAATGGCGAATAGTTATGACCGGCAGCTTGATGGCCAGTATATCGGCACAATGGGCAGCGTCTACAAGGAAGGTAAAGGCCAGGTTGATGCACTGATATGGCAGTATGCTACGGCGGATGCGAAAGCGGAGCGCGAAGCTAACGTTAACCGTATCGCTGAAAACTGGGGTGTGAGTAAGGAAACAGCGGACGGTATCTATACCGCGATGGCTGGCGTTCATACCACGGCGGCGATTGGTGGTGCGGCGTATGGGATGAAGGATGTTAAAGAGCCAGCTACAGCACAAGCGAAACCCTCTACTCCAAGTAAAGGCAGCACCCTGGAAGAAACAAAACCATCAACTGGTGCGGAAAATGCGGCTACCTATTCTAAGTTGAAAGATGAGTTGATACAGCAGAATTTGAATAATATAGCGAAGCAGGATCCAAGGCTGGCAGCAGTAGTTCAGGGCGGCAATGGCAAACTGAATTACGGAGTTGGTTCTGGCTCTGCATCTGAAGCGGACCGGTTGGGTAAAGTTTGGGTAGGTGATGGTGCCAGACTTACAAGTGATGGTAGTGGATTGATGAGTGCAGACAAAACTCGTGTGTATCGATTCCCTGCGTCAAAAGAAAATAGTTCACATGCGACAACCGGTACCCAAGCTAATTTTGAAACATATAAAATAAATCCTGTAACAGGGGATAAAACCAAGATTGGTAACGGTCATCTGGATATAAATTAGGAAATAACATGAACGCTATTTTAAAAAATATTTCAAATGATGATTATGATCTGAATAAATTTCATCCGGAAGATGAAAGTTCTTTCTCGATTCGATTACTGCTGCGCATAGGAGCTGAAAATAGCGTTGGTGCCGATAACTTCGATCTTCATGTCTGTACCCCTGAATGGCTCTGTAAACACCACTGGCTGCCGGAATTGATGCGCCATACGCTGTTGGTACGTAAATACGATCTGGATGAGATAACCAAAACCATTACAGATTATATCGATAAGTGTGAAGGGAATGACTGGATGGAGATAGCACAAAAGCTCTCGCGCATCTTCGCCTGGGAATATGAAGATTACCAGGCGTGAACGAAAAATCCCGGCCATTGCGCCGGGATTTTTACTTTAGCGGTCAGCCAGCGCTCCGCTTCTTCGGCTCCGCCATTACCTAAATCACGTCCATCAATTCCCGCTGCTACGGGCGGAGAGCTTCGGGAAGAGCTGGTGCAGGGGCTGTATCATCTCCTGCTCCGGTGAGGGCTGTTTAACCGTCAGTAATATGCAGCCGGACAGCACTTTAACTTCCAAAGTGGTGGCGGATGTCGGACGCGACCTCACGCTGAGCAGCCTACAGGACAGCAATAATTACGATTCGAAACAGACCAGCGTCAGC
>NZ_JBCHVC010000013.1:0-5486 GCF_039023495.1 Erwinia magellanica
CCTCCCATGTGTATCGAGGGAACATTTTTTCAAACTTTATTTTTAATGCTGATGTTAGTTCTCTCTTGTTTTGTCCTTCGATTATTGCTGATGTTATTTCATGAGGTATAGATTTAAAGTAGCTAATTAATTTTGCTATTAAGCTTTTACCCTTTGCTTGGGGTCCGATGAAAATATTAATTTTATTAAGCTCAATGCTTAATTCCTTTAGTGATACGAAATTTTTTATTTTTAGATGTTCCATTATCCCTCCTTATAAAAACTTGGATTTTAGCAAAGAAAATCGACTTATAAACATGTTTTTAAACGATGTTTTGTTGCTTTCTTAAGGTATGGCATATTGACCTTAAGTGCTATGAGAGCGTAATCTTGCCTTTGAAACGAAAAAACCGCCCTGCAAGGCGGTTTCTTCGAAGGTTCAGAAAGTTGGGGAACTTACTGAACCACGGTGACTGGCTTTAACGGAGCGCAGTAACCTAATCTGTCCTTTCAGTGTAGCCGTAGTCTGGCTCCTACTTCAAGAACTCTTGTTAAGTTAGCTTAACAACTTCGCTCCGTAAATCAGTCACCAATGGCTACCGCCAATGGCGATTCGTCGTGCCTGTCAGGGTTGGACTCAAGAGAACAGTTACCTGAACATGGTGTGGTAGTCGGGCTGAACGGGGAGTTCGTGCATACAGCCCAGCTTGGAGCGAACCACCTAAGCAGAACCCAGTGTCAGGCGTGGAATGAGAAGACGCGGCCATAACAGCGGAAAGACACGGGTACACTGTACGGTGGGAACAGGAGAGCGCACGAGGGAGCCGCCGGAGGGAAACCTCCGGCATCTTTAAGTCCTGTCGGGTTTCGTCCTTCTGATTTGAGTACCGGGAATCGGTGATTTCTGTGAAACTCGTCAGGAGGGCGGAGCCTATGGAAAACCGGGGAACCGGGGGACCTGGCTCGGGGGGAAAGGGGGGTGCTGTTGACGTTGACCTGGAGGATGTATGTCCGGAAGATTGCATGTTGTATCTAAACCAGAGAAGGAGTTTCTCGATGACGCCGTGTTTGCAGCAGAGCGGGCAAAAGGCAAAAAGCTGTCCGGTCCGGAAAAAAAAGAGGTGCTGCGCGTGGCCCGCAATCAGCTGCTGGGACAGCGCGAGGCAGAGGCAGCTAAAAAGGCCCGTGCGGACGAGAGGCAGGCCGCAGAGTTCACCTGGAGCAAGCCTAAGCCCTTTCGTCGTTAACCCGCAACGCTCGCCGCAGCGTTCGTCTGGCGCAGCCAGGGGAAGCGAGGAAGCGTCATTTCACCCGTTCTGTGCCCGTGGCACGTTCACTCCGGAGCGTCTCTGTGACCAGACACCATAAAACCGCCCTGAACATGGCAAAGTTCATTCAGGGACAAAGCCTGCTTCTGCTGGAGAAGCTCAACGAGCTGGACCTGGATGCGGAAGCGGACATGTGCGAACGGCTTCATGAGGACGCCGAGCGCCTTCATGCCGGCCTTCTGGCAAAGTTAAATCAGGAATAACGGTATCCGCATGGCGAAAGTATCTATCAGCGAGGCCGCCAGGCTTACGCAGACAAGCCGGCCTACCCTTTACAAGATGATTAACAGCGGTGAGCTCAACTTTACATCGACTGTAAAGGCAGGTAAGCCTGTAAAGGTCATTGATACATCAGAACTTATCAGAGTTTTTGGCGACATTAAGGGTGTTGAAGGTGCTACAGCCTTTACTGTAAAAGCTGAGCCGGAATTTACACCCGTTAACAGTGTCGATTTACAGCATTTACAACATCAGATTGAGCTGTTACAGAAAGAAAACGAAGGACTTAAGGAGGCGGTTGCCGCCAGAGACGAGCATATCGCGTCCGTTCGTCAGGCCATGCTGCTTCTGGAACATAAAAAAGAGACAGCGCTGCCCGTATTGCCTGCCGGCAAATGGTGGCAGTTCTGGAAATAGCCGGCTGACAACAGCTGCTTTCCCGGTAATTCTGGCCCCGACGGCGCGGTTGCTTCTGCGCTTCCTGCGACTCAGCTGGTATCTGTGCATCGGGGTGACGAATTGTTGAGTTCTTGCGAGGTTACCCCAGGTCGCTGACCTGTTCGCGGCTTACGCCGGGCTGACTTGCGTCAGACTCCCTCCACACACCAGTTTTCTGGTGTCGCCATCGATACCGAGCCGTTCTTTTTCCTTTCTTAATGAAACCTGCCTGCGGTCGCGCCGGCAGCGTTGCGGTTAAAAGCCCGTTCAGGGTGTATGAAAACACGTAATACGTGCACGTCAGATTGTGAGAATTGCCGTCAGGCGTTGTGCCGCAGGGGCTGCAGCGTGGTTTTTTCACGCGTCACTTTGTACCCGCTTCGCGGGCAGCAAAGTGACGCCGTTCAGTCCGGAGGCGCGTTTGCCTCTGCAAACATGTGCTTTCCGGTAGACGTAATGGTGATCGCAGGAAATAGCGGACTTTCCGCGACAAACCCGCTCAGGCTTATCGGCGTTCTGGTTGCCGGAGCGTAAATCCCGGCAGCGGATGGCAGGACAGACGGTGCTGGTCACTGCATTGTGAAATGAACCTTCATCGTCGCGTCGTAGGTGCGCTGTTTTGACGATATCTGCTTCCAAAGGTGAGCAGATGTACCACACTGGTGTGTTCTCCCTTTCAGGCTGCAGGAGTGTTAGTTGCCACCCGAAGGCGATCCTCTCAGGCTTACGGATCATTGGTGGTCGTCATGGACGACAAGTTTACCCGGACATACTATCAACGGATATTCTGAACGGTCAACCGGAGGTCGTGATGAGCGTTTCAATCAAATCTGCAAGATTTGACCCGTACAACATGTGGCTGCAGCTGAGCGACGGCCGCACGCTTGGCGTGCCGCTGGTTTATTTTCCGGTGCTGGCAAATGCGAGTACTGAGCAGCTGGCCAAGTTTGAGCTGAGCCCTTACGGCATTCACTGGGATGACCTGGACGAGGATCTGGGGCTTGAAGGGTTCCTGAGCATGCAAAAGCTACAATCTGGCCGGCCACGTCCTATTAAAAAAGCCTGAACTCCCGGACAGGAAATGTTTTGTCATTACCGTCACGCTGTGCCGGCGACAAAACGGCGGGACAAGATGTGTCTTTGGAGTACCGCCGGCACGCCAAATCCTCCCGTTCAGGCTCCGCCCGACACCCTGAAAAACTTCGACGTGTCGAAATTTTCCTTCGCCGTTTCATGAACGCAGGATAGAACAGCGTCAGCAAGTGGACTGCCGCGCCTGTCGGCTTGGCCAACGCCTCACGGCCGCACAGTAAACAGCACGCCCGTGAGGCGTTTCCGGGTTAATGGATCATACTCATACAGCCCGGTAATAATAAATTAACTTGGCAAAGCCAGTGTCAGTAACCTCATTGCCGGAAACCCAGGCGGGTTTCCGGCCTTTTTGTATAAAACCCCCGCTTAGTGCCAACATCCGCGCGAAACCCGCCGCCATTCACTTCCGTGCATGCCTATGCACGCGCGTAAAAATCATCAGGGGCGTTTTCCGGGGTTCCGGGCAGGGAAAGGCCTGTCTTTTGGCCTGGAGGCCGCAGAATGGCGCTGAGGGCGTTTTCGCGGTGCGGGCAACAGATGTTATGGTAAATCCGGCTGAATCGCAGGCTCACATTTCATATTTAATACTTCACACTTCATACCGGCAATCACTCTGCCGGTTACGGATCAAAAAATGCCGCCATATGGGCGACCTCTTCCAACACTTCCTTTTTCAACCATCCGTTATTTGTACAGTTCTGCGGTCATGTACGCGCCGTTATTGGTATAGGCGCTGGTAATTTGTACTGGTCACTGTAGGCCATCGACACGACGTCTACGATTGAAGCCTGCATTGCGGGCTTTTTCATGTCCGACGCACAACGATAATATGGTAAATGCGCCGGCATGACAGGTTCATATGCGACAAAGCTGCGCGAAGGCGCATTTGGAACGTTTTTTTATCGTGTTAAGCTATTAATTTCTCTATGTTTTCCCTATATTCTGATGTTTTTACATAGAGTTTTGCTTTGTGAGTTTGAAATATGCTTTTTTGCATAATTTGAATTTCGGATGAACTCATTGGACTTCGTGTGCATATTATTAATGCACTTTTGATCTTTTTTTGATCTTTGGTTAATTTACGTATTGTTTCTTTAAGTTGCTCAAAAGCATGGTTTAGATCCGTGCCTTTTAATTCTATATAAATTTCTTTTCCTGATTCTGTATCAATAACCATCCAGTCACATCTGATTCCATTTGTAATCACGCATCCATCCACATGATGTATTTCAAGGTCTCTAGATTTTTGATTATTTAATATAAAAGAGGATTTTTGCTCTTTAAACGGAACGATTTTTTTATTAGTAAATTTTATGCAATTAGTAGACATTTTTCTCGCCTATAAGCTAAATTCTTTTCCAAAATCCGTTAAGTTATCGTCTTCATCATCAATTTGTGAAAGCATTTCAATTTCCACTAATGAGTTGAATTTGTCTGAGAAAACATTTGAAATTTTATCTATGGAATTTGCATCTATAAGCTTTAGTTCAATATTTAAAATATTTGACGCAGTTCCATTATCTATCATGTATGCCCTAACTTCATCGAAGTAAATTATTTCTTCTTGGGGAGTTATTGTATATAATTTCTTTAGTTCCTCGGCAGGAGAGCCAGTTTCAACTAGGGCTTTTTCTGCGTTTCCTGCTTGTATAAGATTATTTATTGCAGTTAATATATAGGGGCTGTGAGTTGTTATAGTATGGCTGCAAAAGTTATCTGATGCATAATGTGAATTAGCTATCATTGAAACAACCGTTCCTTGCGCAAAAGGAAATAGGTGAGCTTCTGGTTCTTCAATAACAAAACTACGACATACTTGAGGGGTGCGTACATAGGGCCATGTGGCTAGCATTAAAGCCATTGGGAGCGCTTCTTGCTGCCCGGAACTAGAGTTGGCAACATTTATTCTTCCATGTTCCGTTGTAATCCAGTCCTGACCTTTTTCAGTTGTATGCTTACCGCAAATTAGTGATTCAACCAATTTATTAACGTGAGGAGGAGTTCGTTTTTGAGCGAATTTAGCGAACTGAACACTTTTTGTTTGCTCGTATATTGAGCCAAACTCAGTAAGGAAGTAATCAATATTTATACTACTAGAAAGAAAAGAGAAAACATTTTTTTGAAGGTTAGCAAAAAAAGAACGGCCGGCAGGTATGTACATTATTTGCTCTATTCTGGCATCTGAGATGTCTTTGAATAGGCAAGAGGTTAATGCTGTTCTTATGTCTTCAATTCTTCTGAAACGCAGGTTAATGATAGGCTCTGAAGAAACAGAATCCTCTAATTTTTTTAGATGTTTTTTTATGTGTTTTATAGATTTATCTATCTCTTCTGAGCATATTATACTGAAAACGTTTTTGTTTATATTTTTTTTGTTTTCTATAGATATGGAATAAAACTTATTTTCGTAATTAATGGAAAATTCACTAT
>NZ_JBCHVC010000014.1:0-5033 GCF_039023495.1 Erwinia magellanica
TCACGGGTCTGAGGCATTGGGCCGTCAGTTGCAGCAACAACCAGAATTGCACCGTCCATCTGCGCAGCACCGGTGATCATGTTTTTCACATAGTCGGCGTGGCCTGGGCAGTCAACGTGCGCATAGTGGCGAGTCGGGGTGTCATATTCAACGTGTGAAGTGTTGATGGTGATACCACGTGCTTTTTCTTCTGGTGCGTTATCGATCTGGTCGAATGCGCGTGCAGAACCGCCGTAGGTTTTAGCCAGAACGGTGGTGATAGCAGCAGTCAGGGTAGTTTTACCGTGGTCAACGTGGCCGATAGTACCAACGTTGACGTGCGGTTTGGAACGTTCAAATTTTTCTTTAGACATCGCTTGTCCCTCTAAGACACGGATAAATCGGTGATATCACCACATCAACCAGGCAAAGCCTGAACTGTTGAATTTTAACGTACAGAGAAAGAATCAGGGAGGGAGATTTAGAAGTGGTGCTGATACCCAGAGTCGAACTGGGGACCTCACCCTTACCAAGGGTGCGCTCTACCAACTGAGCCATATCAGCACGGCTTGGAGCGGGCAGCGGGAATCGAACCCGCATCATCAGCTTGGAAGGCTGAGGTAATAGCCATTATACGATGCCCGCATCCTGGAACTCGGCTACCTGTTCTGTCTGTAGCTTTTGAACAACAAGAAGATGCCCTCTTGCTATTCGAGTCAACCCGCAAATGCTTGATGACCCAGACTGCGCTGGTGCTCAGTCGAAAATCTTCATGTCATTTCAACCTGAACTACCGGAAGAAATGGTGGTGGGGGAAGGATGAAGTCGCGCTGCTCCTTTCCCTGCCGGGTCAAACCTTCGAGGCTAAAGCTTCTCATCCTTCCCCGTGGGGATTCTGAAAATCTTTACCTCTCATTAACACTCTACTCAATGTTAATGGTGGTGGGGGAAGGATTCGAACCTTCGAAGTCGATGACGGCAGATTTACAGTCTGCTCCCTTTGGCCGCTCGGGAACCCCACCTGGGGTATTTCTTTACTTGATGGTGCCGGCTACCGGAATCGAACTGGTGACCTACTGATTACAAGTCAGTTGCTCTACCAACTGAGCTAAGCCGGCATCAAGTGGTGCGCATTCTAGGAAGAGCTGGGCTTCGATGCAACAAAAAAATCGCGATAAATGTTCTTATGCTTACTATTTGTGCAATTCTTCGCAAATTAACTCTTCCGCACCGCAACTTCGTTCAAAGAAGCGCCATTTTAGCGATTTTTTCACCACGGTAAGTTCAGCGACATTCTGCAAAATTTTGCCCAACACCGAAAAGGATCTCCCCTCTGGGGCAAAAAAACGCTTTTCACCTTAAATTCATAGCCACTAATTTATCCGGATGTTGCGTCCTTTCCATCCATTCCTGCACTTTTTGCTGCTACAGGACGTCTCCCCTCTTCTCTTCTTGTGTCGGGCGTTGAGAGTTCCTGCTGTTTTTTAGCGCTACAGGGTTAACCTTAAGAGGTTAATCATCCGACTTCTCTCCACTCCTCCTGCCGCGTTAATCAGGTTCCCTGCCTGATTGCCAGCAGATTATTCAATAAATGCGGCCCCCGTTACGTTTGCGCCCGCAGAATGTATTTTTCCTTCAGGTACTGCACGTCTGGTGTTACCCTCCTGCCCATTGTTTTCTGAAATTTACCTTAGTTACGTAAGCAGACTCTGGCGGCCGTAGCGCCGAGAAGTCGAACACGATCACGACAGGCAAATTCTTGCTGGCAGAAGCATGCATATGAGCAAAAAAGACTCCCCGATAACGACACCCTATTTGCAATTTAACCGTGCACAATGGGCTGCGCTGCGTAATTCAGTGCCAATGACCCTGAGTGAAGAGGAGATTGCGCAGCTAAAGGGGATAAATGAAGATTTGTCTTTGGAAGAAGTTGCAGAGATCTATCTGCCCCTCTCGCGTCTGCTGAATTTCTACATCAGTTCTAATCTCCGGCGGCAGGCGGTACTTGAACAGTTCCTTGGCACCAACGGGCAGAAGATCCCCTATATCATCAGTATTGCCGGCAGCGTTGCCGTTGGCAAAAGCACCACAGCACGCGTTTTACAGGCACTCTTAAGCCGCTGGCCAGAGCATCGTCGTGTAGAGCTGATCACTACCGACGGCTTCCTGCACCCTAATCAGGTGTTAAAGGAGCGGGGATTGATGAAGAAGAAAGGCTTTCCCCAGTCTTATGATATGCACCGCCTGGTTAACTTCGTTTCAGATTTAAAATCGGGCGCTTCTCAGGTTACTGCACCTGTTTATTCGCATCTTATTTATGATGTTATTCCTCAAGGCGATAAGGTTGTACAGCAGCCTGATATTTTAATTCTGGAAGGTCTGAATGTTTTGCAAAGTGGGATGGATTATCCTCACGATCCGCACCATGTATTTGTTTCCGATTTCGTAGATTTTTCAATTTATGTTGATGCGCCCGAAAACCTGCTGCAAAAATGGTATATCAATCGGTTCTTAAAATTCCGCCAGGGCGCATTCACCGATCCGGACTCCTATTTCCATAACTATGCCAAACTCTCAGAAGAAGAAGCGGTAGGCATCGCCACCCAGCTATGGGAGGAGATTAACTTTATGAATCTAAAAGAAAACATTCTTCCTACGCGTGAGCGGGCCAGCCTGATAATGACAAAAAGTCTTGATCATGCCGTCGATCTGGTGAGACTACGGAAATAAAAAAGGGGCGAAAGCCCCTGTTATTTATTCTTGCGGGCGCAATGATATTTCACCGCCAACCCAGGATTTTTTCACGCCATCCTGCTCCAGAATTAATCCGCCCTGCTGATCAATCCCTCGTGCAATACCCAAAATTTCTTTATCGCCAATAAGTAACTTAACAGGGCGATTAATAAAGTTATCGAGTTCGCTCCAACGCTGAATAAAAGGCGCTAATCCTTCACGTTCAAAAAGCGGCAAAGATTCTCGCATCGTATTTATTAAACGTGCCGTTAGCGTATTCCGGTCAACATTAACACCTGCTTCCTGCAAGTTTATCCAGCCCTGACTCACAATAGCCGCATCAGGCGTCCGCATAGCCAGATTAATGCCCGCGCCAATCACCAGCTGCGCTGCGTCGCCGGTTTTCCCTGTCAGCTCAACCAGGATACCGGCCAGCTTGCGGTCATTCAGATAGAGATCGTTAGGCCATTTGACTCTGACATCGCAAGCTCCCAGCGAGCGGAGAACTTCCGCAATCACAATGCCAATCACCAGGCTAAGCCCCATCGCCGCCATAGGTCCCTGATCAAGACGCCAGTACATAGAAAGATAGAGATTTGATCCAAACGGAGAGAACCACTGACGCCCACGCCTTCCTCTTCCTGCCTGCTGATATTCAGCCACGCAGGCATCCCCTGATTGCAGAGAATCCATCTTTTCCAGCAGATACTGGTTAGTAGAATCGATTACCGGAATAACTTCCAGCCGGTCTTCATTCAGCTGCTCAGCAATCTTCTCTTCATTCAGTAACTGCATTGGCGCGGGCAGGCTGTATCCTTTGCCCGTCACAGTAAATACGTCAATGCCCCAGTCTTTGAGGGTTTGAACATGCTTATTGATAGCAGCCCGGCTCATTCCAAGCCGTTCGCCCAGCTGCTCTCCCGAGTGGAATTCACCATCGGACAGAATATCAATCAATGTTAAAGGGACAGTATGACCTTTCATGCAATGACTCCAACGGCATCCTTTTCACCCTGAGCGCCAACAAAACGCACCTCAGGCTCCAGCCATACGTTAAATTTAGCACCTACTCTCTGGCGCACTTCATGTGCTAACGCCACGATATCACTGCCTGTCGCCTGGTTCTGATTAATCAATACCAGTGCCTGCTGAAGGTGAACAGCAGCGCCACCAATGCTAAATCCTTTAAGCTCACACCGGTCAATAAGCCATCCTGCGGCCAATTTACTGCTGCCGTTAGCCTGCGGATAGAGTGGCATATCGGGATAACTCTCGACAATTTTCGCCGCCAGTTCAGCGCTTACTACAGGATTTTTAAAGAAACTCCCTGCGTTTCCTACTTTTTCAGGGGCTGGAAGCTTACTGGTGCGGGTACGACAGACAGAATCGAAAATTTCCTGGGCTGTCACGCTACCTGGCGTTAATTTGCTTAGTTCTCCATAGGTTAATACGGGGATCCACTTTTTAGACAGTCTGATCCCTACGGCAGTAATGGCATAGCCCTTTTGATAATGGTGCTTAAATATGCTGTCGCGGTAGCCAAACTGGCACTCTTCTGCACTAAGGCGCATCGTCTCGCCTGAAGAGAGATCCAGCAGGTCGACATAGTCGCAGACATTTTTCAGCTCTACGCCGTACGCGCCAATATTTTGTATCGGGGCAGAACCCACGCAGCCTGGGATCATGGCGAGATTTTCCAGGCCCGGCAGCCCGATTTCCAGCGTATGCTGTACCAGCTGATGCCAGTTCTCACCCGCTCCTACATGCAGATGCCAGGCATCTTCTCCTTCCTCTATTGTTATTCCCTTTAATCTGTTGATGATTGCCATACCGGCAAAATCTTCCAGAAACAGTATATTGCTGCCTTCACCAATCAGCAGGGCTGGCAGATCTTTTCGCTGCGTTTCCTGCCAGGCCGCGATCAGCTCCTCTGGCGTAGTAGCGATGACAATCTGTTTTGCCTGGACATTAAGATTAAAGGTGTTGAAAGGTTTCAGAGAGTGGAACTGGCTGGACATGTTACGGCCTTTACGAATTTATCTGGCTTTAGTTTACCCGATCCACAGCTGCTCCGTTGAGGGATTTCTTCAGGTTGCACCTGTTAGCTTGATCCTGGACAGAGGCATATTGCCGGGTGAGGGGGGAGAAGTGAAAATACCAGGTGCTACAGGTTATTTTAAGGCGATGAAAACCGGATATGGCATAAAAAAAGGCCCCGTGCGTCAGCGCGGGGCCTTTTCTTTCTTTTTTCTGCGCCGGCGGGGATCGCGCCGCGCCTGCCGGACGCTCTCCGGCCCGACTGGCGGCCACGCCGCCGTCCT
>NZ_JBCHVC010000015.1:0-1456 GCF_039023495.1 Erwinia magellanica
ATTGGCGGTGCGCTGGTTGACCTGCTGCTCGGTGCCGATTTTGTGAATACCGTCGGCCTCATAGAGCTGCATGTAGACCTCGGTACCCGAGACGCCCGTGCCCTGCCACACCACCACGATGCGGCCGTCGGCCAGCCGGGTGGTCGCCGGGTTAAGCTGGTCGCCCGCGGTGGTGGTGTTCACCTGTGCGCTTTCGTTCAGCAGATTGTAAGAACTCAACGCTGCTCCTGCGATCCGCACCGCTTCGCTCTCATTCCCTGCCGCATCGGTCGCTGTGATGGTGCCGTTTTCGCCCACGCTGAGAGGATTAGGTTCAATCTTCCATGCACCGTTGGCGTCTGCCACGGTTGAATAGACCGTACCATCCGCATCCGTAACTTTCACCACAGCCCCGGCTTCGGTCTGTCCCGCCAGCATCTCTTTGGTGTTGGTTGAAAGACCGACGTTTGGCGGCAACACATCCGTATCGTTCGACGCTGGCGTGGTCGCAGGCTGATAGTCAATCGTCTTCGGATCGTTGTTATCCGGCGTTAACTGCTGGAGTCCCAGCGTTTCAACCAGGTCAATAACGCGGCCTTTAATGGCCGAACCGTCGCCGTCGCCCACACCCTGATCGGTCCAGGTAACGTAGAGCTGCCCGCCGGTCAGGAAGGTGGCGTCCACCTCCACCTGGTCACCGTAGGTCAGCTGGTTGATCTGCATCTGCTGACCCACCTTGTTACCCGCCGCGTCAAAGTACTGCGCGTAGATACCGTTAGTCCCTGCGCCTGGCGCCGTGTCGGTGGCCGAAACGAATACCGCCACAAAGCTGCCGTCTGCCCGGCTGACAACCTTCGCCAGATGCTGATCGCTGGCGGTGGCCGTGTTGATCAGGAACTCGCTGGTCAGCGCGGTGCCGTCCGCCGCATAAATGCGGCCCCAGACGCCGAAGCCGCTCTGGTCAGGCCCGCTGTTATCGTTCGAGTCCCAGGTCACCACGTAGTTGCCGTTGTCCAGCGCGCTGACCGCCGGTGACGCCTGATTGTTAGCCAGGGTCTCGTTAGCGACAAAGCTGCTCACCACCGCATGGCTCTGCGGATCGTAGATCGATACGCCTGCATCGTAGCCAGTACCTTTCACGGTATAAGCGATCGCTACCTGGCCATTTTCCAGCACCGCCACCGACGGTAACGGCTCCCATTCAGGAATGAGGGCGTTAGCGTTCAGGCTGGTGGATGCCAGCACCATTTCCGACGTAACCGGCGTGCCGCTGGCATCGTACTGACGACCGTAGACCGTCCAGGTACCGCCCAGGCTCGCTTCCCACACCACCATATAGCCGCCGTCATCCAGGCCGGTAATGACCGGAACGCGCAGCTTGCTGGCCGCCGTGCTGGAATCGACATTGTACTCGGCGCCACTGGCCACCACGCCGTTGACGTTGCCCGCCCCGTCGTAGCTGTAGCTGAAGCCCTGA
>NZ_JBCHVC010000016.1:0-1334 GCF_039023495.1 Erwinia magellanica
GAATCGTACCCCAAACCGACACAGGTGGTCAGGTAGAGAATACCAAGGCGCTTGAGAGAACTCGGGTGAAGGAACTAGGCAAAATGGTGCCGTAACTTCGGGAGAAGGCACGCTGGCGCGTAGGTGGAGGGACTTGCTCCCCGAGCTGAAGCCAGTCGAAGATACCAGCTGGCTGCAACTGTTTATTAAAAACACAGCACTGTGCAAACACGAAAGTGGACGTATACGGTGTGACGCCTGCCCGGTGCCGGAAGGTTAATTGATGGGGTTATCCGCAAGGAGAAGCTCTTGATCGAAGCCCCGGTAAACGGCGGCCGTAACTATAACGGTCCTAAGGTAGCGAAATTCCTTGTCGGGTAAGTTCCGACCTGCACGAATGGCGTAATGATGGCCAGGCTGTCTCCACCCGAGACTCAGTGAAATTGAACTCGCTGTGAAGATGCAGTGTACCCGCGGCAAGACGGAAAGACCCCGTGAACCTTTACTACAGCTTGACACTGAACATTGAGCCTTGATGTGTAGGATAGGTGGGAGGCTTTGAAGCGTGGACGCCAGTCTGCGTGGAGCCAACCTTGAAATACCACCCTTTAACGTTTGATGTTCTAACCTGGCGCCGTGATCCGGCGTGGGGACAGTGTCTGGTGGGTAGTTTGACTGGGGCGGTCTCCTCCCAAAGAGTAACGGAGGAGCACGAAGGTTAGCTAATCACGGTCGGACATCGTGAGGTTAGTGCAAAGGCATAAGCTAGCTTGACTGCGAGAGTGACGGCTCGAGCAGGTGCGAAAGCAGGTCTTAGTGATCCGGTGGTTCTGTATGGAAGGGCCATCGCTCAACGGATAAAAGGTACTCCGGGGATAACAGGCTGATACCGCCCAAGAGTTCATATCGACGGCGGTGTTTGGCACCTCGATGTCGGCTCATCACATCCTGGGGCTGAAGTAGGTCCCAAGGGTACGGCTGTTCGCCGTTTAAAGTGGTACGCGAGCTGGGTTTAGAACGTCGTGAGACAGTTCGGTCCCTATCTGCCGTGGGCGCTGGAAGATTGAGAGGGGTTGCTCCTAGTACGAGAGGACCGGAGTGAACGCACCACTGGTGTTCGGGTTGTCATGCCAATGGCATTGCCCGGTAGCTAAGTGCGGAAAAGATAAGCGCTGAAAGCATCTAAGCGCGAAACTTGCCTCGAGATGAATCTTCCCCGGGCCTTTAAGGCCCCTGAAGGGACGTTGAAGACTACGACGTTGATAGGCCGGGTGTGTAAGCGCAGCGATGCGTTGAGCTAACCGGTACTAATGACCCGTGAGGCTTAACCTTACAACGCCAGAAGCGTTCTGGTG
>NZ_JBCHVC010000017.1:0-1187 GCF_039023495.1 Erwinia magellanica
TCGCTGCCGCAGCTTCGGTGCATGGTTTAGCCCCGTTACATCTTCCGCGCAGGCCGACTCGACCAGTGAGCTATTACGCTTTCTTTAAATGATGGCTGCTTCTAAGCCAACATCCTGGCTGTCTGTGCCTTCCCACATCGTTTCCCACTTAACCATGACTTTGGGACCTTAGCTGGCGGTCTGGGTTGTTTCCCTCTTCACGACGGACGTTAGCACCCGCCGTGTGTCTCCCGTGATAACATTCTCCGGTATTCGCAGTTTGCATCGGGTTGGTAAGCCGGGATGGCCCCCTAGCCGAAACAGTGCTCTACCCCCGGAGATGAGTTCACGAGGCGCTACCTAAATAGCTTTCGGGGAGAACCAGCTATCTCCCGGTTTGATTGGCCTTTCACCCCCAGCCACAAGTCATCCGCTAATTTTTCAACATTAGTCGGTTCGGTCCTCCAGTTAGTGTTACCCAACCTTCAACCTGCCCATGGCTAGATCACCGGGTTTCGGGTCTATACCCTGCAACTTAACGCCCAGTTAAGACTCGGTTTCCCTGCGGCTCCCCTATACGGTTAACCTTGCTACAGAATATAAGTCGCTGACCCATTATACAAAAGGTACGCAGTCACACCACGAAGGTGCTCCCACTGCTTGTACGTACACGGTTTCAGGTTCTGTTTCACTCCCCTCGCCGGGGTTCTTTTCGCCTTTCCCTCACGGTACTGGTTCACTATCGGTCAGTCAGGAGTATTTAGCCTTGGAGGATGGTCCCCCCATATTCAGACAGGATGTCACGTGTCCCGCCCTACTCATCGAACTCACAGCAAGTGCAGCTTCGTGTACGGGAGTATCACCCTGTACCCTGCGACTTTCCAGACGCTTCCACTGCTGCACAAACTGATTCAGGTTCTGGGCTGTTCCCCGTTCGCTCGCCGCTACTGGGGGAATCTCGGTTGATTTCTTTTCCTCTGGGTACTTAGATGTTTCAGTTCCCCAGGTTCGCCTCGCAACACTATGTATTCATGTTGCGATGATGCACAAGTGCACCGGGTTTCCCCATTCGGGTATCGTCGGTTATAACGGTTCATATCACCTTACCGACGCTTATCGCAGATTAGCACGCCCTTCATCGCCTCTGACTGCCTAGGCATCCACCGTGTACGCTTAGTCACTTAACCTCACAACCCACAAGCGTCCCG
>NZ_JBCHVC010000018.1:0-1167 GCF_039023495.1 Erwinia magellanica
GCAGCGAGGCGACCTTTACCCTGACGGTGGATGCGACTGCACCGATCCAGCCAGTGATTACCGGCATGACTGATGACGTGGGTACCGTTCAGGGTACGATCACTGTCAGCGGCGGTGTTACTGACGATCCGGCGCCGACCTTCACCGGTACGGCAGAAGCGGGTTCACTGGTTACTCTGTTCGACGGCGACACTGTATTAGGCAGCGTTTATGCAGACGCAGAAGGAAACTGGAGCTATACCCCGACCACTAATCTGGTCGATGGTACTCATAGCATCACCGTCACCAGCACAGACGCAGCGGGCAACGTCTCCGCGCCAGGTGCTGACTGGCAGTTTGTGCTGGATACCAGCACGATGGCACCGGAAATCACCACCAATACCGAAGCGGAGCTGGCCGGTAATGCCGAGCCGGGCGCGGTGATAGTCATCACCGATCCGACCAACGACAGCGTGACCGAAACGGTGGCCGATGCCGACGGGCACTGGAGCATTCAGCCGAACCCGGCAGGAGTGGGCGATAAAGATGTGGTGGTGGAAGCCACCGACGAGGCGGGCAACAGCAACAGCACCATCATTGATGGCCCGGCCGACAGCACGGCGCCCGATAACGAGACCTCCGGTATTGTGGTTGACTCTATCAGCCTGACCGACAATGTTGGCCCGGTCACCGGCGAGATCGCCGACGGCGGCGTCACCGACGACACGCGTCCGACCCTCTCGGGCAACGCGACCGCCGATATCGACCACGTCAATATCTATGACAAAGGCGAGCTGGCTGGCAGCGCAACAGTTGATGAGAACGGCAGATGGAGCTGGACGCCGGAGCAGGATATGGCCGACGGCACTGAGCATGAGCTGACCGTGGCTGCCGTTGATGCCGCCGGTAATGAAGGTCCGGCTGTCAGCGGCACCGACGACGACGGCTGGAGCTTCACGGTAGATACTTCTGCGCCGGGTGAAGATGCGTTGACCGAAGGCAGCATCACGCTTATCGACGATGTAGGTCCGGTACAGGGCGTGATTGCAGATGGTGCAACTACCGATGATGCGCGCCCAACCTACAGCGGCAGCGTGAGCGCGGAAGGATTAGCGGAGGGTGTGGTCAGCGTCAATATCTATGACAACGGCGAACTGATCGGCAGCACAGCTGTTGATGAGAACGGCA
>NZ_JBCHVC010000020.1:0-1053 GCF_039023495.1 Erwinia magellanica
GGTTGCCCGCCGCGCTGGTCACCTCCGCCGTGAAGCTGTGCTCGCCGTCCGCCAGCTCCGCCACCGCGAAGCGCCAGACACCGTTGCTGTCCGCCGTGCTGCTGCCCAGCACCTCACCCGCCGCGTCGCGCACGGTCACCACCGCACCCGGCAGCGCCGTACCCTGCAACTCCGGCGTACTGTCGTCGGTCAGCCCGCCGTTCAGCACCGCTCCGGTCACGCTGCCCACGTCGTCGTTAGCCTGGTCAATGGTCAGCACCACGCTGCTGCTGTCCAGCGTGAAGGCTGAACTTTCGCCACGCGTTTCGTTGCCCGCCGCGTCCGTGACCTTCACCTGCCAGCTGTGTTCGCCGTCCGCCAGCGTGCCCAGCACCAGGCTCCAGCTGCCGTCTGCGGCCGCCGTGGTGGTGCCGGCTGGCGTGCTGCTGCCGTCCAGGTAAACCGCAACCGTGGCGCCCGCTTCCGCCGTGCCCTGTAGCACCGGAGCGCGATCGTCGGTCACGCCGCCGTCCGCCACGGCGCCCTGCACCTCGCCCTGCGCGTCCATCAGCTGAGCCTCTGCCGCCGCCGGGGCTGTCGTATCCAGCACCACGTTAAACGGCCCGGTCTCCGCCGAGGAGACGCCCGCCGCGTTCACCGCCGTGGCCGTCAGGTTGTAGCTGCCGTCTTCGCCCAGCGCCGACGTGGTGATGCTCCAGCGGCCTTCGCTGTCCGCCACGCTCTCGCCCACGTTCACCCGGTTGCCTGCGGCATCCGTGGCCCACACTATCACCGTCAGCCCCGCGCCTGCGGTGCCGTTCACCGTCGGCGTGCTGTCGTTGGTGGACTGCCCTTTCTGCAGGAAGCCGGTATCGGCGTCCTCGCCCTGGCTGTAGTCATCCACGATGTTCTCAATGGCCGGCTGCGCCGGGGCGCTGGTCAGGACGCTGAAGTCCCACGCCTCATCCGCGGTGCCGCTCACCTGCGGGCCTTCGTTACCCGCCGCGTCAACCGCCGCCACGGTCAGGGCGTGCGCCCCGCTCGCCAGCGCGCTTTCAGGCGTCCAGCTCCAGC
>NZ_JBCHVC010000021.1:0-806 GCF_039023495.1 Erwinia magellanica
GTTGGCGGTGCGCTGGTTGACCTGCTGCTCGGTGCCGATTTTGTGAATACCGTCGGCCTCATAGAGCTGCATGTAGACCTCGGTACCCGAAACGCCCGTGCCCTGCCACACCACCACGATGCGGCCGTCGGCCAGCCGGGTGGTCGCCGGGTTAAGCTGGTCGCCCGCAGTGGTGGTATTCACCTGGGTACTTTCATTCAGCAAGCTATAACTGGCCAGAGCCGATCCCTGAAACGCTACCGCTTCGCCCTGGTTGCCTGCCGGATCGATCGCATAGATCTCTCCAGACTCTCCCGCGGCCACAGGGTTAGGCGCAATTACCCATTTACCCTGCTGATCTGCCACGGTGCTGTACTGCGTGCCGTTTTTATCCACTACAACAACCACAACGCCAGGTTCAGTCACACCGCTCAGTGACTCTTCAGAGTTGCCTGAAATACCCACGTTAGGCGCCGTGATGTCCAGAATGAAATTCCAGCTATTGCTGAGTTCGCTTACGTTGCCTGCCGCATCCGTCGCCGTCGCGGTAATGCTGTGTGTTCCCTCTAACAAGTTAGTGGTCGGGGTATAGCTCCAGTTACCCTCCGCATCTGCCGTAATGGTTGCCAGCAGAATGCCATTGTCATAAAGCGTAACCTGCGATCCCGCTTCTGCCGTACCGGTAAAGGTCGGCGCCGGATCGTCGGTGACATTGCCAGCCACCGGTGAGGTGAACTGGACAGTGCCAACGTCATCTTGCAGTGACTGAATGATCACTGGCTCAGGCGGTGTGGTATCCACCGTCAGGGTAAAGGTCGCCTCGCTGT
>NZ_JBCHVC010000022.1:0-767 GCF_039023495.1 Erwinia magellanica
CCCTTGATATGAACGCCAGAGTCGGTGCTCCAGACCACCTGGAAGCTGCCGTCCGCCAGCGCCGCCACCTGCGGCGTCAGCTGATCGCCCGCCGTGGTGGTGTTCACCGTGAACTCCGCGCCCACCGGCTGGCCCTTCGCATCCAGCAGCTGCCCTTTGATGCAGCTGCCGGAACCGTCGCCGCCTGCCGACTGCCACACCACGATCGCCCCGCCGTCCGGCAGGCCGGTGACGGAGGAGACCGTCTGCGCGCCGGTGGTGGTGGTGTTCACCATGTACTCGGAGTAGAACGCCGCGTCCACGTCGATCACGATACCCTCGATGCCGGTGCCCGCGCCGTCCACGTTATCCGACTGCCAGGTGACATAGACGCTGCCGTCCGCCGTCAGCACCGCGTCGAAGATGTGGGTGGCGTCCACCGAGTCGCCGCCGTTGCCCTGGTTGCCCGCCGTGGTGGTGTTCACCAGGAACTCGCGGCCGACCTTATGGTCGTTGGCGTCGAAGCGCTGCGCGTAGATGGCGGAGCCATCCCCGTCGCCGCCATCCGAGCCCCAGATAAGCAGGTAGCCGCCATCTTCCAGCGCCACCCCGACCGGCTTGTACTGCTTGCCGGTGGTATAGCCGTTGACGATGAAGTCACCGCTGCCCACCAGGGTCAGCGCGCCGGTCTCCGCGTCCACGCGGTAGTGCACCGCGCGGATGTCAGAGCCGTTTGCCCCGCTGTCGCTGGTATCCCAGAAAATCACCACGCTGCCGTCGCTCAGGGT
>NZ_JBCHVC010000023.1:0-612 GCF_039023495.1 Erwinia magellanica
ATCTCGCCGGTGACCGGGCCGACGTCGTCGGTCAGGCTGATGGAGTCAACCACAACGCCGGAGGCCTGGTTGTCCGGAACGGAGGTGTCAACGGTGAAGTTCCAGCCGTCGTCGGCGGTGCCGCTGACAGCCGGGCCTTCGTTGCCCGCCGCGTCCACCGCAGTGACGGTCAGCTCATGCTCAGTGCCGTCGGCCAGATCCTGCTCCGGCGTCCAGCTCCAGCTGCCGTTCCCGTCAACAGTGGCGCTGCCTGCCAGTTCGCCGTTGTCGTAGATATTGATATGGTCGATATCCGCGGTCGCGTTGCCCGTGAGGGTCGGACGCGTGTCGTCGGTGACGCCGCCGTCGGCGATCTCACCGGTAACCGGGCCGACGTCGTCGGTCAGGCTGATGGAGTCAACCACAACGCCGGAGGTCTGGTTGTCCGGAACGGAGGTGTCAACGGTGAAGTTCCAGCCGTCGTCAGCGGTGCCGCTGACAGCCGGGCTTTCGTTGCCCGCCGCATCAACGGCGGTCACGGTCAGCTCATGCTCAGTGCCGTCGGCCAGATCCTGCTCCGGCGTCCAGCTCCAGCTGCCGTTCCCGTCAACAGCTGCGCTGCCTGCCAGTTCG